>JBBRPT010000085.1:0-24589 GCA_038227635.1 Leptolyngbyales cyanobacterium | reverse complement strand
TGCATTTCAAAACCTCTGGAGTCAATGTCAGACCAAAGTCAAGACAACTTGATAGAGGCAGTTGCCGACGAAACAGGAAGCCCATGCTGTATGCGTAGCATCGGCGTTGGGTATGTCACAGAATGCAGCCAGAGTGATTTGAGGTACGGACTTCGCGACTGTGAATGCTCTTGCAATTTGACAGAATATAAAAAGAAGCGAAGAAGTTTGAATTCCCTACAAAATGTCTAGTGACTAGACCTCCATTTTGTCGATCGTTCAATGGGCTTTTGCGGCACCCGACATAGGAAACCAGTATGGATAGCAATAATTGGATTACACAGCTTTTGATGGTTGGCATTGGCACAACGTCTCTTGTGGCAGAAAAGTTTAAAGAGATGAGTGACCAGCTCGTCCAGGATGGCAAACTCAACCCCGATCAGGCAAAAGGGTTTGTCGATGACCTGATGGCACAACTCAAGCAGGGCAACTTTGAAGCTCAGATGCAGCGCCAGATTCGTAACGTCATGCAAGACTTGGGAGTGCCCCGCCAATCTGAAATGGACGAACTGCGTGGGCGGCTCGATCGACTAGAGCGACAAGTGCGCGACCTAGAAAACAAGCTTTGGAATGGAACGAAGTAGCCGAGAGTGAGAAGATAAAGACATATACGTCAGGAGGTCTGATTTTGAGAGAAATTTTAGTCAGCTTCGGGGTTATGGTTGCTTGCTGTGTGCTGTTGATTGTGGCGCAAGTCACCAGTCGCAGTAGCGCGATCGCCAGCGAGATGCCAACTACAGAATCGGCTACCATTACCGAAGTTAACCCCCAAGTTTTGGTTGCTGAAGCGCCTAAACCTATTACCCCAAAGACAGAGGAGAAAGATGATATGGCGACACCTGAACGTGTCAGAGTGACCGAATCGGGTCTGCAATATGTGGATCAGGTTGAGGGAACAGGCGATTCTCCTAAAAAGGGTCAAACGGTGACGGTGCATTACACAGGCACACTGACCGATGGCACAAAGTTTGATAGCTCTCGAGATCGGGGTCAACCCTTCGAGTTCAAAATTGGCGTGGGTCAGGTGATTAAAGGCTGGGATGAAGGCGTAGGCACCATGAAGGTCGGTGGTCGTCGTCAGCTCACCATTCCTCCTGACTTAGGCTATGGCGCACGCGGCATTGGTCCGATTCCTCCAAACTCAACGCTGCTGTTTGATGTGGAACTGCTGAAAGTCAGCTAGTCACGGTTAATGATTGATTGGAATCCGCGATCGCTCTCGATTCGCGGATTTTTTGTTGTTTTAGACAAGCATCGATGATCTTCGCCCCTATTCACAGGCGTTAGATGCCTGGGTTGTTTCTAATACCTAAGATCAAGGCTTGGCTCCTCCAAGGTTAAGCATTGCAGGATGTCTTAGTCTGGTCACAGGGCAAACGTCTCAACGAGTCAGACCGTCGGTTTCTCAACGCTAGTCAAGACCTCGATCGTCAAGCCGATCAGATTGAAGCCGCAGAGCGCTCTAAAGAGGCTGAGGCAAACCTCCGGCAACCGATGAAGGGGGTTATCAAAGAGCTAACTCAGGTGAAAACGCAGCGACTTTTGTGGTATTTAGTCAGCCTTGCACTGGGGCTTGTGATCTTACTGGAGCGGGTGCAGCACTATTTGGCTGATTAACCAACCGATCGATCAACCCTGCGGGGGTCGCTTGACGATAAGCTCCGCAATAGTGCATCGTCAACACTGCTTTAAACGCCCAATGATTAGCTGGAACATCACTAAATGGGTTAGGTAACGTCTCAGCCCGATTTTGCACACAGGCATCTATAATTTGTCGAGTCGTGGGTTGCGCTTGCTCTGCTGTAGCGGGAGTTGCTAACCCCACGATCATCAGCAATGCCATACCCATTAAAAGGTTAGTGTTCATCCGATAGTCCACACTTTTAAGATAGGCTCTTCGCTAGTTATAGCGAATTTCTGCGACGAAGTGGAGACCACTACCGAGTTACTAATCGAGGTGTAACTGGAGTTTCTCAGCCAGCAGCCTGACATTCGGTTCCTGCAACATCCCCATGTGGTCACCTGGAATCTCGTGAACCTCTACGCCTCCAGTCACAATTTCACCCCAGCCTGAGCGCGGGTCGCAGTCAAGCCCAATGCCAAAGTCTTGATCCTGCGCGTGAAAGAAGACTACTCGACCTGAATAAACTTGAGGAGTATAGACACTACTCGCATTCAGGTTTTTTTGAGCATAAAGAATGTCTTCTAAAGGCTCTGGAAATGGACGATCGAGGGTGCGATAAACCCACTGATAGACCCCTTTTATCACCGAGTATTTAAGAGTCTGCTCTAACCATTGCTCTTTGACCTTCTCTAAAAATTGGGTTGGAGTCATCTGCAAAAGCTGCTGAGAATAAGCAATGAGGCGCGATCGCGAGGACAGCTTTTTAACGATGGCTGAAGGGGAAAACGTATCTAACATTGACAGCAAGGCAACCTCTTGCCCTTGAGCCTGAAGCTGTTGAGCCATCTCAAACGCGATTGTGCCGCCAAACGATACGCCCGTTAGATGATAAGGACCTTGGGGCTGCACCATTTGCATCTGTTGAATGTAGTGGGTTGCAAGAGCTTTGACTTCATTGGGTGGAGCATCGGGTTGGTCACTCAAGATAGCCAATCCATAAAGGGGCTGGTCTGACCCCAAATGCCTTGACAGAGGACGATCGAAATCTAGCCCTCTTCCTAAAACGTGAATTGCACATAAAGGACGTTTAGAGCCATTAGGTTGAATCGGAGCGATCGCTGAACCCGATATCACCTTTTCTGGCTGCTGAAGCAACGTCGCCTGCTGCTGAATCGTAGGAGCTTGAAAGATCGCCGCGATCGCCAGCCGTTGTCCCAAAGTCTTCTCAATTTGAGTCACCAAATTCACCGCAAGAATCGAATGTCCACCCAATTCAAAAAAGTTGTCGGTGATGCCGATCTCAGGGACTCCTAAGATCTGTTGCCAGATCTCGGCAAGCTGATGTTGAACTGAATTTTGGGGCGCTACGAAGGTGCTGGTTGCATCAGTTCGAGTGGCTTCTGGAGCGGGAAGGGCACGTCGATCGACCTTACCGTTTTGAGTCAACGGAATCAAATCGAGAAACACGATCGCAGAGGGCACCATATAGTCAGGCAACATTCCTCGCAGGAAGTTGCGAAGGTCGTGCGAGGTCAGAGGTTCGGCTGAATCGGCGACAACATAAGCCACTAACCGTTTGTCTCCAGGCTGATCTTCGCGTGCCATCACGACCGAATCTGCGATCGCCGGGTGTTGAGACAGCACAACTTCAATTTCACCCAACTCAATGCGGAAACCCCGAATCTTCACCTGATGGTCAATGCGACCGAGAAACTCAATATTGCCGTCGGGGAAGAACCGCGCCAGATCTCCAGTCCGATAAAGCCGAGACGATGAATTTAGAGGATTTGCAATGAATCGCTCTGCGGTTTTAACCGGGTCAGTGTAGCCCGATGCCAGACAGTCGCCGCCAATATAAAGCTCTCCGGTAACTCCGATCGGGCAGGGGTTAAACTCCGCATCCAACACGTAATATTGAGCGTTCTGAATCGGTTTGCCGTAGGGAATGCTTGCCCAATGAGAAGCAACGTCACCAATGCGGTAGAAATTTGACCAAACGGTCGCCTCGGTTGCGCCTCCCAGAGAGACGACTTCAACTCCTGGAAAAGTCTGTTTGAGCGCATCAGGCAACGTCACCGGAACCCAATCTCCGCTCATAAAGACCAGTCGGAGAGCGCTTTTCTGCGCGTTGATCGGGGAGAAGAGTGGGGCTAATTGCTGCAACGCGGGTGGGGCAGAATCCCAAAATGTAATGGGTTCTGTCTGCAAGATGGTAAGCATCGCTTGCGGATCTCGCACATCTTCACTAGAGACGACTCGAATCGAACCCCCTGCTGCCAGCAGACCAAACACGTCATAAACCGACAGGTCAAAGCAGAGAGACGTGATGAAGAGAACTCGATCGCAGGCGTTCACTTGAAAGGTGCGATTTACCCACTCAATCAAGTTAATCACGGGCTTGTGTCGAACGATGACTCCTTTCGGCGTTCCAGTTGAGCCAGAGGTGAAAATAATATAAGCCGTATCGTCTGGGTTGTTCTGTCTAGACAGATTATCAGTAGGCAATTGACAGAGATCAGACGGCTGCCAAACGTGTAAAGGAGTGGACGGTGCAGCGGATTTGATCGGCTCCACGATCGCCCTCACATCTAAACAGATCAGATGCTCCAAGTTAGGAAGCTGTGGCTGAAGTTCCTCAAAGGTTGATCGGTGAATCGGTTGCGAAATCACACAGCGAACCGACAGCGACTCTAAAATCCACTGCACTCTCGCATTGGGAAACGTCGGCTCTAAAGGAATATATGCTCCACCCGCTTTGAGAATTCCCAACAGGGCAGGAATCATCTCTAAACCGCGATTCATATACACACCGACAAATGTGCCTGCCCCAACTCCCAGCCGCTTGAGATGGTGGGCGAGTTGATTTGCTTGCTGATTCAGTTCTCCATAAGTGAGAGACTGCGTTCCGTAAACAATCGCGATCGCGTCAGGGTTCTTTTTGGCATTGACTTCAAACAGTTCATGCAAACAAGTGTCTTGAGCATAGTCGGCGGCGGTGTCGTTCCAGTCTGATAAAAGCTGATGGCGTTCGACAACGGTCAGTAGTGGCAACGCAGCCAGCCGTTGAGATGGATTGGCAACCATACCTTCTAGCATCGTCTGAAGATGACCGAGCATTCGGGTGATAGCGGCTTGATCAAATCGAGTCCGATCGTAGGAAATCTTGAGCGATAATTCTGACCCTAAACACGCGATCAGCACCAGCGGAAACGACGGCTGCTCTACAAGCCGAATCTCTCGATTTTGCCAGTTGCCGCCCTGTTGTTGAAGCCGATCGTTCAGGTCATAAGCTTCAAACATCACAATACTTTCAAACAGTGACACCCCTCGCGGAATGTCGCTCCAGGCTTGCACTTGCACCAGAGGAGTATGCTCATGAGGGCGAACGGCGATGTGCTGCGATCGCAACTCTTTCAGCCACGGCACCAGAGAAGTATCTGGGTCGGTCTGAACTCGAATCGGCAATGAATTGATCAACAGCCCAATCATCGACTCTGCACCCGCAACGGTAGATTTTCGGCACGCTCTCGTTGCGCCGAACACCACATCGGTTTCGCCACTATAGCGACTCAACAGCAACCCCCAAGCACCCTGCACGATCGTATTCAGCGTCACGTCAGACTGTTGGGCAAAGGACTTTAGCGCTGTCGTCAACTCGTCGGATAACCGAATCGCGGCTTCGTTGTGTCCGGCTTCGGTTTGCACTTGGCTAGACGCTTGGGCAGAGAGCAGAGGAGTCGGGGTGGTAAAGCCTTTGAGCAAGTGTTGCCAAAAGCTCTTAGAAGCTGAAAAATCTTGCTGTTGAACCCACTCAATATAGTCGCGATAAGGGCGCGGACTCTCTAGCGATAACTCATCTCCTTTGCAGAATGCTTCATAAAACGCAAACACTTCTTGCAGCACTAGCGGGAATGATCGCCCGTCTAGCAGGATGTGATGAAACGTCCAGACAAACTGATAGTCAGCATCACCCACTCGAAATAGAGCAAACCGCATCAGAGGTTAACGGCTGAGTGACTCAGTGAGGTCAAGCCCCCTTTGCCGATCGTGCTGCAAGTAGGCAGTCAGACGATCTGCTTGTTCTTGTGGAGAGTCACTCCGCCAGTCTTGCTGCTCTAACGGGAGTCTAACCCACTCGTGCACGATCTGAGCCGGATCGTTGGTGCTGTCCCATAAGAAGCTAGTTCTGAGGATGGGATGGCGTTGGATGACGCAATTCCAGGCTTTGAGAAAGATTTGCGCTTCGATCGCCTCAGGCAAGCGGCACACCATCTGCTCAATGTCGATGCCCGATCGAGGCTGATATAAACTGTGAAACAGCATCCCCTGCTGCATCGGAGACAAGGGATAAGTTTCTTCGACTTTCTCCCCTGATGCATGAGCAACGTGCTCAACCTGTGGGCTTTCAATGGGTTGTCTTCTAATCGTTGGGTAAGTCACCGATTCATGAGTCAAATCGGCTGATGGATTGGATAAACCTTTTTGACTAGCTCTCATAGATGATGACATTAGCAACTCCGGGTAAACAGTATAGGGATAGCACCTAGACTCTTGCTGATTTGAGATTTAAAGGCTGGTATTAAGCGTTGAGAGTGCCTTTTTTATCAGCGATATTCTTAAGACGGAAAATAGCTGCTGCGAGCTACTGAGGGTTGGTTAATCCGAATAGAACATCAAAAGCTCAGTAAAATTTACTAGGCTCTCGGTGTTCATTATTAGTAGCTTGTGACGAGAAACAAGCCGATGCCTGTAGTATTTCATTCAATCTTTAACTTTATTAGGTAAAAATAGCGACTAGCTTTACTCACTTTTAACAGAGGTTGTATGGCACTTGACCATCAAGCTACTGATAGGTTCGCTGCTCGGTTATCAAGAAATCCTCGGCGAAAGCAAAATCTACTGTGATGAGAGCTACGTGAATTATCTGTGAATTTACTGCCTCAACCTTGCGATCGACGCTGATAATCGAGTAGAACTGAGGTAACTACTGAATATCGAGCATAGTCATAAACAATAAATACCTATGACTTCGATGTGCTGTAAACCGGGAGCAGAATGAATTTTCCTAGACTAACAAGGGTTTGAAGGAAAGGTTTCTCGATCAGGTCACTTCTAATCGCTAACTGTTGACCTAAGCCCCTTTGCAGGAGGATTAGGTCTTTTTTTTATCCAGATATTCCTTCACAATCCCTTCTTAATTAAGAGCTAGTCGATCGCAGTGGGTCGTGAGGGCTGGGAAACGCCAACAGGCGGGTTTAAAGTGATGGATATGCAGCAAAATCCTACCCGGATTAATTCCTTGACGGGTAAAGCGATCGTGAGTGGTGCTCCGAAAAATCCCTTGGGTTCTTATTGGATCGGATTTTGGACAGATGGCAACAGATGGATTGGCTTCCACGGCACGCCACACGCTAGCTCTGTTGGTCAAGCAGCCTCACACGGTTACGTTCGGATGTATGACCGCGATATTCAAGCGCTCTTTCAAGAAGTCAGTCTTGGCACGGTGGTGTGCGTAGTGCCCTGATTTCATGAACTTGTTAGGATTCATCAAAAGAGAATAACCAGGATATACCCTATTCAAGGGCACGATCGTCCACTAAAAAACTGATCGATTTGAGTCGGTAAATTGCCGTCTCAAACTTTGATTTGAGCGATGAGAACGATCGGGCTGATCGCAACGTTGGATAAGGAAACAGGCATGGTTTTACCCGGAAGTTATCACGCTAGCTTGACCGCAGGAATGGCTGCTCTGCAAGTCTTCTATAACCTCTCAACCGGATTGTGGAACTCGACAAACTGGTGGAATTCAGCAAACGCACTAGAAACCACGATCGACTACTCTGCTCTCACCGATGCAAGAACCTATCGAGGCAACATTTTCAACACGTTTGAAAAACACAAAAGCAGCCGATTTCTAAACGACTGGTTTTATGACGATCAGGGATGGTGGGCACTCACCTGGATCAAAGCCTATGATTTGACAGGTGAAGTTCGCTATCTAGACATGGCGAAGACGATTTTTGATGACATGAAGGGCGGCTGGGACTCGACTTGCGGGGGTGGCGTTTGGTGGCACAAAAGACGGCAGTATAAGAATGCGATTACCAATGAGTTATTTTTGACGATTGCAGCGCGATTGCACTTAAGAACACCCGGAGATAAAGGAGCAGGAAGTTATTTAGACTGGGCACAACGAGAATGGAAATGGTTTAAGAAAACTAAAATGATTAACCAAAGAAATCTCGTGAACGACGGACTGAATGATGATTGTAAAAACAACGGGCAAACAACTTGGACTTACAATCAAGGGGTTATTTTAGGGGGATTAGTCGATCTTTATAAAAGCACAAAGGATAAAGAGTTGATAACTCAGGCACACGCGATCGCTCATGCTGCGATCGCGCATCTCGCCCCCAATGGAGTTTTAAAGGAGCCATGTGACCCCGCCAAGTGTGGTGATGATGCCCCACAGTTTAAGGGCATCTTTATGAAGAACTTAGCGTATCTGCACAAAGCGTCTCCTAATCCAAAATATAAGAGATTTATCACTGAAAATGCCCGTTCAATTGTGTGGCAAAGTCGGAATCATCTTAACCAGTTTGGGTTCAGCTGGGCAGAGGAGTTTGATATTGCGGATGCAGCGCGGCAAAGTGCGGCACTAGACACGTTAAATGCTGCTTTCTCGTTGAGCAATCAGCGTCGTGCTGACGCTAACCAACGTCAGGAATCGATGGCTTCGATCGAGAACGATATCCTAATTGCAGACGAAGATGGGCAACCTACTTTCAACCCAAGTGTGACCAGATTTGATCACGACACTCTAATTCTCACTAACGCCCTTAAAGGCTTAAATGACTGACCTGGTTTTGAGAATTTAATGCGTCGTGATTATGTCTATTAAGGCTTAAAACACGTCCTGACAAAACTAAAGATCCCTAGTTTTTGAGAAAACCGGGGATCTGGATAGGCAAGGCAGCCGTCTAAGCAGATTTTTGAACACGTCTAGAACTCGTTTTGCGAGTGCGAGAAGACGATAGCTTTTGAGCCGTTGCTAAGTAGTGCTTTAGCGTCGAAGCCCGAATCTCAATGCCGTTGTCATTTAGAATCTTTGTCAACTCATCGTAGCTATATCCCTTAGCGAGAGAAGCTTTTAACGGCTCTCGAAGCTCGGCGATCGCTTCCCGCAACGACACATTCTCTTGAGGTTTTTCGGGTAGATCTGCAAACAATGATTCGATCTGATCAATTGCAGTTGCCTCAACTTTGTTTGCGGCAATCGATTTTTTAGTTTTTGCGACTGTCATTTTTTAGTGTCCACTGTGATATCACAATCTCATTCTAGTGTCTAACCTTCATTCCGTCATGATTAAACAGCGCGTATTTTGATCATTAACCTCAACAATCTCGTTCTTGATAGCACTGATGTTCGTTCTATCGCTCATTGGCTCTCAACTCATTTCTGAGAGGTCGGAACTGCCAAATCTCCCCGTTTTGGACTCCACCAACCTTTTGCAGTTTGAAAATAAACGACATCTTGATGCTGACGATCGTCCCGCGCTTTAGGATTTGAGCAGCGCAGTAAAACTTTGTCTTGCCCCTCTTTTTGATAGGCATATTGCTCTAAACGCTGTTGGCAAATTGGACACGGGTAATCAGTCGTCTGAGGCTTAGTAGCTGGAGCCGAGGACTTGGGCTGAGGCGCTTCCCATCGCTTCGATCGGTCTGACCAAAACAGCACCACGTTCTCGCAGCCCTCGACACATTTGAGAAAATATTTCTTCTTAACCTTGGGGCTAGGAATTTTAGCCAGCGGTTTTTCGCACTGGGGGCAGCGGGTGCGCGAGGTCTGAAGGTGCGTTTGAGGTCGCGGGGCAGGATTAGTGGTTAGATGTTGAGGAATGACTCTCTGAGCCTGAAGCAGCGCAGGTTCAAAATAGGTTTCGTTCCAATGAGTGAGATAGCGCTGCCAGTCTTGTTTGCCCTCGGCAATGTCATCGAGCGATCGCTCCATTTGCGCGGTGAATTCAGATTGCAGGAGGTCAGGCAATGCGTCAGCTAAGAAGCGATCGACATCCAGACCCAATGCCGTTGGCTGTAATGTCCCTTTGATCACCTCTACATAAAGACGCTCTTTTAATGTCAGAATCGTCGGCGCATAAGTGCTGGGGCGACCAATTCCCTGCCGCTCCATGACTTGAACTAATTTGGGTTCGCTGTAGCGGGGCGGCGGTTGAGTTTGTTTTTGTTCGTGGGCAGATTGCTTCAATGTCAACGCCTGAGCCGCTTTAAGAACGGGCAATTCGACATCTGCACTCAGATTATTCCAATATTTGCTATAGCCCTGAAACTCGATCACCTGCCCTTTTGCCTGCCAGAAAATCGTGCCCGATTGGGTCGCAATGCAGGTTTGCCGAACTCGCGCGGGTTGGCACTGCGTCGCCATCGATCGCTTCCAAATCAACACATACAGCGCAAACGCGTCGCTCGATAACTCTAATCTGAGTTGGGCTGAGGCGCGATTCACATCCGTCGGACGAATCGCTTCGTGTGCCTCTTGAGAGCCTTTAACTTTGCGGTGATGGGTGACTTTTTTAGGCACATTTTCAGCATCGTGTCCAATCAGCCATTGCCGCGCCTGGTCGGTGAATTCCTGGCTCAGTTCGATGCTATCGGTTCGCATGTAGGTGATCAGTCCCGCTTCATAGAGCGACTGTGCCACCTGCATCGTTTTCTCAGGACTGAATTTGAGGCGAGATCCAGCGGCTTGCTGCAAGGTCGAAGTCACAAAAGGCGGCGGCGGCGTGCGGCTAATGACTTTGCCGTCGATGGATCGCACCCGATGCGGAAATGCCCGCGCTTGCTGCACTAAGCGATCGGCATCTGCCTGACTCAACACGCGATGAGATTCTTGAGTCGGGCGCTCAGTCGGATTGGTCGCATCGTCAGCGGGTGACTCATCTTCAGTCGTCGTCTCATTGCCGCGATAAAATGCTCGAAATCCTTCGGCGTAATCAACCCACACATTCCAGTAGGTTTGCGGCACGAAGGCTGCGATTTGGCGTTCGCGATCGCAGAGAATATGCAGGGCTGCACTCTGCACACGCCCCATCGATTTCGCGCCGATTTGCAACTGCCAGAGTAAGGGCGATCCTTTAAAGCCCACCAATTTATCCAACACGGTGCGGCAAAGTCCGGCGTGGACAAGATTTTGGTTAATCTGTCTCGGTTGCGAAATGGCACGTTTCACCGCAGTTGGCGTAATCTCAGAGTAAACCACTCGCTGCGGCTGTTTGAGATTCAACACTTGCTGAATGTGCCACGCGATCGTTTCTCCTTCGCGATCGTCATCCGTCGCCAGCACCACGGTTTGAACCTGCTTCACCGCCGATCGCAACTGCTGAATCGTGTCTTTGCCCCGCTCACCCCGCGCCACAAATCGACACTGCACTTGATCGCCCATCAAGTCAAAGCCCAGGGAATCAACGCCATCACTCGCCAACTCGCGAACGTGTCCCATACTGGCTTTGACAATCCAATCCGATCCTAGAATCTGACTGAGTTTTTTAATTTTCCCAGGGCTTTCGACGATGAAGAGTTTAGTCGGCATTTTAAAAAGAATGGATGGCAAAAACGCAAAGTAGAACGTTCATACCATCCATTGTAAGGATTAACGGTTGAATCTATGTGATTACCGTCGGCTTTTCCATTCCGGTGAGAGTGCGAATTTGAGCCACTTCGTCTGCGATCGCAATCAAGTCTGCTAACGCCTGTTGAGGATCGAGATGATGTTTAGTCGGATCGGCTTCATATTGCTCAAGATAAACACGAAGAGTTGCGCCTTGAGTCCCTGTGCCCGATAGACGAAATACAATGCGAGACCCATCCGTAAAGCCAATCCGAACGCCTTGATTATTGCTAACACTGCCATCAATCGGATCGGTATAGCTAAAGTCATCGCTATAGTCAACTTCTCGCGCCCCAAATTTTCTGCCTTTGAGAGTCGGAAGTTGAGCGTGAAGATTCGTCATCAGCGTATTTGCCCGATCGCTCTCGACTCCTTCATAGTCATAGCGAGAATAATAGTTGCGCCCATAAGTTTGCCAATGATCGTGCATCAATTCCTCAACGGATTGCTGCTTCACCGCCAGAATATTGAGCCAAAACAACACTGCCCACAATCCATCTTTTTCACGAATGTGATTGGAGCTAGTTCCAAAACTTTCTTCACCGCAAATCGTGGCTCGATCGGCATCTAATAAATTGCCAAAAAACTTCCATCCGGTCGGGGTTTCAAAACAGGGAATGCCTAACTTCTCAGCGACTCGATCGGCTGCTTGACTTGTGGGCATCGATCGGGCGATTCCTGTCAATCCCGATCGGTATCCTGGAACTAACGTCGCATTCGCCGCCAACACTGCCAAACTATCGCTGGGATTGACAAAGAACTTTCGTCCTAAAATCATGTTGCGATCGCCATCGCCATCTGAGGCAGCCCCAAAATCAGGCGCATTCTCACCAAACAAGACCTCAACCAGATCGTGAGCATAAACCAAATTTGGATCGGGGTGTCCGCCACCAAAATCTTCTAACGGAGTGCCATTTTGCACGGTTCCCGCAGGTGCCCCTAATCGCTGCTCAAAAATGGCGTGGGCATAGGGTCCCGTCACGGCGTGCATTGAATCTATGCACATCCGAAACGATCCGCTCAACAGTTGGTGAATCCGATCGAAATCAAATAATGACTCCATCAACTTGGCGTAATCAGTCACCGAGTTAATCACCTCGACGACCATTTCACCAATCTGAGACTCGCCTAACGTATCTAAATCGATATCCGGCGCAGTCACAATTTTGTATTGGTCGATTCCTTTACTCCGTGCAAAAATCGCTTCTGTGACTTTTTCGGGAGCAGGTCCACCATTGCTGATGTTGTATTTCACCCCAAAGTCACCATCGACTCCGCCAGGGTTGTGACTTGCCGAGAGAATGATGCCCCCGATCGCCCCCGACTGCCGAATCACACACGACGTTGCAGGAGTCGATAAAATGCCGCTCTGACCAACTTTCACCCGCCCAATGCCATTTGCCGCCGCCATCTTGAGAATAATTTGAATCGCCTGACGGTTATAGTAGCGTCCGTCTCCACCGAGAACGAGCGTCTGACCTTGATAATCTTCAAGGCTGTCAAACGTAGACTGAATAAAGTTTTCGAGATAGTGAGGTTGCTGAAAGACGGTCACACGCTTTCGCAATCCAGAGGTTCCTGGTTTTTGGTCTGAGAAGGGTCGAGTCATAACGGTTTCAATAGTCATTGATAGACCTCGTGCCGAAGTTTAGGCGGGGCTTTCCCTTGATAGCTTACTTCGTTTGGGTTACAGGTTTCAGAGGTCAAAACTCAGTTCTAGTCTGAAACCTGAACCCTAAAACCTATTTGGCAGGAGCGACCCGATCTTTAAAGGATTTGCCCGCAGAGAAGGCAGGAACGCGAGTTGCTGGGATTTGCATTGTCTCACCCGTTTTGGGGTTACGACCTTCGCGAGCTTGACGATCTCTGACTTCAAATGAGCCAAACCCAACTAGCGTGACTTTATCACCACTGGCAACGGCTTCTAAGATCGAGTCGATCGTTGCGGTCAAAATTGCATCCGCTTCTTTTTTGGTAACCGAGGCTTTAGACGCGATCGCGTCAACGAGTTCACCTTTGTTCATAAAATTTTCCTCTCAAGACAATCGCCGCCATTGTAGTGTAGGGTTTCGGACTGTGCAAGTGTACTAAACTATTTAAATTGCGATTTCTGACCGTCTTCAAACTTAGGGATGTAACGGGTAGCACCTCAGAATCAGCATGATTATCCTGTTCGTTGAGTTGTTGTGCTGTGCTGTCTATTGATCTCTTGACCCATTATCGCCGCTTGAGTCAACAAGCCTTTACGATCGTAGACGTTGAGACGACAGGCTATAAGCCGCCTGAGAGTCGCGTCATTGAGATCTCGGCATTAAAGGCTAGCCTCCAAGACGGCATTCAGTATCAGCAGACGCATCTAATCAATCCTGACGTTTTGATCCCTGAAAAAATCGTCCGATTTACGGGTATCAGCCAATGCATGATTGAGACGGCTCTGGCTCCGGCTGATGTCTGGAAACAATATTTACCGTTGCTGAATACGGGTGTTCTAACCGGGCACAATCTTGAGTTTGATTACGCATTCATCCGATTTGAATATGAGCAGTTGCACATTCCGTTTTCTCGCCCTGCCAGTGAGCAACTCTGCACGGTGGCGCTATCTCGATTGATGCTGCCCGATTTGCCGTCTCGCAGTTTGCCCGATCTGGTGAGATATTTTGGTTTTCAGGTCGGTCGATCTCATCGCGCCGCCGCTGACACGCTCGCCTGCTGGCTTTTAGCAGAACACTTATTAAAAGAGATTCAAAATGAGGACGATCGGGCGTTATTGGCGAGATTTGCCCAAGAGTGGTTGCCGTTGAGAAAAGCGGCTGAGTTGCTCAACTGCTCGACTAGGATGGCTCAAGCCCGACTAGCGAGTGCCGAGATTGAGCCGCGTGTGTCGCGCCGCAGTGGGGTGTCGATGTATCGACGAGGGGCGATCGAGCAACTGATCACCCAAGATTCGGGAGAACAGCTATCGTTTTTTTAAAGGCTGTTCCTATCTTGTTCCTGGCATTGCTTCCAAGAGGCTGATTGTAAGATGGGAAGCCAATCCAAAGCGCTATAATCCGCTTAAATTCGTCAGTTCAGAACTTAGGGACATCGCCTAAATCTTGATACCCATGACTACAACACCTGGCAAGCCGTCCTCACTCATACACGAAATTTGCATCGAGATATGACTTCATAACTTCAATAAGCCATTCATCTTGCTCAATCACTGTCTTTGAAGGAGCAGCCTGAACTACTAAAAATAGGTGATGTGCAACTAATTTACCCTCATCCCAACCCTTCTCCCTAGGGAGAAGGGCTTTCAGATTCTTTCTAGTTCCCTCTCCTTGGGGAGAGGGCTAGGGTGAGGGCTATATTCTCAAGCATTTGAGAGAAGTTGCACATCGCCTAAAAATGTTATCTGCAATGATTCAGCAGCCCCATTCTCCCGATCAAGCTACAGCAGCAGACACAGAGTTTTCAGCAGAAAGCTTTCGCCAATCTTGGCAGCAAGCTGTGACTGGGCAAACTTTGCCCCTCTCCCAATTGTGGGAGGGAATCAACATTAACCCTGACGAACAACTGCGGCAATGAGCAATCAACATGCATGTGATTACCCGCAAACGACTCAATGAATTTACCAAACGTCATCCAGATACGAAAAATGCTCTAGCTCAGTGGTAGAAACTCATCAGGCAAAATGAATTTATCTCATTCGTTGAGATCCGTGAACTATTTCCATCTGCTGATCAAGTAGGAAGATTGACTGTTTTCAACATTGGAGGAAATAAAGTTCGACTCATTGCTGCTATTCATTACAACCGCAAGAAAGTCTATATTCGATCTGTTTTAACTCATGCAGAATACGATGAAGAGAGGTGGAAAGAGTAATGCAAAGTCTTAATCTGGATCAAACAATTACAGCCTGGTCATCGATCGCTAAAACTGTCTTTGTTCCTCACACTGAAGAGGAATATGAGCATTTAGTTGAGCTGTTAGATAGTCTCATTGATCAGGTGGGCGAAGATGAAACTCATCCTCTTGCTTCCATGATGGATGTGATCGGTGTCTTAATCGAAAATTATGAATCTGAACACATTTCTGAATTAGAAGAGATTACTTGAACTTATCTACCGATGATCCAAAAACTCTTAAGGTGCTGTCTCCAATGACATCTGCCATCACAACTCCAGCAAGCTTAACTGAATGCCTGCTTTTGGATCAGGCGGCAACTGCACTTTGGCTCGTGAAGAAGCTTTGTGAGGCGTGATTTCAAGATTGGCGACAAACCAAGTGCGAAGATCTCTGGCTTGTTCTGAGGTCAAACTATCAAGGTCGATCGCCGATGGAAATAAGTCTCGATCGTCCTTTTCTGCCCAAGCAATCTCACTCGCAAATCGCTCAGAGCCAAAGGGTACAAGAGACTTGGGAAGGTGCGCTAAATGGGACAACACATTTTCTTGCTTGAGGAACCCTTGCCGCTGGTGTTGCAGTTGCTGCACTCGCTGATGTCTTGCGGCTTTGTAGTTCAAGATTGGAGTTGGATAGCCTTTGATGCGAGGAGGCAACCCCAACGCCGCCGACGGTAAGTGAGCTAGCTCAGGAATCCAGCGTTTGATGAACGTGCCGTCAGGGTCGCAGCGATCGACCGCCGTTTGTTCAGGATTATAAATCCGAGTCCAGCTTTTGTTAGCGCAGTGAGTCACCCCGGCTTGCATTGCCCATTGATAGTGATCGATCGGACAATCTCCGTCTATCAAATGCCGCATGAAGTGCAAGGCTCCATAGCGCCAGTCCATGCCCAAAAGATTGCTCAAAAAGCTGGCGTGAATCGCACGAGAGCGAAAGTTCATTTCTTTCCAACCACCTGTGGCAATTAGACATCGAGCGGCGGCATCGACGATCGGGAATCCCGTTTCGCCAGTTTGCCACGCTTGATAGAGTTCTTCGTCAAACTGCCAGCCTTCGTCATCAAAAATCGTGTAGAGCGATCGCAGTTCTAATTGCGGCAAATAGCGAAATCGTTGCGTAAATCCGCTGCCCCAGCGCAAACGACTGATTAGTTGTTTGGCGCTGCGCTGAATTCGCCGATCGTCAGAAGCCTTTAAAGGTCGCACTGCCTGATAGCATTCTCGCGGAGAAATCACGCCAAACTTGAGATAAGGACTTAACCCCGTCGTCGCGTCTCCACTCGGGTAAGACAGTTGCCAATAGTAGCGATTTACCTTTTCGGTCAAAAATTCTTGCAGGAGATCACGCGCCGCTTGAGTGCCACCCGGAGGAATCGGTTTTTTGTCGGGCAGCAATCCCAAATCGGTCAACGTTGGCAACGGTTCGCTAATCACAGTGTCGGGAGTCTGAATGCGGCTCGGAGTCGGCACCATTTCTGCACTCATCTCAGTAAACCAGTGCTTGCGATAGTGCGAATAGGGAACCAGGTCATTCAGTCCGGCGATCGGTTCAAACCAGCGAATTTTCAGGTCTTGTTCGGCTAAGGCTCGATTCAGTCGTGCATCTCTGACTCGTCCATAAATCCGCTCATAGTCGAGGTATGCGTAAATGCCATCTGCTTGAGTGTCGCGAATCAGTCGAGGCAGCACCTCGATCGGGTCGCCAAATCTCAGAATTAGCCGTCCGCCTCGTGCCCGGAGTTCTTGATCAAGGGAACTCAGACTTGCCAACATGAACGCAACTCGCGCCGAACTCGTTTCAGGATGATGCAAGAGGGCACGATCGAACACAAACACCGGAATCACTGCACCGCGAGACACGGCGCGATAAAGCGGTGCATGGTCAGCAATGCGTAAATCTCGGCGAAACCAAACGATCGTGCGGTTCATAAACTCCGATTCATCCGTACTTCTCTATTATCGATCTTCTAGATTGGAATCAGGCGCTAGACTTCATCAAGAGCTTGATAGGATGAGATCAGGGAAAGCGGAGCGGTTATGAAGCGGGTCAACCAGACAGAACCAGAACACCCAGATCATCCTGATGATTGGTCATGGCGATTTTGGCAAGTGGTGCCGCTCTATCCCTACGGCAAACGACGAACGCTTCGCAAAGAAGTTATCAAAGACACGATCTGGACGTTTGACCAGATTCAAGGAATTTTTTATGTGGTCGTGCCGATTCGGATGACGGTGGTGAAACTCGAAGCGGGAGGATTGTTGGTGTATGCCCCGATCGCGCCCACTCCAGAATGTATTCGGCTGGTCAAAGAGTTGGTAGCAGACCACGGAGACGTGAAATACATCATTCTGCCGACCTCATCGGGGTTAGAACACAAAGTCTTTGTCGGACCCTTTGCACGACAGTTTCCCAACGCCCAGATCTTTGTCGCGCCCCATCAGTGGAGCTTTCCGATCAACCTGCCGTTAAGCTGGCTGGGGTTTCCGGCTCGGCGGACTCAAACGCTGCCAGACGACAGCCGCAACGCCCCTTTTTACGAGGACTTTGACTACGCGATTCTCGACATCGATTTGGGAGCAGGTTCGTTTGGTGAGGTAGCATTTTTCCATCGGCGATCGCGTACCCTTCTGGTCACTGATTCCGTGCTTTCTGTCCCCGAAGATCCACCCGCGATCGTCCAGCTTGACTCCTATCCACTGCTCTTTCATGCCAAAGATCACGCTTCTGATGTGGTCGAAGACACTCCCGCCAATCGCCAAAAAGGATGGTGGAGATCTGCTCTGTTTGCGTTTTATTTCCGTCCAAGCGCGATGGAACCTCTGGGACTCGCACCCGTCTTGCGCGATGCGTTGAAAGCCTCCGATCGCTCCAAAAAAGCCTATTTTGGGATGTTTCCGTTCAAATGGCGAGAAAATTGGCAGCGATCGTTTCAATCTCTGCGAGGAAACGGGCGGCTATTTGTGGCTCCGATTCTGCAAACCATTATTCTCAATCGATCGCCAGAACAGACGTTAGAGTGGGCAGATCAGGTATCAAAATGGGACTTTGAGCGGATTATTCCGTGTCACTTAGAGTCTCCGATCGCGGCAACGCCTCAACAGTTTCGTCAAGCTTTCACGTTTTTAGACGATCAGGCGGCAGGACTGCTGCCGGAAGAAGACTTTAAGTTTCTCTGGCAGATCGAGGAACGACTTAACAAAAGTGGGGTGACTCCTCCTAGAGGAACGGCATAGCTCTCTGTTCTATCGTCGATCGCTCTGGGGATTACTAGCGTCATCACGTCCTTTGGTGAATAGTCATGCAATACCCGCTAGAACTCAAATTTAAGCTGTGGACACTGGCTCCACAAGTCTCAGTTACCGACTCTCAAGGCAATCTTGCTCTCTGCGTCCGTCAAAAACTTTGGAAGCTCAAAGAAGCGATCGAGGTATTTTCTGACAATGAGCGCACAAATCAGCTTTACAGCATCAAAGCCGATCGGATTCTTGACTTCTCGGCTCGCTATAACTTCAGCGATCCCATGAGCAAACCGTTGGGTGCCGTCAAACGTCGCGGATTGAAATCGCTTTGGAAAGCTCACTATGACGTTTTTGATGGCGAAACCATAGTCTTCACGATTCAAGAAGAAAACCCCTGGATCAAAGTCATGGATAGCCTGTTTGCAGAAATTCCGATCGTGGGACTGTTTACGGGCTATGTGTTTAACCCCACTTATCTAGTCAGCAGACCTGACGGCAGAACGGTGATGCACTTGTCTAAACAGCCCGCCTTTTTGTCGAGAATTTTCTCCATTAAGAAAGTCGATGGCATGAGCGATCGAGAAGAAAGTCAAGTGTTGTTAAGCCTGTTGATGATGTTGTTGCTAGAGCGCAACCGTGGCTAAACACCCCTTGATTTTGGGTGTATCGAGTTCATGATGCCAACTTAAGGTAAAGTTTGATGAATAAGTCGCTACAAAGTTTACTAAGATAGTCTTACTCACCGCTAAGTATTTTTGCTTATCATGATGCTAGCCGATCGCTTCCCCTGGCTGACCGCAATTATTTTGCTACCGCTCGTCGCTTCGTTAGCCATTCCATTTCTGCCTGACAAAAACGGTAAAATCGTCCGTTGGTATGCGGTCGGCGTGGGCTTCGCTGACTTTGCTCTCATGTGCTATGCCTTTTGGAAGCATTATGATGCCAGCAATCCAGGGTTTCAACTTGTCGAAAGCTACGCCTGGATACCACAATTGGGGTTAAGCTGGGCAGTCTCGATCGATGGGCTATCCCTCCCGTTTGTGCTATTAGCCGGATTTGTCACCACCCTGGCAATGTTTGGAGCGTGGCAGGTCGATGAGCGACCCAAACTCTTCTACTTTTTGATGTTGATGCTCTACGCGGCTCAGGTGGGCGTATTTGTCGCTCAAGACTTGGTGCTGCTGTTCATCTTGTGGGAAGTCGAGTTGATTCCCGTCTATTTGCTAGTCTGCATCTGGGGCGGACAGAAGCGCCGCTATGCTGCAACCAAGTTTCTGCTTTACACTGCCGCTGCGTCTATCTTCATCCTGGTAGCGGCACTGGGAATGGCATTCTACGGCGACAATATCACCTTCGACGTTGCCGAGTTGGGTATGAAAGATTATCCGATCGCGTTAGAACTCCTGCTCTATGCTGGGTTGCTGATTTCATTCGGAGTCAAACTTGCCATCTTCCCACTGCACACGTGGCTACCCGATGCTCATGGGGAAGCGTCGGCTCCCGTCTCGATGATTTTAGCGGGTGTGCTGCTTAAAATGGGGGGCTATGGGCTGATTCGCCTCAATATGGGGTTGCTGCCTGATGCTCACGTCTACTTTGCGCCGCTCTTGGCAATGTTGGGTGTCGTCAACATTATTTATGGTGCATTCAACTCGTTTGCTCAAACCAATATGAAGCGACGACTCGCCTATTCGTCAATTTCTCACATGGGATTTGTGCTGATCGGCATCGCCTCCTTCACTGACTTGGGCATCAGTGGCGCAATGTTGCAGATGATTTCTCACGGATTGATTGCGTCGGTGCTGTTCTTTTTGGCAGGGGTCACCTACGATCGCACTCACACAATGGCGATGAATGATATGGGCGGCATTGGTCAGGTGATGCCAAAAGTGTTTGCGCTATTTACGGCAGCTTCGATGGCATCATTGGCGCTTCCGGGCATGAGTGGGTTTGCGAGTGAAATCGCAGTGTTTGTGGGCTTGGCGACGAGTGAGGCATACAGTTCACTGTTTCGGGCAGTTACGGTGTTTTTGGCGGCGATCGGAGTTATTCTCACGCCAATTTATCTCCTCTCGATGCTGAGACAAGTCTTTTACGATTCGGGGGCGGCTCCTGACTGTGATGTGACCAGTGAAGGCTTGAAGGCTCTAGAAAATCAGGGCGCGGTTTGTTTTGGCACCAGTTGCGTTCTGCCTGCTGACGCAGACTTTAGCGATGCCAGACCTCGCGAAGTGTTTATTGCAGGATGCTTTTTGGTTTTGATTGTGGGCATTGGGTTCTATCCCAAGATGGCAACTCAGATGTATGACGCGAAGACGGTGGCGGTCAATGCTCAAGCACGTCAGGCATATGCTCAACTAGCGCAAGCAAACCCTCAGCTATCTGCTCAAAAGTTCTTGACTCCTCAATCCGAGGTGTTGCCCGTTCTAGGAATTCTCAAATAGTCCAAATGGCGAAAGTTGCCATGACTCGTAGAGACGTTTCGTGAAACGTCTCTTTTGTTTGTTTAAATTCTATGGTTGTCGCCCTGTTGCAAATACACGAACAGATCGGTCTTCTACTGATGGCTCGATCGTCACACTACTTTTGTGGACTTCTCCATAATAGGTTACGAACAAATAGAGGAGGCAATGACAACACTCACCTCGATAGATTGCTACTCAATGCCGTTCTACAAATTGCTTAGAGTAGCTTACATACATAAGTCGCAAACTCAATAAATGCCCAAGGAACCTAATCATGGCTGACTGTGGGAATAGTTTGAGTAGTAAGTTCACTAATGTGCCTGACGAAGATTGATCAAGCTAACGGCACAGTTGAGTCGCCACAGACAAACATCTGGTTTCCACAGATAAGCTTGACACGATCGGCTCCGACGCAATGTTAGGCTGCAACCTCGACGTAGGCTGATGAGGTCGTAGGTTGTGGAGTCTCTAAACCCTCTAACTTCAATCCATCCAGATGGAACTCCATCGCTTCATGCATATTCTGTTCAACTTCTTCACGGGTTGCCCCAGTCGAGACACACCCTGGTAGGTCAGGAGAATAGGCAGAATATCCAGTTTCTGTCTTCTCAATGACGATAAGGTACTGCATTATTTCAAACCCGCTTGCTTCAAGATGCTATCCAACGTTCCTAGAGCTAAGTCATCAGCTTGTTGGGATGTTTGTATTGACGGTGGCTGCCTCGTGTTCGAGCCAAATACCAACTATCTTGCTCAATCAGTTTGATGATGTCTCTCACCTTCATATCTCAAGCTTAGGGAGAGGACAGAGACTTGTCAACGCAAGCACTTATAGCTCATAGTTTGTATTCGTCTGAGCAAATGCTTCAAAACGCTGTCTCACAGATAACCCTAATGCATCTTGCTACTTCATTATTCATTTTTTCCTTTTGGATAAATATCTCTAGGAATTTACTTTCAACACATTCAGTGGAAGGATCCACTGGTCAGTCTAACGCCGGGGATAATCAGCGCACACAAGACGTTGAGGATGAGAAGCACGCTTATTTGGGTGTCCGGTTCATGCCCTTACTAGGTGGCAGTGCCTTGCGCTATGCTCAACTCCTTTCAGCATACTCAAGTCCTATTGCCTCAACGAATTGAGTCATATTAGAAGCAATCTCTACAGCACTTTCTGCCCCAGCAATCGGGTCAATCATCGCGATAGGGTAAGGCTTTCCTTTGCTCAGATCAAAAGCAATCTGCTCTAGTCCACCATTGTCACCAAAAAACAGAAAGTTCGGAAACTCCTCTCGGTAGAACTCATTTCTCAATATGTCGATGATTTCGTCAGCGCGACACGATGTCGCATGTTGTGAGTGAGGAGGTGACTTCTCTAGGTTAGTGTCCAAACCTATCCTCAATCTCCGAGGGCATCACTGGTAACGGTGGGGTCTTTTGCAAGGAGGTAACGTCTAAGGAGCGTCCAAGCCATTTGGACAAACCGGGCAAGAGGAAGACTGAATGGGTGAACGCAAGTGAATCTCTGATGAGGCTGCGTAACGTCTGGTCATCGAAATATGGCTGATACGGTGATGAAGGGACAATGAACCTCGGTCTTACCAGTCGAGGCACGGAATTCGGTCTGATGAATCGAATTCGAGGACACCCCGTCCCCGCAGTAAAGGAGACACCCTCTTCAGTTGCATCTCTAACATGTGGAACGTGATAACCCCAATGGGGTCTGGATGTCCAGTAGGTCAACCGCAAGGACGACTGAATTCCCCAGTGGGAAAGGGATGACCCAAGAAGCGAACGCCAGTCAGCCGAAAGGCAAAGGAAATCCATAACCTGCTGGATAGGGCAATACCCAACCTGAAAGGGTGCTGACGTGGGTCAGGTGAATTACCCAAAGACTTCTGTAATGATTTCTCACTGAGGGACAAGTTAGATGCAAAGCATGGCTTTAGCAAACGGAACCAAAGGGCAAACCGATTGGAACGCCATTAACTGGCGCAAAGTCAATCGGACTGTCAGGAATTTGAGACAGAGAATCTTTCGGGCGACCACAGAACGGAACTATAGAAAGGTACGTTCGCTTCAAAAGCTAATGCTACGAAGCTATGCCAATATTCTGACGAGTGTTCGCAGAGTGACGCAGCAGAACGCAGGTAGAAATACGCCAGGAATTGACAAAGTAGTGGTGAAAACTCCTACAGCCAGAGGCAAACTGGTCGATGAATTATCGGCTTTCACCCTTTGGAAAGCAAAACCTGCGCGTCGGGTGTATATCCCGAAATCAAACGGAAAACAACGTCCTTTGGGAATCCCGGTTGTCCAAGATAGATGTCTTCAAGCCATGCTCAAGACCGCTCTTGAGCCAGAGTGGGAGGCAAATTTCGAGGGAACCAGCTACGGATTCCGCGCTGGCAGAAGTTGTCATGATGCCATTGAGAAGATCTTCGGCTTAGCTCGACCAAATAAACGGAAGAAATGGGTCGTAGATGCTGACATCAAAGGTGCCTTTGACAATATCAGCCATGAATTCTTGCTCAAGGCAATTGGTGAAGTTCCTGGTCGGGAACTGATTAAACAATGGCTCAAGGCAGGATACATGGAACAAGGAGTTTTTCATGAAACGGATAGTGGAACTCCCCAGGGCGGCGTGGCATCCCCCTTGTTGGCTAACATTGCCTTGCATGGAATGGAGGAAGCCATTGGTGTCAAATACGACTCCAGAGGTCAGTCTATTGGAAAGCGAGGAATCGTTCGTTATGCGGACGATTTTGCAGCATTCTGTGAGTCTAAAGAAGATGCCGAAGAAGTGATTGAAATCCTAAAAACTTGGTTGCAGCAAAGAGGGTTAGAGCTATCGGCTGAGAAAACCAAAATTGTTCATCTGAGTGAGGGATTCGACTTTCTAGGCTTCAACATCAGACACTACAGAGCCGAAAAAACCTCTAAAACAGGTTGGAAGCTGCTGATTAAGCCAAGCAAGGAATCGGTGAGCAAAATACGGAATAAGTTGCGAGAGGAATGGCTCTCCTTGCGAGGGTCGAATGTTCTAGCAATTATTAAACGCCTGAACCCGATTATTCGAGGATGGGCGAACTATTTCCGTTCAGGAGTGTCTTGTGAGATTTTTCATAGTCTTGACCGTTGGATGTTTCATCGGGCAGTTCGCTATGTCAAGCGCACCCACCCTAAAAAACCCCGTTACTGGAGACAAAGCCGGTATTGGGGCAGGCTGAATTTAGAGCGTAGCGACCGATGGGTATTTGGTGACAAAACCACCGGAATGCATTTGCTCAAATTTAGCTGGTTCAGGATAGAAAGACACATTCTGGTAAAAGGCAGATCATCTCCTGATGATCCAAATCTTAAAAGCTACTGGCAAGGCAGGGAAAAGGCTAAAGCTAAATCTCTTACTCCCAGTAAGCAAAAGATTGCTCAGAACCAAGGATGCATTTGTCCTCAATGCGGAGAATCTCTATTCAACGGGGAAGAACTGCATGTTCATCACATTGAACCAAAACAACAGGGTGGGAGTAATAGCTACAAAAATCTCCGATTCTTACACCTCTACTGTCATCAACAGATTCATGCTGCAAAATGACTGAAGCCTGTGGAAGCTAGTAATTTGCTTAAGCCGGATGTGCTGAAAGGTACAAGT
>JBBRPT010000084.1:0-24593 GCA_038227635.1 Leptolyngbyales cyanobacterium | reverse complement strand
GTTCCACCACAGGGGACTTTCACCCCATCAGATCACGCCCATGCTGGGCGTACACAAATCGCTGCACCCGTCCCTTTCTAGTCCTCGCATCTAGCGGTTGAGTCCACTTCAGGCGGGTGAGCTTAGTCGTTATGCCGCTTAGTCTATTAGTTGGGGCAGCAGTTGAAAGGTGATCTGTTAGTCACAAATGTTTTAGAAACTTATTGGCGAGGCAGTGATAAATTGTGATTTCGGTACTCGAATAATGAGAGAAAACCCACAGCGCTATCTGAAACCCACAATGATTAGATTGATAACGCCCAACGACACGAATGCATTACTTGCCTTAGCAGAAGTGACAGGGCTTTTTAAATCAAATCAAATCGAAGAACTTGCCCAAATGCTAAGTCAGTATTTCACTAACGGGACAAATAGCGAAAATTTATGGTTTACCGACTACGAAAATGAGCCAGTGGGTGTTGCCTACGTAGCGCCAGAGCGCATGACTGAGGGGACATGGAATCTTTATCTAATTGCTATTCATCCCAGCTACCAAAGACAAGGGCGCGGTGCAGCTTTGTTGAGCCATATTGAGCAAATGCTAGCTAAACGTGGTGAGCGTGTGCTACTGGTGGAAACGTCTGGCTTGGAGGATTTCGAGTACGTTCGCGCATTTTATCGAAAGAGCGGTTATGACGAAGAAGCGAGGATTCGAGAATTTTACAAGGCAGGAGACGACAAAATCATTTTCCGCAAAGCGCTGATAAGTGTCGCCGCATAACAACCCCAATGCACATCGACCGTTCAGAGGTTATCGGTTGGAATCTAAGATTGTCTGCGGCGGGTGATTGGGAACGTTATGCTGACAGTTGATAGAGGAGCGAAATGAAACCAGCAGTCAGCGATTGGAGCACGTGGGAGAAATTCAAGGATGCACAGCAAGAGATTCTTCTGCCTGCTGGTCAAGTTGCCCACATTCCTGTCTCTGTGCGATACGTTGATGTGGGAGAAGCTCAGCGAAGCACGATCCTACTGATGCATGGAATCCCGACATGGGGATATCTCTATCACGCGATTATCCCAACACTCGTAGGTGCTGGATATCGGATTTTGGCTCCAGACTTTCTGGGTCATGGATGGTCGGATCGCCGAGATCGCTTCGACCGCTCCTTTCAAGATCAAGCACGTATGATTATTGCTCTTCTGTCAGCACTTAAATTAGAATGCGTGGATGTTGTTGGGCACGACACTGGTGGTGCGGTCGCGCTGATCCTAGCGATTGAATACCGAGCTTATGTAAATCGGCTCATCATCTCAAATTCGGTCTGCTACGATCGGTTCGACGACGACATGCTCGACTTTGGACACCCTTTAAGATGGAAAACTCGTCCAGTAGCAGATTTGGTCAAGGCGATCGAAGAAAGTCTGGCAGCAGGGCTTTCCAACAGAAATCAACTCACAGATGAGTTTCGGCAAGGCATCATTGCTCCTTGGGCTAGTGAAGAAGGCAAGCTGAGTTTGCTTCGGAATGCTTCTGCGCTCAATGCCAACCAGACTATGGCACTCGTTGATCGTCATGGAGATATTTCTGCTCCGACAATGATTCTATGGGGGATGGATGACCCTTGGCAGAAGTCGGAAGATGGTAAGCAATTGACTCAAGAGATTCCTGGTGCTGTCTTCCGCGCAATTGATGGAGCCTCACATTGGGTGCAACAAGATGCACCAGAAAAGTTCTGTGAAGAGCTATTAGAATTTTTCGCCATTGCGCCTAACAACGGCGTTGGAGCGAATGTTTGAGAGATCTTGGTGCTGAGTTTAAGTTGGTTTGCTACCGCTCAACTATACCGTTAGCTGGCTCCGCTCAGAGTTCTTGCACTCGGACTTCGAGGCGATCGCAAAACCATACGAACTCGCTATTGCTTGACGGAACGTTCTCCTGGTTGTCTTCAGGCGTTCTATGATCAAATCAAGCCTATAGTTCTGACTATGTTTAAAGTGGTTTCGCCTGGATTTTCACAAGAATTCGATCGCTGGATTGATGCGTTAGAGATGGCAAAGTCGCTCATGCCCCAATGCAAATGGATGCAGGATGTGCGTATTTTTGAAGACAGAAGTTTAGTGTGGGTCTACAGTCGATCGCACAAATATCCACAATTTGTAGGAGCGGGAACCTACGATCGACTAGCAAAACGATTCTTGTGGGAAACGATCGTCGATGAGAACTCGGTAGAAACCCAGACCGATGAGGAATCCTCTGGTTAGGAGAAACAATGGTGGAACAAATCACAATGGGCGCAGTGCACACAAAGGTCAAACTGACCAACGCAGGGGATGAGAGCATGGTGAGTCGTGGAGTCCTTGCCCCTCGTTATCTGCGGGTCTACGAGGGACAAGCTCTCGTCGATACGGGCGCAGTCATGTTGGTGATTCCTCAAAGCGTGGCAGATGAGCTTGGGTTGAGAATTAGGGGTCAGCAGGTGGCTCGATTTGCAAATGGCGCAGAAGAATTGGTCGGTGTGACAGAGCCAATTATTCTCGAATGTGAAGGACGCATCACAGCAGATGAAGCACTTGTGGTAGGAGATGAAATTCTCATTGGTCAGGTGATTTTAGAGAAGCTAGATCTGCTGCCAGACTGCAAAAATCAGCGATTAATTCCTAATCCCGCTCACCCTGATTATTCTGTCTCAATGATCAAATGATTGAACAGTTATGCAACCAGAGGTTGACATATCTCGTTTTGAAGCGCCACTTCCTGAGTTTGCATGGTTTGAATCGATTCCGTCACAATCCGGTGCGTGTCCCAACCTTGGTCATGCTGCTTTAACCAACGCTGTGCCTCATTGCCCTCTCGCAAAATCTTTTTGAGTGGCAACAAAAAGCAGCTAAAGCCTCGTTTCTTAGCGCTCGACCACACTTCTCCATAAAGCTCTTCAACCCAATCTTGTGCCATGATGCGCTTGCCCGATCGCCAGTCGATTAATTCAGCGTCGAGGCTGGCGCGAGCGGCAGCGATTTCATTAGTATCAGCGATCGCGACTAAATCTTCTGCTCTCGTTGCGGCTGGCAGTTGACTCATCTCTAAAGGATCGAGATTTGGATTTTCGATCAGTTGATGAAGTCGGGCTTCCAATAGTGCGGTGATAGCGAGCAGCGCGATCGGGTCAGACACCAAATCACAAATTCTCAACTCGAGTCGATTGAGATTATAAGGGCGACGATCGCCATTCGGACGCACTGATGACCAGAGGTGACGCACATTTTGCATCGTGCCTGCCGCTAATTGCTCCTCTGTCCAGCGAATGAAGTGAGCGTGACTCTCAAATAATGGAACGTGAGTCGGCGTTTTGGGAAACACTGCCCAACGGCTAGAGTGAGCGCCTGTCACGTTGCCATTGAGAAAGGGAGATGCCGCACTGAGCGCCAGATATAGCGGTGCCTCAACTCGCACTAGGCGACAGGCACGCATCAACAACTCTGGGTCGCTGATGCCGACATTAATGTGAACACTTGCCGTGACCACTTTCGTCCCATAGGTCTGCTCGATATAGTCGTGATAGGGGTTTCCCGGATCGGATCGGTGAAATTCGTCTGCTCCACTCAATGCCAACGTGCTGCCGGGAATCAAGGTGTAGTCTCCCAACTGCTTGAGATAGTGCCGTAATTGAACACGCGGACGAACCAGATCACACAGCGATCGTTCATATCGATAGCTGGGCGGGGTGGTGTATTCAACGTTCCGGCTGTCGGGTTCTCGCACAAAGCCATCCAACGTCGCCACAATCTTGTCAGACATGCCGATGACTTCACCCGATGGTGTCCCGGTGTAAACCTCAATTTCAAACCCTTTTGATAGCAGCATCTCGCCTCGCAAGTTGAGCGGTATTACTCTTTTAGTATCTGGGAAAAAGGGACGACTGCGAACTATCCAAAGAAAGGGGAATTAATTGTCATTGAGATCGAGCATAAAACCTTAGAGATGGCATACTCGTCTAAGCCAGAACGTGGTAAGGAGATCAAATCGTGGGATTGGGTAAATGGGTTGGGTTTTTAGGGTTGGCAATTTCGCTCTACATCTTGTGGGAGATTCGCCAAGTCTTGCTGTTGGTGTTTGCGGCAATCGTGTTTGCAACGGCACTCAACAGCTTAGTGCGTCGCCTACAGCGAGCCGGACTGAAGCGAGGCGGAGCGGTGGCGCTTGCAATAGTTGTTTTTATAATGCTATTGCTCGTCTTTATCGGGCTGATTGTGCCACCGTTTATTTCTCAGTTTCAGCAACTCGTCGAACTGGTGCCCAAAGGTCTCGACAACCTTCAAAATCGATTCCAAGACATGCAGAGGATGATTCCGGGTTATTCTCAATATCTGCCAGGAGTCGATGATTTGATTGGGCAAATTCAACCCTTAGCAGCACGGTTTGTCGGAAGCTTTTTCTCCTGGTTCTCAAATGCACTCGCGATCGTCATTAACCTACTGCTTGTGGTGATTTTGACGGTGATGTTTTTGATCAATCCTCAACCCTATCGTCGAGGGTTTGTGCTGCTGTTTCCATCGTTTTATCGCCGACGGGCGGATCAGATTTTATCTCTGTGCGAGATTGCCTTGGTGAACTGGATAGGCGGCATTTTGATCAACATGGTGGTTATTGGGACGGTGAGCGGGATTGGCTTGCTAGTTTTGCGGGTGCCTCTCGTGCTGGCAAACGCGCTGTTAGCCGGATTGTTAGAAGCGATTCCGAATGTGGGTCCGACATTAAGCGTTATTCCACCTGTGGCGATCGCGCTGATCGAAGATCCCTTAAAAGCAGGAGCCGTTGTGGTTCTATACATTGTGATTCAGCAGCTTGAGCAATATTTGCTGGTGCCGTTTGTAATGTCAAAACAGCTATCGATGCTTCCGGCGGTGACGTTGCTCTCTCAAGTTATCTTTGCCATCTTTTTCGGATTTTTAGGCTTATTTCTCGCGATTCCTTTAGTGATTGTGGGTCAGATTTGGCTGCAAGAAGTCTTGGTCAAAGATATTCTTGACCCCTGGCAAGACAGTGAAAAGTTTCAATCTGACGTGCCGACTCTCCTCGAAGAGTCGCCCGTCGAGAGTTCAGATTCAGAACACTCTTGAAGACTCCTCATCAGTCTGATGTCTAGCTACGATCGAATCTACGCTATCGTTCGCCAAATCCCTTATGGGCGAGTGGCGACTTATGGGCAGGTGGCAGATCTGGCAGATCTGGCAGGTCGAGCGCGTCTGGTGGGCTATGCCTTGTTTCGGGTTAGCCCACTTCAAGACGATGTGCCTTGGCATCGAGTCATCAACGCTAAGGGCGAGATTTCTGAGTCACCCTTTCGCAACGGTGGAGACTATTTGCAGCGATCGCTCCTAGAGTCTGAAGGTGTTCAATTTAGCCCGACTGGAAAAATCAGTCTGGCTCACTATCGCTGGCAACCGGATTAGATTAGATCAGTCAAACGGCTGTCAGTTAAACACGTCTAAGATTTTGCGACAAAATCCTTTCAGGCGATCACAAATCTCTGGAGTTGGGCTGCTCATGCCTTCAAAGCCCCAGTCTTGCACCGTTGAAAATCGCCACTGGTTGCCCTCATGGTCAAACCCTGCCGCTTCGACTCCGATCGCTCGACGAGTCTGACTGTCTAAATCTTGGTGAAACCGGATCTGCACTAAAATGCTGCGGCTCTGAAACAGGCGACTGCGACCTGGGAAATGAAAGCCAATGTCGATCGAGTCAGGATCAACTAAATCTCGCGTGTCTGCGTCATTTGCCCACGGCTTTAAGTCTGCCCGCGCATCGGGAAACTCAGACTTAAACAGATTGACCACCGTTGCGATTTTGCTCGTCGCTTCAAGGGTGGTTGCTTGGTCTGCTGCGTTCACTCGACGCTCTCCTTATCCCTGAGTTTAAATGCTCACAGCCTGAAATTTACGCTTTTTCATCAGCATAAACAACCCTAGATCAAGAGGCAGTACCCGTTGATACAACGATCTGCCTTAGTAAGCTTGCTAGGTTAACCACTTGCTTGACAGATTTAGGCGGTAAGCTGCTAGAATATTACTCGGTAACGCGATGGGGCGTCGCCAAGTGGTAAGGCACCGGGTTTTGGTCCCGGCATTCCTAGGTTCGAATCCTAGCGCCCCAGTTTTAGGTCAATTCATTGGGTACGGGCAGATTTCTTGACGGGTGCCAACATGCTGCCGGAGATCCATCGTCAACAATATCGAGATTTTCAGCAGATTTTAGAGCAGCTGCACAGCTTATCTCAACCAAGCTGCGACAAAGCCCTGCTAAAAGCGAAGGTCGCTTCAGCACAGCAGTTTTTTCAAGACCACGTGAGAAGTCTGGATCTAGACGAACTGGACGCGGTTATAGAGCAGCGATCTCGCTCTTTCCACGTCGAGATCAACAAGCAACTGCGGCTCTTAACCACCGATGTCATGTTTTTGCAGGCTGCTAAACAGGCAGTGACTAGCCAGCAGAGATTAGAGCAGGTCAGCGATCGGATCAACACCCTGATTCGCTATTGTGAGGCGTTACTGCGAGAATAATTCTCGTATCTATCGGCTAAAGGGGACAATAGCTTGATTAAATAAGATCGTCGCATTGAGAGCATCGCTGTGCAATGTCCCAAAGATCGCAAAATTGCGTTAGTAGACGGCACGTTAGCGGATCAGTTGAAGGTCAAAGACTGTCCTGACTGTAAAGGAACGTGGATTCCGGCAGAAGACTATCAGACGTGGCAACGACAGAGAACGCGCCCCACTACCGCAGCCGAGCTAGTGCCAGATATTTTAGATGTGGAATTTGTGCAGTCGCCGTTTGATGCAAAAGCGTCTCTCTGCCCAGAGTGCAGCAGCTATTTAGCGAGAACCAAAATTGGCATGAAGACCCCGTTTTATGTAGAGCGGTGTCCAAGTTGTGGGGGAATCTGGTGCGATCGTGGCGAGTGGGATGCCTTAGAAAAAATGGGCTTGCATACGGCGATCGAGCAACTATTTACGAGTGAATGGCAGGCGCTATCTCGCCAACGAGAGCACTTTGCCCAAGAACAAGAGGCGACTGTGGATAAACTGGGTGAAGACCTTGCCCAACAAGTCTTTGCTTTGGCTGAAGCGTTAGAGAAAAATCCGAATGGCGATTTTGGTGTTGCTTATTTAATGAGACGATTTGAGACGATCGTGCAAATGCAAAAATCAAAAGCGATCGAGGAGCCATAATCGAGTCTGCTAAAGTATCTGAAAGCTGAATCGCCACTATGAACGAACCTCTTTTTTGCGTTAAAAATCTCCGCGTCGCGTATTCAAAAATCTATGCCAACTGGGTGGTGGATGATGTGTCATTCACGCTGCAACCCGGCGAGCGATTGGGGCTAGTAGGCGAGTCTGGCTGCGGCAAATCAACAATAGGACGGGCAGCGATGCGTCTGCTGTCTGACTCTGCCAGGGTTGAAGGAGAGGTGACGTTTCAAGGGCAATCGGTGTTTAGGCTGTCGCCTTCGCAATTGCGGAAGTTTCGAGGCGAGGCGGTGGCGTTGATTTTTCAAGATCCGATGACGCGGCTTGATCCGTTGATGACGATCGGAGATCACTGTTTAGAAACCCTCAAATCTCACGAGCCGAACCTTTCGACCAGACAGGCAAAAGAACGCGCGATCGCAACCCTAGAAGCGGTCAGAATTCCGGCGAGTCGTTGGGCACAATATCCCCACGAGTTTAGCGGCGGAATGCGGCAACGAGTGGCGATCGCTCTAGCGCTGTTGCTGAATCCCAAATTAATCGTGGCAGATGAGCCGACGACGAGTTTAGATGTCACGGTGTCGGCTCAGATTTTGCGAGAGTTGACTCGTCTGTGCAGTGAGCGGCAGATGGCGTTAATTCTGATTTCTCACGATTTAGCGATGGTGTCGGAATATTGCGATCGCATCGCGGTGATGGTTGCCGGAAAGATTGTCGAAGCAGGAACCACACAATCGGTGTTTCAAAATCCGCAGCATGACTATACAAAATCGTTGTTAACAGCGGCTCTGCATATCCAAAAAGACGATACGAACGATCGGGCAATTCTCAAACAAAACGCTCCGATTTTGCAATTGCAAGACTTAAAACAACACTACACATTGGAGCAAAACTTTATTTCACGACTGTTTGACCAAACGGATCACACGATTCGAGCGGTTGATGGCATTGATTTAAATCTCTATCCCGGTGAGACGTTGGGATTAGTGGGTGAATCGGGTTGTGGCAAAAGCACGCTCTCTCGGACGATTTTGCAATTGCTTCGCCCCACGGCTGGCAAGGTCAGATTCTTAGACCGCGAATTGACAGAACTCGATCGCCAAAAGCTTCGGCAACAGCGTCGTCAGATTCAAATGGTGTTCCAAGATCCGTTAGCGTGTTTGAATCCTAGAATGACGATCGGGCAAAGCATTGCCGACCCACTCTTAATTCATCAGTTAGCCACGCCTGAAAAAGCCAAGCCAGAAGTCGAAGCGATGTTAGCGCGAGTTGGCTTAACGCCCGTCGAAGATTTTTATCATCGCTATCCCGCTGAGTTATCTGGCGGACAACAGCAACGAGTCGCGATCGCTCGTGCGTTAATTACGCGTCCCAGTCTGGTGATTTGCGATGAGCCTGTGAGCATGTTAGATGCGACGGTGCAAACTCAAGTGCTGCAACTGATGCAAGATTTGAAACGAGAATTCGATCTGACCTATTTATTCATCACCCATGATCTTTGGGTGGCACGATTTTTCTGCGATCGCATTGCCGTGATGAATGCCGGAAAAATCGTTGAATTGGGGTTAACGCAAGAGATTTTTAGCAATCCTCAGCATCCTTATACCAAGACTCTTCTGGCTGCTGCACCTCTGCTCAGTCGCATGACTGGATAGGATTGGAGAGCGAATGTTTTAACCCATCAACGTTTCTCAATTTCTACGGTTAGAATGCTTTTTGGTGCCTGAACTTAAAACGGCAACTTATGGCAAACACTGAGTCAAAGCCCGATTTTTTAGAACAGTTTGTTGAAAGACTTTTTGTTCGCAGTCTGATCCTTCTTGGGGTCATCTTTTTGATGATGCACCTGCTCGATAAACGTCCCTCGTTTTGGGTGCCTGACTCAGCGATCGGTGCCCGTACGCCTTTAGTGATGCGAGGTGGAGATCCCTACATTCGCGCACTGATGCGAACCATTTCAGCGAGTGAATCGAATGTTCGCAATCCCTACGCAGTTCTCTACGGCGGAGACTATGCCACTGACTTGAGCAAACACCCCGATCGCTGTGTGACGATCGTCGCCGGACCCAACACAGGCAACTGCACCACGGCTGCCGGACGATACCAGTTCATCACGTCTACCTGGTTAGAGGAGGCTCGGCGCTACCACCCTGATCCGCCGACGCTGTTGTTTTGGCAAGGCTATAGTTTCTCACCCGAATATCAAGATCAGGTGGTTTATCGTTGGCTGAATGATTCTCAAGCCTGGGGCGTTGATTTGCGACAGTTATTAAAAAAAGGACAAATCAATACAGTCTTACAAAAGCTATCTGGCACCTGGACAAGTTTGGGATATGGCATCGAAGATAACTTGAACAGCGGTGAGTTACCGACGGTCTATCGCCAAATGTTGAAAGAAGAACTGGGACAAGCGGCAAAGCTTTAAAGAACTTCCCAACGATGAGCGTGAGTATAGTTTTCTAATTGGGAGATGCTGCGATGGAGTTCTTGCTGTTAGTCAACGGCACAGTGGCAACTCGCTCCTTTCATGAGGCGAGTCCCAGTCTAGCTGAAATTCGCCTCGCTATGCTCTCCTTAATCGTCGTTCAACTCTAGTTCGGGCAACACGTGAGTTTTTTCTAATCGCACCGCTTTAAGCGCTCTTGGTTTGAGTCCGAGGGCTTTCAAAATCGTCGGTGCAATCTGTGTGGTCGTGACAATCGACTGTACCTTTTTGCGTTCAAGATTGGGGTTTGAGACCAATAAGGCAACATTAGTGTCGTCTACAGAAAAGCCGCCATGCTCAGCAATCTTTTTCGTTGAAGTCGTGTAGATAACACCAGGAATAGGTTGCACGATGATGTCTGGCGTGCGCGAATCGCTGGTTGCTGGGTCGATGTAAATTCTCTTGATACTGGCGGCGGCTTGACTAGCCGTGAGTAAGTTCACCACCTCAGGGGTCTGATTTTGATCGGTGAGCCACAGGAGCGCCACATCATCCTCAGTCGCTTTGGCAATGCTTTCAGGCTGAAGCCCATTGACCAATTTGAGAAGTGAACCTGGCTTTTTGAGCTTTGTGGGGTCGATCGGAGACTGCCCATGCTTGGCGCTGACGATAATTAGAGTAGAGCCATAGAGCCGCTGTGACTTCAATGCTGCCACCATCTCGCCGAGAGACTGATCCGTATGGGTGAGGGCATCTTCTAAGCCTTTGCTGGGTGTGCCTGCTGCGTCTTGATACCCATTTCCTGGCAGCTTCTGTCCCACGCTCACCGCTTGAAAGTTCATGCCAAAGATGGTCGGAACTGAGCTAGCTGCACCTGTTGACGTTTTTCCACGAATCTCGTTTAGGATAGCCTTTACTTTAATATCATCGTAAGCTTCGGTTTTCTTGACATCCGAGGTGGGATTGTCAGCATTGTTAATCTCTGGTGTGTAGAGATCGTCAACGCCCTTTCCCGAGGGTCCGTTGACTAAATCGTATGCGGGATGCTTGTCAGACCAAGCAGTCCGCCCACCTGCTGCTTTGATCACTTCAAAAATGGTATTGACGCGCAAGAACGAATGAGGATAGACCGGGGTGCATCCTTTGCTAGGGTCAAGAGGCAATTTTTTCGGGTCAATGCCTCCGCCCCCGTCTAGTTTGTCGGGGTCAATATCGATCGATTCGTCATAGACGACTTCGGTGCCCACCTTGCTGCAATCTGAGCCGGGTGGCGACAGCTTGCGATCGTAGCTATTGTCGTAGTACACGCCTGTAGAGCGAGGGGTTCCGCCCGTTATCATGGCTGTCAACCCTGGAAAAGAGTCAGAGGGGCGAGAGGAGAAAGCCTTGGAGTAGGTAACGCCCCGGTTGCTGAGTTTCGCTAGAGTTGAGTCGGGATGAACTTTGACGTAATTAGCCAGATCGACACTATGTAAGCCATCGACGCTGATGAGTAGTACATGCTTAATCGTTGAATCTTCAGCAGCCAGGACTGGTTGGGTAGATGGGAGCGCTAGGGCACTGGCTGTAACTCCACTCAAGATAGAAGTAAGAGCAACGTTGAAAACTCGGTTCCGCTGAGACATTGAGTTAACCTTCTCTAATAAATGATTGAAAGACCGTGAACTAAAAACAGGTTTCTTAAAGCTAGCGGATGGCTCAAGTTGCCCATTGACGCTTAGCTTGAAGAACGGCGTTCTACTCACATGGCGAAATGAAAATGATACGGATTCGCTGCTTCTGCTAGACAGCAGGCAATCAAGATTTGCCTTGACAACGGGCTACCTATGAATTGGGTTGAAGAACTACCAGCAGCGATCGGGGTGGAGCAGGTCGCTACCTTCTTCCAGAAAGCGTAAGAGTCTACGTGAAAACACTAAAACCTTATGCTCAAAATGTTGTGTCTGCAGCGATACATCTATATAAGATTTAAGGAAGCATTCTTAATTGAGTCTGAAGGATCTCGCCTTTTCAGGCTTGCTCCAATCGGCTGTTGTACTCACTTTTCAAGGCGTGTGCTGTGACTTAAGTGCGTATGTAGCCAAGCTAACGGCTGCTTGCTGTCGCCAAGTCCGGCTCTTTTTAAGCATTAGCTTGTGACGAATGAAAGTTGAGTCTCGCGCAGTGAAGCAGCTGTGAGACTTGTAGCACTCAGTTCAGGTACATCGCATTTTTACAACAAGTCCTATTTCGCCTTTCCTGACAGGAATTTAACCATAAGCTCTGCCATCTCAGGTGAATGGTGTTGCGGCAGCGCGTGATCGGCGTTAGGAATGATGGCAATCTGAGCGTTTGGGATTTTGTTAGCGTAGGTTTGGCTGTGCCAAAGCGGAATGGTTCCGTCACGATCGCCCGTCATTACCAGGGTCGGCACTCGCAGTTGATGAATCTCTTTTTCGACCGTATCGATCGCGTCTTCGGGGCGAATGCGATCGACGAGGAACGATCGGGCGGCAGGTTGAGCATTCAACTCGCGTCGTGCCCAATAGATGGTTTCTAAAGCCGCACTTTGTCCCGCTAATTGAACTAGAGGTTTGGCGAGGGCAAGTGCCCAATCAACGATCGGGGTCTGCCACAATAATGGACGCAGATGATCATATCGCCCCGCAAAGCTATCGTCTCGGATGCCCGCTGGAGCTGCTAAAAATAAGCCTTTGACTGACTTGGGATAGCGCAGTGCGTAAGCAGATGCGACCCATCCACCAAATGAGTGCCCCACGATATAGCAAGGATCGATCTGCAACGCTTTGACGACTTGCCGCACAAACGCAACTTCTTTGGCAACATCGTAGCGAATATCGGGTTTGGCAGAGTCTCCAAATCCCAACAAATCTAAGCTGATGCAGCGAAATTGTGTGTTTAGCTGCTCCATTAGGGGGAGCCAGTTTGTGCCATTGCCAAAAAAGCCGTGCAGCATCAGAAGAGGGGTTCCCTGTCCGCTTTCTAAATAGGCAGCAGGTTGAGGAGTGCGATCGATCGCCTCGATGTCTAGGTAGATTTGCAGCAAGTGCTTTTGAAGTACGGAGGGTTCCACGGTTTTTTTTGCCAAACTTCACCCAATCTTAACGCCACAGCCTCACCCGATTCTAGATGGGCGCGATAGCGTAGGAAGTAGGAGTTTCTAGGGGTGGTTTCCCGGATAAAAGATTCAACTATGAAGATTCGATATCGTGTCGCGATCGTCGTCAGTTTAACGGTTCCTCTTGTTGGTATCGGCGCACCTACCGTCAAGGCAGATGGGGTCGCAGGACTGACGGCATCTCAATTGCAGCAATTTTCTCGTGACTTGATTCCGTCAAATTCGCAAGACTTTTTTAGGCAGGGGCGAGAGCAGGTAGAGCGAGAGATTCAGCGTCTCGATCATCAGACTCTTCATCCCAATGAGCGGTTACTAAAAGTCGAGCCGCAGATTCAGGGTGGCGACGATCGCTCTCAATATGACTGGCAGCGCCGCTCAAAGACCTCTATCACGAGAGAACCAAACTCATAGTTGTGAGGCTTCTCATGCGCCTTCCGTAATGTCACCCTGTAACTAATAAATTTTGATAAATTTATACCAGATCTCACGTAAACGCTATCTTCATGTAGTATTTTATACTTAGAGCCAGGAACAAGTTTTGGAAAAGTGCCTATAGAACGCTTTCAGGGAGTTCATTAAACAGGACTTACGCTGATAGATCCAAAATTCGCCTCGATTTTAAGGAAGCAAGCGATCAACGTTTCTTAGAACTGGCTGAATTTATGAAGCGAATTCATAGATCCTACTCAACAAACTTGTTAATTAGTCGATCAGGTCGAAACTACTTACGTTCAGGAGCTTATCAAAGATGTCTATAGAAAGTGCCACTCGATTTTTGACTGCGGCTGCCCAAGATCAAACCATTCGTGAGAAGTTTGCGGTAGCTAGCTCTCCAGCCGAGTTTCTTCAAATTTCTGAGCAGATTGGCTATTGCTTCACCACTACAGAACTTGAAAACTTAATTCAAGAGTTAAGCCAGGGAGTGATGGTCAGACGATCAACTGGAGTTTGGAAATGGCTACGTAACGTCAATTGGATCGCGAGATCCTACGACATCCACTACGAGGGGCAGGGACAAAAATTTGCGGGAGTCTAAGCCGTGGGGAACGATCGCAGATTGAGCCAGATGTTGCAGTTTGTGAAGTGCAATGTTTGGCTGATTGCCTAATTTGCGATGATTGAGACATGAAATTTTTCTCAACGTTCTTAGCCGCTATTCTTGCAGTCGTTTTGGTGTCATCTGATATGGTTTTTGCTCAAAGTGCTGCGATCGCTCCCAATGAGAACTTAGTCAGTGAGGGCATTCCTGCGATTCCGGCTGCTTTGGCAGAGACGGTCGATCGCTATACGCAATTTCGCTCAGCGAGTTTGTCAAGTTGGCATCCGACTAAGCGAGAAATGTTGATCTCGACACGCTTTGCCGATACGCCCCAAGTGCATTTGGTAAAGTTTCCGCTCGGTAGCCGCCAGCAAATGACGTTCTTTCCTGAACGAGTGGGTGGAGCAACCTATCAGCCGACTCACGGAGACTATTTTGTTTTTAGCAAAGACATCGGCGGCAACGAGTTTAATCAAAATTATCGCTATGACTTCAAGACAGGCGACGTGACGCTGTTGACCGATGGCAAATCAAAAAACAGTCGCGGTGCCTGGTCAAATCGTGGCGATCGTATGATCTATACCTCCACTCGTCGGACGGGCAAAGACACCGACTTTTACAGCATCGAGCCTGCTAATACACAAAGCGATCGCTTACTCTCCACGGTTGAAGGCGGCGGCTGGGGTGGTTTAGATTGGTCGCCCGACGATCGTCAACTGCTCATTCAAGAATATGTATCTGTCAACGAAAGCTATCTTTGGTTGGTAGACACGCAATCGGGTCAAAAAACCCTGATCACGCCCAAAGGTGGCAAAGAAAAGATTTCTTATCAGGGCGGTGTGTTTAGCAAAGATGGTAAGGGCTTGTATGTGGTCAGCGATCGAGACTCTGAGTTTTCCCGTCTCTCCTACATCGATTTAGCCACGTCTGAACCGACTTACCTGACAAGCCAAATTTCCTGGGATGTGGAGGATTTTGACCTTTCTGACGATGGCAAACACCTCGCCTTTGTCACCAACGAAGACGGAACCAGCATTCTGCACGTTTTGGACACGGCTAGCAAAAAGGAAATCTCACTGCCAAAATTGCCTGTGGGACTGGTCTATGGCATTACCTGGCACCGCAATAACCAAGATTTGGGCTTCACCTTGATTTCTGCCCGATCGACCGCCGATGTTTATTCGCTGAATCTGGTGACAAACAAGGTCGATCGTTGGACAGAAAGCGAAACAGGCGGGTTGAATACCTCTCAGTTTTCAGAACCAGAACTGGTGCGCTGGAAGAGTTTCGACGACAAATCGATTTCTGGATTTCTCTATCGTCCTCCTGCCAAATTTACGGGCAAACGTCCGGTGATGATCGACATTCACGGCGGACCTGAAGGACAATTTCGCCCCGTTTTCTTAGGACGCGCCAACTATTACTTAAACGAGTTGGGAGTCGCGATGATCTTTCCCAACGTGCGCGGTTCAACCGGATACGGCAAAACGTTTCTGACGTTAGACAACGGCTTTTTGCGAGAAGATTCCGTCAAAGACATTGGCGCACTGCTCGATTGGATCGCTACCCAACCAGAACTCGATCAAGACCGAATTCTCGTCACGGGCGGCAGCTATGGCGGCTATATGTCGCTGGCGGTGGCAACCCACTACAGCGATCGCATTCGTGCCTCGATCGATATCGTCGGCATCTCAAACTTCGTCACGTTTCTCGAAAAAACCGAGGGCTATCGACGAGATTTGCGCCGCGTCGAATATGGCGACGAGCGTGATCCCAAGATGCGGGAGTTTTTGCTGAAGATTTCGCCTGTGAATAACGCCGATCGGATTCGCAAACCGTTGTTTGTGATTCACGGCAAAAACGATCCCCGTGTGCCGCTCAACGAAGCCGAACAAATCGTCGCAACCGTGCGAAAGAATCAAGTCCCAATCTGGTACTTAATGGCGAAAGATGAAGGACACGGATTTTCTAAGAAGAAAAACGTTGATTTCCAGTTTTATGCCACGGTGACCTATGTCAAAGAAACGTTGCTCAAGTGAAAAGACGGGTTCTCTATTAGCTTCGTAGCTTGGATTCGATCAAGATTCTGACCCGACTGGCTCAGGCAGTGTCATAATGAAATCTGCTTTCGCTTCCATCACCATCGAAATCCTGTGTTATTCTCATTGGCTGGATGGCGCACCGATGGAACCGTCATCAAATCAGAGCAGTCTGATGCACACTCCACTCAACCCCACGTAGGAAGTTATGTCACAAGGACAGGGATTTGGCTTTGGTCTGGGCAAAATGAAGGAACTGACTGAAGCCTTCAAAAAAGCTCAACAGGTTCAAGAAGGAGCAAAGCGCCTTCAAGAAGAACTCGAACAGATGAGAATTGAAGGCGAATCGAGCGGTGGGTTGGTCAAAGTTGTGATGAGTGGCAATCAAGAACCGATCGATGTCACTGTGTCGGCAGACGCGCTCAAAGAGTCGCCCGAACTTGTTGCAGATTTAGTGTTAGCGGCGATGCAAGACGCTTATGGCAAATCGACCGCCACTATGCGCGAACGGATGGAAGAACTGACAGGTGGATTGAATTTGCCCGGTATGGGCTAGTTCTCTGATCAATAAAAAGAATATTTTCCTCAACCGGGCAAACCGTTTAATCTAAGACACGGTAGCCCGGTTTTTTGCATTGCACTTATGAAACTACTCTTCGTCTGTCTGGGCAATATTTGTCGATCGCCCTCAGCAGAAAACATTATGAATCATCTGATCCGTCAAGCTGGATTAGAGGACACGATTCAGTGCGACTCAGCAGGAACGTCAAGCTATCACATTGGCAGTGCGCCCGATCGTCGGATGAACGCCGCCGCTAAACTGCGAGGCATTGAGCTAGTGGGTCATGCCCGTCAGTTTATAAAAGCTGATTTTGAGGAATTTGACTTGATTTTGGCAATGGATCAAGAGAATTATGACAATATCTGTGCGCTCGATCGTTCTAGTCGATATCGTCACAAAGTCCGTCTGATGTGTGATTTCTGCACCCGCCACACGCTCAAAGAGGTTCCCGATCCATACTATGGCGGAGACGATGGCTTCAATCAAGTGATTGATCTGCTGTTCGATGCTTGTGATGGGTTGCTAAACGCTGAGCTACTCAACAAGGCGACTTAATGAAGTCGTTAATTGCTCAATGTGTTGACGATCGTGCGTTGCCATGATCGTCATGCGAATTCGGCTCGTTGGCACTGTGGGCGGACGAATCGCCGGAGCAAAGATGCCATCGTCTCTAAGGGTTTGTGCTGCTTTTAATGCAGTCTCTACATCAGACAATGGCAGACAGACGATCGCAGACTCTGACGGCAGAAGTTCTAATGAGTGTTGTTTAATTAACTGTTTGAATAACGCAACGTTTTGCCAGAGTTTCTCGCGGCGTTGTGGCTCGTGTTGCACAGTCGCGATCGCGGCAGTTGCAGCAGCCGTGTCTGCGGGTGACAATCCGGTGGTATAAATCCAGCTAGCAGCCCGATTGCGAAGAAAGTCAATTAGCGTTGAAGAGCCTGTGACATACCCGCCTAAACTACCTAATGATTTGCTGAGCGTTCCCATTTGAATCAGTGATCGCCCGGTGCATCCAAAGTGTTCTACACAGCCTGCACCCGTCTGCCCCATGACCCCAGTTGCGTGTGCCTCATCGACTAACACCATGCAGCTAAATTCGTCTGCTAAGTCGAGAATTTGGGGCAATGGGCAGAGATCCCCATCCATGCTAAACACGGTGTCAGTGAGAATCAGACATCGCTGAAAATGCGATCGCTGTTGAGTTAATTTAGTTCGCAAATCCTGCGTATCGCAGTGAGCGTAATCTAAATGAGTTGCACCACTGACGATCGCGCCATTTCTCAAACTGGAATGATTGAATTGATCCGAGAGAATTAAGTCACGTTTGCCAGCGATCGCCGCGATCGTGCCTAGATTTGCCAAATAGCCAGAACTAAAGACGATCGCATCTTGAGTTTGTTTAAGGCGTGCGATCGCGCATTCCAATTCCCGATGCAGTTCGCGATGTCCGGTGATTAATCGAGATCCGGTGCTTCCCGTTCCACAGGTTTGAGTGGCAGTGATTGCGGCTGCAATTAGGCGATCGTCGCCTGCTAATCCCAAATAATCATTGCCCGCGAAGTTGAGAAACGATTTTCCCTCAATTTGCACGATCGCACCGGGACGGCTCTCGATCGTCGTTGTCGATCGATGCCAGCCAGCCTTATGAATTGTTGTTAGAGATTGCTCAATCCAATCGTAAGGGCTAATTATCACGATTCTGGAGACGGTTCGTCGGGTCGAATCTCGGCATTTTTGCCGCGCACTGGAGGCAGTCGATCAACTAAGCCCATATCAAAGGCAACATCGGGTAAATCTCCAGTGATATATTTCCCTGGCTGAAAGACTCGTCCCGGCGTAAAACACATCTGACGAAGCACCACTTCCTCACCCGGTAAAAACATCATGCGAGACATTCTGCGCTCGATCGCCATCACTCATTCTCCTGTTGCGTAAACGTTACAAATCAGCCGGGTCAATGCCCAACTCCTGAAGCTTTCTCAAAAAGACGGCAGCTTGTGCTTCGGCTTGCTCAGCTCGCTGGCGTTCGGTTTGAGTTTCCTGCTGGGCAGTTTCAGTGCGCTGGCGTTCTTGAATCTCGGCTTCTGTGGGAGTTAGAACTAATGCTCCGTCTGGTGTAAAGAATCGTAGCTGCTCGTCCAAAACTCCTAGAAATAACTGCAATTCATTACTCCAAAGCCAGCCTTGATCGTTGGGTTCGATCGCTTCGTATTGACGATAGTTGAGCTTAAAGCCTTTAAATTCCAATGTGTAGGGGTGAAACCAAAAATAGTCGGGCGTGCGAAACACATCTTGATAAAGCTGCTTTTTTAAGCCGCGATCGATTTGAGCCGTACTGTCCGAAAGAACTTCCAGAATGAAATTGGGATACTTACCATCCTCTGCCCAGACTACCCAACTTTTGCGCTCTCGCCGCTCAGTATCTAAAACGACGAAGAAATCCGGTCCGCGCACGTCTTCAGATTTGCGTTGGCGAAGGCTGTAATAAATGCTCAGATTGCCTCCCGCAAAAAAGTCTTGGCGATCGTTCCACAGTCGTTCTAGAGAGGTCAAGAATAAAATTAGCTGTTTGAGATGTCGGGTCGTTTCCAAGGGTGGCTCATCGCTGAATAATTCTTCAGGCGGGAAGATTGGAGTGTCCGGTTGGCTGCTGAGAACCATAGTTACTCACCATTGATCAAGCTTGCATCTAGTTTAATCGGCAATGTCGTTAAGCTGCATTTCGCTCAATAGCCAGTTGGCGATCGTGGCGCGTCGGGTCTTGCGCGGAACCAATTCATCCAATTTGTACCCTGCAAATCCCAGCTTTTCTTTGAGAAGTTGCTTGTTTTCAGCCGGGATTGATCGAGTCAATTTCACCACCGCCGGACGACTCTCAATAAAATCGGGAGGCTGAGGATACATCTCACGCCAAGATGAGTCAACGCCTCCACTCATCCAGGTTTCAGCATTTTGGCGATAACCTAAAGAACGCCAAACCAAACGATTTACCGTGTCATCATCCAACGCGTCATTGAGAATTGCCCAAATTGTAGCGATCGTTAAAGCTGGCAGATCAGACATAAGGAGATGCGAATCAGGCTGTGATCAGCATACAACTTGTCTCCGATCGCTGTCACAATGAACGATGCCATTCACAACACTCATGCGATGCGATTTACAATTTCGAGCGGGTCTGGGCAAACGTTAGCGATCGGGCAACTCTTCGTTCAAACCAGCGAAACGGGAGAACAGAAACTTTGTTTTCGGAGCGATCGCGGCACGCTGATTGAGGGCGGCACGATCGACCCCGATGGTGATCTCACCGAAGCAGGTCAAGAACTCTATCGGCAATTCTTCGTTACCTGGGGCGTTATGGGCATCACGATGTCCTCCCAATGTGGTTAGCATTTACAAGCTCTAAGGTTTCAATTGCGCCACAGTGGATGGCATCGAGTCTGACATTGCCATTTGAGATCGCTGCTGATTGTGATTTTCTAACGCACTGGCGATCGCGGCTCTCCGTCGCTCCTGATCATACGCGATGCTGTCATAGCGATTGCCCAATCCTGGTGCATCCCATGTCTGAGTTCTAGGATTCAAAAACGAGTAGGTGCGCGCCCAGAGAACGGCATTGGAGCCAGTCAAACCTTTTTGATGAGCCGCTCTCAGCCAATCGATATATCCGCCTTGATCTAGTGCTGCTAAAGGCGCTTGATTAGCAAGATCAATGCCGTTGAGTTTTTCTTCTAGCGTTAGACGAATGCCGTTGCTGTCGGCTCTTTGAGTGAGAACCTGACTCTGACTGTGGAGCCGTCGAAGTTGACGATCGTCCGCTTCATCAGGCGTACAGCTTGCATCACAGTGCTGATAAGAAAAGCTGCCTAAGTTCCAGACACCATTGCCGGGGTCAACATGTCCATAATATGCACGAGTTTTGCTGCCATTGACCGATCGGGTTCCTTCGGCGTGTCCAACGGTTCTGGCTACGATCGAGTTGCTGCCGCCCTCAAAAATGGCATCGGTGTCTGCGATCTCTGAGGAAACAGAGAACTGACGAAACAACTGACGTGTTGCCACAAACGCTGCTTTCTTTCCAGGTTTCTTGCTCTCCAGTTTTGTGACTTCTTGCCTCGGCGGACTGAAACTTAATTCTGGAATGTCTGATTTTGCAGTGGGCGAATCTGAGGCAATAGAATTCGATGAAGAGCTGCTTGTGGCGATCGCGTCTCCACCAAATTCTAGCGTCCCAGATTGAGAGGCATAAGCAATCTTAGCAGAACCGAAGAATACGGGGATTAGTAAACTAACTACGACCAGAAGAATTTTTTTCATGGTGATCAGATAGAGACAAAAAAGCGATCGAGTCAATTAGGACTTGCGGAAGCTGAAGGCATAGCCCCGATACTCACTGCCCTCATAAAGAACAATCAGCCAGGTCTGCGGGTCAAACGCGAGGGGATATGCCTCGCGATCGGATTTCACCCCGCTTCGCACCTCTATGGCTAACGTGCAATAAGGCTCTTTAAGAATTGATCGCACCTTGTCTTTGCGATCTCCTTCTGAGATGGTGAGCAATTGAGCCAACCGGTCTCTAGAGAGAGTGGCTGCTGACTTCACAGCACCCTGACAGGGGTCGTCGGGCGCTTTGGCTCCTAAGAGATCACGAGGGTTGATTAACATTCCTGCCAGGGCGACGAAGGTGCCTGCTGCTAGCAAATACTTCACAGACTGTCTTCGAGAGCGTCGGTTTTTCATAAGTCTTTTTCCTGTGGGGCTAAGGGGTGAGAAGATAACAGGATAAAGGTGTGATAAGAGATACGAGGGTCTTTAGATGCAGAGCGTTAGTGATTTCACTAATAGGTTTGTTCTATACTAGCAGTACATAAGTACTAAAAATCAAGTCTATTCTCTAAAACTTCTGCCAAATGCTCGATCGCTACAAGTCGAGAAATAGCGTAGTATGGGAAGGTTGACAAAAATGACCACGGTTTAACCTCATGGCAGTTCCTAAGAAGAAGACATCAAAGTCTAAGCGTGATAAGCGCAAAGCCACCTGGAAAGCAAAAGCTAGACTGCAAGCGCAGAAGGCTTTGTCGATGGGCAAGTCAATTTTGACCGGACGCGCTCAAGGCTTTGTCTACCCTACTGACGAAGAGACTGAAGAAGAATAGCGTGATGAATGATGAATTGATAGTTTCACATTCATCATTCGTCATTCCTTTTAGAAGAGACATCATGGCAGAGAGTTTGCTACACAGTTAAAGAAAGACTTTGTAGGGGAAAATAATGCTGGGAAAGTTTTTTCGCAAGCCAGAGGCAGAATATGGCGATCGAGTTCCTCCAGGTCAGCATTTGACTAACGGGTTCCCGGTGCTGACGTATGGCGATACGCCTCACGTCGATCTAGCCACCTGGCAGTTTAAGGTTTGGGGCTTGGCTCAAGAAAAAACGTTTAGCTGGTCAGATTTTATGAGTCTGCCTCAGAACGATTTCACCGCCGATTTTCACTGTGTCACGACTTGGTCAAAGCTCGACGTGCAGTGGACAGGAGTTAAGGTGACCGATTTTATGAAGATGATCGACGTAGACCCCACCGCTAGGTATGTTTTAGAGCACTGCTACGGTGGCTATACGACTAATATCTCAATGAATGACTTCCTGAGAGAAGAAAATTTTTTCGCCCATACGCTGTTTGGCGACCCGCTTTCAGCAGAACATGGCGGACCGATGAGGCTAGTCGTGCCCCATATTTACGCCTGGAAGAGTGCAAAGTGGATTAATGGACTAGAGTTTCTCTCGCACGAAGAACTCGGCTTTTGGGAGCGCAATGGCTATCATCGACGCGGCGAACCCTGGGCAGAAGAGCGATATAGCGATCGCTAATCGTCTAGCAAACGTTTTGCATCAAAAAATTTTCACATCAAAAATGGGGATGTTCCGTCGAGCGTCCCCATTTCTGTTTAGCCAACGGGTAGGCGAACTATAAAGCAACTGCCCTCACCCAATTCTGACTGCACACTGACCGTACCGCTATGAGCTTCTGCAATACGACGAGAAAGCTGCAGCCCTAGACCACTTCCAGCCCGCTTATGTTTTCCACTAGAGAAGCTTTCAAACAACGTGGATTGCTCTTCTAGTGAAATTCCGGGTCCTGTGTCTTGAATTTTAATTTCAACTTGAGAGCCGTCATTCTTGCTGAGGAGAGATAGATGAACGGTTACAGAGCCTTGATCGGTGAATTTAATGGCGTTGCCAATCAAATTGGTAATCACTCGATGTAACTCTATGCGATCGCCCTTAATCTCAAAGCTAGTGCTGGGTTGAGCCTCAAAATTGAGCGCTAGCCCTTTGTCGATCGCCAACGATGAAAGCTCTTGGATTACTTCACCAATCATGGCTGACAGGTCAACAGGCGAGAAAACTAAAGACTTGCGCCCCGCCTCATAGCGATAGACCTCTAGCAGCATATTCACCATCGTCAACAGATTTTGATTGCTACGAACCATCGTCGCCATGATTTCGAGCACGTCTTCAGACAGCTCACCCATTGCGCCTTGAATCAACAAAACGAGCATTCGATCGGCGGCAACTAAAGGAGTTCGCAAATCATGAGTGAGACGCGAGACAAAATCCTCTCGCTGACGGGCGATTTGATCGCGTTCGTCAACGCTGTGCTTTAGGCGCAACAGTGCTCGCACCCGCGCTAGCAATTCGTCAAAGTGAACGGGCTTGCGAATGAAGTCATCAGCGCCTAAATCCAACCCCTGAGCCACACTCGGCTGATCATAAGCAGTGGTTAGCAAAATAGGTATGAAGGGTAGCCCAGCATTTTGACGAATGCGACGTGTCACCTCATAGCCATCCATTCCTGGCATCATCACATCTAGTAAAATGAGATCAGGGGGTGACTGCTCAATTTTTGCTAGTGCATCTTTGCCGCTTTCAGAAAGCTCAACGTCGTAGCCTTCATCTTGCAAAATTGCCTGAATCAGCAAGCAATTATCTGGGGTATCGTCTACGACTAAAATATGATCGACTTTTGTTGGTTTTGTGAAGGGCAAGTGATTCATGCAGTTCAGCTAAAGTCACGGGTTATTGAATTACTTGAATGACTGATCTAGCAAACAATATTGACGATAGATTTACCTCATTCTTGCGAAAGATCTTGTGATTTAGCTGCGATTATTTCTTGCTTTTGCTCTTCACGAACTGCCACTCTTGGAGACTTCGAGGAGCTTCTTTGAGAGCAGCCGTCAGACTGGCATTGTCATCAAACTTGACTTGCGATAGGTGCGACACCTCGACATTTACCGTGAATGTGTTGTCTTCAAAACACCAAGGCTCAACGGTTACGGTTCCGTCGCCAAACTGCCGAATGTCGTATCGTTGCCCATCAGGTCCTTTGCTAATCTCCAGCGCTCGTTCATCATCAGGAAGCTGCTGCTGACAGAGTATTAGAGAGAGACGATCGCACCATTGCATAAAGTCATAAGCGCTCGCAGCGCCTTCCTTCTCAACGCCCAGTTCTTTGCGCCAACGCTTTTGATTGGCTAGCTGTTCGTCTAAAAAAGCATCGCCTTCTGCCGACTCACCGCGACTGCCTTCTCCCAAACGACTCTGGTGCATTGAGTTCATTAGAGCTACCCAGCGACCGCGATAGAGCGCTCCTTCTAGATGCTTTCGCAACAGAGCATAGTCGGTGCCCTCATTCATGGTGAAGTCTAGTGGCGCACCTACATCTGAAAGGTTCTGCTCCTCCCACTCCTTCTCAAGATCGTCGTGGTGAGAAATTGCCGCGATCGTTTCATATAAGCGAGGTGGAGCGTCTTTCCTACGCCAGTGTCCGCCCATCTGAGCAGCAAGCAGGGCATGAGCGCGATGGTAGATAACGTCCCATCCGTCTTTAGCAGGGTTAACAATCACGATCGGGTCTCCTAGTCGAGGACGGTAATTCTTTCTTGAGAAAACATAGCTCAAGTGCTCGAACGGACAAATCTATCGTGCGTGTGAACTATTGCGTTTTAGGTGAAGCCACTAAAAAACCCTCTATAAAAATCCTATCCATTAGGCAGAAGTCGGTAGAACGCAGGCAGGGCTTAGGCATGAGTCGCCAGACGTGCTCCTTCGAGCAAATCATGGAACTTTCCTAGTCCTCGCCAGAGCGTTTTCAATCCGGGTTCTCCATCGTGCTTACGAGC
>JBBRPT010000083.1:0-25492 GCA_038227635.1 Leptolyngbyales cyanobacterium | reverse complement strand
CGATTTCTAAGGTCTTACAAATCAATTGCTTTCTCTCAATTTTGGGACGGCTAGATCACAATGATAGGTAGAAGAAACCCTGATTATTTTGGATGGATTTGGCAATGGACTTAGACCAACAAATTCAAGCGCTGGTTGAGGGTGCCCCTCAAGATGGCTCGACTCCTCAGTTAATTGAGTCGATCGCGCCTGTTTTGAAGACCCTAGCTAAACGGTTGCGGCATTTGCATTATTATGTGATGCAAACTCTCGACGACAGTTGGGTGATGATCACTTTGGATCACCGTTCCCATTCTGAAGTTGAGAAAAACGTCATTTATGCGTTTCCCACTTTAAAAGACGTAGCAGCAGGTCCGTTTGTGCGTTCCGATCCGAACGTGATTGCAGTGCCTGTTCCGGTCATAGAGATGTTGTTTCAAATGCTGGCGATGACGAGTATTTACAGCACGATTTTTTTTGAAACTCCAGGAAATGTGACCGTGGGAACAGAGGTGCAACGAGCAGAATTGGAAACCCTAATCCATCAACGTTTGCAAAGCCAGGTAGATGCAGATACTCAAATCAATATTCCAAGTGATATTGCTTAAGTATTTTGGGTTGCGTTAAGCACTGATTGGGTCGACTTTGGGACTGTTGATCTCGAGGAATTGTAATAAGAAATTTTCTTGAAACCTCAGTCTTCAGTCTCAGGCTGACTCAAGTTGAACAGTGATTTAGTCAACCGCTTGTTTGCGAGTTCTCATTGATTGTACTTAGGATTGCCCTTCTTAAGGGATAGATCAGCAATTCTGCTGAAATTCTTACATTCCGGAGCTTTCAGTTCATCGAATCTTTACACGATCGCTCCTGTTAGGAGAAATTATCTAAGTGTAGGGAAAAGCTGAACCCAACTCAAATCAAAAGATTTCAAAGCTAAAAATGCGTCAAATCTAGGCAATTCAAACTAGGTTTTTACAAGATATGGCGGATGTTTATAACCTCAAATTTACTGTTTTCACTCAATCTTTATCAACCCGTTAAACTGTGTTTTTAGCTAAACAAGCTAAACATACAGTGGACGTAGCTGTCTAAGTATTTGATCATCCCTAACAAAGATTTAATGGCTGCTGGGACGAGAATTTCGGAACGCTGGCATTAAGCTTCTCCTATGGCTACGATCGCAGCTTCTAAGGCGATCGCCACATGCGTCCAGTGAGTTCCGCCTTGGCAAAACACGACATAAGGCTCTCGCAGTGGACCGTCAGCCGAAAACTCAGAGGTGCTGCCATCGATAAAGGTGCCGCCTGCCATCACAAGTTCGCTTTCATAGCCGTGCATCTCGCCCGGAACCGGGTCAAGGTAAGACCCAATTGGAGAATGGCTTTGAATGGCGCGACAAAAGGCAATGATTTTCTCTGGTGAACCGAGCTTGATTGCCTGAATCACGTCCGATCGAGGTGCCATCGGCAGCGGATTGACCGGATAGCCCAACTGCTCAAAAACATACGCCGTTAAATGATTGCCCTTCATTGCCTCACCGACCATCTGGGGCGCGAGAAACAGCCCTTGAAATAGGAGTCGGTTTAAATCGAACGTGGCACCACCAAAGCTGCCGACACCGGGAGCCGTGAGCCGACACGCTGCCGCCTCTACCAAATCGGCTCGACCTGCGATATAGCCGCCTGTGGGCACGATCGTCCCACCCGGATTTTTGATTAGAGAACCTGCCATCAAATCTGCACCCACGGCAGTTGGTTCTCGATCTTCAACAAATTCGCCATAGCAGTTATCGACAAAGCAAACCGTATCGGGGTTCTGCTGCTTTACGAGATGGATGATTTTTTCGATGTCCTCGATCGACAAACTCGGTCGCCAGGAATATCCGCATGATCGCTGAATTAATACAAGTCGAGTTTTGGGTTGAACAGCGTGAGATAAATGACTCCAGTCAATTATTCCGTCTGGGGTTAGATCCAACTGCCGATAGTGGATGCCAAACTCTTTGAGTGATCCCTGTCCGGTGCCTCGTAGACCGATGACCTCCTCAAGAGTGTCATAGGGTGCGCCCGCGATCGCTAGCATTTCATCGCCCGGACGCAAAACGCCAAATAGAGCCGATGCGATCGCATGAGTCCCGGAGACGAACTGCACCCTCACGGCTGCTGCTTCTGCCTCGACGATTTCGGCAAAGACGCGATCGAGCACTTGCCGCCCTAGATCATCATGCCCATAGCCCGTCACGCCTGCAAAATGATGAACCCCAACTCGGTGATTTCGATAGGCATTAAGGACTCGTGTTAAGTTTTTCTTGACCTGAGCGTCAATACCAGAAAAAATCGGGATGAGTGCTTTTTCTGCTGCTCGTAGCGTTGTAGAACTATCCATCACAAGGTGGTCGGGTTAGAACGATAAAGTGGCGTGGGCGAATTGCTTGCTCTCGATTGAGTTGTCCGATCAATCATCGACTCGGACGCAGCAAAGAGACCAAAAGACAGGGAAGCCTATTATACCTCTCGATTCTTTTACTTTCTGAATCTCAACAGAGTCTGTTTTCGGGCAGACTGAGCACCGTGTTCCATATCGAGACTAATGATGATCGCAACTTCAAAACAACTTCGCCTCGATTACCCTGTCATTTTATTTATGGCGGCGGTTCACATGGGAGCACTCTTGGCTCTACTCCCTATTAACTTTAGCTGGGCAGCCGTTGGGGTCGCCGTCTTCCTCCACTGGGTGACAGGTGGACTGGGGATTACCCTCGGATTTCATCGTCTGGTGACTCACCGCAGCTTTCAGACTCCAAAATGGCTGGAATATTTCTTGGTGACGTGTGGTGCCCTGTCTTGTCAGGGAAGTCCGATCGACTGGATCGGGATGCACCGAATCCATCACCTAAATTCTGACCAGGCAACCGATCCCCATGATTCTAATCAAGGCTTTTGGTGGAGCCACATGGGTTGGATGCTCTACGAAATTCCGTGTAGAGAACAAATTGCCCGCTTTACAAAAGACATTTCTGGCGATCCGTACTATCAGTTTCTTCAAAAGAATTTCTTCGGCATCCAAGTCGCATTAGGCATTCTCCTCTATTTGATTGGAGGCTGGTCTTTTGTGGTTTGGGGTGTGTTTGCGAGATTGGTCGCCGTCTTTCACTGCACCTGGTTTGTCAACAGCGCAACTCATAAGTTTGGCTATCAGTCTTATGAGTCAAACGATCACTCCAAGAATTGCTGGTGGGTGGCAGTTTTGACCTATGGCGAAGGCTGGCATAATAACCACCACGCTTATCAACACTCTGCCCGTCACGGCATGAAATGGTGGGAGATTGATCTGACTTGGATGACGATCAAGCTCCTGCGATCGCTAGGGTTAGCCACAAAAGTGAAGCTAGCCGGAGAGGAATAATTCTGACGATGAAGAATGATTCATCATTTCACTTGATTAGACCTGTCCGGTGCCCTGAACGATGTGCTTAGTTGTGGTTAATGTTTCTAAACCAATCAATCCTCGACGGTGCCCTTTTTGGTTAGACATGCCTAAAAAGATCGCATCTCCTCGCTTGGGATTGCGATAAAAGCGGGGAGAGGCATTGATGTAAGTTGAGGCGCTATTGACCCCCAAAGCAAATTCTCGACTTTCTTGATAAGACTCTGTAGCGAGACAATCAGCGTGACCGCTGCTGTAGTCATTGATCCAGTCAATAGCGGCTCTCAACTCATCGACCACTTTAAAGGCAACGATCCGATCGAGATACGCCTGACTCCATTCAGAATCGTCAGCTAAAAGCAGCTCCGGAAACTCAGTCACTAGACGAGCATCGCCTCGAACCTCAAACCCCTTCTCTCTCAAACTGCGCCAAAGCATCACGAGTGAGGAGGGACTTTGATGTGGGTGGATCAAGACTTTCTCGATCGCGTTCACAGGATCAGGCTCACTCAGATGACTGTCTTGAATCATCCAGCGAGTCACGTCTAAGCTGCCAGAGGGCGACCAATAGAGATAGCAGTTCCCGATCGCCGACTTCAACACAGGGGCGGTAGACTGACGCACCACTTGCTGGATCAAACTCGGTCGCCCGTAGGGAATCACTAGATTCAAATAGCGGTCTTGAATCACCAAATCTCGAATTGATGCCCCCTGATCAGCCGGAAGCGACTGCAAACAGTCAAGGGGCAACTCGGCATCTTCAACCGCAAACTGAAGGGCTTGAGCGATCGCCGCGTTAGAGTGACTCGCCTCACTGCCGCCTTTAAGAATTAAGCTATTGCCCGTCTTGATGCACAACCCCGCAGCGATCGCGCCCAAATCAGGGAATGCCTCATAGACCAGCGCAATCACGCCGAGCGGCATCAACTGAGAATAAGTCTGACACTGGTCGACCTGAAAGTTTGCCGTCATCACTCGCCCGATCGGGTCTGGCAACTCGCTCAAGTGCTGCAAGATCTGAATAGTATTCTGAATTCGCTCTGGAGTCAGCTTTAGCCAATCAAGCAGCAGATCAGGGACTGCCATCTCTCGACTCATTTCTAGGTCTAACGTGTTTGCCTCTAAGATATCGTTTTGATGACTTTTTAACGCCTTTGCCATCGCCTGAACTGCCCGACTGCGAACGGTGCCCTTGGCGGCTGAAAGCTCCAAAGAAGCGTGATAGGCGTTGCGAACGACACTGGCTAGATCAAGGGGAGTTTCAAAAAGTTCGGGGGTCATGGGGCTAACGGCGATAGGCTAACCAAACCATGAGCGCAGGCAAAACCGCCAACAGCAGCGCCAGAATTAAAAAAAGGATGCTGCCACCTGCGCTAGAGTTGAGCGCCACCGGGAGCCAAATGCTCAACAAAACCAGAAGAATGCCAAGAGCTAACGGTAAATAGCTGTCGCCCAAGCCGGGATGAACGACAGTCCATTGTTGCCCCGTCCAGCGCCACGATCGCTTGTAGGGGTAGGTCGTTGACAGTTGCTCGATCACATAGCCCCCTTCTTCGACCACAAAAATCTGCTGACAGCGACTACAGCCAAACGCCTCGGTCAGGGTAATCGGAGTCAAGTGTCCACGACGACGACACGGACAGGGGTAATCGCTATTTAATTCAATCTTGTGAGTTTTTTGAGATTGCACAAGCGACGAGGGGCACGAGAGTTTCTGAGGTCAAGATGGGTTAAGAACGGTGAGCAACGGAACTGCTGGTAACACTCGCTCTGTTGCGAATTTTATCACCCTCTTTCTGAGTACAGTGCTTACCTTAAGAATCAGTTGATATTTGCGGCACGATCAGAACCTTCTAGAGGGTGCTTTAAACCGCTAGATCTTCGCTGTGAGCGCCTGAAATTTGTGAGAGCGAGGCAGCATCAAAGCCAGAGAAGGCTGAGCCGCGACCTAGTAGCCGATATTCCAGTGCATTGATAAATTATGAACCGATTCACCAGGTTTGGTCTCATCGTCGATCGCTTTGACCACTCGACGATAAATCTCTTCGGCTTGCTGAGGAGAGTTGCCGATGCTGGTCAAACCTAGTTTGCCAAATTCTGATAGGCAACCGATTAAGTGAAAGACGGTGCCTGTCTCGGTGCTGGTGTCAAAGTGAAGCTGATGGTGAGCAATAATATCCATCAAGTCGTTGGGTAATAAGCCCCGGTAATGGTCTCGTTGTAGATTGTCGGTAGCTTTGTAATATTTGGCGCGCCCCTGCTGGCTGTAGAACAGACCGCTCGCGAGATTATAACGTCCGTTGGTGAGAAACTTGAGGGTCATGAATGGGTGAGTCGTGCCGCCTTTGCGGAGGTTGATCTCGATCGCTTGAAACTCCCATTCGCCTGTGTTGGGGTGACGAACTGCAACAAAGTCTAGCCCAAACCGTTCTAATGCACCTTTTTTTGCTAGCGTTTTGCCAACTCGTAAGCCCAAATCTTGCAGCCGTAGTCGATATGCCTCATCGGCTGGAAAGCAGCAGCCTAAGTAAATTTGACCATTCGGTCCGCCAAGTATTTGATCATGGGTCGAGAGAATTTCGACTTCTCCACCGGGATTAACGCGACCCTGAACGCTGGGCGATCGCTTCTCGTCCCCTTCGATAAACGCCTCGGCGATCGCGCCCAATTCGGGAATGCGACTGCCATAATTCTCCCAAGTTTCGGCTTTTGACTCGAAGTGCAGGGCGTGAAATTTGTTAAGAATCGTGGTGACTCGCTGAGCATGAGTTGCCGAGCCGGGGGCAATCTCTTCAAGAGGGCGCAGATCGAGCAGCGCGTTGCCTTCTCCCGAAAATCCTTCGTTGAGTTTAATGACGACTCGTTTGAGGTCGGGCTGTCGCTCCCAAAGCTCTGCGGTGACGATCGCTAACTCTTGAGCATCGTGAACTAACAGACTGCCATCGGGATGAGGCACTCCACTTTCGGCAAAAATTTGGCGACTGCCGCTTTTGGTGCCCCACTCTAGAAGGTCGGGATCGAGGGCAAATAAGGGGATGTCAAGCGCGACGGAGACATCTCGCTCTAAGGTGGTCGAGTTATAGCAGATCATATAGGCACGATCGCGATCAATTGCCTGCCGAATTCGCTCCATGAGGCGAGGACGCTCAAGAATCTTCTGACTCAGCGGCTTAGTCGCACTGTCATAAGTCGAGAGCAGCAGCAGACGATCGCGGGCATGAGAAAAGGGAATACCGGGCAGGAGTTGCAGATAGTAGTCAATCACGCTGGGGTGAAGCGGTTGTGATGTGATGTAGATCAGCCGCGTTCGCGGGTTTCTTAGCCGAATGAGAGAAAATAGCAGTCGTTCTTCATAGTGCGAAAAGCCCTCAATCTTCAAGAGTTCTCGCTGGTCGATGCTGATTGAAGGAACGACCACAATATCGGCATCGCTGAGGTCAAACTGATCTGTGGTGCGCCAGCGTTCGCGCAGTTGGTCTTGAAGGTGCTGAAATTTGGCGATCGGGGCTTCTAGATTGAGCGCGTCCATGACGACTATCTCCCTTATAGATGGGATATGAGCGATCATACAGATCGAATTGTGATTCGCAATACGTGCGTAAGGCAGAAAATTTGAAGACTGAGATGGAAAAGAACGGATTGCGACGATCGCTGATAGCAAAACGGCGATCGCAATCACTAGAAGAATGGCAGCGATCAAGCCAGCAAATTTGTAATCATTTAAAGTCGCTGCCTCTGGTTCAGCAATCCAGCACAATTCTGGCTTTTTTTAGTTTTAAACAAGAACCCGACCTCAGTTTGCTGTTTTCGCTACCTAAGACCTGGGGCTTTCCGCGTTGTGTAGAGCAGTCATTGTCGTGGCATAGTCTTTCACCAGAATTCCCGTTGAGAACTGGAGCTTACGGGATTCTCGAACCGTCCGCTGAGAACCCAATAGTGGAATCTGACCCAGTAGATTTAATTCTCGTGCCCTGTGTCGCCTGTGATCTGAGGGGTTATCGATTGGGTTATGGAGGTGGCTTTTATGATCGTCTGCTCAGTGCGCCAGAGTGGAGGGGGAAACCTACGATCGGGATCGTGTTTCAGTCGGCGATCGTTTCTGAATTGGCGATTGATCCTTGGGACTATCCCCTGCAGGGAGTTTGCACTGAGCAGGGATATTTGGAGATCAGCTAATTCGATCTCGCCCTTCGCCAGCGAAAAAAGTCTTCTAACCAGTCTTGCAATCTAGTGTTGTGTTTGAGGCGTTGAGAGTCCCATTCGATCGCAACTCTTGTCAGAATCTCAGAAAACGTAAGAGACGGAAAGGCTAAATGTCTGAAGATTTGAATTTTGAGTTTTTGATTCATTGCGAGCGCGATTGTGCCAATCAATTCATTCGCATTGTCTCCAACAATGTGCGCTCCTAAAATCTCTCCATTTCGACGGGTGATAACCTTATAAACTCCTGTTGTTTGATGGTGAAGGTGCGCGTTTGCTAATGTGTTGAAAAATTGCCGCACGACAACTACATCTTTTCCATAAGATCGAGTTGCTTGAAACTCAGTTAAGCCAACCCAAGCAAGTTGTGGAGTTGTAAACACGACTTGAGGAATCTGACGATCGTCAATCTTAAACCACGGAAAAAACAAGGCATTCTTTAAGGCAATATTGGCTTCTTGTCGAGCGATCGCATGAGTGCGACTGCCACAAATATAAATACGATCGTGCAGCGTTTGCAGTTTAGTATTGACGCGCACCGGAAACGAAATACCCATTGCTTCCAGGTTCAGAGACTCTAAATTTGGCTGTGATCCGGCTGCTAACAAAATCTCATCGGTTTCGATCGCTTCGTCACCTGCTTGAACCCATTTTTTAGCGTGAATCCTTCTCACCTGAGTAACCTGAGTGTGAGTCAACACTCGAATTCCTTCCGCTTCTAGCTGAGCTTGCATCAGGAAAGCGACTTCTCGATCGGCAGTTTCTAAGATTTCACCACTTAGAATTAACGTGACACGAGAACCCAGTTGAGCAAAGGTCTGTGCGAGTTCGATACTAATCTCGTCATCGCCAATAATGACAAGTTTTGATGGAATGAGGTGCCCCACTGTTTCAGGCGTTAAATAGTCTACTGTTTGCAATCCTTCAATCGTTGGAACGAGAGGAATATGAGCCGTTGCAACTAAAAATGCCCGCGATCGTAGTACTCGCCCATCCACCACAAAACCAGAATAGGGCTTGTGACAAAATTCGCCGACACTCGCAATAAATTCGATGCCGAGCGAGGCTAAAACTGCAGACGATTCCAGTTCTTGAAGACTGGCAGCGATCGTCTCTCCCCATTTTTTCACCTCGCTCAGTTGAGGCACTCCCAAAATGATTTCTGGTTCATAGAGACTAAGTTGATTCGCCCAATCGAGGCTCTGAGCAATCTTTCCAACTTCTGCAAAAGCACGACGAACAATCGTCGAATCAGAGCAAGGGTTTTGTTCGACGATCGCCACTCTCGCCTTCAATCTGGCAGCAGAGACAGCAGCGTGAATTCCTGCAGGGGTGTTTCCGATGACAACTAAATCATAGTCAACTGCCATAAACACCTACAAAACGTCGGTTAAGCCTGCGATTAGTCGCTGATTTTCAAGCTCAGACCGAACCGCTACTCTAAAGTAGCGATCGCCCAACTCTGAAAAACTTAGACAATCTCGAATCAAAATCTGGTGCTGCTTTAGAAGTCGTTGTTGAATTTCGGGCACCGATTGTTCTGACAGCACTAAAAAGAAATTAGCCGCACTCCCGTAGGGATGCAGCCCCGGCAAAGCTGATAGCTCTTGAAACAGGTGAGGCTTTGCGACGGTCAACCAATCCCAAGTCTGTTGCTGAAACTCAGCATCGACTAGCATCGCCTCAGCCGCAACCGACGCTAAAACATTCACTGACCAGGGATCTCGGCGAGTTTGCCACACCTTTAAATAATCAGGATGGGCGATCGCATATCCCAATCGTAATCCAGGTAGGCTGTAGAACTTAGTCAGCGATCGTAAGATCACCAAATTTGGATGGTGCTGCACATCATCGATTAGGCTTTGCTGACGATCGGGCGGCAAAAAATCCATAAATGCCTCATCGATCACCACCAGCGAGAATTCTTTTAGGCAAGACAAAATCGACTCTCGTGAAAACAGTTGCCCCGTTGGATTATGAGGATTATTGAGCAACAAGCCTTCACAACACGGTTGAATGACGGCAGTGAGGTCGATCGGCACAGACTCAAAAATCTGTTGCTTCCCAACTCCTGCAAAATCAAACGGACACCGATTCACCCTCGCATCAAAGGCGCTCAATGCTCGAAAATAATCGCTAAACCCTGGTGTGATCACCTGAGTTGCGTTTAATTTCGCCAAATCCCAGCAAGCCCAAGTGAGCAACTCGGCGGCACCGTTTCCAGGTAAAACCCAGTCGATTGGCACCTGATGAAACTGAGCGATCGCCGATCGTAACCGCCGATAGTCTGGATCAGGATACTCCCGCACCAATCCGAGATTGGACTGAATTGCCGCGATCGCCGATTGAGCCGGACCCAATGGACTGATGCTGGCAGAAAAATCAAGAATGGCAGAGGGAGAACAGCCAGCCAGTTCTGCTGCCCAAGCCAAATTCCCCCCGTGCACTGGTCGATTCAAAAAGGTTGCCTGTTGAATAATTGAGTGAGTTATTTGGCAGGAGGCGCGACTTTCTCCTTAAAAAGCTTTCCAGCCGAGAAAGCCGGAACCTTCGTAGCAGGAATCTCCATCTTATCGCCCGTTTTGGGGTTGCGCCCTTCACGAGCCTTGCGCTCACGCGACTCAAACGAGCCAAACCCTACGAGCGTTACTTTGTCACCCGAAGATACCGCTTCAACGATCGTGTCGATCACAGCCGTCAAAACGGCATCGGCTTGTTTTTTGGTGACGCTAGCTTTGTCAGCGACAGCATCTACAAGTTCGCCTTTGTTCATATAAGTCTCCTCAGAGTTTGTCTTATGGGTGGGGTGGGATGTCTCATGGTGAGACTAATGGTGAATATTCGAGGGGGTCGGCTCAAAATCGCTGAAACTCCCATTAACTCGAATTTTCAATGACCCATTCTATAGGCTGTTTTGTAAATGTGGAGCGTCAAAAGCTTTAAGTTATATAGACTTCAGCACTTTTCAGCCAAATTTGAGCAATTTGATAAGCATTTGTGCTTAATATCGAAAACGATTCGATAAGAAAAGTTACGTTATTCCCACTCACTCTAGCTTTGGGCGAGATCAGAGAAGCGATCGGAGCGAAGAATAACCGACCATCCTGTCTCATTTGAGAAGGCTCACATCCAATCAACCGCAAATTTTCGTTCTAGCGTTCCTAAACCTAATTGATCAGAGCCGATCGCAGGCACTTCAAACAACGCCATCATATCTTTGAGGCTGGGATTGCCACGACTCGCACCTGTCAACCCTTTGGCAATCACTAAGCCGCAATAGCCTTTTGTCTTTTTGCAGCGCTGATCCCATTTCTTTCGCGCTTGCAGATGAGTCGGATCGTTTTCTTCAAATTCGCCAAACAGGTGAAGTTCATCGTTGCCCGTCTGCAAAAGTCCGAGATCATAATGATCGCCCTCAAACGGGTCAGCCCCCGGATTAAAGCAAATCCCTTTAATTCCACCAGCAGACTGAATCTCTTCGATCATTGCCTTAGCTTTGGGTCGCGAGGTCTGAATTAGGATCACGGGTAGTCCTTCCCCTACCTCAGCGGGTTCTCCGGGCTGATGATAGTCAAGCTGCGATCGCATTCGCTCTACCGTCTCCCAAGGAATCACGCCCAAGCTGAGGAACGAGTTTTCGGGCACTAAGTCATCGCGAATCACCGGAAAAACTGAATCGTCATCGTCACCCACTAGCGCAAACAGTTCGTCTGCCACATCGGGCATCGTCGCGACTTTAACCGACACCAGAGCGATGTCTGCCTCTGCACCTTCAGGCACCGGAATTTTATAGCGACTGCTGATCGGCGGGAAGGCATCATTTTCTAATTTGCGACGATGTTGACGCATGAATCGATGCAGCGCTTCAAGCACCACTAAGAGCGCGATCGCTTCTTCGTCGTAGAGAAACGATCGAATGCCTTCTAAGGGATGAAGATTGCCAAAAACAGGCTTGATATCTGTATCGTCCGCGTCGAGGAGATCAGGTTCTTCCTCAAATTCTTCGTCGTCACTCTCAGATTCGTAAGTGACAAACAGACAATCTTGCCCTAAAAAAGCCTCTTCCATCTGTTCGAGCGACTCATTTGCCAGCACTCGCTGCCGAAATTGTTTGAGAGAATCGAGCGATCGATACAGCAAAACGCCATATTCCATCCCCAACATCCCCATCACTGAGGCATAGACCGTGCCGAGATCCCACTGATTCAACTCAATTTCTAAAATCTGATGATCTCCTAAGAGTTCCCAAGGGGCATCTTGCCAAACTTCTTCAGCTTTCTCTATAAGCTGGTCGGCAAACTGGGGCGGCAATTTTGGTGGACGGGTGTCTGCTACATCTTGAAAGCCGCGAAAAATTTCATCAATCAGCGGCAGTTCGGGCACATAGTCTAAAACGATATCTAAGTTTTGCAGCACGCCCCGCAGGTAAAACTGAGTCTCACGATCGCGCACCACGATTTTTTGCGGTCTAGCGGGCTGCCCTGGATTGTGAGGATGCTCCATCGCCCGCAGGAGAGTTCGCACGATCGCTTCTGGTCCTGTTTCTGCCGGAACCACATCCATTGCCCGCACAACTCCCATCGACCCATCAACCCAGAGAATGCACTCACCCTCTGGCTTAGACATTGATGCAGTTGGCTCTATCCAGTCTGTCTGTCCTATAGACGAATCTGATGAGAGGGGACGACGATCGCCCTCCCAAACGCTGGGAAGCTGCGGCAAATCAAGAAGCCGACGACGAGTAGCACGATTGAGACCAGTCATAACCAAGCCAGATAACGGGAGAACAGAGCAGGCAATTCAGACGGTAGACTTTATATTAAACGTTAATCCTTTCCATCACCGAGATTCTGCAAGCCCTTTATTCAGCATAGTCAGCCAGGTCAAGTTATGCGTCACGAATCAGTTTTCAGTAAAAAATCGATAAGATAGTGACATAGACACGATCGATTTTTGATATAGCCAAGGAGCCAGACGGGCAAATGACACAAACAACCCAGTCTCAACAGCGCGGAATCATGATGAGCGAGACTGCGCTCAAACATGTGATGCTGCTGCGAGAAAACCAAGGAAAAGACCTCTGTTTACGGGTCGGTGTTCGGGGCGGCGGTTGCTCTGGTATGTCTTACACGATGGACTTTGAAGACCCAAATAACATTCGCCCCGATGATGAAGTCTATGACTATGGCGGCTTCAAAGTGATTAGCGACCCTAAAAGTTTGCTTTATCTCTATGGTCTGATGTTGGACTATAGCGATGCTTTGATCGGAGGGGGCTTTCAATTTACCAATCCCAATGCTAGCGCGACTTGTGGATGCGGAAAGTCATTTACGGCTTAAGCGATCGTTGGTCATGGGTTCCGGGATAATAATTGATGACCGACTCATTTGTTCAATTTTCTAGTTCGACCATGACCCAAACTATTGAAGCGCTCTTTGACGAGGGGCTTGAACGCTATAAAGCTGGAGAAGACCCAGAGGCGTTGATCCCTGTGTTTAAAGACATCTGCGATCGTTCTCGCAAAAGTAGCTCTGCCTGGACGTGTCTAGCGTGGCTTTATCTATTGGCAGATAAAGCCTCAATGGCGCTGACTGCGGCTCAAAAAGCAGTTAAGTTAAACCCTCAAGATCCTCAAGCGCGGGTCAATCTTGTGATAGCGATGTTAGAGCTATCAAAACCGGGGGTCAGACCTCATATCGAGATTGCTCAACAGTTAACAACGCTGCCTGAGTTGGGCGACGAAGTTAAACAAAACATTGCGGATGGATTTACGCGTAAACCTGATTGGAAGAGTTTGCAGCGCGTAAACGCCTGGTTATTTGAGTCCTAACTTTAAGACTTGTAAAAAATTTGATAGAGTCTGCCTTGGAGGGCAGGCTCTATTTTTTTGCCTGAATGTAAGGATTCTTCTCAGAAATGGATCAGTGGAAATCCCTATAGATTAGAAGAAATATGAAGCTAGCTCGCGCTCCATTTTCTGAATCTTCGCTTATAGAATAGCTGAAACCTAAGTCAGCTAACTAGATAGCCGAAACTTGCTCTATTTCTAAGCTGCGATACTTCAGTTTACGAACTGCAATTATTACACTTATAGCTTCATGAAAATCTCATAAAGAGAATGCTACTATTCAGTGAACAAGGCAACAAGCCATTTTCATTATTTTTCCCTGTTAGGATTCGGTGCCGTTATTTGAGTGCTGCGTGCGAGAAACGCGTTCAAGAAGCGAGCGATTTCTTAACTTAAAAAAGTCTCATCGATCAACGCAACAGATTCCTATTTCAACGGTGAAAAGGAGTGAATGTTTCTCATGCAAACTATTCTTAACCCAAGGAGCGAATGCCATGTCTGTCGAAAATGTTGGGGTCAAATCAGGAACCCGCAATCACAAAGGCTATTTTGTTCAGCAAGCTTCGGGCTACCGACTAATGGAGATTCATGAGTCAGGTTGGGCAATGATTTGCATCAGTGATTCAGTCTGTCACTACGTAGATCCAGAAAATTTACAGCGATCGCATCATAAAGAATTTCCAAAATTTGAAGAGCTATAGAGCGCTGCAACTCTTTAACCAGTGAATTGATGAATAGTTCCAAACGGCTGCTCTAATTTTAAGGGCAGCCCTCTTTTTTGATAGGCTGAAATTGAAGAGCGCAAAAAGAGAATCCCGTGAAAGATCAATTCTTTAAATGGCTTAATGTTGTGTTGATGCTCGATCTGTTTCTAGTGCTGGCTAGCTTTGCGTGGCTAGTAGCGGCGGTGATGGGTCGTGGTGCTAAGGTTCCGTTGGGGTTAGATCTTTGGTACCAACTCTGGGAGCCTGTGTTTACCCCCGCGATCGGACTTCTCATGGCAGGGGCAATTTTTAGCGGTGCTGCCAGTTGGGTCGCCAAACGTCTCAGTTCCAATTCATAAATGATGTCTCTGCGTTAGAGTTTTCTAGAGATTTAGTTCTATCAAAAAAATTCCTTCATGCGGCATTCATCGTTTAAACGAGTTTGGGTTTCCCTGCTCTCATTGATGTTGACGATCGCCACCTGGCTATCAAGTTCAACACCAGCCTCAGCCAGTCCGACCACCCTATTACACCCTCCTCTCATGGCACTATTTTCATTTTCAGGCACTCGCCCTACCAATCTCGGCGTTCAAAATGGCGCACTTGCTGCTTGCCCCGACTCTCCTAACTGCGTCAACAGCTTCAGCACTGATGCTGAACACAAGATAGACCCGATCCGCTTCACTTCATCGCCAGACAAGGCATTTGCTGATCTAAAGCAAGCCGTTCAATCGATGCCTCGAACTAAAATTGTGACCGAGAGTGAAGACTATTTATATGCTGAATTTGCCAGCAATCTAATGGGATTTGTTGATGATGTCGAATTTTATGTAGACAAAACGGCGGGAGTGATTCACGTGAGATCGGCATCTCGATTAGGCAAATCTGACTTAGGGGTCAATCGCCAACGAGTCGAAACCATTCGTGCCGCTTTAAACGGAGTGGCGTAACCGTTGATTAGCGTTATCGTAAGATTGGTCATAGACCAATGCTGACGTACTAACCTGCCATGCCGCGATTTCTCCATTTGGCTGATGTTCACCTGGGCTTCGATCGCTACGACAGCAAAGAACGCACCAAAGATTTTTTTCTGGCGTTTAAAGATGCGTTGAAAAAATACGCGATCGAGGCTCAGGTCGATTTTGTGGTGATTGCAGGTGATTTGTTTGAGCACCGCACCATTCAGCCCAACATTCTCAACCAGGCAAAAATCTGCTTTCAGATGCTCAAAGATCATCAGATCCCGGCGATCGTGATCGAAGGCAATCATGACAATCGACCCTATGGCACGCAAACCAACTGGCTAAAATATCTCGCTCAGGATGAATTACTCGTTCTGCTAGAGCCAGAAACCGTTGACGGGCAAGTCATCTACGAAATGTGGGATGGCGAAGCGGGCGGATATATCGATCTCGATTGTGGCGTGCGCGTGTTGGGTTCGCAGTGGTATGGAGCGTCTGCACCTAAAGCGATCGAGTCGTTAGCCAACGCCATTCAACAGCTTCCGGCGAGTTCTGGCTACTCGGTGATGCTGTTTCATCACGGGCTAGAAGGGCAAATCGCCCGATATCAAGGAGCATTACGCTATAACGATTTGCTGCCGTTAAAAGAAGCAGGCATTGATTATTTAGCGTTGGGTCACATTCACAAAAACTATAGTGAGCAAGGCTGGGTGTTTAACCCTGGCTCAACCGAGGCAAACAGCGTCGAAGAGTCAAAATACGATCGAGGTGCCTATCTGGTTGAGCTAACTCCAGATGGCATTCAAGCTGATTTGAAACAGGATTATTATCAACGTCCTTGGGTGCGATTGCAGGTGAAAGCACGAGGCGATGAAAGTCAGGAACAACTTGAAGAAGCCGCGATCGCGCAAGTGCAATCTGCTATCAAATCCAAACGCATCATTTCTGACCAAGCTCCAATGGTAGAGTTGCGGATCGAAGGGCAAGTCGGCTTCGATCGCTTAGATCTCGATGTCAAAAAACTTCAGCAGCGCCTCAAAGACCTCACAGGAGCCTTGATTTTTCTGCTGAAATATGAAGTCGATAGCGTCGAATATGCGTCTCCGTTGTCAGACGAGATGTCTCGATCTCACATTGAGCGAGAAGTCTTCACCGATTTGTTGGCGGCTCACAACACCTATAAAGGACGATCGACAGAGCTTGCCCAAGGACTGATCGACCTCAAAGATTTGCAATTGCAAGATCAATCTGAGGTTGAGCTATATGACTTTGTGCAAACCTTGATGGAGTAGAGATATTCGGCATTGCTGAATTCAGAGTCAATTCAGACCCGAACTCAGCAACGCCAGATTATTCAAGTTTCGTCTCCGATCGCGTCTGATCAGTTCAGCACCAACTCTCTTGATGCGCCTGTTTTTTAGATTGAATGTTGCCCAAGTGTTTTTTGACGGTATCGATCGTGATATAGAGTCGAGCCGCAATCTCTTTGCGCGGCAAATTGCAGCGCTTGAGAAACCAGACCTCCGCCTCACGGGGCGTTAGACCATATCGTTTTGCCTCTGTCACTGCCAAGCTTTGTAATGCCTGCTGCTGATCTTCGAGCCTGATGAGCATATAGGGCTGCTGCAAGTCATCGAGTTTGAGCCACTGCACCCGAATGCGAAACGTCTGAGACTGATGATTTGTGACTTCTGACTCAATCACTAAGGGGCGATCGCCGTATATTTCACGGCTCTCAATTAATGCTTCACACGATCGCACCACTTCATCGGGCACCGTGTGATTTTGCTGGGTCAGATGCTGACAGATTCGAGTGCCGGGGCTGTTGGCATAGACAAGCTTACAGTGCAGATCCAAAATCAAAATGCCATCAACGAACCCTTCGAGCACAGAAGTCAAAAAGTGATTGGTTTCTAAAGAACTCATGTTCATCTTCCTGGGGGCTTGAATGAACGGTAACTATTGCTTCACTACGTCTGAGTTAACGGTGTTATGCACGGTTGTCTCAATTAATTTTTTTGAGCTGAGGTCGAAGCACTGCCTGAAGCTCTACATAAAACCTAAACGAGTTGTTTCGGCGTGACAGTGAGAAAAAGTTAGGACTTCGATCGCTGCAACGTTATAAAACGTTAGTTCACAGCTTGCAACACTTGTGAAATCAACCGCTTAACCTGGCTACAGTATTTGTGAGGAGATGTTGAAGTGTTTTAGAAGCAATCACCGGGAATCTACGGATACTCTATTGGATCTTTCAATAGAAGGCAGCCCGATCGAGGAAGAATGGCATTCAGCCGAGGTCAGGGTAAATCAGGGAAGATGTTCAAGGGTGTATTGAGCCATGAGAATCGAAGAAGCGCTGGTTGTGCTAGACAGTCTGATGGGGCGGGAGCAGTTGACTCATCTCCAAGAGACCGTGTTTTGTCGAGCGTGGGACGGGCAAACCTACGAGCAAATCGCCAACACGGCGGGCTACGACTCTGATTATGTGAAACTGGTTGGCTCTCAGCTCTGGCAGTCTCTTTCTGATCACGTCGGTCAACGAGTCACCAAAAATAATTTTCGGGTGGTGCTCAGGCAGCAAATGGGAAGAGAGGACGGGAGCAGCGAAGCCTTCTCTCCTCGCAAGGTAGATCAAAAACCTCCTGCCTCTCTCCAAGATTGGGGCGACCTGATTGACACGTCTGATTTTTGTGGACGATCGCAAGAACTAACCGACTTAGAGGGTTGGATTGGTCGAGACAAATGCCGTCTCGTGATGGTGTCAGGCATGGGCGGAATCGGTAAAACCGTGCTCTCAATCAAGCTAGCAGAGCGATTGCAAGAAACCTTTGAGTATGTGATCTGGCGATCGCTGCGGGATGCACCTCCGATTGATAGCATTTTGTCTGACCTGATTCAATTTCTCTCTAATCAGCAAGAGACTGAGTTACCTGACTCGGTAAACGGTAAGTTAGGGCGACTGATGCACTATCTGCGTCAGCATCGGTGTCTTGTGATTTTTGATAACGTTGAATCTATTTTAGGGATGGGCGAACAAGCTGGATATTACCCGATCGGGTACGAAAGCTATGGAGAGTTGTTTCGGCGCGTAGGTGAAACCGTGCATCAAAGCTGTTTATTGATGACCAGCCGCGAGAAGCCCAGAGAAGTCGCTGCCCTAGAAGGAAGTGCTGTGCGATCGTTCAAGCTAACTGGCTTAGACGAGTCGGAAGCTAGAGCGTTATTAGAGCCAAAGTTCCTATCTGCAACCACCACCACGTTTGAGCAATTAATCGATCTGTATGTTGGAAATCCACTGGCTTTAAAGATTGTGGCGGCAACGATTCAAGAATTGTTCGATCGCGATGTTGCAGAGTTTCTCAGGCATGGAACGGCTGTATTTGGTGATATTTCTAACTTATTAGATCGGCAGTTCGAGCGACTTTCTGACTTAGAGAAACAGATCATGTATTGGTTAGCGATCAACCGAGACGGAATGTCGATCGCGGATCTGGCTGAAGATTTAGTGTCGATCGTGTCTAAGCGTCGTTTGATGGATGCTCTGGCATCACTCGCCCGTAGACCGCTCATTGAAAAACAAGGCGCAAGGTTCACTCTGCAACCCGTTGTGATGGAGTATGTAACTGAAACTTTAATCGATCGGGTGTATGAGGAGATTCTCACCCAAGATCTGCATTTATTTGTGAGCCATGCCCTAGTGAAAGCTGATGTCGAAGATCAGGTGCGCGCGAGCCAGACTCGGATGATTATGCAGCCCTTGCTCGATCGCCTAACTTCCTCGACTCAGAGCAGATCGGAGCTTGAGAAAACGCTGAAGCAAGTGCTGCTGACGCTGCAAAAGCAGGGTATCTGCACAATCGGATATGGTGCAGGAAATGTGATCAATCTGCTGCGACAACTCAATACAGAGTTGACCGGATATGACTTCTCAAACTTATCGGTGTGGCAAGCTCATCTCCAGGGTGCAACCCTTCGTCAAGTCAATTTCAGTCACTCTGACTTAAGTAAATCGGTGTTTTCTGACACGTTAGGCAATGTCTGGTCTGTAGCATTTAGCCCTGATGGACAGGTATTGGCAGCGAGTGATACAGCCAGCGAGATTCACCTATGGCGGATCTACGATCGAGCCGGAAATTTACTGCGTCATCGCCAAAAGCTGCTCACCTGTCGGGGACATCACCACTGGGTCTGCTCGATCGCCTTCAGCCCAGATGGTCAGACATTGGTGAGTGGCAGCACCGACAAAACCGTCAAACTGTGGGCTGTAGAGACAGGACACTGCTTACAAACCTTTGAGGGACACAGCGATTGGCTCGTCTCCGTGGCATTCAGTCCCCTCGGCTCGATCGTGGCGAGCAGCAGCGTTGATCGCACCATCCGGCTATGGGATCTTCAGACGGGAAAATGTCTGCGAATTTTAGAGGGACATCAACACTGGGTTTGTTCGATCGCGTTTAGCCCAGATGGTCAAACCTTGATTAGCGGTAGTGACGATCGCACCCTCAAACTGTGGAACATTGCAACAGGAACCTGTCTCAAAACCCTAAGAGGACACACGAGCGGCGTACGTGGAGTCGCGTTTAGTCCGGATGGTCAAACGGTGGCGAGTGGCAGTCAAGACCACACCGTCAAGCTATGGAACCTAGCGACTGAGCGCTGCTTGAGAACTCTATCAGGACACATTAACGAGATTCGCTGCGTCAGTTTTAGCCCCGATGGTCAGAGTGTGGCGAGCAGCAGCTTCGATCGCACCCTCAAACTGTGGGATTGGCAAACCGGACAGTGCTTCAAAACCTTGCAGGGGCACACCGCCCCCGTTCGTTCAGTGAGTTTTAGCCCCGATGGTCAAATGTTGGCAAGTGGCAGTGCTGACCAATCTGTGCGACTCTGGCATCGCCATACAGGTGAATGCTTCAAAACCTTTCAGGGCTATACCAATTCTGTATTATCGGTCGCCTTCAGCCCTAATGGTCAAACCATTGCTAGCACCAGCGCTGATCACACCCTCAAACTGTGGAATCGAGACGGGCAGTGTCTAAAAATCATGCGCGGACACAGCAATTGGGTCTGGTCTGTGGCATTTAGCCCTGATGGTCAAACTCTCGCAACAGGAAGCTTTGACCAAACCATTCGTCTGTGGGATCGGCAAACGGGAGAGTGCCTAAAAATTCTGCGCGGACACAGCAATTGGGTTTGGTCTGTGGCATTTAGCCCTGATGGTCAACAGCTTGTGAGTTCTGGATTTGATCAAACCGTTCGTCTCTGGGACATCGCAACTGGAGACTGTCTGCGCGTCTTAAATACTGAGAGCCGCATCTGGTCTATGGCATTTAGCCCTAATGGAGAACAGGTTGCGATCGGACTCGAAGATTCTCACATTCAACTTTGGAACCTTCGCAGTAATGCACCACTCACCTCGCTCATAGGACACACTGGGCGCGTTTGCTCTGTCATGTTTAGCCACGACCAGCAAACGCTTCTCAGCAGCAGTGACGATTACACCGTTAAACGCTGGCGACTGCGCACTGGCGACTGTTTGCAAACGCTGCACGATCGAGATTGTGTTAAGTCAGCCATCTTTAGCGCTGATGAGGCAACGATCATTAGCGGCGGCTTAGATCACACCCTCAAATTCTGGAATGCCACCACAGGAGTCTGTGAGCAAACCTTGCTTGGACATCGCGATCGCATCTGGTCAGTGGCTTGCAGTCGTGATGGCACGACGATTGCCAGTGGCAGTGAAGACGAAACCCTGCGTCTCTGGGATGCAAAAACTGGAGTGTGTCTGGGTGTGTTTCGCAATCCTCGACCTTATGAGGGCATGAATATTGCGAACGTGACAGGCTTAACCGATGCCCAAAAAGCCACCCTTAAAACGCTGGGAGCCGTTGATGCCAATGGAACAACGGGAGAGACTGAGGAACTTTAGCCTCCAATTTGGGACATGGTGCGGCTGTAGGTGCCGACGGTGCCAGACTGACGCTGTTTGTAATTGATCTCTGGTTTCAACATTAGAAGATCACGGACTTGTTCGCGCAAATCGGAGGTCGGAACGCCCGATCGTAACCCTGTTTTGAGGTCAAGCTGTCCGTCTTCGTTGAGCAGACACGGGCGCAGCCAGCCATCAGCAGAGAGTCGCATTCGATTGCAGCGATCGCAGAAGCATTCTGACATTTGGCTGATAAATCCTAGCGTTCCTTTCGCTCCAGGAATTTGAAACACATCGGCAGGTCCGTTGCCTTTCACCTGAGATTCAGTTAGCCCCCAGCGATCACGAATCTGTTGACGCAAGTCTTCCGAAGTCACCCATCCTTTGTGATTAAAAAGGTCATCGTTTCCGATCGGCATAAACTCAATAAATCGGATATGCCACTCTCGATCGAGGCTCAATGCTGCCAGATTCAATATCTCGTGATCATTGACTCCAGGAATCACCACCACGTTGAGCTTTAAAGGATTAAAGCCTACCTGATAAGCCGCTTGAATGCCATTCCAAACTTGTTGCCAGCGCGATCGTCCACGATTGCCGACGATTTTATCAAAGGTTTCTGGCTCTAACGAATCCAAACTAATGTTGATGCGCCGCAGCCCCGCATTATAAAGATCTTGTGCCAGCCCTTCTAGCAGAAAGGCGTTGGTTGTCATCGACAGATCTTGGGTTTCGGGAAATTGAGCAATCTCCTCGACAATCTTCACCACCCCCGGACGAATCAGAGGCTCACCGCCCGTCAGCCGAAATCGGGTAAACCCGACAGGAATGAAGACTTCGCGCAGGAGAGTTGAGAGTTCGACTTGAGTCAGCAAATCTTGCTGCAACACATAGTCAATGTCTGCGCCCTCTGGCATACAGTATTGACATCGAAAGTTGCAGCGATCGACCAGGCTAATTCGGAGATAGTCAACTTGATTCATGCCTCCATTGTGACGGATGAATGCGATCGCTTCAACGAGTCGGGGTAAATAGGAGGGGTGTCGGGTGGTTTGAAGGTCTCGATCAGGTGTTTAGGCTGCAAAGTTTCAGCCTAAAACACCCAAATTAGTAGAGTCAGACAGCTTGTACTAGGCTGATTGTATTCAGGTTTCTCGTTCTGTTGTACGAATAGTCTCTTACTCATCGCAGCAAGCATCCTAAAGTGTGGTTACATATGACCGCTTGGCGATCTTTAGCCTAGCATTATAGAATGTTCACATCCGACGATTTTTACGTTGGCTGGCATGATTATCATCGAACTAACCAGCCTGTAATCGATGCAAACTCAAGATGCTTTTGAGGATTCTTAACTTTCGTTAGAAAATATAATACATGAATTAGCCACAGCTAGATTAAGACCTCTGTTTTTTAGATTAAAGTACATTATCTTAGGCGATATGAATACACCAACCCTTCAGGAATTCTCCCTAGTTAGAGCTAAGACACAAAAAAAGCAGCACGACTACGGTTTCCCAGACCTTACATCAGCTTTCTATTTTGTTGTCATAGATCTAATACTTGGATTGCAAGAAGATGAAATACGAGACTCCATAACAGATAGCAACTTTTTACGAATCTCTAATCAGTCATCTGGTCATGACAGAGGAATTGATGCTCTTTACATTGATGAGATATCAACGCCTCCAATAATTCATATGTTCAACTTTAAGTACGCAGAAACCTTTACCAAGGCAAAAAACAACAATCTTCCTTCTGGAGAGATCGATAAGATATTGAGCTTCATGAACGCTCTAAACCAGAAGGATGAGAGCTTACTCAAAGACGTTAATCCTTTACTAGCTTCAAAGATTCAGGACATCTGGAGAATATTTGATAGCCAGAATCCCGAATTTATTTTTCACTTCTGCTCAAATTACTATAAAAACTTTGAACAAGCCGAGAAGGAAAGGCTTGAAAGAAGTATTGGCAAAAATGTAAACATCCATTACCATTTGATGCCAAATTTAATCGATTACATAGTCTCTGCGGACAAACAAATAGTAAATGGAAAAATCAAAGGTATTGACAAAGGATACTTTGAAAAATCTGATGGAAACATCCGTGCTCTTATTGTCAATGTAGATGCGCGAGATCTAGTGAGGATAGTCCTTGATGATGAAGTAATAAGAGATAAAGCAGATATGGACGACGACGAATACGAATTAATGAAAAAATCAGCTATTTTAGAGGATGCTTTTAACGACAACGTTAGGATTTATCAAAAGAAGTCGTCTATCAATAAGAACATAAAATCTACAGCTCTATCAGAGGACAACAATAAATTCTTTTACTACAACAATGGAGTCACATTGACGTGCGACTCTTTTTCCTATTCAATTAGACGCTCCCCAATTGTTGAACTAAAAAATATACAAGTTGTGAACGGAAGCCAAACAATACACTCTCTGTATGAAGCCTTCCTAGAGGACTCAAGTAAATTTAGCGATATTGAGATTCTTTGTCGAATTTGTGAGGTCAGAGATCCTAGCTTAAGTACGAGAATAGCGGAATATACTAACAGTCAAAATCCTGTAAAGAGCCGAGATATAAGGTCGGTTGATTTCATTCAACTTAGCTTAGAAAAAGAATTTCTTGTGAAAGAAAAATTTTACGAAAGAAAGAAAAATCAATACACTGAGAAACCCTTGAGCCAAAGAATTGATGCGGAAAAGGCTGGTCAAGTTCTCATGGCTTTCTTCAATCGTTCACCCTACGAAGCAAAAAATAGAAAAGGGCTAATTTTTGGTGATAAGTACGAAGAAGTTTTTAATGAAGAGATAGTTGCTGACAAAGTGTGGCTAGCATATAAAATATTTGAAGAAATAGAATTGGAAAAAAATAAAATAAAGTTAGAAATCGTGAGCGATCAAGTATTATTTAACAGCAAATCCTATATCATTCACGCCTCTTACTATATTCTGTACGTCATGGGTGAGCTTGCGAGAAGAAATTCAATTGAATTGAAATATGACAATCTTCAAAATATTTGGAGCCTTTATCCTGATGCAGTGAATGTAATCGAGACGACAATTTCTAAAGAACAAAAAGCAGTAGGTCAAAAGTATACTCATTCTACGTTCTTTAGATCTAATAAAAGCAAGAAGTACTTCGAGGATTTAGAGGAAGTTGAGCTGATTGATCTTCTAAATTTAAGCGATAATAACTAATATATCTCGTTTACGATTACTTCGCGAGGTAAGCTTTAACTTATCTAGATCGAAACGTTAGTAGTTGAAGGACAAGAGATTGCTTATTCAGCAAAGCTGTGTATTGATTCTAAGAAAACCCTTGAAGCCGCCAAAATGTTTGCAGAGCTTGGATCAATGGAGAAATCAGTTTCTTGGGAAAGAGACGGAATTTTGAGCCAGTTTAACGGCGCGTCGTTAGCTGTAGGGTTGCCGCTACTGAACTCGATCTTTAGCCTCCACACCCAAGAGTGCCACTCCTGCTTGACAAGACAATGCGATCGCATTACCTTGAAGGTAGAGTTCAGCCCACAGGTTTAGAGGTTGCTATGGCTGTAAAACTAGACCCATTCTCAGAATCTACTCTGACCGATCGCTATCAGACAACCATTCCTGATCCCGTTCGCAAAGCACTTGGCTTAAATAAGCGCGATAAAATCTGCTACACCATTCAGGCTGACGGTCAGGTCGTGATATCTCGTGCTGACCAAACCGAGAGCGACCCAATACTGGGGCAGTTTCTGAATTTCCTTGCACAAGATATTGAAAAAAATCCGCAACACTTACAGGGGATTAGTTCCGATTTAGTAAAGCGTGTTCAGTCTTTGGTTTCTGAAGTTGATCTCGATCTCGATCAATCACTTTCAGATGAGGACGAATAAGTTTGCCTGTACATCAGCCAATAGTGCTCAATGGGTGGAATATATTTGCTCATCCTCTTTTCCTCAACCAGTTTGAAGAACTTCTAACCCAGGTTGAAAGTTTACGTCAGAAGTATCCTCAAGACTATAAAAAGAAGAATGCAACCAAGCGTCTAGCCGCCATAGCAAAACTGGCGTTTGATGTGATTCCTCAAGATCCGACGAGTCGTGATTATCGCCAAGGCACTACGCTGGGCAGTGAATACAAGCACTGGTTTAGGGCTAAGTTTTTTCAACAATATCGACTATTTTTTCGATATCACCAAGAAAGTAAAGTTATTGTTTTTGTTTGGGTCAACGATGAAAGCTCTAAGCGAGCCTACAACAGTAATACAGATGCTTATCGAGTTTTTAAGAAAATGCTTGACAGTGGTAATCCACCAAACGATTGGAATAACTTACTCAAACACACAGAAGATGAAACTGATCGTTTAGAGAAAGCAGTCAAAGCAGAAATTTAATCGACTAGAAGCAGTTATCAATTCACAGCTTAATAGAAGGTTAGTCAGACAGAGT
>JBBRPT010000082.1:0-25687 GCA_038227635.1 Leptolyngbyales cyanobacterium | reverse complement strand
CAGGGCAGACGCATCTAAATTGCTTAGAGAATAGTAGTAGCGTTCTGGGTAATAAACGTCGCTATCTGTATTCAAAGCCATTCTCAATAAACTCCAACTATTGCGAATTATCTCAATAAGGTAGGCCAAATGACTGCTCGTTGACATGATGCGTTTGCCCTGGGGAATTGTTCCTCTGTCATCCTTGCCAGCCATCCCCAGATATTTCTATCTGTTTCGGCTGAACGAATCGCACACCAAAAACAACTCTAAGCCTGAAAGATGCTCTGTGGTTAACTTGTGATGAGTGCTCTCTCGGTTCTATCAAAACTAGAAACCGAGCGATTAATAACTTTTTCCAATCTCTCGATCAGGTTTGTTCCTCTGCACCGGTAGCAGAAGTGCAATGTTGTAAGATTGCGCTAAGCTGAACGACTTTTAGTTTGCACAAACCAGCTCCAGCAAGCCTTTTACAATGGGAAAAAGGCTATCAACTTAGATGTCGGTCAGCTTACCTAATCATTTATCTATTTTCTGCAAGGACAATGAAAGGTACGTTAGCTTCGATAGTGGCTATCGCCAGGGCACTGCCATAAAAGGCGACTGTCGTCCAAGCCCATATCCAAACAAGATATTGCCTGCCCGGCACCGTATGAAAATACGTTTGACCAGCGCTTGTTTGAGTCAAGTCAGTAATGTCGTCACCCGTTTTTCCATGAAGGGTTTTGCCTGATTGGTAGTCTGACCAGAGACGCGCATCATTGCGAGCAACTAGGTTGCCTCCCTCGTAGACAAGTACGCCAACGCCCCCGTCAGAGCTAGCTGCCCCAAAGCCGAGATCTCCCCCTCCCACGATCAAGTTCGTCCACTGTGAATGGAATATTGCGTCGGCGCTAAATCTCACGTTTTCCTCCTTGGTTGTGCTCACGAACAAGCCAACGCCTGCGGCCTGATAGCCTATCGAATCAACTGTGAAAACCTTAAATGTGCCTTTGACGTTATCGGACTGATCCCAAAATTGATTCGAAGTCCACTTAACGTCATATGGCGGCGTCGATATGCTTAGTCCACCACGCGTGGTGAGTGAAAGGGTTCGTTGACGGTCTTGTTCTTTTAGGGAGTTCTTGTTTTCCTCGAACTTAAGTAGTTCCTCTTCCTTCAAGAGTTTGAATGCGGATTGGACAGCCGGGTCCTCTTGGACGGGGGCGCTATCTTTGGCGACAAGTGGCTTTATGTGATCAAACACTTGAAGTTTCGCATTCATGCGATTTTCAATTTCAGAAGTTACGGTTTCCTTGAAAGCCTCAATACCAACCTGATAGATGTCGTCGGAACATGTGGATCTGTGAATTGACATATCGAACTCCTTTTGAATTGGTTTTTACAAGAAAAACTGAGGTCTAACTATCAACCAGTTGCTTGATTGCGATCGCTATATGATGTCATTTAAAGATAGGAAGAACAGCTTAGTTTAATAGCTGATCACCTGTCTGTAACCAGCCCAAGAGAACCCCCCGAACAATAACGGCTATCACAGACAGACGCTTGCCACCATCCCTCGGTATAACCGTAGCTCTCCCATGCCCAACAGTCATAAGCCTGGTAGCAACCGCGAAAGACCCAAGAAGGATATACTTCTCCTTTACGCTCCGCGGTAAAACTTTCATAGGCATTTCTAAGTTGATAGTGCGTATCTCTCTGGTAAAGAGAGCCATCAGCAGTAAATCCCGGCATACTCATAATTACAAATCCTTTGCGAGAATCTAATAGGACTTACGCACTGTACAAAATGGACATATTGTGAATCAACGCAAATACGTCGCTTCAGCCTTTTACATATCCCGCTCTTGGGGTTTAGATCAGGCAGAAAGGAACCGAAAAATCAAGCTCAAAGGGCTGGAAACCACACCTGCTATTTTGGATCTTTTGTCAATGCGTAAGTCCTATCTAACACTAAATCATGATCTTTGACGAAGCTCTCGCGACCCTTTTATCCTTCATCCGGAAGAAGCCCGGATTCACTAAATTAGACAATTGCAGGCACACAGGTACAATTTGGGCCTGTCGGGCCCCACGAAGAACACGAAAGACTTCCCAGCCAACAGATGCTGCTCACGTACTGCATTTGGTAGCAGTCTTCAAAACCAGAGCAGGAGCAGAGAGTGTAGCCACAAGTGAACTGCGGGATCACTGAGTCATATCTGGGGAGATCAGAAGAACCGGATGCGATGTACCTACGACCTGCGTTTCGCACAGCTTGTTCGGCAGTGAATCCTGGCATATTCATGATGACGACTCCTTTTGAGTAGGTTTACCTGAGATGAAGAACCTTTTATCCTTCATCTTGCTTTCATCCTTTAATTCGAGGACTTGAGCAAAGGATTTATGCCTTTGTGTTTGGAGGAAAAAGCAAAATCTTAGTACCACTGCCGACAGCCAGCAGTAACCTGGTAGAAATAGGATGGGTCATATCCACTACATCCTGGAAATTGGTACTCGATATGGCACCAGCCTGCCCAATCCCCCCACCATGTTGTAACTATAGCGGAATACCCACTGAAACAAACTGCATAATTGACAGGCTGACTATTTTGAGGAATAACTTGTACTTTATTAGAAGAAAAATTATTAACCTTAAGAAAGCGATATTTCTCATTGGTTAAATAGAGTGATGCTTCAGCTGTAAAACCTGGTAGAGACATAGGAAGCTCCTTCAGTTACTAAATGATTGGACTTCAACGGTCGTAATAAGGTGACACCTTGGTTACTAGGAATGGAAATGCATCAGTGACATCTACGCGAACAAAATATTTTTCCTCAACATCGGTATTGCGATTTCTGAAGGAGAAAATGACATCAACAATTTTACGAACGCTGCTGAGACGTGAGGGACGAACTTGTATACTCGTCAGTGAGCTACTTCGTCCATAGGCTTCTGCTGCTGTTGCATAAATCGCAGGGTAGCGAACTGCAAGATAATTCAATGCCCTATGTTCATCTGTCGCGCCTGCATTATCAGCCATCTGCATAATACGCATAAACAACTCCTCGGCTGCTGGCGTGAATTGTTCAGCCGTAATACTTTCAGGGCGTGGAATCGAGCCAACCAAAGAATCAATATCAAAGGAGTAGACTTGATCAAAGGCAACAATAGGGATCATCAGACCATTGCACGCCTCTGGTGGCGCAATAGGCCCTTTCATCCCAATTACCACATCAACATCAAGCAGACGAGGGGTTGGACGCACCGCTTCGATCAATAGCTCCAAGTCCACCGGATCGCGTGGTTGTAAAAGATAGGTTTCCAGTCCTTCAACCGTCAGTACCCAGCAGAGTTGACGCGCTAGGTAACGGTTTTGTCGTTGAGAGAGAACTTCATAGAACGCCTGCCCATCCGTCAAGCTAGCGGTTTCCGTCCGCCCTGTTGCTTGAGCAAATTCCTTTTCAACGGACGGGCGAGAGAAACGATAACCCACTCGACCAATCACATACACGTAAGACGGTGGTGTTGCATCTCCTTTGTTGCCTCCACAGCCACAATCTCCTTTGTTAGATTGCGGTGTAGGTGTTTCCGCAGTCGAAGTCAGGTTCGGATTCATGCCTTGAACTGACAAACGGCTCTCAACCAGGGGAGCTAGATTTAGATTCATGCCCTGGGTTGGGAGATTGGCTAACTCTTGAATATTGCTAGGCTGTTCCATAGGATTCTCTCCACTGTGTGGTCTTTACTAAAAGGGCATTTTTCAGAAACTGATGGGCTGCCCAAGCATCTAACAACGGCGGCACCACTGTAGTGCGTCGCCTTCCATCTACTACTGTGATAGCAAGCTTAATTTCAGCGGCTGTTGCTGATGGAAACAAGGACCACAGGAGCGCGATCGTTCCTGTGACGAAAGGTGTTGCAAAACTCGTTCCACTTAACTTCAGGGGTTTACCCTCAGCCCCCAAGCTCACAATCTCAGAACCAGGCGCGCTTAATCCCCGTCTACCAATGGAACTCCCTAAATTTGACAGACTTAGAGGTCTACCCTGTTCCTCACAAGCAACAACTGGAATGACCCAGGGATGCCGAGTAATCATAGAACTGCCCAGCATTCCTTGATTGCCTGCTGCTGCCACCACAATAGCGCCACGCTGTACAGCATAGTCCAGTGCTTCTTCTAACTCGCGCTGTCCCCTAGATGACGGCTGTGCAAGGGCAATACTCATGTTCAGGATTCGGGCACCAGCATCAATGCTTTTGACAATTGCGATCGCTAAGTCTTCAGTTGCTGCACTTGGTAGCAGTTCCTTATCCGAAATTGTCTCAGGAAAAATGGGACAAATTAGCAGTGTACAGTGAGGACAAATCGATGGAGCGGAAGCCCCACGTTTCGCGCTTAGAATACCAGCGACAAATGTTCCATGTACACAGGCAAAGCTGTTCTTTTGATTACATCGACCATCTAATTCATTAAATGGATGAATTTCGCGAATATATCCACTGTCCAAATCAGGAAGATCGACTTCGACAGATCCATCAATCAGTCCAATAGTGACTTCTGGTCTACCGCTAGTCAGGCTCATTAATGAGGTAAGCTTTACCATTTCGAGAGAATTCATTGTATTTATGCACCCTGTTAAATGTGAGCCGCATATCATCAAACGCTTACGGACAATTTTTTGATGGAACCCTCCAAGACTATTTAAGTAACTCCCCAACTATTTACTCGGACGCTGAATTCCCCAGGTAACCTTGAAAGATTAGTAAGCTCCTTTCACTGTCAATGATAACAATACCTCTAGTAAAACACATGAATATTTTTATCAAGTCAAATTAATTTTTCTTTGCAAAAACCCCTTTTCGTTCTCAGTGATTACCTAACAAAAACACCAACTCAACAAACCAGATCACTTATCCAATGCTCTCAAAACATGCAACTGGTTGCGGGTTTTGTCCTCTCGGTGAATTTGTCTGGAAGCTTCTCTATATGCGGCATTCAATCGACTCAAGCTAAAGTGACTCCAGTCTTTTGAGTTTGACGAGAATTGGAGGAGTGATGGCTGAATCTAAACCCTGGCAAGGGATTCCAACAAATCTGACCCCAGAGCAGTTCGAGGAATTTGTCTTGCCGCATCTGAAAATAGGAACTCGTGGACCACAGCCGAAGCTCGATTTGTACGTGATGTTCAATTACATCTTGAAGCTGTTGTATCTGGGATGTCAGTGGAAAGCACTACCCATTGAAAAGGGCAAAGATGGGCGACCAGAGATCCATTACACCAGAATTTACAGCGCCTTTCGACGGTTTGAAGCTCAGGGATGCTTTGATGCGATTTTTGCCGTGTCTGTGTTGCAGCTTCACTTGAAGGGTCAACTCGATATCAGCGTCATCCACGGGGATGGAACGACGACTGCGGCGAAGAAAGGAGGGGATAATCTCGGATACAGCGGGCACAAACACCTCAGAGGCGACAAAGTGGTCGCCTTCTGCGATCGCCATTGCAATGTGATCGCCCCGTTTGTTTCAGCTCCTGGAAATCGAAACGAGTCGCCGCTGTTGCCGGAAGCACTCCCACAAGTGACTCGCATTGCTCAAACAGTCGGACTCGACCTGAATGATACAATCGTCAGTCTCGATGGAGTCTACGATAGTCGGGCGGACCGCGAAGCGATTTTCAATCGCGGCATGATTCCAAATATTCCTGCAAATCGGCGTGGGAGAAAGACTCCGAAGCGGGGACGCAAGGCGATTTTCGATGCGGATATTTTTCAGGAACGCTTTTTCACCATCGAGCGCGTGTTCGCCTGGGAAGATAAATTTCGCCGCTTACTGCTGCGCTTCGAGCGGATCAGTTCGTTGCACTATGCTTTGAAGAGCTTGGCATACACGATGATCAATCTGCGGCATTTCTGCCAGGGCTAAAGTTCTCATCATCGATTCTGCCAGAGGTCTCAGTACGAAAGTCCCAGATTTGTCATGCTTTGGAAACGGGAAGATTGAGAAAGCCAGCCAGGAAAACATCAAACCAGCGCGTTCTGCCTCGTCGATGGCTCAATCTCACCTGGTTGCTCAATCTTTCGGATCAACTCTTTCATAAAACCCGCAACCAGTTGTTCTTCTTAGCAATTGATGCAACAGATAAAGGGAACTTCCGTGAGCGGTGAGGTGCGTAAAATGCGAGAATTGCCTAAACCTTCCGCTAAAGGACTGGGCGATCGCTGAAATTCTTGAAGCTGCCTCAATTGGGTGGTTCTCGCTTGCAGTTGATTAGCCGAAGGCATTTGCCTAACCTTGAAACTGCTGCGGAATTGCTCTCTGACGCTGGGCTGACCGAGATTCGTGATGTGTTCGTAGATATTAGTAATCATCGGCAGAATTTCAACGACCAGCACGCTCAAGGAAGCATCTTCCGGCAATCCATACAGTTGGAGCAACTGAATCACTTCGCTATTACTCCAGACCACCGTTCCGTATTTCTTTGCGTCCTTATTGAGTTGGTCGAACTCGACTAACTTATAGACCGATTGAAGATTCCCGTAGCTAATTTCATCCTTCCAATTTTTGATGGTGATATTCTTCAATGTATCGCGCTGCTGGTCATCATATTTGATGAATCGATTGACCTGTTTATCTTGCTCGATCTGCACCCGCCAATCGAGTTGTTTGTTGTCCAGCAACAGGTTTCGATTATCTTTGTTGTCTGCCTGCCTCACCTGGGCATAGAGCAGACACCACAACTGAGTGCGGGGCGGCTCAGCCGTCACATTTTTACCATTAAACACGGCAACCGCGTAGGCAGCAGAAACGTAGAGCTTCTCTTCATCCCGCTGTACCGTGCAGGTGAGTGTGGGAGCGGGGTGCTGGATGCCCGTTGCCCGGAGCGATCGCCCAAATCGTCCCTGAGCCGTACACCATGCCATCTCCTTTGTCTCACGATTGCGATAGTGCCCCACCCGAAATTCGTAGGTAAAGAAGCCAAACATTTCATCGGCATCGGCGTGGAGTCCGGGTGGAAGGGGCAGGATATAGTGGCGATCGCTGTCCGTCGATTTCTGCATGGGCTGCATCGCATTGAGTCCCGCCAGATCGTTGATCGCATTGGGGGGAATGACCCGAATATATTCTGGATCAATGGGTAACGTCGGTTCCTGGGGTGCAACGAACAATTCGGGGTGATTGTTGCTGATGAGTTGGTCAGAAGTGTAGGCGAGGACCCGCCCAAAGTAAGTGTCGTTCGGGTCTTTAATCGGCTCCTCAAACTCGATCCACAGGTATCGCTGGCGGGGTTCGGTGGCGGAGTATTTTTCGTTGCGGCGGTAGGGAGATAGTGCAATGCCCGCAGAGACAATTTTGGGAATCTGTGCAGGGGTCAGGGTGATGGGGAGTCGAGTCTTTAAGGGTTCAGGGGTGTCTTTTTTAGCGGCATGGCTGGGTTTGAACCGGGGTTCAAGGGTGTAACTTACCTCGATCGTGTCGGGGAATCGGGGTTCTGTGTCATTAGGAGGTGGTTGCATCCGAGGATTTTTGGGTTCCACGGCGTCGATGAAAATCAGGCGAGTGAAGTTACGCTGCGGTGTTTGCAGGGATTCATAGGAAGCCGTTCGACGAATCTCAATATCCCCCACCTCCACGGTTTCAGCCTCAGCCTCGCTGTCGTGTGTAAACCGAAGGGTTCGTTTGATGACAAAGCCCTGGTCTTGCAGGGCATCCCAGGTCCAATCGCGGTCAAGTTGTAGGTTGACGCAGCACAGCCAGTGATTCAGCAGATCTCCCTTTGAGGAAAAAGTGAGCGAGGAATTTTCGGGAGATAGGGTGTGACGAATGCGGTTAGAACAGCCAAACTGGAGCCGTTCGCCTTTAGGAGCGGTCAGGGTTAAACCCACATTCTCGATCTGAAGCTGTTTTGCCAGACGCTGGATCAGATCTGGCGCTCTCTCGGTTTGTTTACCGAAGAACAGCGTTGTAAATTTGCCGTCAAAGACCACTGGCGGATCGGGCTGCAAGTAAATCCCCTGAAGCGTTTGAGCAGGCGGAGCAGCAACGAACAACGCCGTTTCGTTGGACGACGCTTTGTAGAGCATAACCTGCACAATCTGTCCAAATCGCACATCCTGGTCGGGATTTCCCAGATTCAACAATCCGTAGTATCGATCGTTCTCAGTTTTATCTTCGCAGATGGCTCGAATCGTTAGCCGGATTGTCCGAGCCGTGGGCAGAACAATTTCCGTCAGTTTATCAATCTCATCTGGCAACTGTAGATCGGTTATTAAATCAACTTCATCTCCGACGTGAAGCACCTTACAGTCCTTGTAAACAATTGGGAGGTTAAGTGCTGTTGCGTAATCGTCTTCGCTGGCGATCGCCCCAAACTTGCGCTCCGTCGTATATAGATGGACGTAATTATCCTTGCCCGACACGCTCAGCAGATTATCCAGCCTCAGCGTTTGCACCTCCACCGTAATCTGTACCCGATTCACATCCGGGTCAGGAATCCCAAAGGCTTCTTTGCCGACTGCCAGATTAGACGCATCGATTAAGCGCTGCACAGGATTCGTATATTTCCCCGTATACACCACCGCAGGATAGCCCAGCAGAGGACGGAGAACCGTCAACTGATTGATCACGGGGACAGTGTCTGTACCAGGCAGCGCGTCGGTATTGACAGGTAGATCTTCAAGCCGGGGTTGATTGGGAGCAACATATCGCTTAAACCGACTGCGACCACGCTTGGAGGGCGATTCGTTAATCGGGTTAACGGTGGGGAGTAGAGGCGTGCTTCCCCCACTCAGATCTCGCAGTCGAACCCGAAACTCGTATTGTTTGCCGTAGCGCAATTGGGTGGCGATCGCCCCAGCATCAAATATCCGGTTGAGCTGGTTTTGAGCTGCCCCCGTCACTCCCGTCCCCGTTTTGTTGCTCGGATCGCCGGGAACAGGAACTTCTGGATCAGCTTTGACATCAGGATTATTGGTCTGATAGACAGCGGCGGCATCCGGGTCGGGCAACACAATATTGTGTCCATTCCAGTTCGCAAAATATATCGGCAACCAGTAATTCTGGAGTTGATTGCCATCAAGCTGCACCGGGTAGACCTGGTAGGGCAGTTCTCCCTTAAAACTGCCAATGGAAATCATTTCCGGTTCCGGCGATTTGTCCTTTGCAATGGTCAACTCCGCTTTACTCTGAACGGTATTCAACGACTCCCAGGGACTGGCAGGATTGTCCAGGTCGCGCACATCGATCGAATAGCCAAACACGCCCAGCGGTGCGTCAATCCGCTGATCGGGATTGGCGACGGAAGGATCAATCGCCATCTGGCGCATATACCAGATCAAAATTTGCTCATCATCCCAGCCTAGGCGAATTCCCACATCCTTGACGGGATGAGCGCCATCACTTTCCTCCGCCATCAAATTCCGACTATGGGGTTGCGAAACGTGAACAATTTTGGCAAATCCATCGTCGTAGGTTGCCGTTTCAATTTGCAGGGTGTCGAAGTTGCCATCAGGCATAGGATCTGGGTCTGCGGCATTGTTTTTGAACAGCACTGGAAATAGCAGCGGCGCAAAAACAGGTCGGGTGATACCGGGTTTCAGCGCAGGAATTCGAGCCGCATATTTTTTAATAAAACTATCATCGACCTGTTGTTGTGCCCAGTAATCGCTGCCCTCAGCCAAGTCAATATAGAGCCATCCCCCATCTGGGAAATAGGCTGCGTCGATCGTCAGCGTGGTCCCGTAAATCATCCCCAGTTGTTTTGCCAGTTGGGGTTGGCGCAGGGCATAGGCAAACACTTTTCCCCAGCTAATATCGTCACCACTTCGGTTAAATCCCGGTACTTTTCCGGCATCGCGCACCGCGCACTGGTAGCTGTCATCCGTTACTGCATTGCGGATGCGGGGTGTGGTGAAATTGAAGGCGTTGCGGTAGCTGAGGGGCAGATATTTTTTGACGGAGAGGGATTCTACAACTGCTTTATTGGCTTTGTCGGTATTGCTATCCAGATTAATATTCGTTTGATTCAAATTATTGATACTAAATTGGTTCGCCAGAGCTTCAAATAAAGCGGTTTGATTGGTGGGCGAAGTCGTGGTCAGAGCCTGACTGAAGGTGAAAGCCTGGTTATTGGGGAAACGGCTGAGTCCTGTAATAATTCCGGCGTTGAAGGACAGATTGGCTGCGGCAAAAGCGGGAGCGTCGGGAATGGTGGGGTGAGTGGCGATCGCCCCCTGCAAAGGGTTCTGATTGCGCGGCAGCACCACGATATTCAGTTTTAGCACGTTGCCGTCAAAGAATTGAGGGAAGGTGAGTAGGGAAAATCTGCGATTGGTTTCCATAAATGCTCCTTAGGCAATTTGCCGTTGTTCCTGCCAGGACTCGCTGAAACTGATATCAATCACCAGGAAGATGCTGATGTCTAACCCAAAGGTGACCTGAGCTGCCAGATCGGTGCGATCGTTGGCTCTGGAAATGGTGCCTTTCGCTTCGATCGTGATCGTGACCGCAATAATGCCCCCCAGTAACTCAGCATGACCCTGGAACAGTAGAAAGGCAGAGATATTCAGCCGAACCGAATCGACATAAATCTCTACACCCACCATGTACAGGACGCTGACATTCCCCACAACGGGTAAGCCCACAACAAGCTGGGCACCAAAGCCATACTTCATCAGCAGCGAGGGTCCGGTCTTGGTGTCTGCTGCAATTTGCAGATCGACCTGTCCCACGGCGTAGACCGTCGCCACAGACAGCGAAACGCACATTACCGACAGCCTGCCGTAGAAGCCCAGATAACCCCCAGATGTCGGGAGCAGTTGCTTGGGATCGGTGGTGACCTTTACTGCCGCGTTGAAGTAGGCTCCCAGTCGTATCCCTGCTTCCAGTTTCAGGGGTGCGTTGGGGTCGTTGTAGAGCAGACCGGGCGGGAAGCGGAGTACGGGAATTTCCTTCGAGGCATCGAACTTATATTCCCAGCTTCCGGCTTTGTTGCTCATCGCCAGCTTCAAGCCTTTCTGGAACGCATCCTTGTAATTCTCGCCCTGCAAGTCTTGCAGGATTTCCAGAATATCGATCACGGGTTGCAGTTCAGGGGCAAATTCAATCTGGGGTGAGGGCAGATTGGGGTCAGAATCACTGCCTCGATATTGCGCTTCAGCCCCTTTTTTGGCATCCCAGTTGCCCTTAATCGTCATCAACCGTTTGATCGGTCCCAGATCCACCACGATTCCCACATTACTCATGCGGCTCTTCCACTTGTCCGCCAGGTTGCTGGAAAAGGAATCCACATCAAAGTTGAGGCTGCCTTTTGAATTCTTGGTGCCCCCTGCCTTCTGTTGAATCTTGTCTGCCTTGTACTCGATATAGATTGCAAAAGCACCGCCGATTTCAATCAGCTTCCATACAGTATTGGGCAGATCAAAATCCTCAACCTGTTTCAGGAGTTTGTAGCCTTCTTCCTTCGCCGCAGCAACGACGTTATTAATCTGCATTAGCTCGCGAACCTGTTTGCCGCCATCCTGCAACAGATTCTTGGTAAACTCCGTGTCTTTGCTGACCAGTGAAACCGCATCTCCAAAGGTCGTCTCAGCATTTCCAACGTTGGGGAAGATTCCCTTAGAACTGACGATCCGGAACGCATCTGCAAACAGGGGTGGCGTTTTGCTCAGGAGGCGATCGAAGCCCTGTTTGAATGAAGGGGTGAGGAACAGTGCCTTTTGCGTATCGGTGCTGAGCAAAAAGCCGTAGTTGAGGGTGTCGCTGGCAGATTTTCGCAGCAGTTCGGTGGGGTTGGCGATGCGAGCCAGTTGCGTGGCGGGGTCCTGATCCAGTGCCAGAACATCAATGGTCTTGAAACCTCCGCCCTCAAGAATCGTGGTCGTCTTTTTAATCAGTTTACCAATGCGGATGAGCGGTACACTCAACTCTGGTACAACAGGGGTCACCTCTCCCGTGCCGTACTGGTGCTGCACCATGCTCCAGGAGCCATCCTTCGGCAAAATGACGTTGCCCCGTCCTGCTACCACGAAGACTGGATCGGTTTCGTTGGCGGCGATCGCATTACTGATATCAAACCGATTCATCCGCATCTGCTGACTGCTGCCATGAATATCAATCACACAGTTCAGCGGTCCTCCAATGCTTCCCTGGTAAGCGATCAAAGCTCGGAAGGTGCCTCTGCTCAACGGCACGCCTCGCGGAGCAATCTGCACAAACCCCAGAATCTGCCTGGAAGGACAGATCTTTCTCTCTACACCGTTGATGGTTTTGGTGATATATCCGCTGACGGGATTTTCAATCTCCACATCTGCACTGAAGAATACCGGCTGGAGTTCAAAATCGGGCAGTGGCGCGCCCGGTTGCTCCTTGCCATTCTCATCTACTGGAATGAAGACTTCACCGGGGGCGAGGGTGAGTTTTCCCTTGAGGGGGGCGATCGCATCCGTTTCCTGAATATCCTTGACATTAAACAGCCCTTTCACCACACCGGGGTGAATCTCGTAAGGGGCTGTTTTTGGACTGGGTTCGAGTTTTCCTCCACTCTCCACATTCACGTAATAAGTGAAATCAAACTGTCCATCACTTTCTGCCCGCCAACCGCTGTCATAGCGATAGACATACCCGGTGCTGGCACGGAATAACGTGATCGTCCGCACCACTTTAATTGCCCAGGGATACAGAATGCTTTTGACCTGGATAATTTCGTGGGCACACCGCCCCACAAACACATCAAACTTTGCCTGACTGGTGGCAGCGATCGTTGCTTTGGGATTGAGCCAATCGCTAAAAATGCTGGCACCGTAACCCGATAAATCCATGCGAGTGAGGGGAACCCCCCGTTGACGAAACAGGTCAATGGAAGGTTGTAGAAAAAACTCATTGTTGAAGATCTTGGTAACGCTTCTGCCTAAGGTGCTGGCTCCCCTGCTCGTACCGTCCAGCTCCAGCACATTGTTCAGTTGAACGGTGCTGCCAATAAACATGTTGCTCTCACCTTCGACCAGCGCCTCACCGCCCGTGATTTCGAGCTGTCGGGCACCTTTCAAATTGGTTTCAAAGGATTGCGAGTTGAGCGAAAAGTCATTGCCCTTGCGAGCATTGCCCTCGTATTCGTATTTTTTTTGCAGCAACGCCAGCGCTTTCATGCCAAAGGGCAGTGTAAACAGCGCCAGCGCCAGGAATTTCTGATCGCGATCGAAGGTATCCACGAGGAAGTCAGTGAGCGGAATCGGTGCCAGCGCCACGGATTCATTACTATTGTTGAGCAACCGAGTTGGTCCGCCATCATCGGGATAGTAGTTGAATAACCCCCCTGGATCTCCGACAACTTTGGGAGGGGTCAGGTTAAACACTGGCTCCCAGGAGATCTGTGGTACGGTAAAGACCCTGACGTTGTTCCCCCGGCTGACCACATCCATTCCCCGTACCTGCAATGGAAACGCAGGGTTTGTAGTGGCAGCCGTCTCGACCGCCTGGTGAGTGGTGAGCATCGCCAAATGGCGATCGCCAAAAACGCCGAAACTCACGCCCAGTAAATCCGCATTGGTGCTGACATCCAACAGTGCAAACACTTCCTGCTGAAACTGTTGCGTATTTTCATCCCAGATCCCGCCGTAGTCCGGTAGCCGATTATCAACCGCCGCGAAGGACATGAGCGTCGCACCCTCAGTTGTTCCAGAAGTGGCAATATCGGAGGTTGCAGTTGAATTCAACGAGGATTCCTGAACAGTGTTTGCTGAGTTCGCTTGTAGAATCTGGAACTGGTTCTGTAGCGGAGCGAAATAGAATGAAACCGTTACCGCATCAAAATCTGGCTCTGCCTCCGTCGGTGCTGGCTTCCAGTTGATGAAACAGACCAACCATAACCAGGCCTGCCCTCCCTGGACAGAAGCCCCTGCCAGATTCGTTTCCGTTCCGCGAAATTGAAACCGCAGACCACCGAGATTGGCAGCGTAGGGGTCGGGCAGCGTGGGCAGGTAGGCGTAGATGCCAAAGGTCAGAAACATCGACGCCTGCTTCACCTTGATAAAATCATCTGCCAACAGCCCAAATAGCACACAGCCGTTGACCGGCGTTGTTTTGAACAGCGCATTGTGCAGTGCCAGCGCGATCGCATCGGGCAATTTGAGCGGCTTGATTTCGATATTGTCAAAGAAGATATTGTCATCAAACAAATAAACTAGCTTAAATAATTTCGTCACCGCCAGTATCAACAGTGAATTTTTAGAACGAATCGATAGCGCCTGTCCTGTGACTGTGACGGGGCGATCAATCTGCAAATCGGCATTGCAGAGGATGGAGATCGCCTCACTCCCATTGGCAAAGGTGTTGTAGAAGAAGGGGGTTGCCTGGGAGTACTGGAGTTGAACGGTTGTCCCAAAGGAATTTTGGGCATCCTTCCATAAATTCAGATTCTGCTGACACACGCCGTTCCCGGCAGATAGATCAGAAATGGCAATCCGTCCCGGTTCTGCCAGAAGATAGGGCTGATTGAGGTTGAGCGATCCACCCTTCAATCCCTGCCAGTCGGTAGTCAACCCCTTTTGGCATTTCACAACTAACGCGCCAATTCCGGCAGCGGGGGTCGGGTTGAGAATATCGATCGGTGCGGCGGAGAGTGCCCAGTGGCTGGAAGCGATCGCCGCTACTCCACGTACCTGATAGAACGGTGATCGGCAATCACGAACCGTGAAATCGGGTGTTGAACACACTATCGGAATCAGCACCCGGTGCAGCAAGTTGTCATAAATCGGTTGCTGTTGATTGTCCCAGCGAAAATCCGCAGTGTGATCATACACGTTCCACTGGGCTGTGCTCACCTGATCAATCTTGCTTTGCGTCCCCGAAAACCGAAAGGCAAAGGTTTGAGGGAGTTGCAGGGATGCATTACGCGCATCAATGCCGTAGGGGCTGGTGGCATCGGCATTGGTCACCCCCGGCTGTTGCAACTGAAGTTGAACCGTGACCACGGTGTTTGGAGAAATCGTCAACTTGCCGTTGAGCAACTGTGGCACAGCGTTCAGCGTAATCGTGCCGCCTCCAATCGTTAATCCACTGTAGTAGCCCTGGGGTGAACTGGTCGAGAAAATAGCTGAGTTAATCCAGATACTGCCACCCACCAAGGAGTAGCTGGTCAACGGGTCAGCAACCAGTGGCAATCGCTCATTAATTCGCCGAATGCCAGTGTTGATCTTAAATAACAGCGCAGGATTCGGCTGTCCCTGGATATAAAGGGCGACGAGTCTTTCAATTCTGAAGAAATCAAACCAGATCTGTCGTCCATCTTTACGGGTAAGTGGCCCAATCGTGCGCTCAACTGCTGCACCCCCTGCCCAGAGAGGCACCGAAGCTTGGAGCTGAGTACTACGCACAGGGATTTCCCTGGCAAAGACTCTAAACTCAGGTTCGATGCCACTAGATTGTGCCTGTAAGATCGTTCGTAAAGACATGAAAAGACTTTCAGGAATGGTTTCTGAGGAAAACAGATCGGCATCTTCAAACGTAAAACTGCTGCCTTTAAAAGGGCGAACCTCGTCCTGAAGTAGTGAGCGGGAAAGGAACTCGGACAGGCGTTGCATTGATTCTTCCTGTTGTGGGGAATCGATGACTAAATGTCCTGATAAGCTCTCTAGTGACTGCCTTAACTTCTGAGCGTTCATGGTATCCACCTCCATCTAGCCAGTACATCTATTCGACCCACAACATGATTTCATTTTGCGAAACTGGCATAAAACTATGGGATCAATATTACTCAGAACAGTCGGACCCCAAATATCTCTTGTTAAGAAGTAATAAAGCTTTCGACAACTTAACTTTAAGTATTGACAGATAAAGTCGCTACACTGCTCCCAGCAAACAGCCCAAGCCAGCTAACGTTCCGGTTGAGCGGCTCCGATAACCTTTAAGTCTCAACTATAACTTTCTCTAGTCCGCTCCAACCGGGTTGTTAGACGTTTTTGTTTTAGCTATGGGCTAATTATTTTGCGCTGTAAAAAACCTAACACCTGTGTCAAAATTAGCCATCACAATCAGTCGGGTAGATTGCCTATAGAAATCTAGGAGTAAGTTGACAAAGTCAAAGAGTCCACATGTTTCTTCAGCAACTTGAACCTCTGGTGTGCCTATTTTCACCCAATCTGTTCCAAGCCATGTTTGTGCCTCTTCCAAATCAATTACAAAGTTGTTATCTTTGTACGTTTGAACGAGATGCGTAGAAGTTGCTGAAGTAGAGAGCCAAACCGTAGGGAAAAATGGCTGTTTAGCCTCTGTCATTCGTTGAGCAAACAGAGCACAATCAGTATTTATACTTGCCTTGATTATCTAACAGCATCTTTGGCATAAATCAGTGTGGACATATTTCTTAATCTCCCCCTTGGCTCGCTTCCGAATTGGCTGTGTCGCAAAAAATGGTCACTGGTAAGGTGAGAAAGGCGAAACCCTTGCACCTCACTTTTTCATGTGCACCCTATCCCTGTTCAAATGGCGGCATTTTTTGCCCAAGATCATCCTGCTGAATGTGCGGTGGTACTGCCCTTCGGGTTCGCCAGTCCTGAAGGCGGGTTTCCCGCCTTCAGGACTGGACTCACCGCTACGCCCTGAGTTATCGAGATTCAGAGGAGCTGTCGTTTAACACGCTATTTAGGCTCTTGTCCAGATTTGGTGATCGAGATTAGAATGAAGACATCAAGCTTTACCAAGATTTGAACTTCCTTGGAACTCCTCCTCAAATTATTGCCAGCGGGATCGTGCCTGCAATTTGAGCGGTGGGAAGTGGATGCAGAGGACACCGAGATTCGCTTATTCCTGCGCTCCGCTCAAGCCCAGATCCACTGCCCAGGGTGTCAGCAGTCGAGTCATCGAGTGCATAGCCGATACGAGCGAACCCTCAGCGATCTGGCATGGGCAACCTACCGCCTCAAACTGCAACTCCAAGTCCGCAAGTTTTTCTGCCTCAATCGGGAATGCGAGCGCCGGATCTTCACCGAACGCATTCCTGAAATTGCACTGCCTTGGGCACGTCGCACCCAACGTTTAGCTGAGCAATTAACCCAGATTGCCTTAGCGTTAGGAGGAGCGGCGGGAGCGCGACTGAGCCAGCGGCTACGCTGTGGGGTCAGTCGAAACACGCTTTTAAGATTAATTGCCAAACTGCCCTTACCGCTGATCGTCGTGCCGAAAACGCTGGGTGTAGATGACTTCGCTTTTCGCAAACGTCACCGCTACGGCACAATTCTCATGGACTTAGATCAACGCCGTCCTATCGCTTTGCTGAATACCCGCGACGCTGGAGCATTAGCCGAGTGGTTACAGCAGCATCCAGGCGTGCAAGTGTTGTCGCGAGATCGCTCGAAAGAGTACAAGCAAGGGATGAAGACAGGCGCACCGAACGCCGTCCAAGTCGCAGATCGCTTCCATTTATTGCAAAACTTAGCAGACGTTTTAGAGCAAGTGTTCGGTAGTCATCGTTCAGATCTTAAAGCCGTGGAGGCTTTGCATCGAACCGCAACAGTGCAAGCGAATGGACGGTCAGTGGTGCCGATTGCGCTACCGCGTTCGACGCAATCGGCACAATCGCAGAGCGAACCGCGACGCAACCGACGCTTCGCCCAGTATGAGCAAGTCTGGACGTTGCATCGTCAAGGGTGGTCTGCCCCTGCGATTGCTCATGAAGTGGGGATCAGCACCCGCACGGTGCAACGCTACTTGAATTGTTCGACCTTTCCAGAACGTCAAGGACGCAGTGACCGAGGGCGCAGTGTCCTCAATCCTTACAAAGACTACTTATTGAACCGATGGAACGACGGGGAGCATGAAATTAAGCCCTTGTTTCGAGAGATCCAGCAGCAAGGCTATGGTGGCAGTTATATGACGGTGACACGCTACATTCAGCAGATTTGTCAAGCCCAAGGACGGACAGTGCGCCGCCACCCCACCACAATTCTGCCGCGTGTGGCTGACCCGAAACAGCCGCCGCTCACCGCCCGGCGAGCCGTGTGGGTGGTCTTGCGTCGTCGCGAGCAGCGCGATGAGCAAGATGACCAGTTGGTCGCTCGGCTAATCGAACAATGCCCAGATTTTGCCGCCGCGATCCAGCTCACCCAAACCTTTACTCAGTTCGTGCGAGACCGGCAGCCAGACCAACTCGACCCTTGGCTGCAAGCCGCGCGCTCCAGTTCGCTGCCTACTTTCCAACGTTTTGCCCAAGGCTTGCAGGAGGACTATGCAGCAGCGGTTAGAGCAGGGGTGACACTTGCGGTGAGTAACGGTCAGGTCGAAGGGCAAATCAATCGGTTGAAGATGCTGAAGCGACAGATGTATGGGCGAGCCGGAATTGAGTTGTTGAGACGAAGATTTCAACTTGCGAGTTGAAGTAGAAACTAGGCTGAGTGACATGAATATGATAGGAAGGAACTCAAGTTTTACAATGCTTGGGAATAGAGCGTCATGCCTATAATTTTCAATTTGTGAACGCTAGAGGTGCCGCACCCATAACTGATCTTCGATGAGGAATGTGATACGGATTAAAATACGAATCTCTCGCCGTTAAATGGTGGCTTTTACCTCAGATCACCAAAATGTGACAAGAACCCATTTAACGTGATACTTGACCATTAGCCCGTGATTTTCAATCACGGGCGGGTGAATGCCAAAAATGAGAGAGTTTTAATCAGGCGCAAGATCTTCAGATCACTTTCATCCGAAACAACATCAACTGACTGCCAAACGCTATTGCGAACAACTGAGATAACGTTTTGAAGAGTAGCGAGAAGTTGCGGCGCTGAATTCTGCTGCCCAGTCTGAGCGCACCTGACGATTCAGGAATAATTGTGCTGGATTTTGAACAGACCCGGTTAAGTTGACAATACCCGACACAATTCAGTGTCGATATTGCTCCCCACTTGTGGTTTCTATATTGCGATTGAGCCAATCAAGACAAGTTTTCCAAGGTTGGCTCTTCGAGAAATACGCCACACTCTCCGGCTGCCTGAGCCAAGCGAGTATCGTTCGTTGCCATCGTGTAATGCGGTCTCAGCCGTTACTTGATCGACGACGATCGACAGAGACTCGATGGCTGAGACTGCGATTTGCACTTGTGTAGGAGTCATGCGCTGACGACGCTCAGATGTCAAAAGTGTGTTCGCTATTTCCAACGACCAAATACCAGGAACAATGGCTTCAACCGTGCTGATATTAGACTGTAGGAGGGTTAAAGTTTTGTCCGCATAGCCATTGTTTTCGTCCGGCAGACACCAGTTAATGGCAACAGAACAGTCCAACACAAATTGTTTCAAAACCGTCTTCCTTCATCAATTAAATTGCGGATTGGAGCATTGTTCCAATGGATCGCTTGGCGAAGTTGCTGAAACACCTCCACTACATCTAGAACATTTGGGGAATCGGTGGGTTGACGTAGGGGGCGCAGTCCTTGTGTCGAAGAAATCTCAAACGATCGCGCATCAAGATCGGGTAGGTACTTAGTTCGTGCTTGTCTGAGTCGCTCCTGATTGTCGGCTTTCTGGATTTGGTGCAAGGTGTCTTCGTTCACCACCTCCGCTGCCGCGACTTCTTCGAGAATGACTTTGATTTCTTCATCCAGGGAACGCCCGTTGCGTTGAGCGCGGAGCTTTAACCGTTCAACGACCTGTTGATCAACATTTCTCCAGATTATTTGTGTCATGGTGCTTTACCAAAAGCGTTAGGCGGCGTGAGGTGAGTGCAGATTTAAAGTCTACTCTGAACCCAGTTTCTAGTGAAGACGTACACAGATGGTGAAGTATTGAGGGGTCGCCTAGTCGGTCACTCCCAGTTCATCTCCTTCCTCTGATTGAAATCAGAGTTTAATGACCTCACTCACGGATCGACCCTGATGGACACGATTGTGCCGTTCCCCGAGACCATGTTGGCGATGATGCTGTTGAATGGTGTCACTCTTGGCTTTAAGAACGGCTTCAATTTTGGGTTGAGTGGCTTTCCCGAGTTGTTTGAGGAGGTCTTTCATGACGGGAATCGAGATTGTCCAGCGTTCCGCATGAGAGGTGGCGGTGTGGTCGTTGTACTGGAGAATCGCCTGGAGCGCTCTGAGCACATCCGGGTCTAAGTCAGCCTGGATAGGCAGCGCCTGTATGGGTCTTTCATCCTTTGATTTCTGAGGACTGGGTGAAGCCTTGATCGCTGCCGTCGAAGATTCCTCTGGATCAGGATGAGCGCGATGATTCTCCTTAATCGGTTCTTCCTTCAGGGTTGCCGAAGATAGACGTTCACCGCCGGTCAAAAAGCGTTGAATGCCTTCTAATCGGGATCGAGTCTGCTGGAGTTCTGCTTTTAGCCGCTCATTTTCCTCTTGCAGCGGTTGGATCGCCTGTCGCGCCTGCTCGTTCCCCTGCGCGATCGCGGTCGAGTCTGCTTTCTCCTGTTGAACCTGAGACAATTCCGCCTCCAAGCCTTCCACCCTACCGGTGAGCCAAGCCAACGTTTTCGCTTGGTCTGCCACGGTCTGAGAAGTGGATGCAGACAGTGAATGCGAGACCGAATGACTCCGCCCGATCTCCCCATGTTCCAGCACCAGCAGGAGTTCCAAGAGAGCATGATCATAGCCTTGCCCTTTGCCTTTCCGCACCTCCACACCAAAGCGACTCGCCACCGACTTCAACAACTCCAGATCCACCGCAATTGGCTTTACTCGACGAGCCACCTGTCTTTTAGGTGGGATCGCCTCCTCCATCTCCTCCCCTCTGAGCACAGTTGGAAGTGCCTCCAGCGCCTCAGAAACCGATTCAATTGCCTGTTGAGAAACCTCCTGATTCACCACTGCCGTATCCTCCGCTTCATCTGAAGAGTTAACGTGCGAGTTTGTCAGATCAGAGTGCGGGTCTGTCTGATCGTGGATTGTCTGATCGTGAGTCATGGCTGGACTCTCAGCCCGACGATCGGGATTAAACACGTCAATGACCTCAACCCCCCCATAGCCCAACTTGATGCCTTGCCTGCCGTCGATATTGCCACCCAGATCGCCAATTTTATAGTCGTTGTAGTGTCTAGATGCAGCGAGCGATCGCTTCAGCGTGCCATCGGCTGCATCTAAAATCGCATAGTGCCCCTGAATTGCCGCCTTATATTCATTAGCATCCACAGTCGGCGGTGCATACCAGAGGGTAGCGATCGCCCCATAAACAGACCGGAACAGATGAGAAAACAGATTGTCTCGTCCATCCCGATTGGGCGCGAGATCACAGAAGTGGCGATCGCACGCCGTTGCCACAGCCTGAGCGTATTTCTGATTGATTTGCCCCGCCGTCAACCCTTCCGCCGGACACATCTGCCGCAACTTCCCCAACGCCTTCACCACCCGTTCCGCCGTCGTCAGCGTTGGAATTTCAAACGAAAGTCGTTGAGACTCCCCTCTGCGCTTCAACGCCCCTGTGAACATCACACTCCACTGAGACTTGGGTTGAAACTCCGCCGTCCCTAAAATCTCACTCGATCGCCGACCCGTGAGCACCACCAGCCCTGCTGCCACCTCAGCCCACTCGCGGCATTCCAACAGGCGAACGGCTTGAGTGACGATCGCGTCAGGATTCTGCAACAGCACGACATGTTCATTGCGCCGTGCCACCTGTTCCTCGATCGGAGAATTAATCGTTGTCCACTCCGCCACCGTAAAGTTCAGGCAGTCCAACGCCAGATGATCCTCCCCCAGCTGCCGCTTAATCGCGTTTCTGACATCCGTCATCAAATTGCGTTGTTGCTTCAGCTCCACCAGACCATGCTCCACCCACTGCTGGCGCATCCACGTCGCCCACTTCTGCCCTTGCGTCCGACCCTCCGGCGTGTCTTGTAACAGTTCAACAGCCGGTAAAAACTGATCGACCAAAGTTTGGAGCCACTTCCGCATGATTGCTGACCTCACTTGACCCTTCTATCTTACCTAACTTACTCATCTTTTGCAAGCATATCTTACTTACTTTGAATTAATTAAGTGAGCTGTCTATGAGTCCACTGACAGGCAAAATGACCCTCATCCTGAGATAATGATTGAGAGGTCAGGACAAATGCATGACGCGACCCGTTAGACTAGATTTCCCGGCTCGGAAAGCGGAATATCTGCTTCGACACGCCACAGAACCTGGAGAAGGTGGCGACAAACAGATGCTGTTTCAGGGGCGTTTAAGCTTTGATTCTGCTGACGCGATTCGGGAAGCCATCTTGATAGAGATATCCTTGGAGAGGCTAGAGTTTCAGGAGCCGAACCAGCACGGAGATCGCTACTATGAAGTGATTACCATAACTGGACCCTCCGGAGTTTCTTGTCGATTACGAACGGTTTGGATTGTTCTATTCGGTGAAGATGTAGCAAGGTTTGTAACGGCGGTACCGCTGAGGAGAAACCGGCCATGAGTCAATTTCAGCTATTTGATGCCGTGCGGTTGAACGCATCGATTTCGCTCTCAGAGGGTGGGTCTGCGCCCGCTGGGACATCAGGCGCGATCGTAGAGATTTTCAAAGACGGTGAAGCCTACCTGGTGGAACTCTTCGGAGAGTGGGTCAAAGAAGGCGAGCAAGGGGAGTTTGTGCCAACGACTCGTTCAGAGCCAGGAGCATTTATGGAAACGATCGGAGTAGAAACCGTTCGCCCCGATCAACTTCAACTGATCAAGCCAGCTAGGGAAACGATGGGAGCGAGAGGGCATCTAGCGACGATCGTGGAAGATTTACCAGAAGAATTAGTTGCTGAAGTGAGAGACTTTGCTGAGTTTCTCGCCCAAAAGCAGAACATCAGACAAGCCTAAAATCGGTACTTGTTTGAGAGTTACCCAATTGAGACCACTTTTGACAGATCATTCAACCTCCACCGTGAGACTCAGCCCAAGTTCACGGATGTTGACCGAGCCAAGCGTCCAAGTCGTTTTGGCTGGAGAAATTGAGCAGTACGGTGCCTCTGGCACAGCAAAGCTGCCCGCTAAAGCTCCAAGTCGATCTAAATTCAGAGTGGAAATGCGATCGCGCTGTGCGTCAGAGAACGAAGCCAACGAGCTAGAAGGTCAAATCATTCCGCATCTGCTTCAAACGGGTTCAGCAACCGAATTTGCTCAATCCACTGAAAGTTATTCGTATTCCGGGTTACGAGCATCAAGTTGTAGACGAGGGCGGTTCCCGCAATCATTGAATCACCAAGAGACAGTTTGCGAATTTGTCGAAGCGCGACCGCCCGCTCCAAGATGGGTTGAGAAATAGGCAGCACTTGAGCGACCCAAAAAAGCTGCTCCAGATCGTCGCGATCTGCTTCGACCAAACGGTGGTGGCCGAGTACCTCGACATAACTCAGTGCAGATACCGTAGGGGAATGGGCAGCGATAAACTGACGAAGACGAGCATTTTCGGGCTGAATCGCGTAAATGATGATGTTGCTATCAAGAAGCATTATTCGTCTCGACCCGGAATAGAGCGATCGTAACGAACTTCACGCTGCCAAACCATCGGGTCAACCTCTGAAAAAGCGCGATTTGCCGCAAGCTTTTCCAGCACTTCAGCCATTCTTTGACCACGAGAGGCAACATCTGAGCCTAAATCTTCTTCCAACACCGTGATGTGAACCGCAATCGACTGATCCCCTAACTGAGGAGCTTCGTCAATCCACTCGATCACGTTTCCCTTCAGAACCGCCTTGAATGTCTTTAGCATAGCGACAACAGTGATGGTTCCCTCTGTATTATCTCGCTTTTCTGTAGTGCCGGTACCCGCTTCTACATAATTACTTGGCTCACCTTCTATCTTATCTAAGCTCATAGCAGCGATAGATATCTTACCCAACGCCTCACGGACTCATTTTTGCGAATACAGCTTACTTACCCGCCCGATTTCAGATTGCTTGCCGATGCGAATAAATCTCGTCTAGTAACAGGTCACGCAATTCGTTTGCAATATCGTCAGGCGGGTCACCTGCCAGCGCTCGACCGATCAGGCGTTCCGCTTCTCGCAATTCCTTGCACTCCAAAGCCAAAACTGCTGCACTGCGATGCAAAATTGATCGAGTCGGCTCGAAGTCAAATTGATTTGCCAGTAAATTAGCTGCCGCCCGTTCCTTCTGAAACGCGGCTCTAGAAAACTCTGCAACCTGAACCACATCGCCACGCTGACGGGCTGAAACGGCTTGGTCTACTAGTTCCATTGCTTCTTGATGGAGAGTTTCTACGTCCTGCATTTCTCAACGATACGTGCTCGCGGTGTACCAAACTCGACCACAGCGATATAGCCACGAGCTACTGCGTCTGAAGGCGCGATTTGCTTTAGCTTTATCTTAACTCTGGATTGCAGGGTGCTTTCAGATCCGTTCCGAATCCCCGAAACTTCCAAACGAGCTTTGCGCTGAAAGAGTGTTTGCGGGCTATCAATTGAACCTAGCCAGAAATCGAAGCCAAAGCCTTTGCCTTTGATTGAGCGCTCAATCACCGTCAGACTCGTGAGACGAGACATAATTAGCGCTGCAATTCCATAAGCTCCATACTCAGTCGCAACTTCTTGATCCGCATTGAAGCGACGAATAGTGTCATCGACTGCGCCACGGTGGATGTCGAGTTCGCACACTTGCATTCCATCAATTTGCAGCGTGACGCGATCGCGATGTCCTTGATTCTCTAAACAAACGGCTGCGGCTTCTGCACAAGTTGCTCCAAAGGTGACTGACCAGCCAGGACGTTCAGGGTTGTCTCGACAAAGATCACTAAGGTAGAGAAGTTCAGCCATTGATAAGGAGAAAGTTCGATCGTGTCTTCAAAATCCTACAGTAGTTTGAAACGTGAGACCGTTAACGGCTGACACATTCAGGCTGCTCCCTCGATTTCTTCCGTCTGACATTCATCTCATCTAGCTTACTCATCTTTTGCAGGCATATCTTATCTATTCTGAATCAACTGAGGTCGCTATCCGCAAGTTCGCAGCCCAGCGCGAGTTCAACAGAGAGGGTTTGGAGAGTTGTTCGCAACGATCGTGGAAGATGTGTCAGCAGAATGAGTCGCCGAAGTGAGAGGCCTCGCTGAGTTTCTCGCCCCAACACAACTGCGGTGAAAGGGGTCAGATTTAGGATCGAGATGCGATCGCGCTGGGCTTTAGAGAGCGAACCCACACGTTGTTCGAGCAGCAAGATGACTAGTGAGCGCTTGTCCAAGCTGTCGTCCTCGCTCCTTGCCTTCACGCAAGATTTCTTGATAAATCACAGATTCTCGTATCATGCCCTCCTGAAGCAGATGCCAGATTTTATCTTGATTGTGCTCACGAATGCTGATTGAGCCAAGCGTCTAGGTCGTCTTGGGTGGAGAAATTGAGCAACGCGATCGCGAGAGCTGTGAGTTGGTCTAAATTCAGAGCAGAGATGCGATCCCGCTGTGCGTCAGAGAGCGACCCAACGCGCTGTTCAAGTTGGAGAGAAATGAGTGATCGCCGTTCAATCTGTCGTCCTTCTTCGCGACCTTTCTCCTCGCCTTCGTGCAAGATTTCTTGATAGATCACAGATTCCCGCATCATGCCCTCCCGAAAGACGCGCCGGATTACCTCTTTATCGTACTTCAAGCCTGCCATCAGTTGCACATACGCCGACATCTCTTGTCGCTCCGTCTCTTCAGGAATTTCAGACACCTGCTGCACCACATGATCAAGTAACCGAGTAGTATCTTGAGTGCGAGTCAGCGCCGCAAACGGCAGCAGCGCAGCATCCTGCAAAAACAGGTCAGGTT
>JBBRPT010000081.1:0-26281 GCA_038227635.1 Leptolyngbyales cyanobacterium | reverse complement strand
GTCCCGTCAAATAACCAAACCGCAGTCGCATTGGTCGTCTGATTTCGCCAAAAGAGATCGCTTTTACCATCTCCGTTGAAGTCACCAATGGTTGCTTTCCAATCAGAGGCAACAAGGTAGGGAAGAGTGACTGCATCTAGCAGTTTTGTCCCGTCAAATAACCAAACCGCAGTCGCATTGGTCGTCTGATTTCGCCAAAAGAGATCGCTTTTACCATCTCCGTTGAAGTCACCAATGGTTGCTTTCCAATCAGAGGCAACAAGGTAGGGAAGAGTGACCGCATCTAGCAGTTTTGTCCCGTCGGATAATGAAATAGCGAGTTCTCCAGTAGATTTTCGCCAAAGAATATCGCTCTTAGCATCTCCATTAAAATCGCCAACTTGCGAGATTGACCAGTTTAAGCCAAGGAGGTTAGCAGAAATTTGAGTATCGGCGATTTGGGTGCCATTAATCAACCACAGCCTAACTTGATTGGTGAGAGGATTATCCCACAGCACATCTGTTTTGCCATCCCCATTAAAATCATTGGGAGCTATCATGACGCGAAACGCACCTAAGACTCCGGTGGGAATGAAGTTACCACTGGTATCACTCACCTGGTTCGCTTGCAGCGCGATCTTATAAGTGCCGATGTCTTTTGAATTCCAAACTCCATCACGCGCATCAACGCTGTACGTTGCGGTTAAAACATTCCCTTCGTTATTAGAGCTAAGGCTGACTAGCTTTGCCAACTGACTGAAGTTCTTGGGTCCGATAACTTGCACATTTTGACTGGCGATCGTGTCTCGCTTTACGGCAGTGGTATCGCTGTACGTGACAGTGAAGCTGTAGGGAGTGTTGCCTCCTTTCATTAAATTAGTTGCGCTCAAACGGGCGATCGGGGGAGTCAAATCTACGCCAAACGTGCCTAAAACCCCGGCAGGAGCAATGTTGCCATTAATATCGCTGATTTGATTGGCTTGCAGCGTAACCGTGTAGGTGCCTGTATCGGGTGAATCCCAAACCCCGCCAGGGGCAGTGATGCTGTAAATTGCAGTCAGTGGGCTACCATCACGATCGCCGTCTACACTGAGCAGTTGTGCTAGCTGAGTGAAGTTATTGGGTCCGCTCACCGAGACGTTCTGGCTGGCGATCGTAGCTCGCTTTACGCCAGAACCGTCACTGTAGAGAACACTAAATTGATAGCGCGGACTGCCTGCGATCACAGAACTTGTTGCCGTCAACTTAGCGGTTGGCGGAACCAGATCAACTCGAAAAGTACCCAACTCATTGGTTGGACTGAAGTTGCTATCGATATCACTGATTTGATTGGCTTGCAGTGTAATGGTGTAAGTGCCAGAGCCATTTGCATCCCAAACGCCACCGGGCGCATCAATACTATAAATTGCCGTCAGCGGGCTACCGTCTTTGTCAGAGCTGACGCTGACTAGCTTGGCGAGTTGACTGAAGTTGTTGGGTCCAGTTACCAGCAGGTCTTGATTGTCGATCGTCTCCCGCTTGACATTGGTATCATCGCTATAAACCACACTAAACTGAGAGCGAGGACTGCCGACGACGACAGGATTTGTCGCGGTTAATTTAGCAGTTGGCGGAGCCAAACTCACCCGAAAACTACCCAAGAGACCAGCAGGCACAAAATTTCCACTCGTATCACTCACTTCATTTGATCGCATCGTAATGGTGTAAGTGCCAGAGTTTTTTGCATCCCAAACTCCATTCGGCGCATCAACACTATAAATCACGGTCAGGGAGCTACTATCTTTATCAGAACTAATACTCACTAGCTTGGCGAGTTGACTGAAGTTGTTGGGTCCACTCACCAGTAAATCTTGTTCGTTGATCGTATTTCGATAGATCAGCGTGTTGTCGTTATAAACTACGCTAAAACTGTAGCGAGCGCTGCCTCCTACCGCTGGGGCTGGGGTCATTAACTGAGCGGTTGGTGGAGCGAGATCGACTCGAAACGCACCCAACCCATAGACAGGAATGAAGTTGTTATCAATATCACTGACTTGGCTGGCTTGCAGGGTGATGGTGTAGTCGCCCGTGCTGGTTACATCCCAAACGCCACCGGGCGCATCAATACTATAAATTGCCGTCAGTGGGCTACCGTCTTTGTCAGAGCTAACGCTGACCAGCTTGGCGAGTTGGCTGAAGTTATTAGATCCCTTCACCAAGATATCCTGATTGTCGATCGTGTCTCGCTTGACCCCAGTCGCATCATTGTAGAACACGCTAAACTGATAGCTGGTGCCGCCTTTGACGATCGTACTGATAGGTGACAATAAATCGGCAGTTGGTAGGGTCAGGTCGGGTTCATAAAGCTGAGACTGGGGAATAATTCCTTTCGACTGGCTCGCACTAGACCAGGATAGGAAGGCAGCAGTTGATCCTGTGTTTTGAAAGTAATCAATCTTAATGTCATATGCCTGACCTGCCACCAATGCAATGGTGCCACTATCTTCTGTCGCACCGTGAAGCGCCCAATGGTCGATCAATTGCTGTCCATTCACCCAGACTCTAATACCATCGTCAGATAGGGTGTAAAAGGTATAAGTCTCGGAGTACTCTGGCTGCACTTTGCCCGTCCAGCGAACTGAAAATTTGTCGGCAGCGATCGTGCCCCCTGGTGATGCAAAGTTCCAATTAAAGTTAACGGTTGGATCTGTGCGAGTTAATTGCAGACTGTCAAAGGCGAGGTTGCCATAGTAGCGCCCTAATAACCCAGTTCCGGTTCCGATCACAGGAGCAATGACGGCAGGAGTTGTTGGAGTTGGATCGGATAGAGCCGCCGCTTGTCTGACCTGACTGATGATTGGTGTAGACGACGATAGCGGATTCAACCCTCCGTTGATCGAACTTGTCCAAGTGCTAGTTTGTGCGCCTACAGAAGTTGGACTGAGCGCAAGCGGATCAGCCAAAGGGGAGGGAGGTTCCATCTCAAATGTACCTAGTTAGTTGAGAGTTTTGCAGTAGGTAGATTCCCTACTTTGTGATTTCGACAGAACTGCACCCTAATGAAAGTACTGCGTTTCGAGTATTTAATGTCAAGAAAATAAAATGTTTCATCTAAGCTTTACGTATTTTCGCTGCTGAGGTCAAGAGTATTATATTTTTCTTCATGATGTGGCAAATTAGCCTACAGAAAGGTATAAGTAGATTTACAGATTGTCTTCGTGCGGGTGCAGCAGACCAGTTGTGCGTCGGTGTGCCGAATGAAGACTCCTGTAGAAGTTCTTAGCTCAACTACTTATCAGATATAAAGCTTGAATCGAATTGGGTTAGTTGCGATCGGGCGAAACGAAGGACAACGATTACGCCAATGTCTACTCTCAGCCCTGGGTAAAGTAGATCTGATTGTTTATGTCGATTCAGGATCAACCGATGGAAGTGTCGAAATGGCACAGTCTTTAGGAGTCGAAGTGGTTGAGTTGGACTTGACCATTCCCTTTACAGCAGCGAGGGCTAGAAATGCGGGGCTAAAGCACCTGTTGGCAGCAGCACCCATTGAGTGGGTTCAGTTTGTGGATGGAGATTGTGAAATTGTGGCAGGTTGGCTCGATCGAGCACACGAGACCCTCTCGGCTCAACCAGACGTAGCTATAGTGTGTGGGCGCAGGCGAGAACGCTTTCCTGAACAATCGATCTACAATCAACTCTGTGATTGGGAATGGAACACTGCGATCGGAGAAACAAAAGCGTGTGGAGGCGATGCCATGATGCGGGTCAAAGCTATTCAGCAGGTTAAAGGGTTTAATCCGACCCTGATCGCAGGTGAGGAACCAGAGTTATGTGTCCGACTACGGCAACAAGGCTGGAAGATTTTGCGACTCGATGCCGAAATGACGTTGCACGACGCTCAAATGACTCGCTTCAGCCAATGGTGGAATCGAACCGTTCGTGCTGGACACGCTTATGCCGAAGGCGCTTGGCTGCATGGACACCCCCCAGAACGCCATTGGCTGCGTGAAAGCCGAAGCATTTGGTTTTGGGGGTTGGTCGTGCCTTTGTTGGCGGTGAGTTTGGCATGGATCACCCAGGGCTTGAGTTTAGGGCTACTGGCTGCTTACCCAGCGCTGGCAATTCGCATTTTTATCAATATGCGCCGTCAAAACATCGAGGCTCGATTCGCCAAAGCCTACGCCTGTGCCTGCGTTGTCGGCAAGTTTGCTCAGCTACAAGGAGCCGTGAGATTTGTTAGCAGTCGGCTTCTTGGCAGACAAACATCTTTGATCGAGTACAAACATTAGCAGATTGGTTGAGATGAGTAACCTACCGTTCGGTGAGAAGGTTTTATGAGAGTTGTGATTGTTGCTGAACACGCATCTGCTCGATTTGGCGGTGAGGCATTCTTGCCATTAAACTACTTCCGCCTGCTGCGTTCCCGCAATATAGAGACTTGGCTGGTTTCACATATCCGCACTCAAGCTGAATTGCAGAGCTTGTTTCCCGATGCGATCGACCAGATGCACTTTATCCCGGACACCTGGCTACATCGCTTCTTGTATCACTGCGGAAAGCTGCTGCCGAGGCGAGTTGCAGAAGCAACCACCGGACTGTTAATGCACTTATACACTCAGACGATGCAACGTCGCATTGTTCGGAAATTAGTACAAGACCATCAGATTGACATTGTGCATGAGCCGATTCCAGTTTCTCCTAAGCTGCCTTCGCTGATTTTTGGTATGGGTGCACCCGTGGTCATCGGGCCCATGAATGGCGGCATTGAGTATCCTCCCGCGTTCCGATTTCGCCAAAGTCGCTGGGTCGGCAAATCCGTTAGAGTAGGGCGCTGGCTGGCTAACTTCTTTAATCGACTTTTACCCGGAAAACTGCAAGCCCAGACTCTGATTGTGGCAAATCCGCGAACTAAACAAGCACTGCCCACGGGAGTGAGAGGCACGGTGATCGAACTGGTAGAAAATGGGGTCGATTTTTCGGTTTGGCGATCGCGCGTTTCTGGTTCAAGACCTGCTGACACTCCCGTTCGGTTTGTCTACATTGGGCGCTTAGTTGACTGGAAAGCCGTTGACCTGCTGCTGGAGGCATTTCAGCCTGTATCTGTGAAAACAGGTGCCCTTTTAGAACTGATTGGAGAAGGGAGTCTACGGCAAGACCTAGAAGCTCAAGCTGCCAATTTGGGATTGTCCGATCAGGTGATATTCACAGGCTGGCTGTCTCAAGCAGAGTGCGCAGCCAAGCTAGAACAAGCCGATGGGCTAGTGTTATCTAGTTTATTAGAATGCGGTGGGGCGGTGGTTCTAGAAGCAATGGCAATGGGGCTACCTGTGATTGCGACCAACTGGGGCGGACCCGTAGATTATCTAGATGCGACCTGCGGAATTTTGATTGAACCTGCCTCTCAAGAAGCGTTAGTGACTGGGTTTACTGAAGCAATGCTCAAATTAGCCGAGTCGCCAGAGCTACGATCACAACTGGGCAAAACGGGGCAAAAACGCGTTCTAGAGCAGTTTGACTGGGAGCGTAAAGTTGATCGCATGATTGAAATCTATCAGCAGACTCAGGCTGCATGGCAAGCAGATACCGAGATATCGATTGCAACCGAAACTAGGAGGAGTGCGAATTGAAGTATCATTTAGCACTAGGTCGTGCATTAGATTTAGACGCGATCGCCCAGAATGCCCAAGCAGGTCAGTGTCCTCGTCATGTGATGAAGGCGCTGAGCCTAGCGCTGGAAGCCACGGTTCATCAATCTGAGACAGCACCTGTTCTTTTGATTGACAAAATACGCTCCAAGATTTCGGGCAGTCCTGAACAATGGGCACTGGCTCGGAAGTTGGCGACACAGCTTACTAGCAAGGATTTGGTTTTTTGCACAGGCGAAGATATCGGCATTCCGATCGCGGCGTTGTGTGGTGCCAAGCGAGATCGTCCCAAAATTGCGGTCTTTGTTCACAACCTCGATCGACCACGCGGCTATCTGTCATCTAAGCTTTTCCGTTTGGCGCACCGCATCGATTTGTTTGTGACCAACGCTCGCCCTCAAGCCGATTTTTTGCATCACAAGCTACACTTGCCTGAATCTCAAATTTACTTACTGCCAGAGCAGACAGATACTCACTTCTTTACGCCGGGATCACCGACACCGGGGAAGACGCGACCGACGATCGTTAGTGTTGGTTTAGAGAAGCGAGACTACCGAACCGTTGCCGCTGCTACTCAAGACTTAGATGCCGATGTTAGGATCAGTGGGTTTTCTCGTGATGCTCGTGCCCTCGCGCAAGCCTTTCCTGAAACGATGCCGCACAATATGACGCGGAAATTTTATGAGTGGACTGAATTGGTTCAGCTTTATCGAGACGCTGATGTGGTAGTGGTCAGTCTGGTCGAGAACAAATTTTGTGCAGGGTTGACGACAGTGCTGGAGGCGATGTCGTGCCGCAGACCCGTCGTGGTGACGCAAACTCAGGGATTGTCAGAATATGTTAAGCCTGCGATCGCAACTGTCATTAATCCAGGCGACGCAGACGCGATGAACAAGGCAATTACTCAGCTTTTGAGCCAGCCCAACGAGGCGCAAGCCCAAGCCGATCGGGGGTATGAACAAGTTCTCAATCACCATAACAGCGAGGGATATGTTGAAAAGCTAGTCGATCGGCTAAGGTCGGTAGCAACCGGGCAAGTTTGACCTGAAATAGTAACGGCTTCAATGTTGAAGTCGCTTAAGTATACTCGATTTTCTTGATGCCTTTTGTTCGCTATAAGAAAAGAACAACTACAAAATCCGAGGGCGTTGCACTTAATAAATGAGACAAAAACGATTTAGTGAACTAGATGTTGTTAGAGCGCTATCTGCCCTATGGGTCATAGCGGCTCATTTTTGGACCCTTAAATTTTTACCATTTTTCTTGGGATTTAGTAAATATCAACGAGGAACGGGCATCAATGCAGCAGATATTCAAAACTTCGGATTCAATCAATTTTTCCCGTTAGCTTTTACTAACTTAGGCGATACAGGATTTAACTTTTTAAATGCACTGTGCGGACTGGGATATCAAGCAGTTCATATCTTTTTTGTTTTAAGTGGATTTGGTCTAGTTTATTCAAGAACCTCAAAACTTAGCGAACCTTGGCTAGAATTCTTTAGAAGAAGATTACTGCGGCTCTACCCCACTTTTTGGATTCTTCTAACTTTATGGACATTGATTAGTTATGGTCTATATCGTTGGTTTGGGGGATGGATTCAAACTGAAGAGCTAATGCCCAGCACATTTAGTATATCCTGGCTCGGCTTTCTACTCCTTAACGATGGAGTGCCCTTTAGCTGGTTTATGTTTCCGATCCTTCAATTTTATTTTGCCTTTCCTTTCCTTTTTAAGCTCTTGAAGAGGTACTCAGCTATTCACTTTCTAACGATTACTTTCCTAATTAAACTGTCTTGGACTTTGTTTATCATCTTCTATAGTTACTTAAGACATGATGGTCTAATAGGAACGCCGCTGTGTCCAGGATATGTGGCGATTTCAAGACTTTTTGAGTTTAGTTTAGGAATGGCAGCCGCTAAAGTCTATTTAGAAAAACCTGGAAGGCTCATTGCCTATCTAACCAATTTTAGAACATTAATCTTAGCTATTGGCTGTGAGATTTTTGGTGTTTTATTATCTTGTACCTTTGTTCGGTTAAACTTTCTTAACCACAACATACCTGTGGGGTTTGCCGTGTCTGATGCTTTAATAGGCTTCGGGATATCTGTAATAACGTTCAATTTATCTCGGCTTATCCTCAAGCTTTTTAAGAAGTTAAGCAAGGTTCTTTTGTTTATATCTAACCTTTCCTATGAGTTTTATTTGTGCCAGTTTATCCCACTCATTCTAGTCCCTAACTTATTTCCGTTAGTTGTTCCTAGAGGAAACCCAGGCTTAGCGGCCATTTTAGCGATACTGCTCTATAGTTTGGCAGTTGGGATCGGGGTCATTGCTTCACTTGGTTTGCAGAAAATAACAACGCTTGCAACAGTGACCGTACAAGACTTCTCCCGCACGTTGGGTAAAGCTATAAAGTAAAGTGATTGGGAAGCCCCAGATCTATCAGATCCCTTAAGTGATCCGGCATTCACACGATTTTGGCGTAGCTTCTAGCTGGGATTTGGGGCACTGATGACTTTGGCAGGAATTCCGATCGCCGTTGCTCCTGCCGGAATATCACAGAGAACCACTGCATTCGCACCAATTTTGGCATTATCCCCGATGCTGACATTGCGAATGATCTTCGCTCCGGCTCCCACATCGACATGACCACCGAGTTTAACGTCTGCCACGATCGTCACTTGCTGAAAAATCAAACAGTTGGGGCCAATCACCGCCGATGGATGAATGACTACACCGTTGGGGTGAGGCAGCAATAATCCTCCGGCAATCTGGCAATTGAGCGGAATATCAGCCCCCGTGACAACGCTCCAGAATCGGTGCTGAAAAACATTCCAGCGACTTAAAAAGTTGCCGACGATTCCACCCGTTGCTTGCCACTTTTGATAGCTGCGAATCGATTTAAGAAGTTGATGAGCAGGCTGCCACAAACGTTGACACTTCTCACGGCTCCAGTCAGGCTCCGTAGCAGAGATAAGTAAAACATTGGCTGATTCAGTTGCCGACATGGCTTCAGAGAAAACTTGTAGTTTGACAGACGAGATTTGCGGAAAACTTAGGAGATTGGGGAGCGATCGCCGCCTTGAATTACACTCAGCATGACCTTGTGAACGCTTTCTGCCCAACAATCCCAATTCAACCGTAGATTGTATTCTTCTCTAGAAGAGATCACCAAATTTTGGTAGAGAACCTGATCCAAAAAGATTTTTGCGATTAGAGTCGCGTACTCTTTGCCAGAAGCAGACAGGGAAAGCATATAGCCGTTTTTTTTATTTTTAATAATGCTAGGAATGCCTCCAACCTCGGTTGTAATCACAGGTAGCCCAAAAGCGTTTGCTTCACAGATTACAATGGGCGAACAGTCAGCACGAGTTGGAAAGATAAAGAAATTTGATTTTAGATAGAGTTCGTTAAGTTGGTCTCGCTGCTCAGGAATATTTTTATTGAGGTAAGGAATTACTATTAGGTTACGGTGTCTGACCTTGTTGGGGGGAACAGTTCCAACCACGGTTAATTCTGCATCAATCCCCATTTCTTCTAATGAAAGAAGCGTTTGAAAGGCGATATTTCCTCCCTTTCTATTCCAGTCTTTACCGATAAATAATAGGCAACACTTTAAAGTTTGTTTTTTCAATAGAATTTCGTCTTCGGAGGGAGAGCGATCTAAGTTTGCACCGAAGGGGATAACACTAACTTTATCTATTTCTGCATGATAATCTTGAACTGCCGATTTAGCAGCCCAATCTGACGAGTAAATCAGCCTGGTAGATTTTAATATAGCCGTCAATTCCTTTTTAGTTTCCCACTCGATCTCTTGCTGGTCTAAGTTTAATGAGTAGTATTCTTGTAAAAGTTTGAACGTGACATCTGATAAGTAGACGATCGGAACATTAGTTTCAAGAAAAGTTAGTTCTCCTCCAGCAACAGGCGCAAAAACCACATCGCAGGGAGTTCGAGCAAGCTGCTTTTGCACTTTATAAGCAAATTTCTTACGTTGCTGATTGTGGCGAGGAGAGCCTTTTTTTACAATACCTTTGTTTATCCAAACGAGACAGACAAACCGCCACCAAGCTCGGCTGACAAACTGTTCCCAGTGGGAATATTTCCTCGCTCCTCCAAGATAGACGATTTGCAAATCTCTCTGTTTTAAGGCTAATTGCATATAATAGAGAATACCAGAGAAAGCGCTTCTATCTAGACAGTTTTGCGCGGATAGAAAACCAACTTTTAGAGTTTTCATTAGAACTAACCTTTAATGTTGAGAAACCGTGACGAGGAGGAATTCTGAAATTATTTGTCTCTCGGTTTTAGAACTCTAAAACTCTAGCCGAAACTAAAGACCACTTTACAAGCTATCATCATTCTCTACTACCTTGACTGAGCTACTTTATGGCTTCCACAATTACCTTTTTAGGCTTTTTTTGAGAGACTCTTTCAACGCATTCAATTCATTACCAATTGATAGTGGGATAGCAGATAAGAGCTTGTAGAGAGGAAAGCTGCTGAGATCAGAAGCACCAACTAAAGACGATAGATAATGTCTGGGGTGAACGACTGACAGTTGTGAGATGTCTGTTATGCTGAACTCGCTTTCGAGTAAGGGATATTTTGATAAAGCGTTTTGATCGACAAAAATTAGCATATTTTGGGCGTACCAAGGTTCTACTTTGTCATTTTTCCAGACCTTTCTTCTGATGCAATCAATCACTACGTATCCTCGTTCTTGAAAATGGGTTACCCAATATTCTGCCCACTGCTCATTAACGTGATTAGCTCCTCCTTGTTGAGGAATCGCAGCAGAGAAAAGGATGACAGAACCAAGATTTACAAGAGAATCAATAAAGATTTCCGTATACTCTGATGCAATATGCTCAGCGACTTCTAGGGACATCACTAGATCAAATTTTCGATCTATTAAGAAAGGTTTTGCTAAATCGAATGACAAAAATTTTTCTTTTGGAATTTGTAACATATTTAGATCTACATAATCGCCATCAACTCCCAAGATATCTTTAATGCCATACTCGTGGAAGACGGATAGCCATGTTCCTACACCGCAGCCTATATCAATCACTTGTTGAGGCTGAATTAACTCTAGAATTAAAGGCACAATCTCTTTTGCGGACTGTCGTGCACCGCTCTCTAAGTATTCATAGAAATTTGGTGTGTAAGGCTGCATAGTGTTAGTCTTCCGGTGATCGTATGGTTTGAAATCGAGAATAATCGGTGACAGCAAGAAGTGTTTTTTGGTATCACCTCCGTTAAATTTATTCTTTGTAGTTTACAAAAAACACTTTCTAAGCCTTTTCTTTCTCTTTGAGGTGAGCAGATTTAATAATTTTTGCTGGAATTCCGATCGCTGTTTTCCCATCAGGAATATTCGACAAAACAACCGCGTTGGCACCAATGTTTACGTCCTTGCCGATCGTCACTGCACCCAAAATTTTCGCGCCTGCACCCACATTGACGCGATCACCCAATTGAGGTGCTTCAAGCGGACGATCTAAATAACGATTTCCCAACGTTACGCCCTGCCGAATAATGCAATCATCCCCGATCGTGCAGTATCCATGAACGACGATCGAATGTTGGTGCTCGATAATCACCCGCCGCCCTAGCTTGACCGTGCAAGGCAAATCAATTCCATAGGTGTTACGAGCTTTGCGATACAACGCTGTGTAAAGAATGCTAAAAGGTGCCCGCAACAGTCTAGACGGAAGCTGCATCTTCCACACTCCAAAGCGCTGAATGGCAACTGCCCGAAATCCAGGCTTTGTCCAGTCCCGCCCGTGGGCGATCCAATCTTCTTTAATTTGTTGCCACAGCCCCAGGCTAACGGGTTCTAGATTGCTCAAACCTGCCTCCCTTTAAGAAATACACTATTTGCCCAAAAGTCTCTCAATAGGTGAGGAGGGTCTTCATCAGGTTTGCGTTGAATAGCTCGCCTCACCCGCCACAAACTAAAAGCAGATAACCAAGCCGCATCGGTGACCGCAGCATAAAGCCAGCCGTGATTCTTGAGAAAATACTGTCGCCTTGAATTGAACCAATACTGAGGTCGCCGTTTAGCGGGACGCTTAGTATCGGTCACACCTGAGCTTTGCCCGACTAAATGAACGACGCGACTTTTGGGCACATACCAACACGACCAGCCTGCTTTTTGAGCTTGTAAACAAAAGTCTACTTCCTCAAAATACATGAAATAGTTTTCATCTAGTAGCCCGATCGAGTCAAACACTTCGCGACGCACAATCATGCTGGCTCCTGCTAACCAATCGGTTTGGCAAATTTCTTCAGAAACTGGAGGTGCTACTGCCCATTGTGACAATAGTTTTGAGACGAACCCAACGTGCAGTCCATAATCTAATTCACTGAATGTGTTAGGAAAGCGAAAGGCTGACTGCTGCGGCGTGCCGTCTGGGTCTTCGAGGCGGCTGCCTGCGATCCCCACTTCAGGATGTTCGCACATGAAATCAAGCAGCACTTTCAAAGCATGAGGACGAACGATCGTATCCGGATTCAGCAATAGCACATAAGGCGGCGGATTTGAAGACTGGAGCGCGATTCGGATTGCAGCATTGTTGCCAAACGCATATCCGCCATTGCGGTCTAAGGGCAACAGCGACACCCAATCATGCCATCTTTCGGTGGCGATCGCCGCACCTATTCGCTCAACGGAACCATCACCCGAGTCGTTGTCAGCCACAATCACATGAGTATTGGGCAGCGATCGCACTTCCCCAACTAGAGAATGTAAACAATCGATCGTTAAGTCGGGGGTACGGTAGTTGAGAATGACGACTAGCAAGTGGGTAGAACGGCTAGCTAGGTTGGCTACAGATGCGAAGTGTGCGTCTTCTTGAATTGGTTTAGACTGAGTTGTCATTGTTTCCACTCCTCTAAAATCCAGGTGGCTGATGAACGTTTTTTCGTTAATGTTTGAGAAACAAACGTGAAGTAGATGCGCTGACTCGATTAAGTAGAACACTCAACAGACAAATCGCTAAAAAGTAGATAAAGAAGGTGATATAGATGCTTCCTCGAAACAGAATGAAATCAAAAGTATACAAAAACATACCGTGGATTAAATAGAGTTCAAAAGAGATACTTCCGATAAAGCTGAGAAAAGAAGAATAGAGACTGAACTTGAGCATCAGAGAGATGAGCAAAATAATAAAAAAGGCAAGTAATAAATGGGTAAAGTTTTCAAATAGCCACTTTGGAGTCTCTTTAAATTCAAAAAACGTATACTGGAAAACCCACCTCAGGTAGGAACAAAGCGCCAGGAACACCAAAAATGTTGATAGTGTTTCTTTTGGAACATAAAGGTTTAGTTTTCTAACTTTTAAGCCTCTGTAAAAGAAGTAAGTTCCAGCCAAAATACCAATTGCTAAAAGTACCCCTAAAAAGGAAAGTTGAGCAGTTTGAGTAGAGAGTCCTCTTGTGATTCTTAAGATAAGTAAGCTGCTGCTCAGAATTCCAAGAATCACCAAAAATCTTTGATTTAGATGACGCTTAAGTTGAGGAATTACGGTATCGGAATTAAAGCTTAACCAGCAACCGATCGGGAAACTAAACGCATTGATTTTCCAAGATGGTGAAAATCGAGGAACTGTGAGAATTAGCAGTGAAAATAGACAGAGAAAAATGATTTTTTCTCTGTCTGACAAGTTCAGTTTAAAAGCTAGGAAGACTAAGCAGTACCAGAACAAGATGAACAGAATGAACCACAAGTTTTTGTCGATGCCGGGTAAATTTGTAAATATTCTTGTGAGATGAATCAATAAATTAGTTTCAGGATGTAATAGAATGTGCTGCAAGAAAATGAGTGAAGTCATCGCAAATAGAATTGGAACATATAGTTTAAGGATTCGTTTATAAAAAAAGTATTTCAGCCCTTTCTTACGGAGTGAAACACAGAGCCCGAACCCAGAGAGAATTAAAAATACAGAAACCCCTGACGGACCTAACAATCCATTAATATCTCTAAGTTCTTGATAGTCCTCAAGAACGTAAGTATACAAGTGATGTACTACGATCATGATGATCGCTAGCCCTTTCATCTGCTCTGTTTGTAGTACCGAAAAAGGTTGATCATGGGACGTTTTTTTAAGCGTCAACGAGGTTGCTAATACAAACATCGAAAACAAGAAGAAATTCAAGAAAACTGGTTGATCTACTTTCAATCTTATCTGATCGTATTGCACAAACAAAGTTGGCAGATAATTTAGCTGAAACAGGGTTAAGAAATTCGCTTCCATAGGTCTCCTAAACTAGCTTGTTTTGTTTAGCTTATTTTCAATATATCTCCATGTCCTAAACAGCCCTTCTTCTAATTGAACTTTCGGAACCCAGTCATAAATTTCGTAGGCTCGCTTATTAGACAATATATTTACCTTTACATCACCAGGGCGATCGGGAATAAATTCTTTGCGAATGGTTTTACCAGACACTTCTTCAGTTGCGCGAACCACATCCATCACACTATAACCCTGGCTAGAAGAAATGTTGGCAATTGAAGAACCCGGTTTATCGGCTGCCAGTAACATCGCTTCGATGACATTCTCAATGTAGATATAGTCCCTGACTGCTTTGCCTTCTCCATATAGTTTGAGAACGCGATCGTAGTAAGCACAACCCATCGCAACCGCTACAATCCCCTGCACGCCCAGTAAGTTTTGTCCCGGTCCAAACGGATTCGAGATGCGGAGTACGTTAATATCTAATGGAGTCGAACGGGCATAAAAATTGAGATAGTTTTCGATTGTCAGCTTACTTTGACCGTAAGCCGACTTGGGAGTTAAAGGATGATCTTCAGTAATGGGAATGGTTTGAGGTTCACCATAGATGGTTCCACCCGATGAGGCGTAGACGATCTTTTTCACCCCATTTGCTAGACAACTTTCAACTAAGCGAATTGTGGGTAAAAGATTTGACAAAACATCGTAGACGCTACTCTCGATCGTCATACTAGGAAATGTCGTGGAGATTAAATGAAAAACGACATCAACATCTTTGGTAGCCTTACGAAGTAGCACATCATCCATGATATCTCCATAGATAACTTCACTCTGATCTAAAATGTCTTCAATATTAGAAATCGAAAAACTTGGACGGTTTAGAATTCTAGGAGATCCGCCTCTGGCGACCAGCGATCGTGCCAGATTACTCCCGATAAAACCAGCACCTCCTAAGATTAGATATTTAGTCATGACTGAGACATCCTAAGTTGAGAGTTTGCCGAAAAAGTCTAGGGGCGATCATAAAGCCCTGAAGAAAGCCGATGCTCAAATAACCAGCGATAGTTTTCAGATGAGTCAAATAACCAGCGATTAATCATCTCTGCCCACTTCACTGGAATTTGTAGTTGCTTCCAAGCCTCATAAGAAGCTGCTGAAAGATTGAAATAAAGGCTTGAATCTGAAAGTAGTTTTTCAATACATATAGCCAAAGCAGTAGCGTTACCAGCAGGAAAAATCATCGCATTAAGACTATGCTTTAGATTGTTTTGAAACATAGGATGATTTGAAGCAATGAGTGGCGTACGAGAGCAAAGAGCGTGGTAAATCGTGAGTGGAAACCCTTCTGGATACTCATGTCTACTAGGCACCACTACAACATCTGCTTCTCTCATTAAAGGAACGACTTTAGCATTAGGTACGATCCCCAAAAATTCTACAAAATCTGCGATTTTTAGCTGTTCAGCTTTGTTCTTGAAAACATTTTCTTGATCTCGACCAACAATTCGCAAAGTTATTGGAAATTCCTTGGCTCTGAGTTTTGCCACAGAGTCTAAAAGGTCACCCACGCCTTTAGACTCGGACATGGCTCCGATATAAAATAATTTCCAGTCATCTGAACGATCTCGAATCTCTTTTGGCGGTAAAGCGGCAGGAGTGATAGTAGAAATGAAGTCGTAGGGAATGATTTTATTCGGATTAACTCCAATATCTCGCAGTGAAGTAGATGCATTGATATTGTGGTTGCCAACCCATTTAATTTGTTGGTGGTTTAACACACTGGCAAATCTATAATTTTGAACTCGACTTCGGAGTCCTTTCGTAGCAAAAGAGTCTGCTAAAACTGCGATGGTCTGAATTTTTTTCTTAATTGCCCACCGCAAAACTTCTAGAATCGGAGTACGAACGACTAAATGCGTCGGCGCTTGTTGCTCAATCAATTCAATTAACTTTTTCACTGAAATTGTGCGATCGAACCCTGCCCCGATCGCACGAACGCCATTGGCAAGAACTTCATTGTATGGTTCTGCTGTTATGCAACAAAGCACAGCAACTTCGTCAATTTGCTTACCGATTTCAGCCACCGCATCAACCGAATATCTCTGAGCATAATAGGTTTCTTCTCCTCCCTCAGCAAAGCGACGCACTGTTTCACGATAATCACCTGCATACTGCACCATCATTAAACGCATGGTTCTGCCCTCTGATTCATAGAATAGTTCTTATCAATTGCTAGGATCAGCCACTTTAAAGGTTGGGCAAAAGCGTGAATGCAACAACTTATACACAAGGTTTTTTTCATTGTTCTATTACAACGGGATTCTTTCCAAAGTATTTTGACTAGCAATGCCTTGAAGCAAAACCAGGGCACTCTGCTTACTTTCAAAGCTGCGCTCAATTTTGGCTTGGGCAACGGTACTAAGCTTTTTCGCAAACTCTGGCGCTTGCAGCAGCGCATATAAACGCTGTGACAATTGCTGAGGATCGCCAGGTTTGACCAGTAGCCCATCGGTTCCATCGTTTACCAAGTCAGGCAGTCCGTCCACATCAGTGACAATCACCGGAACACCCATCGCCATCGCCTCCATGACTGCCACCGACATCCCTTCGGCATAGCTTGCTAACACAAAGCAATGAGCAGCTTCGAGTTCTTGTTTAACCTGAGCATCAGAAATAGCGCCTAATAGCGTCACCATCTTGTCGAGATCGAGTTCCTGGATCAAATTCTGCAACTCTTGAGTAAACCATTTGTTTGATCCCATGTCTTCTCCAGCTAGCTTAAGATGCAGGGGAATACCGCGATCGCGCAACAATGCGACGGCTCGAATTAAATCTTGCTGCCCTTTGAGGGGCGTTAAGCGAGCACCACAAAAAATGCGGACAGGGGCGCTTCCATTCCAGGGTTCATAGGGTTGAGACCGCTGAAAACTAGCAGTATCCACTCCCATCGGCACAACCGTTAGCAAATCGGGCACACTCTCTCCTAGCTTTTCGTGAAGCTCGACTGCCAGGTTTTTAGCCACTGCCATACCGAAAGCGGCGTTGCCCCACTTCTGTCGTTGATTTGGACCAAATCCATCTAAACCACTGTGTAAGGTCAAACTGTAGGGAATACCTGTGAGCAACTTCGCAAACAGCGCCACGTTAGCAGCATCGGCACAAAAGCTGACATGAATATGCGACCAACCTCGCTTTTGTCCCATCCACCCTAACTGTGCCCCAGCGAGTACCATTGCAGCCAAGCGGAATCTTTGGGCAGGCTTCATACCATCCGCTTGCAGAATAGACCGCAGGCACATCTGCCACCGCCGCGGACCTGCTGCACTAATCAAGACCAGACATCTCAGCAGCGACTGAAGCGTAAAGGGAAAAAGATAACTGGTTTGCTTGATCGCCTCTGCTGTCCAAGTATGAGGCGCTAAGCTGGTTTGAGGCAAGCGGGTTGAGACGAGATCAACCGTGGTCTCTAGTTCTCGCAGTGCTTTGATCTCTCGCCAACAATAGGTGTGAGAAGGTCCAGGAAACTGACCAACGAAGTAAGCGATCGTGTTCAAGTTCATTTCATTCCTCAGAGCCTGCAACTGTTCTTTACTCATGGTTCTTGTGTGAAGCAACTTACCAGCCGCCGTAGACAATGAAAGATTTTGTCAGTCCCAAAAACTTTTCTTCACGAAGCGTTGAGCCAGGAAAAAGATTCAGCAGTTCTTGCTTATTCAACAACTTGACGGAACTGACAAATACCGCTGCCTCTTGGCGATCGGTAAACTTGGGCGACCAGCCAATACTAAAATGAGTGACCAGCCAAACTTTTGCCCACAAGGGCAGAAACTGAAAGAACGGAAATAAAAAGTGAGGCTCGATCGGAAAGTAACGACTCGGAGTTTGCACAAAATAGCGTTTGCCAACCCGCATCACTTCATTTGCCATGCGGCGCTGGTCTTCGTAGTCCCCTACGTGCTCAATCACCGAGTTAGAAAAGACAATATCAAACTCACCATCCTTAAATTGACGCATATCTGTGACATCCCCAACAGCACTCTTCAGGTTGGGGTGCTTGACTGGAACTTCGTAGAGGTTCAGGATGAAAATTTCAGTGCCCTGAGTTTTCTGTTCACAAAATCCTTCGCGTTTCCAGATGCCTTGCTCTCCTCCCGCATCCAAAATTTTTAGCGGAGCAGGAACAGACGCAGCGAGAGACTTAAACAGAGCAAACCGCTCTTTTCGCAGCTTTAGCGCGGGTGAATTAGGTTGTTGATCATCGGCGAGGTTGGTCAGAATTTTTGACAACATCAGGGTAGCTCTCCATCAAGAGGGTAGTTTTAAATCAAGACATTCATCAAGGCACTGGGTCTTTCGGTGTATCAGAGGGAACCTGCTGCGAGAATGCACGCAAGTCTTGTTGAATCAGGTATTTCTCGGCTACCAGCAAGTTCACGCCGGTCTGCTGCGTATTCCTGAACTGATTTATAGCTAGACCTGAAATCCCGCCGCTGGCAAATATGATGACTGCATTAGGCATGGCGTTCAAAATGCAATCCAGCATATAAAACGGTAGAATCACCGCCAGAGCAGCCGCACCCGCGACCTTTTTTTCGTGCCAACGAGTGACTGGGAACGCGAATATAAACGCAACGGTTGGCAGGAGAATCGCGACAGTGAAGCTAATTAAACCCACCAACCCACAACTGCCAAAAGCAATCACCCATTGGCTGTCTGTAACCACATTGTCTTCGCCCCACTCACTGGTCACACGACTGCGACCCCAACCTCCCCAGCCAAACATCATTCGCTGTCGTGCTTTGACTAGCAGGACTTTTTCAGAATTCAGTCTGGTTCCCAAGGAGGAAGCCCGGTCTGGACCAAGCGTTTGTTCTGCAATTGAAAGAGCTTGTTCAGTGTTGAAATTTCCTGTAGCTTGAAAATACACGTAGGTGGGAAGCGCGGTAATCAGGATTAAGATCAGTAGGGGTGTCCGGAGCCATCTCATCAGAAATAACAGGGCTAACCCAACGATCGTGGAAATTAACGCACTCATCGATTGCGAAAGCACCAGCGTAAACGTGACCGCCGGGAGCAGCCACTTCATTTGAATCCCCCACAGCCGTTTAAGAACCCCAGCTTTCCAAAGCCAAACGCCGATAATAATTGACGACATTAACCACACCCCTGTCATCAAACCCGATGCCAGAAATACGGTCGGTCTAAAGCCCACCGATCGGACGGCACCAATATAGTTAGCCACACTAAACCCATAAACTATTTGGTGCAGGCTAGGACCAGTCTTAAATTCATACAAACAAAAGGGAATGTAGAGCAAAGCGCCTGCAAAGATACTCACTGCCAATTTGCGGAGCGCGTCTAAATGACTCAGGTATAGCTTGCCTAAAAAGTAGGCAGCTCCCCAAGCTACGGTTTGATCCGAGGATTGGCGAAAGCCATCATACCAGCCTAATCCGTTGGTAATTGAGGATGCAAAAGGGCAGAGGCACCAAACAATCATCGGTATGTCGAGCCAGCTTAGACGAAATGAGCGGAGATGCTTGGCATCAAATAAGATGGTTCCTAACAAAGCAGCGATCGCCGTTGCTGACATTCGAGTGTAGGAAGGTAAACCTCCAATGGGGAACACGGCTTGTGGCAAGAACAGAAATCCTGCAACGAAGGCAAGGGTGACTGCCCGCACTGACGGCAACCATTTGAACAAGTAGAGGACGAAAGGAATCCAGCCGAACATTGTGAGGTAAGACAACGGTCCCATGAGCTTTACCTTGGTAGCACAGAAATTGGGAATAACTTAATTTCTGTTGTAGTTTCGTTAGCTAGGTCTTTGAGCACGATCGCTTTAAACAGCAAGCCTGAGCTTTTGTCTCCTGTTGCTCACTTTTTTAGGAAGAGACGAGTGTAGGCTTGTTCGTTTGAGTCCAGCGAATTACTAGAAGTAAGCACAGCGCGAGTTGACCTAACGTTTTAGTCAACATCACTAAAGATGCATTTTCTTGAACGGGTAGCCAAGCAACTCTTCCTTGATTAAACAGTAAGACAACACTGGCGGCGATTAAGAAAACCACTACAAGCCCCGACCATATTAATTTTTGCTTTTGTTTCCTCCGCAAAGTAGCACCTAGATTTTCTATAAAACGAGACAGCAAGAAACTTGTAGCGACCACCATGAAAGCAGTTAGAAAAAACCCCATCCAATTCAACGACATTCCCATCAGCCCGACCCAATAAACTAGGAAATAATGGATTGGGACAACCGCAAGTGAGCTAATTCCATTTAAAGCTACAGCACTCCGAAATGGACTCAACTTCGATTTGACACAGATTGCTAAGGCAATCGCAAGCCCCATTAAGATCACCCCAAAACTGGCAATGTAGAAGCCTAACCCTACCGTTCCCCACCGAAAGAAAGAGGCTCCATGACGAGCTAAAAACAGAGCAATGATCCCCGGTAGGCTTGCCAGTAGAAACAAGCTGTAAATCGTGCGAATTCTATCGCTTTCAATCCACGATCGATTGCGCACTATCAACACACCTAACCAGTAGCCCAAAAAAGGGTAAGCTAGCCACGGCGAAAGCGGATAAGAGACACCAGGGCTATCAGATGTGCCAAGCAACCAGCCCAGTAGAGGCAGTGACCCATCACCCAGAGGACGTAAAAACAGCCCGACCCCGTAGCGTAAGAAAGAAATTGAGAAGAAGCCAATAATGCAATAAGTCAAAGGTGCTTTAGAATTCCTGATGACTTCTAGAACTAGACTGGAAAGAGCGATAAAACCGAGAAAATCAAGCCCTAGCCAAAGGTTTGCGCTCCAAGACATCAGTAGATCGGCAAGAACCAACACCCCGACCTTATTAAACGTGACAGACCAACGGGTTGCCTTCTTCTGACTAGACTGAATACCATACCCCATACCCGTGACAAAAAAGAAAAGGACAGGAGCGAAACTACCCACAAATACCAAGGTTCCTAACCAGTTCTGTCCAAGTTGCTCTGGGCTGAGGGTCGTGTATCCTAAGTGATTAACAATCATTAGAATTGCAGCCAAACCTCGCAAGACATCTAATTCCTGCCAGTGAAGATTCGATTTGTGAAGTTTAGGAGTTACCATACTAAAGTCTCTCAGAATTTGTAGGTCTGACCGCTCACTATCTGACTTACTTTTCCTGCTCAGAGAACGTCTTTTTCAAGTAATTTTTGGCATCAATCAGAATGGGAGGAACCAGCTTTTTCAGGATGACTTTGGCATCAAAGTCTGAATCTTTCTCCACGTCTAACGAGTCTTTTGGTCGCGCTCTAAACAGAGTCGAGTGACTGTCTGATATTTCTTCAGCAGGTCGCCCATTGCTGTAGTAATACAACGCTAGAGATTTGCGCGTCCAACCGTCTGGGCAGGTCAGAGGCTCGGGGTGCCCATGATACGAAAAATCTGTCGTACTAAAAACAACACAGCGATTAAAAATAGGGAGAATTTTCTTCTCGCATTGCGTCATGTTCTGATCCCAAAGCTCTAAATGCCCGCCATATTCTTCTCGCCAATCTTGATTGAGATACAGCAGAAAATTGAGGCGACGATCGAGCTTCAGTTTTGCATGACGATTAAAATCTGCGTGCATCTTCAAGTAGCCGCCTTTTTCGATTTGATGCAGCCCGCCTCCCTCAAGATGGGGATCAGGAATGAGTCCATCAATTCCGGTTAAGGCTTCTAAAAAGTTGATAAAAAACGAAGAGTTGAATTGGTAAAGCAATGAACGAGTGGCTTCTCCCATTTGAAGTTCGTGCCTTGATGCCAGCTTTTTTTCAGACACTCTATTAAACTTTTGCCATGTAATAGAATCTGTTTTTGGAAATTCGCTGAGAACATCTTTCAGTAAAAAATCTGGCAAAAAGTTGTCAATTACGGTGTGAGAAAATGGTTTAGCTTGCTGATAGGCTTCACGATGCTGAACAGCTAATTTCGTTAGATAAGTAGGCTCAAGGTGAGATAGCAAATTCGAGTTCATAAAACCTCAGAAATTTCAAGAATATGAGAGTACAAAGAATTGAAGAACACTAGGCAGGTTTAGTTTTGCGATGCCACGATGATCAAGACCGTGAAGGGTTCCTGTAAAGTTATCAATTTTCATCACTTCAACCTGGCTTTAATGTAAAGATGGGGTCGATCGGTAGACCAAACCCCAGCATGATCCGAGCCGTCAATAGAACCGTCAGAAATCCCACAAACAACAGGGTTAGTTGAATATCCTGCTTGAGATTGCCCAGCCCTTCAGTCTGAAGACCATAAGCAATCACCCCATACAAAGGGAGATCATTGAGAGCAACTACGGTGACTGCTCCGACCATGCCCATGATCGAAAATCCCAGGGGAATGCCGACACAAACCGTGAGACATTTGAGAAACTGCCCGTAAGCTTGATAAGCAGGTTTTCCGATCGCCACTAGTGAGTTACGCGACGTTTCAAGCAGTACGTTGGGCCAGATTCCGAACGCTAGAATTGGCAGCATCCAAGCAGCTTGGGCATATCTCTTGTCATACAAACCAACAATCAACGTATCTCCAAAGCTAACGATCATTGCCAGGATCAGTGCCGCCACAATCAAAATAGGTGCGCGACTTCGCAGAATCTTAGCTCGCAAGGCTTGACGCGGCAGATCAGCAAGTTTTGCAACACTCGGAAAAATCACGTTGCTGCTGATGGTTGAAATCATAGAAGTTGGCATACTCGCAAACGTCAAGGCGATCCCGTAGATTCCTAATAGCTCTAACGGCACTAACTTTCCCATGATCAAGCGATCGGCTTGACCTGCCAGAAAGGTTGCAGCCGTTGATGCAAAGATCCACTTGCCAAAGGAAAATAGCTCTTTGACCGACGCTTGCTCCCATGCCAACCGATTATGATGTCCAGGAACCAGCTGATGGCTCCAGAACAATGTGAAAACATCTGCGGTGACGGTACCGACCACGATCGCCCACACCGTCGGACTAAACCATGCCCAGATTAGAGTCACGGCTAAGGAAATCGCTGTGGTTCCCAACTCCATCAGCGTGAGTCTGCCCAATATCAAATGGCGGTTGAGGGTGAGCAACGCGGTGGAGTTGAATCCAGACAGAACCGTGTTTATACCAATGATTGGAATCAACCACAGGAGTTGCGGTTCTCTGTAAAAGTTCGCCATTGGCAGGGCAATCAGAGCAGAACAAATCCAAAGTGCGAAGCCCCGAACGATTTGCAAAGTCCAAGCGGTGTTGAGAAAGACCGGGTCGTCTCCCCGCTTGCTTTGGACAATGCTTGGAATTAGCCCAAAGTCTGAAAACAGCTGTAGACCGAGGATGAGTGTGCTAACTAGCGACATCAGCCCAAATAATTCTGGGAAGAGTAGACGAGTCAGCAGCAGGTTTGACCCCAACCGCAAAACAATACTCACCCCATAGCTTAGAGTCGTCCAAAGTATCCCCCGAACGGCAAGCTGCTTAAGTGATGTCATAACTTCGTCAAAAGGTGGGATAAGGCATGAAACTTGATCTGACTGTTACACTTCATCTACTTCAAGGTGGCAGGCACAGGACTACAGCTAACCGATAAGGGTAATGGAGTGAGTTTGTTGGAGGATTGCTCAACTTTGGACTGAAATAGGGCAGTCAACTTGTGGGCTTCGATCGTACTGCTGTGGAATTTAGCTACTCGCTCAGCTCCGACTTTACCCATTTTCTCTAAGGTTTCTATAGGTAACGTTAAAGCAGTCCGCATCACCTCTACCAACGCTTCAACTGAGCCAGGGGGCACTAGCCAACCACAGACATTTGGCTCTACCAACTCTGGAATTCCAGCGATATAAGTGCTAATCACAGGGCGACCTAACGCCAACGCTTCCATAATGACGACAGGCAATCCTTCTGCAAAACTGGGTAACACTAGAGAGCGAGCCGCTAAGATCTGTTGACGAACTTCAGAGCTACTTGCCCAACCGATAATTTCAACCCAATTTTGTAAGTTCAAGTTCGCGATCTCAGCTTCAATCTGCGGTCGTAAGTATCCATCTCCTACTAGAACAAGCTTAAACTGTAAACCCTCAGATGCTAGTCGGCTCACAGCCTCTAGCAACAGCAACTGACCCTTATCTTCGCAGAGACGACCAACGCAGACTAAACGGGGATCTGCTGCAATAGGAACCAGTGCTTGAGCCAGAAAATCATCATCAACACCACAATGAATGAGATGAAGTTTCGACCACTGATCTGGCTGACACCAGCGATAAAGCTGACTCCGACCAAAGTAGCTGATCGTAACCACAAAAACAGCCCGTGCAATCTTTTCGACTAAAGCAAGGTCTTTGACTCTATCAAATTCTTCTGGTCCATGAATAGTGAAGCTGTAAGGTGGACCGCCCAGCACATGGCATAACATCGCCACATCAACCGAGTTTGTCCCAAAGTGGGCATGAACCTGATCAACGCCAGCCTTTGAAAGCCACTGTCGCAACAAACAGCCTTCAGCTAAATAGGCAAGATGACGCGCCAGACCTCGTCTTGAAGCCCGACTGAGCTTGATTGTTAACAAAAAAGCCTGCAAGAAACGAATAGGATTGTCGATCGCCACGCTCAGTAAACTCAGCAGTAGGCGGCTGACCCCGCCAGCTAAAATTACCTGGGTTTGGTCTAGCTCTCGTAAATCTGCCTCGTCAACTAGTTCAGTGCCGCAAGAGCGAACTGAAAACCTAAGCACTCGAACTCCACAGGACTCAATACCAGCTATTTCACGACGAATAAAACTATGACTGACTTTAGGGTACTGATTGATCAGGTAGGCAATAGTTGGAAACACTTAGCTCGCTCACCGTTTAAAAGAATTTACAACACGCAGTCAATCCGTAGAACAGCAGCATACGCAATAATTGGCGATGACGGAATAACCTTCATTCAATCTTCACAAAATAAAGGAAATTAAGTAACCTAGGATTTACGCACTGTACGAAATGGACTTATTGCGGATCAACGTATTTATGTCGTTTCAGCTCTTTAAAAATCCCTCTTCTGGAGTTACGATCGGGTAGAGAGGAACAAAAAATCAAGCTCAAAGTGCTGAGAACCATACTTATTAAATGTCAAGCACATTGGGCTCTTCCAAGCTTTTGGCGATCTGTGCTCTACAACATCCTCAAAATCGAGAAAACTCGTAGCTGAGGTGGCGTAATTTCAGATTCATCCAACGCACCTGCTGAGTTTCGGTTGCTCAAAATTCTAGATCACCAAAAGCTTGGAAGAGTCCTATAGCAATCCTGAATGAATTGTGAGAGGAGCATCTTGCCCGTGCCGGTTAGCAATTCATCCCATTCTTACAACTGAAATAGGATTGCTATATGTAGTTGATACGAGACAGGTGAAAAAATATGCTTGGATAGCTTTAATTACCGATGTTAGTCCACACGATCTGCGTCATCGGTTTGGATATCAGATGGCTCAAGTGGTCCCACTGCATCGACTCGCTCAGATTCTGGGACATGATTCCCTGGATACTACAATGATTCATGTTCGCGGGACTCAGGGCGACCTTCAGCGAGAAGTGGAGAAAATCACTTGGGAGTGAGTTTTGAAAGCTATATGAAGCAATCGTTTCGAGCGAAGTGGCACTTTTTTACACGGATCTTGTGCGCCGAGCTTCGCTCGGCGCAATCGGCTGGGTGAAAGTCCCAGTTCCAGAAGTCCTGGCAAGGCACTGTATATCGAGTGTTGCGTCGGTGTCGGTAACGACTTCGGCGAAGCGTACACAGAGAGGTGGCGGGTCGCAATGCGAAAGCGTGAGGGATCGAGCCTCGTTATTGTAATAAACCATGGGTGCCGACGTGCTGAGATACATGGAAGGCAACACTTCTAGAGCCAACTGCCGGCTCCAAGGAGGTTCACCGGGGTACAAGACCGTGGCACGTCACCAAAGTAGAGATGGGAACTCGGGAGACCCCATGAACTCCTCCCCTGAGAGGTAAGGCGAAACAACCGGCACACCGGAAGGAAGCCTGAAGATTCATGGGAACTCGGATGTCCTCATAGTAGTGATGAAGTGGGGTAACGCCCACAGAGCGAAGGGGGACACATTAGGTCGAACACTCGATGGAAACGTCAACATACTCAGAGGTGGAACAATGGCGGTCACTGGAATCGAGCGGATAGCTAGTCGGGCGAGCAGTCAACTTACATCGGAGTTCACAGCTCTGATGCACTACTACACAGTAGAAAACCTGCAAGCCTTCTTTGAGGCGCTAGAGGGTGTTATGCACTTTTGTTAGACTGGGAGCGTGAGTAGAAAGCCTTACCCAACGGATGTGAGCGACGAAGAATGGGCATTTGTCGCGCCGTACTTAACATTAATGACAGAAGCAGCCCCCCAACGAGACCATAGTCTACGCGAAGTGTTCAATGGCTTACGGTATGTGGCGCG
>JBBRPT010000080.1:0-26606 GCA_038227635.1 Leptolyngbyales cyanobacterium | reverse complement strand
GCAGCGTTTGGATTCAGAAACTACGGCTCATCCAGAAATGTTTCAGGAATCCTTGCAGCGGTTGTTGCCCGATCTGTCTGACCGTTCTGAAATTGAAGTCGATTTGCTATCTAAGCTCGTACTCGCCTGTGGGGATGTTAGTTTAGTGCAGTTTGTTCGACGGAGTAAAACTGCAATCGTTGCCGCACGGGATGCCCTCAAAGCAGGATGTCATGTAGTCGGCGATATCATGCCTGTAGTTGCGGCTTTGGATCAAACTCGCCTCGCTCATCTCAAGTGTTCGATTGCAACCCTGATTGATGATTTGCATATCACCGATGCAGCAGAGGCAGAGCAAGCCTTTTGGAACAATGAGCAATGGAAAGAGCGCCTACAGCAGTTTCCGACAGGCTGCATCTTGGTGATTGGGTATGCTCCTTCTGTCTTGATGGCTGCCTGTGCCTTAATCGAACAAGGTCAGCTTCAACCTGCACTCGTGATTGCAATGCCGATCGGCTTTAGTCACGCACCTGCTGCAAAGCGGCGATTGATGAGATTGGACGTTCCTTATATTACGATCGAAGGCACTCTTGGCGGTGGGCTGCTGGCAGCAGTGGCGTTAAATGCGCTAGCGGAGTCTTTGATCGAAAAGCCAGATTGTCACTGTTACTTGTCTATTTCATGAGACGAAGCACTTGATCTCGTCATTGAGAGCCAATTACAAGCATTGCATTCCAAGCAATGTCGCGATCGGCAGTCTTAAGCAGTGACCCGATAATTTCTCATCATGCCCCTATCTTCGTGTTCTAGATTATGGCAGTGATATACAAATAGACCTGTATAGTGTTCAAATTTCATCAGCAGTTTAATGCGCTCACCCGGCATGACCATCACTGTATCTTTCAACCCCTGATCAATATAGCCATCTTTAACTGTATTCCAGCCCGCTTGCAGTTCTGGTAGAACCTCGCGGCTGATGACTTGAAACTGAGTTCCATGTAAGTGAATCGGATGTGCCATCCCACTTGCATCCATCATTGCGCCACGATTGAGTTGATTAATGACTTCCCATTGCTCGATCGTATTTAGCTTCACGGTTTCTTCAGGCGTTGCTACCTCCATCTCAAACGAGCGATCATTAATCTGCCATTGCATTCCATTCAGCGAGAGGGTTACAGGACGAGGATTGTTGGCATTCACAGCATCTTGAGGACGTAGCAAAGGTAGACTTGCTAATTGATTCGGTAAACGTCGAGTTTCTCTTTCTTCACGCTCGATCTTGATGTCGAAGAGTGGCATTGCTGTACCGACTGCCGGAGCCGTATTTCGCCCACCCATCTGCCCCATATTCCCCATACCTCCTATATTTTCAGCACCAGAAAATGCCAGACTGTTGAGCGTGAGTTCGGTTCCAACCTTCAGCTTGCTAAAGTCTGCCCAGACATCGACTCGTTCGCCGGGAGCCAACATTAGATATTTCCGTTCTACAGAGCGAGCTAGTAAGCGCCCGTCCGTCGCGATCGCAATCATCGGATCACCATTACTCCATGCCAGTTTGTAGATACGAGAATTGGAGCCATTCAGAATACGAAGGCGGTAGATCCGCGTAGCAGCAGAGAGCACATAGTTTGGTTTGCCATTAACGAGGATCATTTGACCCAGGAATCCCATCATTTGATCCAGATTGCCCATCATTCCGCCCCTGTTGCCCATGTCATTGTTTTGGGCTTTGCCGATTCCGTTGTCCAGATAAATCAGTTGGTTGCTCGAATCGAAAGTACGGTCTTGCAGCACGATCGGAATGTCATAATCTCCAGTGGGCAAATTTAGAGCGATCTCTTCGTCGTCGGTGACGAGCAATAAGCCAGCTAGACCTGCGTAAGTTTGCTCTCCAGTGAGTCGATCGGGATGCGGATGAAACCAGTACGTCCCAGCGCGATTGATCACTTCAAATTCATAGGTGTACTGCTGCCCTGGCTGAATCGCAAATCGGGGGTGACCGTCCATCTCCTCTGGTAACATCAGTCCGTGCCAGTGAACGATACTCGGCTGTCCTGCGGGTAGATTGTTCCGAAAATTGACGCGCACCCGTTGACCTCGACGCACTCGAATCACAGAACCCAGGTAGCTATCAGGAAGTAACTGTAGACTTGCGGGGTCGCCTTTCACAAGCTTTGCCTCGTAAGACCAAACCTGTGTGGGTTGCCCTGGTCGAATTTGCACCGCTTTCGGTATTGCTTGAAGATCAATTTCGAGGTCTGGTGTAAATGATGTACTCGCAGTCCTTATCGTTGGATTGCTTTGATTTGCATTCAAACTAGAAGACTGAGAGCAGCTAGACAGTAAACCATGAATTCCACCTCCTAGAATTACGCCTCCAGTCAGTCCAGTGACTTGCAAAAAATTTCGACGAGTTAAATGAAACAGATATTTAGATTGGTTCATCATCTATTTTTCGATCGTGGGACTTACTGGAATCGCTACTATTTCTGCTTGAGCAGATTCGGTAGTCGTTGATAATGGCGTATTAGCAGCAGTGGCGTTAAATGCGCTAGTCGCATCTCTGATCGAGCAGCCAGACTGTCAGTGTTATTTATCGGCTTTGCAGCACTTGAGCTTCATTCCGAGTCTCTAAGCGATCGTTCCCTTGCACCTCGATTACACCGCGAAACATATTCATCCCGCAAACAAACTCATACTCCCCAGGTTGAGTTGGGGTGAACTCGATCGGGGTGACTTGATTCAGAGGTAAGTCTTTCGCAATCCGAAACTCTGGTAGGCGCACCGCTTCAAGACAGCTAGAAGGATCGCGTCGATCGAAGTTCAATCGGACAAGTTGCCCAGCCTTGACAACCACACGGTTCGGCTCATATCCACCATCTACCGTAATCGTCGCTTCTTGAACGCCTTGATGGGTGTCTGCGGTTTGAGATTTGGATTTGCTCAATAGAAACCACCATAGCTCTAGTCCAATTAGACCCACTCCTCCTAGAATGACTGTACTTTTGAGCCATAGCGGTTGATCAATCTGTCGAAATTGAGACGGTTGTTCTGTTCTAGAACCTTGCATTTGATCATGGGGTATCTGTGCAGTGACTTTACTCGACATACTGCCGAACAGAACTCCAACACTGACTAAACTGCTGATGATCAATTTGTTCATAAAATTGCTTTGGGACGAAAGTTACGTAATCGGAGTGCATTCGTTAAGACTGACACTGAGCTAAACGCCATTGCTCCCCCGGCAATAATCGGATTGAGCAACCATCCGAAGAAGGGAAAGAGAACCCCTGCCGCGATCGGAATGCCAATCATGTTGTAGATAAACGCAAAGAAAAGGTTTTGACGAATGTTGCGAATTGTGGCGCGACTGAGTTGGATCGCGGTCACAATGCTTTGAAGATCGCCAGAGATTAGCGTGATGTCACTGGCTGCGATCGCCACATCGGTTCCAGTTCCGATCGCAATCCCAACATCCGCTTGAGCTAAGGCAGGTGCATCATTAATGCCATCTCCGACCATTGCTACAATCTTCGGTTGAGTCTGTCGGCGCGATTTTGTTTGCGTCGTGGAATGTCCCAGTTTGCCGCTTTGTAAGTCTGCAATCACCGCCGCTTTTTGTTCTGGTCGAACTTCAGCAATCACATTGGAAATTCCAACTTCTTGAGCAATGGCATCGGCAGTTTGTTGATTATCTCCGGTCAACATCACCACTTCTAAACCTAACTGTTGCAGCGATCGTACTGCTTGTACAGATGACGGTTTCAAAGCATCCGAAATTGCCATTAAACCTTGCAATTCACTATCTACCGCAATTAACACAACTGTCTTACCTAGAGATTCTAAGCGACCTTTATCAGACTTTAGCGGCTGGGTCTGAATGCCCAATTCTTGCAGCCAGCGCTGTGTGCCAATTTGGATCAAGCGATTAGAAACCGTTCCTTGTACACCGCTTCCCGCGATCGCTTCAAAGTTCTGAACATCTTTTAAAACGACTTCTTGAGTCTGAGCATATCGCACTACTGCTTCAGCCAATGGATGCTCAGAATTTCGCTCAACCGATGCTGCAAGCTGAAGTAACTTCAGTTCGTTTGCGCTTCCACCCGTGGTGAGAAAATCTGTCACCGTTGGTTTTCCTTGCGTCAAAGTTCCGGTTTTATCGAGCACGATCGTTTTAATTTGATGTGCTAGTTCTAGGCTTTCTGCGCCTTTGATCAAGATGCCGTTTTCCGCTCCTTTTCCTGTGCCGACCATGACTGATGTGGGTGTTGCAAGCCCCAATGCACAAGGACAGGCGATGATCAGTACACCAATTGTTGTAATGATTGCTAACGTGAGGTTGCCCATGATCGTGAACCATAGGACAAAGGTTGTCACTGCGATCGCGATTACAACCGGGACAAACCATCCGGTCACTTGATCTGCTAATCGCTGAATCGGTGCTTTTGAGCTTTGAGCTTGCTGCACGAGTTGTACAATCTGAGCCAGAACAGTATCTTTGCCAATGCGAGTTGCTCGAAATCGAAAGCTACCCGTCTTATTGATTGTTGCGCCGATCACTTCGTCACCAGGCTGTTTCTTGGTCGAAACACTTTCACCCGTGACCATTGATTCATCAACTTGCGAACTTCCCTCGACGATCTCACCATCCACCGGAATCTTCTCGCCGGGTCGCACAATCACAACATCGCCAATCTGCACATCTTGAATCGGTACTTCTAGCTCTTGCCCGTTGCGAACAATCCGAGCATCCCGCGCCTGCAATCCAATCAGCGATCGAATCGCTTCCGAAGTTTGTCCTCTCGCCCGCATTTCAAACAGCCGACCGAGCAAAATCAACGCGATGATCACGTTTGCAGGTTCGTAGTAGACATCCGGGTTCAATCCTTGAGCAATGAAGAAGTTCGGGAAAAAAGTTGCAACGATCGAATACAGGTAAGCAGAGCCAGTTCCCAAAGCAACCAGCGTATCCATCGTGGCAGTGTGGCGCTTTAGAGCTTTCCAGGCATTGATGAAGAACTCTCGACCTGCCCAGAGCAACACCGGAGTTGAAACAATAAGCTGTAGCCAGGGATTATGCAGCCACATCGGAATGAATGGCAACGGCAATCCCAGCATCATGGGCAAAGAGCCAATGACTAAGACAGCACCGATCGCACCTGCAACAACAACTTTGTTGCGTAAATGACGAAATTCTCGTAGTCTCGCTGTTTTCTCGGTCTCGCTCTCGTCGGTGATAAACTCCTGATCTTGCAGCGATCGAGAAGCATAGCCAGCATCAACGATCGCTTGTTGAATCTGCCCTAGATTAGTGCGTTTTGCATCGTACTGAATGCTTGCTTGCTCGGCTCCGAAGTTGACGCTAACTTCTGCGACACCCGGAACCGATCGAATGGCATCTTCCACGCTGCGGGCACAGGAGGCACAACTCATGCCCTGTAACTTCAAAATATTGGTTTCCATAGTTTAGGAAAATGAACAAAGAACTAGACTAAGCAACGGTGTAGCCTGCGCTGCTTACAGCTTCTTTAACGCGAGTCTCTAGAGCTTGCGTTTTGACCTGCACAAGTTTTGTTTTAGGGTCGGCGTTTACCTGAGCATCTGCATCAATTTCTTTGATCGCATTTGTAATTGTCTTACTGCAAGCAGAACAAGCCATATCTGGAACTTTAAATTGGAGCGTCATGATTTCAAGTCCTTTAAATAAATTCGATAAGTTTATCTTGAACCCTCTAGCCAACAGGAGAGTCAAGTAAAGCAGGTAAAATGAGTCTTAAGGATGAGGAAGGGCTATCAGCCTCGCAGTTGAGGAAGACAGCCCGTTAAGTCGATGAAGCAGCGATCAAGAAACTCCTGCTAAATCTGCCACCTTGCGATATTCAGCAACGGCTTGACGACACGCTTGAGCACAACTTTGACAGTGAGGGCTATCGGTGTGCTTTTCGCATTCTGCCGCGCAAGCTTCACAGATTTCAATACACGAGTTGACAATCTGCGGAATAAAGCGCGATCCTCGACTGATGTAGGAAGCTGAAGACCAACAGCTTTGAGCACAGTCATTGCAAAGCCGCGCACATTCTGGCATATGAGCTAAACACGCATCCATGCAATGTTCACATTCATAAGCACAATGAACCGCAGCATCTAGAATTGATTGAGCGTTTTGATGAGCCATATTTTATTTATGCTCCCTAAAGATTAAGCTACACTTGCCATTGATTAACTAACGTCTAACCCGTGCCAGCAGTTTTTGGAACAGGTAATTAATCGACATTACTGCTACAAATACTTGCTGCATAACTGATCTGACTTAAAACCTGGTGTTAAAGCAGAGTTTTCAAGTGCAGTGTCTCAGCTAGTTAGTAACTTAGAGTAAACAGATACTGATTGCGTCTCTCTATCGATAGGTAGACTATTTCTTCCTTTTTACGGAGATTCATTTCATGTTGATTTCATGTCTGTATGCGTCATTGAGTAATCTAAGCAGCGAGAGTACGATCGCAGCAATCAGCTTAAATTAATGCAACTGGTTGCGTCGCCTGATCTTTAGCCTTACAGATGATTACAAATTCATTCTAGTTTCAATAAGATTCTCTTTTTTCCTATTATCAACTATGCTTCAGTTGCAATCCTCATTAAAGAAGCTCTTAGTACTGATCTTCGGAATCGCGTTTCCAACAAGCTTTGTCTGGGAAATGCTGCAAATGTTTGCTTATGCTCCTTTTGGTCAATCTGCTTTACAACGGTGGCTCTTCTGTGGGCTAGCTGCGATCGCGGATGCACTCTACATTACTGTGCTTTACTGGATCGGCAGATATCTAACGCATAATGCCGACTGGATCGTTGATCTGACGGGGAAGCGAATTTTTTGGATTGCGATCGCGGGAGTCATCAGTGCAACTTTCACAGAGCGTACTGCCTTAGCGCTTGGACTGTGGCAATATAGTGATGCAATGATTCAAGTCCCGATTCTGCAAGTCGGGATTATTCCGATTCTGCAATTTTTCGTGCTGCCGATCGTCACATTTTGGTTTGTTAAGAGGTTGAGTAAGCAACAAACTAAGCTCGATCTCTAGAATTTCCCAAACTTCTTAAATTTCCAATGCTAGCGTGGTGCTATTTCATGCTGATTTCATCTCAACATGCTGACTTGAAAAGGTGAGATGAATCGCCTATGTTACGCAAGTGCTAAGAAATTCTACTTAGAATTGGGTGCTTTGTCCTTGACTTTCCACCTAACTGGATAGTTCAAAATGAAATTGTAATGTCACTCTCTCGATTCAGGAACCATTGAATGTTTAAAGCTGCATTACTCGGACTATCTCTTGGCGCAAGCCTGATGATTGCTGGACTCGTCGCCTGCTCCAATTCTGCTCAAACTTCAACTCAGAATCCTATGGTGACAAGTTCTCCAGTAGCAGGAATGGATCATGGTGAGATGCAGGGCAACATGGATCACTCTGCTCACTCAATGTCAAGCATGGAGCTAGGTGCGGCGGATGCTGAGTATGATCTACGTTTCATTGATGCCATGCGACCTCATCATCGAGGTGCGATCGACATGGCAAAAGAAGCCATACAAAAATCGAAGCGTCCCGAAATCAAATCTCTCGCTCAGAACATCATTGTGACTCAAAACCGCGAAGAAAATGAACTACTGGCAAAATGGCGAAAGCAGTGGTATCCCAACGTGCCTCAAGAGTCTGTTGCTTACGATGCTCAAACCAATAAATCTGTACCGATGTCTACTGCACAGAAAGACAGCATGGCAATGAAGATGGATCTGGGTGCAGCAGATGATCAGTTTGATTTGCGCTTTCTCAATGCGATGATTCCACATCACGAAGGCGCGATCGTCATGGCGAAAGATACTCTGCAAAAATCGAAGCGCCCTGAAATCAAGCAATTGGCTCAAGAGATTGCAACATCACAACAGACAGAAATTGATCAGATGAAACAATGGCGCAAAGCTTGGTACAACCAATAGTTCTCTAAACTTTTTTCACTCGCTTGAGGAGAACTGAGCGATCGAGCATTCAAGTTGTTCTGTCAGAGAATTTAAGCAGACGTATTCACCTCGATTTCATCTCTAGCTGACATATTGAACAATGAGCGAAATACTTTTGATTGATTCAACGATCTCTCTCTGCACTATAGCCCACCGTTACTCAGGAAAAATCGGATGAATCATTCATCTCATTCCTCATCTACGATTCGTCAGCTCTCCAGCACATTATTAACGCTGTTGGTGCTAACGGCTCCAGTGCGCGTCCTGGCTCATGGAGGACATGGAGATGAGTTTCAAGGCGGTGGGCAGGTAACTCAAGCCGCAGGAGCCGTCAAAGTAGATGCTCAGACTCAGGAGCGGACTGGCATTAAAGTTGAGACCGCGACGCGGCAGCGATTGGGCTTTGGGGTGAAAGCAACGGGGCAAATTGAAGCGTTGCCGAGCAGGCGAGTGGAAGTCACAAATCCTACGGGTGGACAAGTGATTAAGCTATTTGTGCAGCCTGGAGATTCAGTTCAGGCGGGGCAACCTGTGGCGTTATTGTCTAGTCCAGACTTAGCAAATCTTCGGGTTGAATCGCTTTCAAAACGAGCCGAAGCAGAGGGAGATACACAACAGGCAAAAGCGGATTTACAACTGGCTCAGGATAACTATTCCAAGCAGCAGCAGATTGCCCAAGCGGACATTCAGCAAGCGAAAGTTGCTCTTAATTTTGCTCAAGAACGGTACGATCGCGATAAAGAACTGTCTGCCACAGGAGCTTTACCCCGTCGCACGGTGTTGGAATCTGAAGCGAAACTTGCTGAAGCTAAAGCTGCGTTTGCTAAGGCTCAAAGTCAATTGCCCGTCGTGGAGGCAACCGCGCAACTTAAGCGCGCTCAATCAGGCGTAGAGGTGGCACGATCGCGCATAGAACTCAGCGATGCAGGCTATAGCGCTCGACTGCGGCAACTGGGTGCAACTGCAAATCCAGATGGAACCGTGACGATCGTCGCTCCGATTTCAGGAAAAGTTGCAGATCGAGAAGTCACACTCGGACAATCCTCGAAAGAGGCTGGATCGAAGCTGATGACTATTATTGATGGTCAAGCCGTTCTTGCGACTGCAAATATCTATGAGAAAGATCTCAATCAAATTGCTCAAGGTCAACAAGTTCGAGTGACGATCGCCAGCTTACCAAATCGTACTTTCACGGGACGCATTGCCGTGATTGGTTCGGTTGTTGAGGGATCAACTCGCAGTGTTCCCGTTAAAGCAGAGCTTGATAATTCTAGTGGTATGTTGAAGCCTGGAATGTTTACAGAAATGGAAGTGATCACAAATCGTACTTCCGTTTCAGTGTTGGCAGTTCCAACATCAGCGATCGTCGAAACCAATGATAAGAAAAAAGTTGTCTTTGTGCAGAACGGCGATAGCTTCCAATCTTCAGAAGTCACACTAGGACGAACGGCAGGTGACTTAGTTGAAATTACGAATGGATTGTTTGATGGCGATAAAATCGTAACGCAAGGGGCGACACAGCTATACACGCAATCACTACGAGGCGGCACCCCAGCCGAAGCAAAGGATTCCCCTGCTGAATCGACAGCCAAGCCGCAAGCATTTGGGGAATTGTCCTGGTGGGTAATGATTCCGATAGCGGGAGTCGCGATCGCAGGTGCATTTTACGGCGGCATGGTTTGGACTCGGAAACGCGATCGTAAGCATTCACAATATGCGTCTGAATCTGAAACGGTTTACCTCGCTGAACATTCATCTAATGGTCACAAAGATCTCTCTGTGCGGTCTGAGCAATCTAAGAATAAATCTGATTTGCTGAATTGAGCACTTGATTCGGATTCCTGTTAATTTCGCATTTATCTGACTTGATTAAATGTCGTTCGCTTTGATATGCCCTATTGGTAAGCTCTGTTATGCTCAATACCATCATCAAATGGTCGATCGCGCAACGCTGGATTGTTGTTCTCGCATCAATTCTGGTTTCGTTGTGGGGCTTTCGTGTTCTCACACAGATGCCATTAGATGTATTTCCCAGTTTTGCGCCGCCACAGGTTGAGATTCAAACCGATGCTCCAGGGCTTGCACCTGAAGAAATCGAATCACTGGTGACACGCCCGATCGAAAGTTCCATCAATGGAATACCAGGGCTAGAATCGTTGCGCTCTGCTTCGGCAGTCGGAATTTCATCAATCAAAGCTGTTTTCAGTCCCGACACAGATATCTATCGCGCCCGCCAACTGGTAACAGAGCGACTGCAACGCGCTCAAGGTTTACTACCTCAAAGAATTAGCCAGCCTGAGATTTTGCCCATCAATTCGCCTCTCGGTTGGGCTGTGAAATATGCTTTTGTCCCAGAAACAACGGATCTGATGGAGGTTTGGCGAGTCGTTAATTGGGACGTAAAGAATCGATTGCTTTCAGTTCCAGGCGTGAGTAATATCTTCATCTATGGTGGCGATGAACGACAATATCAAGTACTGGTTGATCCCAATAAGCTGAAAGCTTACAACGTTTCTTTAGCAGAGGTAACGAAAGCGGTTCAAAACGCGAATGTTAATGTTCCAGGTGGCTTTTTGACCACACCTGATCGAGAAATGTTAGTGCGCGGCATTGGGCGAATTGAGTCGATCGAGGGGCTGCGAAAGTCGGTGATCAAAGCAACAAACGGAACTCCGGTTTTGCTGGATCAGGTTGCAGAGGTGAAAATTGGGGCGGCTCTAAGACGTGGAGATGGACTATTTCGCGGCAAACGCGCTGTCATTCTTACAGTCTCAAAGCAGCCAGATGGAGATACTCCTACCGTTGTGAAAGCCATAGAAGCAGCAATGGAGGAAATTAAGCCTGCCCTGCCTAAAGACGTTACGTTTACTAAAACGTTCGACCAAAGCTTATTTATTGAATCTTCAATTACCAATGTTGAAGAAGCACTTCGCGATGGTGTGATCATTGTTTCGATTGTTCTAATTCTATTTTTGATGAACTGGCGAACAGTGATCATCAGTCTCAGCGCGATTCCCTTGTCTCTATTGTTAGGACTGATTGTTCTTAACTTCACAGGACAGGGAATCAATACAATGACATTAGGCGGGTTAGTCGTTGCGATCGGATCAGTGGTGGATGATGCGATCGTTGATATGGAAAACGTTTATCGTCGATTGCGCGAGAACCAGGTTTCTCCTCATCCAAAACCACCGCTACAAGTTGTATTTGATGGTTCCGTTGAGGTTCGTGTTAGCGTCCTCTTTTCGACAGTAATCATTGCGGTTGTATTTGCGCCGATTTTCGCGTTGTCAGGGGTTGAGGGACGCATCTTTACACCAATGGGGATAGCGTATTTGCTCTCGATCGTTGCTTCGACACTGGTTGCATTAACTCTAACGCCTGCGCTATGCGCGATCTTGCTTGCCAATCGTCGCTTATCCAATTCCGAAACCTGGTTAGAACATAAAGCCCGCGAAGTTTATCGTCCTGCATTATCCTTCGCAATTCGTCGCCCAAAAGTGATTCTCAGTGCTGCACTCGCCGGATTTGTCGCCTCGCTGATCATTTTACCGGGACTGGGTAAAGTGTTTTTACCTGAGTTTCAGGATCGATCTCTTGTCAATGCAATCACGCTCTATCCCGGAACATCATTAGATGCAACCAATCGATCTGCACTAGCAGTGATGGATGCTCTAAAAGACGATAAGCGGTTTGATGCGATTCAATTTCGAGACGGTTTCGCTCAAGGTGATCCAGAAGTGGCGGGAGTTAATTTTGGTGAATTAGATGTGCAAATTAGCGAAGAGGGAAGTCGCGATCGCGAAAAAACGGTCGAAACCCTCCGAAAAGAATTAGAAAAACTACCCGGAGTTGCCAGTAACATTGGTGGTTTTATTTCTCACCGGATTGATGATATTTTGTCAGGAGTTCGTAGTGCGATCGCCATTAAAATTTATGGTTCTGAGCTAGAACAACTCCGCACGATCGGACAGCAAGTTCAATCTGCAATGAATGGCATTCCTGGCATCGTGGATCTTCAGCTTGAACCTCAAGTTCCAGTGAAGCAAGTTCAAATTCAATTTGATCGCGATGCAGCAGCGCGATATGGACTGAGCGTAGGGGAACTAGCGGAAACGATCGAGACTGCCCTTAATGGTCGCACTGTTTCGCAAGTCTTAGAAAAACAGCAAACCTTTAACTTAGTTGTATGGTTGCAAGATCAATCTCGTAATAATTTGGACGTGCTAAATAATTTGCTAGTGGATACGCCAAATGGACAAAAAATTCCACTGGGACAAGTAGCAAAAGTGGAATACGGAACGGGACCTAGCACGATCAATCGAGAAAATGTGTCTCGTTTGATTGTGGTTTCTGCGAATGTGAGTGGGCGAGACTTGGGATCAGTCATTAAAGAAGTGCGCGATCGCGTGGGACAAGTCCAGCTTCCAGGTGGATACTACGTTCAGTTTGGTGGACAGTTTCAAGCTCAAGAGCAAGCTACACAAACATTACTGATTTCCGGCGCGGCTGCATTCGTTGTAATTTCGGTGTTGATTTACCTTGCAGTCCACTCAATTCCTGCCACAATTATGATTATGGTGAACTTACCACTAGCCTTAATTGGTGGCGTAATTTCTGTTGCGATCGGCGGTGGTATTCTTTCTGTTGCTTCGATGGTTGGGTTTATTACATTGTTTGGCGTTGCGACGCGCAATGGTTTATTGTTAGTTGACAATTATAATCATCGAATCGCTGCCGGGATGCCTCTAAAGGAAGTCATTGTTGAAGGATCATCGGAACGCTTAGTTGCTATCTTACTGACGGCTCTTTCTTCTGCTTTGGGAATGGTTCCCTTAGTTTGGGGAGGTGGAGCCGGAAAAGAGATCCTTCAACCTTTAGCAACTGTTGTTCTGGGAGGCTTATTCACCTCGACAACACTCACGCTACTAGTTCTACCCGCGCTCTATTCTCAGTTTAGGCGGTTCTTGATTCCTACTGCGGAAGCAATTACCCAAGACTCCGCAATACCCGTTCAGCAAGTTCCTCAACAATAATCTCAACACAAGGAGCAGTATCAATGAAATCAGTTAAGTTAGTTGCGATCGTTCTAAGCAGTGCAGGACTGTTGTTCTTAGGAGCGTGTAGCAGTGGCGGAAACCAAGCATCTACCTCTACGAGTAGTCCCGCTGGATCTGCTTCAGCCTCTCCAGAAAGTGTTGCTTCAAGTTCTAGTACAGCCCATGAAAAAGAGCATAGTGCCGGAGGCGGAAAAGGGCAGGTGGTTGAAGTCGGTGCGTACCATGTAGAGCTAGTTCCTGAAAAAGAAGCAGGGAACACTCACATGGATGTGTTCCTGCAAAAAGGAGACACGCATGAGCCAGTCACAGACGCAAGCGTAATGGCTCAAGTCAAAACACCAGATGGTAGCCAAAAGACTGTGGATCTCAAGTACGACAAGGAGGGAAAGCATTACACAGCGATCGTTCCTAGTGCAGCCGTAGGAGAGTACCAGGTTGCGGTTTTGTCTGACATCAAGGGTGAAAAGGTGAATGCTCGGTTTAGCTTTAAGCAGTAGCATTAGGTTGATTCAGATCGCCTTCCGAAGTTCCGGCTTCGTTTCATGCTGTTCTCATCTCTACCGCTTAACTTAGAGGAGAGTATGTCTCACAGACTGTCGATCAAGGGTCTGTGTTCTTCTAGGAGTGAACGATCGATGAGTCAGAAAATGCGCCGCTATAGCATGATCGGTTTGATGGCTGTTGCAGCAGGTCGCAGTTCAGTGGAGAATCAGCCTGCGGTCGCAGATAATGAGCATTCTCACCCTGCTCAAATAAGCGGAATGGATCATTCATTGATGCCAAGTCTGACCAGAGCAAACTATTTTCTGACCTGTGCGATCGTACAGGTTCTCAGGATTTTTCTGACATCATATTATTATTGCAGATCAATCCAGCAAAAATCACACTTAAGACACATTGCGATTTCATGTTGATTTCATCCTGTTGCTGATAGCATTTCTTTATGGAATTTTCAGTGGAAGCATGAGAAGCGAAAAAATGTCTACAAGCAAATATGGAAGATTTGCTGCGATGGTCGCAACATCTACGATCGTGATGTTCGTGCTGATGTATCTGAATACTTATCGCCTAGATCATATCTATTTCAGCGAGACAAGAGCATACATGGCTCTGTTAATGGGCGCATCAATGGCTGGTATCATGCTCGGATTTATGCTGAATATGTACAGCAACCGAAAAACAAATATTAGTATCTTCGTTGGCAGCATCATTATGTTCGCTCTCTCGCTTTGGCTCGTCCGCAGCCAAGCAACGATCGGGGACGTTGCCTGGATGAAGGCAATGATTCCACATCACTCAATTGCAATCTTGACGAGTGAGCGGGCGAATCTCTCAGACCCACGAGTCAAGAAACTTGCTCAAGAAATCATTACAGCGCAAGTCAGAGAGATTGATGAGATGAAGATGCTAATCAAAGACCTTGAGAACAAATAGACACAAAGGCGCTGAATCACAGCCTAAAACACTTTTTACAATCTTACTTCCAACACCTGCACCTGTCAGCTTGAAAGAGCGAGATTTCCGCAGACTGGAAAATATAAGATGCGACGATAGTTCGATCGCGGCGGCAAGACGATCGTGGCTGATTTCGGGGTAAACGTACTCTAGGTTGTCGAACTTTTGAGTTGTGCGCCCCAACAACTCACGGTTGTCGTGCGATCTGGATTGCCCAAATTGGGATGATCTCACGCAATGGCAAGGTTAGAATGCTCAATCTAGCCCACTCTTCATTGTGAACGACTAAATTTTGATGGAAGATTCTCTACTCATTACGTCTCTGATTAGCACCACTGTATTAGCTGGCATCGCGGCTCAGGTTTTAGGCAAATTTCTTCAAATCCCCGGCATCATTTTTCTGCTGCTGTTTGGTGTCCTTTTAGGCTCCAGTGGCTTAGGGTTGCTTGAACCATCACTTCTGGGTAGCGGTTTAGAAGTCATCGTGTCTCTTTCGATCGCGCTCATTCTATTTGAAGGAGGGCTGAGTTTGCAGATTCGCGAGCTGAACAGTGTTTCGGTGAGCCTTCGCAACCTGGTTACCATTGGGGTAGTGATTACGCTGCTAGGGGGCGCGATCGCGGCTCACACGTTAAGTCAGTTCCCCTGGACGATCGCATTTCTCTATGCCTCATTAGTGGTAGTCACCGGTCCAACCGTTGTGACTCCCTTGCTGAAACTTGTTGGAGTTGAGCGACGAGTGGCAACCCTTCTAGAGGGCGAGGGTATTTTGATCGATCCGATTGGCGCGATCGTGGCTGTGATCACTCTCAACATTATTTTGAGTAGTCGTGAAGTGCCGCTGGTTCTAATCGGTACAACCGTTCCGCTGCTGGTGCTAAAAGGACTGGTTCTAAGATTAGGAGTGGGTCTGGCGATCGGGTTAGGCGCAGGTGGTTTGCTGAGCCTACTGCTCAAGCAATCTCAATTTTTGCCCCAAGAATTGAAAAATTTAGTCGTGTTAGCAACCGTGTGGGGGTCATTCAGTTTGGCGCAAGCACTCCGAAGTGAATCGGGACTCATGGTCGCAGTGGTGATGGGAATGGTTTTACGATCAGCCTGTATCCCAGAAGAACGGTTGCTGCGCCAGTTTAATGAACAGTTGGGAATTCTTGCAAACTCTGTTTTATTTATTCTCTTGGCGGCTGATCTGTCGATCGCGAGTATCGTTGCGTTGGGCTGGAACAGTGTTTTAGCGGTCCTGGCACTGATGCTGGTTGTCCGTCCGATCAATATTCTACTCTCCACCTGGAATCGGGGCTTTAGCTGGCAACAGCAATTCTTTTTGTCCTGGGTGGCTCCTCGTGGCATTGTCGCGGCTTCAATGGCATCGTTGTTTGCAATTTCTCTGAGCAAACAGGGGATGAGTGGTGGCGATGCCCTCAAAGCGCTAGTGTTTCTCACGATTTTGATGACCGTGTTTGTTCAGGGACTGACAGCGAGCTGGGTCGCAAGTTGGCTTGGGCTGCGTGCAAATCAGGTGAGAACCGTGATTGTGGGCGACCATCCCTTAGCAAAACTGCTGACTCGGTTACTACAAGAGAGAGGAGAAGCGATCGCGGTGATTGACTTGAATGCTAGCGAAGCAGACTCGTCCCAACTCAACGAAATTCCTGTGATTAGCAGCTACTTAAATTTAGAGGAGTTGGAAGCAGAAGGGATTTCCTCGTCTAGCACCTTTTTAGGGTTGTCAAACAATCCAGAACTGAATGGAATTTTAGCGCAGCGTGCTTCAGAACTGTTTCGCCCTGATTTGATTGCAATTTTGTCTCAATCGCCACTCGACAGTGGAACAGATTTTAGTGTGATTGCACCCAATATCCAGATTGCTTTTGCACCCCAGATTGATCTGGAGCTATGGAATCAGTACCTCAATCAGGATCAGGCACAAGTTATCGAAATTGTTTTGCGATCGCAGACTTACACCGCACAACAAACTGAATTGCAAACGTTAATCGGATCAGGTGAGTTTCTGCCGCTGTTAGTCGAGCGAGACCAGAACCTACGAATTATGCTTGCGAAAGAAGTATGGCAACCTGGCGATCGCATTGTGGGACTACTGCATAAATCTGCATCTTCTGATGCGATCGTTTCTCTCATGCAGTCTGTCACTCCAGCAATGTCTTAAAAGTGAGACTGTAGTGAAATTTTGCTCTGTCTTTAGTTGAGTCTTAATTTATGACATTAAAAAGGCGACGATCTCTGACACCATAATCCCTGAGGCGTTTGAGCGAGCGCATGACTTTGTTGGACTCATTAGGGTTTGTGGCTTCCTAGCTGCTTTCATACTGAGTAAGTTAAGCGGATAATCTTAGAATTAAAGTAAATTAGAGTAATAGCCCAGTCATCACCTCGAACAAACTCAACTGTTTTGGCAACTATGCGATTGATATTGATCGAAGACGAACCAGATTTAGGAGTCGCGATTAAACAAGTCCTAAACCATCAGGCTTATATCGTAGATTGGTTCTTAGATGGAAGTCAGGCGTGGAGCCATCTCGAAGATCACTGGTCGCAGTATTCGCTTGCTGTCATCGATTGGATGTTACCAGGTCTTTCTGGGATTGAACTTTGCAAACGATTGAGAGAAAGAAAAAGCGCTTTACCAGTTTTGATGCTCACTGCAAAAGACAGGATGGAAGAGAAAATTATTGGACTCGATAGCGGAGCTGATGATTACCTGATAAAGCCCTTTGAAATGCCCGAACTGTTAGCGCGACTGCGGGCGCTGCACCGTCGAGCACCCCATTTCCAGCCGCGACAGCTGTGCATTGGTTCGCTCTCGCTAAACTACGCGGCTCATGCAGTCACGCGCGATCGACCGAACGGAGAGAAACAGAGTGCTGCTTTGACGGCTAAAGAATTTCAATTGCTGGAATATTTGATGCAGCACCCCAACCAAATTCTCACTCGCGATCAAATTTTGAATCAGCTTTGGGAACTTGGAGAAGAGCCGATTAGCAATGTGGTGGCAGTACAAGTGCGACTGCTACGACGTAAGCTAGGAGATGATAATATCAATGCTTTAATTGAAAATATTTATGGCGTTGGCTATCGCTTCAACGCTAGTCAATAGACCTCCTGCGTGAATCTGGACAACCCTCCTCGTGAAGTGGAGCAAGCCCTCATCCCCAACCCTTTTCCCCAGGGAGAAGGGAGCTAGAACCTCTTGTTCCCTCTCCTTGGGGAGAGGGCTAGGGTGAGGGCAAATTATTCGTGCAGAAGATCTAATCGTTTATGAAGCAAAATCGTCTATTTCAGCGAACGCGCTTAAAACTTGCTGCCTGGTATGCAGGAGTCATGGGCTGCATTTTGAGCTTGTCTGGGTTTGGAGTCTATCAAGTTGTTGCACAGACATACCAGGAGACGATCGATCAAGGGTTAGAATCAGTTGCTGATGCGATTTATGACAGTCTTGTACCCGTCTCACAGCAATCAGAACCTCTGCGGCAACTGGCACACCAACTTTCTCTCGAACTTTGTCAATCTCAGACCCAATGCAGTCCTCGATCGCCATCGGTTAAGCACCGGATCTCCGCAGCCGCTGCACCGATTCACTACTACCTCCGCTTGTCGAAGTTGTTAGATACGCCTGTTGCGATCGCGGGTTTACCTTTAAGCGAGTTGCCGCTAACCGATGGTAAAACTCGCTGGCTGACCCGAAGGACTTCTTCAGGAGAACAATTTCGGCAAGTTTCGCTGCTGCTACAAACTCAAAATCAACCGTGGGGCTATTTGCAGGTGGGGCGATCGCTGACCGACCTGGATCAGCATCTTGCTACCTTGCGGTTAACGATGCTGCTGGGATTTCCAGTGGCATTGGTGTTGATTGGAGGATCAAGCTGGTGGCTGTCTGGGTTGTCCATGCAGCCAATCTACCGCTCTTACCAGCAGATGAGTCAGGTTACGACGGATGTCGCTCATGAATTGCGAACCCCGATCGCGGTAATGCAGGCGACGATTGAGGCTGCACTGCTGCAAGCATCCTTGAGCCAGTCCGCTTTTGTGCAAGAAAGCTCACCTCTAAACACGCTCAAGCGTCAGACCACTCGACTCTCTCAGTTAGTTAAAGATCTGCTGCTTCTTGCCCGTTTAGAACATCAAGAAACTGCGAGGCAACTCACGTCTTGTTGTCTGAATGATTTGATCAACGATTTGGTTGAGGAACTTGCAGTCTTAGCAGTTCCTGCCGAAGTATCGCTAGATGCTCAAACTCAGACATTAGAACCTGTAAGGATTGTGGGAAATGAAGATCAGCTTTATCGTCTGGTCTACAACCTAATTGACAATGCGATTCGAGCAACCTCTGCGGGTGGTAGAGTAATCGTGTCTCTGAACCAAAGTGAAAATTATGCGATCGTTGAGGTAAAAGACACAGGGATTGGAATTGCACCTGAAGATCTATACCGTATCTTCGGTCGCTTTTACCGAGTGCAACAAGATCGTTCTCGTCAAACTGGAGGATCAGGATTAGGACTTGCGATCGCGCAGACAATTGTTCAATCGCATCAAGGCAGTATTGAAGTACAAAGTCAACTGGGACAGGGCAGTTACTTCATAGTCCGGTTACCTCTCTCTTGATAAAACGACACCCGCACTTTGCTCTCTGAGTTCAACGACGAGAAGTAGGTTCGTTTAGATAAGCCTCAGCTACTTGCTGCCGACGCTCGCCGCTGCTTGCTTCGGATAAAACATCTCGACCTGCTGAGACTAGAACAAGACCGAATCCAACTTTTGCACACAGATCGAGGATTGCATAGCAAGCCGTCTCAAACCCAACGTTGATAGTCTGAAGTCCTTCTGTACCTAAGAGCCACACGATCGGATAACCAAACCACAGCACGGTCAGAATATTTCGGAGTCTTAGAAAGAGTTGCTTGACTTTACCATCTCTCAGCCGCGCCGTATCAGAAAACTCGGTAAAAAGTGCTCCCAGAATGGCAAGAAACGTGCCGCAGCTAATCGCATACCAAAGGTAATTTGTAGGCGCACCTTCTAGCGTTGCAATAAACCCAGTCACGATCATGAAGACATCAGCACCGATGACTCCCAGAATCAGCTTCGGTCGAACTCCTGAGATGATTCCTAGATCTAGCAGTAGCAATGGAGTTGTGATCACCCAATCCAAATAGCGACCCCAGAATAGAATGTGTTGCCCTTTGAAGTCAAACAGCACCGTTTCGCTCAGGATCATGCTCAGATACATCGCAGCAGCCCACAGCGTGATGAAGAAGCTGACCATTGAGAATTCCATGCCTTCTCGATGTCGCTGTCCTGCCGCTTTCAAACCAAATGCGATCGAACCCAGTGCCATGCCAACAAAAGCAATCCAAAGCCAAATTTGTGTGGTAGCAGTCATAGTTGCCCATCAAATTGTTACGTTATTTGCAGAGCTATTACGCTCTCGCTGCTTACTATAAGGGCTTTTACCTCATCGTAGCTTCTTCCCTTTGAGCGGCAAAAAATTCACTCGATTTTCATTTTTGAGTGCTGGTCTAGAACGATGTTCAGCTTTGCCCAACTAAAGGCTGCTCTACCTACCAGGCTTTTGAAAATCACTACTCTAGCTTTACCAAAAATAATAGGACTGTTTCCCCAGACAAAAAGCTGAAGAAATACCACGGCGCATCGTTAGTTTTTTGCTGCATTAGTTTGTGCGATCGCAGTCAGAACTTGATCATATCGATCGTCAACGTCTTGTCGATCGAGGGCTTCAGAAAGACCTTCTTGGCTACCCCGTTGAATCATATCGGCGTGACGGCGTAGTGCTTTCCGCTGCTCGACGGTTTGAGTATAAGAAGTGATCGTGGCGATCGACTCAAGCAGTCGAATCGTGACGGCTGCGCTAGATTTCCCATACTGCCGAATCTGATTAAAGGCAGCATCGGTCACATGTGCAAATGTAACAGGTTCAGCAATCACCCGAAGTTGATTGTGATCATCGTAGCGATAGGCAGAGGGAACTTCTTTCTGCAACAGATAGCAAAGCGATGCAGTCAGTTGATCAATACATCGAATCGCTGTAAATGGGTCGTTAATGCCAGGCGAAAGGGCGCGTGCAGCAATTTCAACAAGCTGATCAATCGAAAATTCTATATCCTGTTGCTCTGTGCGTTGTAATCCTAAAACAAATGTGTCGCTAATTTTTTTAGCGAGTTGCTTGTCAACCTGCGCTCCAGGATAACACTGCACAAGCGAACTATTTTTTACGACAAACTTCCCTGGGCGATGTTGAATGTAGAGTAGAAGATTGTTCTCTGTTGCGATCTGCATTAACTGCTGCTCATTGACCGCTTGAACATATCCGCTCTTCTGAGAGTGAATGGGCTGAAAGTCGCGATCGAAATCGACTGGAATATCATCCGCTCTGTGCTGATGTTTGAGGATATCTTGTCCAATCTTTTTTGGAAAAAGCCGATCGATGCCATCAGTGAGATCATGACCCACTCTGGTAATGACCTGATCAACCTGAATTGATGAGGCAGCATGATGGATGAAGTAAATCAGCACACCTACGCTCGCGATCGCGAGGACAATCCCCCCTGTAACTGCAAGATGAGGCACAAACTGGTTTTCCGTAATTCCGTTAACCGTTCGCAGCACTAGCAGACTATAAACAAATGTAGAGATGAATGTTCCTAATACTACCTGGTTGCCTGTATCTTGCATGAAGTTCCGCAACAGTCGCGGACCAAACTGGGAAGAGGCAAGCTGAAGCGCGACGATCGTAATCGAGAAGGCAGTGGTTGCAACCGTGATCATCGATCCGGCAATTGTAGATAAAATCGCCCGTGAACCGCTCGGACCCAATGAGTATGTCCATGCCAGCTTCCTGATGATATTGGAGTCTGACGATTGATCAAAACTGATCGCCGCAAACGAAAGCGCGATCGCACTAATTACCATCAGCGTTGGAATAAACCAAAAGCTAGAGTGCAGCGAATCCCAGAGTTTACTTAATTTAGTTGGGTTCATAAAATAGTTCTTAGGTTACTGGGTTTCTCGATCGTGACCTTGACGAATCAGTGCCTGAATTTCTGACCGCAGGGCTGAAACTTCTGTTTGAAGCGCTCGCATTGATCGCTCTCCGGCAATTTCTCCTTGATCATCGTCAGCATCTCGACCGATAAAGAATGTTGAAAGCGTTGCTGTCACATACCCAAACACTGCAAATGCATACAGTGATAACAAAAGGCAAAGAATTCGCCCTTCTGGCGTTTTTGGGAAGTAGTCTGATCCCATTGTCGTCATCAGCATTGCTGACCACCAAAGCGCCGCTCCATAACTCTCGATCGCCCCGTCTGACACATCCCGCTCAAAGGTATAAATTCCCGTCGCCCCAACCAAGGTCATGATCGCGCTGAGTGCTACGACATAGCCAAACCCACGCCGACCAAAACTGGCACTGAGCGATCGCATCCCTCGATTTGTGCGCGTGAGAACCTGTAGCAGTTGTAGACCGCGAACTGCTCGAACACTCCTGAGTAAACGGATGACTCTAAAAATCCGAAAGGCGCGCAGCGCAGGTAAAAACAGTGAGAAAGCCGTGAGCCAGTTGTGTTGCAGATAGCTAATTTTGCGAGGAGCTAAAACTAGCTTTAAGGTAAAGTCGAGAATAAAAACAATCCAAATGGTAATGCCAATGCTCTCTAAAAAGGGATTTAGCCCCCAAATCAACTCTACGATCAGCAGAGCAAACCATGCGAATCCTAGAACAATCATGGGTGTTTCTAGCCAGTCATCAAACTGTTGAAGAATCTCGCTGCGCTCTCGAAAGGATTGCTGCTCAGGGGTTGGATTAGAAGGCATACGTCACTTTAATTTTGCTGCCACAATTCTCAGATGCTAGCATTTGCGGCTCACAGAAAAATATCCCTCAAAAGATCGAAGAAACCTTCTGTCTAGATGGTTATTGTCCTAGGAAGACTTGGAGCAATCTCTTATATGTCTGACGATAAAGCCTAATTCACTCAAATAGCATCTGACTTTAGAGTGTCGCTATCTCGCGCAAATCTAAATAAAATCAGCAGTCAAAAGACGCGAGGCAATTCCGAAGATGCGCCAATTGATTATTCAAGTACCCCAAGGGCAAGGTGAATCAGTACTGCAAATCGCAAAGTCGTGTGATGCGGTCAACGTTTCAATGACGGAAGCACGGAGCGCGGAACAAGCGATCGATCTCACGATCGTTCACGTCTCCAATCGACAAGTCGAAACCCTACTTGCCAAGCTAGAAGACCTTCCAGATGTTCACATTACACTATTACCAATGGGGGTAATAGCTTTACGTCCCCCGGCTTCTGAGGCTCCCCAACAAGTTAAAAACGTTACGTCTCGTAGCCCGATCGAGATTTTTTTATCGGGGTTACAAAGTGTCGGATCATGGCGTAGCTTTCTCGCTTATGCCGCAGTTGCCGGAGTTATCGTCTGGATTGGACTGTACACAAACACGAGCTATCTACTGGTAGCTGCAATGCTGATTGCTCCCTTTGCGGGACCTGCGATGAATACGGCAATCGCAACGGCACGCGGAGATTTACACCTGTTAGGGCGGAGCGTTCTGCGCTATTTTTCAGCTTTGCTCGTGACGATCTCGATCACATTCCTACTGAGTTTGTTGCTTCAGCAGCAAAGTGCGACAAGCTTAATGCTAGACAGTAGTCAAGTTTCAGCCGTCGCAGTTTTGTTGCCGTTGGCGGCTGGCGCGGCTGGTGCATTGAATCTAGTTCAGTCAGAGCGCAGCAGTTTGGTCTCTGGCGCGGCGGCTGGGATGTTGGTTGCTGCCTCGCTTGCTCCACCTGCTGGCATTATTGGCATGGCGAGCGCGATCGGGCGATGGGATATGGCAGTCTCTGGGCTGTTTCTACTTTTTCTGCAACTCTTCGGGATTCATCTATCTGCTTCATCGATTTTTCGACTCTATGGACTAACCACGCAAGGAAGCCGCTATTCACGAGGGAAAAAGCAGGTATTTCCGACTGCTTTAGGCGTGTCCGTTCTCGCATTAGCTGCACTGCTGACATGGCAATTTTCTAACTCTCCTCGGTTAGAGCGTTCTAGTCGCGCTCAACGTGCGAATGCGGAAGTTCAAAAAGCAGTCGAACAAGTTGGACTCGCGAGATTGGTCGAAGCGAATGTTCGTTTTACCCGTGCAGATATCGCAGATCAAAGTATACTGCTAGCTCAGGTTTATGTTCAACGCCAAGCTGGAAGCTCTGTTCCCTCCCAACAGGTTCGTGATCGTCTAACTCAAGCTATTCAAGCTCGTCTTCTAAATCAAGGATTTAACGTCACTCCGCTCGTTGATGTCACTGTTTTAGACACCCCTTAGCCAATGTGATGTTTGGATTTACCAACTTCAGCCCAGCAAAGAGGTCTCTCTGACTCGTGCTTATGCTCAAGGACTGGAAACCGAAATTTTAGCGTATGCGGAAGCCAAAGCGATGAGTCGAAGAATTTGAGCGGCAGGTTAGGAAGTTAGTTAGCGATCGTTGGTGTCGCTTAACGCATTAGCTGGGTCGTTAACAAATTAACTGCATGGGGGCGAAGTTGCTGAAAGGCTCTTGCAGCAGAAATTCCAACGCTGAGACAAGCGTGAGACGAGTCAAAGTGGTTTTATAGCGGTTCCCGCATGAATGAAGTACATCAGATCCTTACTGCACAAGCATTACAGATGCGATGCCGTACCTCACTCTATTGAAAACCGCCATAACAGACTAAGTGCGTCTTTTTTAAGAGTGTCTGCTTAACGGATTAATTGCGCGGCTTGTTCCTTACCCCCTTTCCTTCACCCCCTGTTTCATTTCCCTGAAGTCTCTACCGTGGTGGCGATCTGGTCAAGCCTAGGCTCTGAGTGCTGTGCCTCGCTGTCCTGCCTTGTTAGTCATAGGCATGACTGGGGCTAGTGCAGGGTGGCAAAAGTAGCCAAGCAGTAATCAACTGAGGAGATAATCAGCTAAACTGAGCTATCCCAACGGCTATTTTCCTCATGCCTATTCCCCAAGCGACGGTGATTTGCCTGTCGGTTCGGCAACAACAGATTCTGGAACAGATCACCCGACAAACGACGAATCCCTATCGGTTAGTGCGGCGATCGCAGTTAGTGTTGGGAGCCGCCCAAGGCAGGCGCAATACAGAGCTATCGGCGCAATTAGAGCTGAGTCGGAATCAAGTTCAATTCTGGCGCGACCGCTGGCAGCAATCGTCGGCATCGCTGCTGGCAACGGAGCAAGACCTGTATGATGGGGGATTGAGACAACGCATTGAGGTGCTCTTGAGCGATGACTCCCGACCGGGAACAGGAGCGAAATTTTCCGTCAAGCAGATTGTGCAGATCGTGGCAGTCGCTTGCGAGTTGCCCGCATCGAGTGGTCGTCCGAGCAGTCATTGGAGTCCGGGAGAACTAGCAGAGGAAGCGGTGAAACGCGGTATCGTTGAGTCGATTTCCCCCCGCACAGTCGGGCGTTTTTTAAAGGGAGGTAGCCTTGCAACCGCACCGAGTCCGTTACTGGCTCAATGCCAACCCGACTGACCCTGTAGCCTTTCGCGCTCAAGTCCGAACGGTTTGTCAGTTATACGAGCAAGCCGCTGAGTTGCTGGCACAAGGGGTACATGTGGTCAGTAGTGATGAGATGACGGGCATTCAAGCCCTTGAACGTGCCTATCCCACTGAGACGGCTCAGATGCAACAGGTTGAACGGCAAGAATTTGAGTACATTCGACACGGCACTCAAAGTTTGATCGCCAACTGGCAAGTGGCAACGGGAACAGTAGTATCCCCCTCTATTGCTGCCACTCGTAACGAAGCCGATTTTGCGGCACACATTGCCAAAACGATTGAAACCGATGCTCAAGCCGGGTGGATCTTCATCGTTGACCAACTCAACACCCATCAATCTGAATCTCTAGTGCGCTTGGTCCATCGCTGTTGCACCCTGAATTTGGAGTTGGGCGAAAAAGGCAAGATGGGCATTCTTCAGTCCATGCCCACCCGAGCTGCTTTTCTGAGCGACCCCACTCACCGCATTCGCTTTGTTTATGTTCCCAAGCATTCGTCTTGGCTCAATCAGATCGAGTGCTGGTTTAGTATCCTGGTGCGTCGTCTGCTCAAACGAGGCAACTTCACCTCAACTCAGGATTTGCAGCACCAAATTCTCGACTTTATTGTTTACTTCAAGTGTCGATTAACACGCTTGGTGTCCTCGTTAACACGCTCGATGTCCGCTGCTTTTCCGAGCTAAAACGTTTACATGGCTTGACTTTCCACGTATCTGTGTGGTCAATGAACTGTTAACGCAATCAATGTCCGAAAACTCTCACTAGACTTAACACGCTTAATGTCCGGATTAGGCGTAGAGTGAGAAGCGATGCGAAGCAGTTCCCGCTTCGGGGTCGTCGCAGCTCGTCATTTTACTTTGAACTGCGTTGCCTTTGGAGCGGTGCCGATGACTGAACCGTCTGAACAATCGGTCGAATCATCCTTGTCGTCGTCCTCGTCTAAGGTGGCTGAAAGCGGGTGTGAGTCAGCGGGATGGGAAATTTTAGCACCGTTGAGCGACGTTGAACAGAAGCGTTTGAGCCTGATCCAAAGGTTGTGCACAGCACAGCAGCATCCCGACTATGGGCAGCAGCAACAAGTCGTTGCGACCGAATTAGGCATCACCCTCCGCAGTGTGCGGCGACTGGTTCAGCGGTATCGAACTGGCGGGATTGAAACCCTGCTCGCCCAACCGCGCCGAGATCGAGGCAAAGCCAAAATCAGTGAGGAGTGGCAGAAATTTATTGTTGAAACTTATGTTGAGGGCAACCGTGGGAGCAGATCGCTCACGCGCTTACAAGTTGCTGTGCGGGTGAAAGTGCGAGCGCAAGAACTAGGCTCAACCCCCTATCCGAGCCACATGAGCGTGTACCGCATCTTGAAGCCATTGATCGAGCAAGCTCAGCAGCCGCAGCGGTCGATTGGCTGGAACGGGTCGCGCCTGCTCGTGAAAACCCGTGAAGGGCTGGAAATTGCGGTGGAGTAAAGCAACCAGGTTTGGCAAGCGGATCACACCAAAGTGGATGTC
>JBBRPT010000079.1:0-27303 GCA_038227635.1 Leptolyngbyales cyanobacterium | reverse complement strand
TTTGGCTGGTTCAATTGGTGTCGTCGCTTGAGTAAGGACTATGAGATTTTGCCAGAAACTGCAGAAGCGTTTATCTACATTGCCAACATTCGACTAATGCTGCGACGACTTGCCTGATACTCTTCTCAGACATCCTCTAAATAGTATCGCAGCATTTGCATCGACGTTCCGAGTGCCTGGGCGATGCTGTCTCCTGAGATGTTTCCGGCATTAATGACTTGCAGAATCTTAATCTGCTTCTCGTTTAACGGCATGAGTTTGTGACGAGTGCGATCGGGATGCTCATCTTAGCCGAGTTTGGGTGATTCAGTCATTCGATCGACATCGCACGTTTCCATGCAACTGCAAGTGCCATAGCCTCTGACCTAACATCAGAGAGACTATCGGGACGAGAAATATGTGGACTAGCCTGTACTATAAAATTCTCCACTAATTGCTTCTTGTTCGTTAAACTCCACCACAAAATGTCGTAAATACCCAGATCTCTTAAGTAGCTCTGATTTTCTGATAGAGAATCAATCACATCTTGCCATTTCATCTGCACTGCGACACGAAGGCAGTCGGATTGTCCTAACTCTTCAGCGACTGTTTGTTCTGAAGATAATAGACCACTAGACAAATCTCTGTCTGCCAAAGTTTTGAACGACTGCTTGATTTGTTGAAGCTTATTTTCTGAAATGACAGCCTTAACCAAGGATGTTCCGCCGACACTCGCTATACGCGAAAGGATATCGCTCACCCAAAAATACTCCTGCTCCTCAAACTCTCCAAGTAGCTCGTCCCGGAGAGCAGAGATTGCATCTTCGTACCCCAAATTCGCGAGAATAGCCCACTCTGAAAAGTTCTCCGGGCTTTCATATAGATCTTGAAAAAGGAGATGCTCTGGATAGACATTCATTGCTACATTCCACCAGCTTTCTGGATCATGAGCAAATTCTTCATACCATTGCTCAATCCGCAGACGTGCCTCAGCGCAGTACTCTAATGGAAAGTGACGAGTTAAAATCTCCAGTTCATCAATAATCCACCGATCGGGCAAACTCCTATATCGCTCATATCTAGATCGAGCAGTTTCAATCCACCACGATTCATCAACCCAAACATCTCCACATCGGCGATACCAAGGCAACCCCGATACAGCTATCAAGTAAGCCTTGCCATCAAACATTAATTGCTTTGCAGATTTGATGATTGAATCAGCCCAAACAGTGATTAGTTGTTTTGATTCATCAATACCAGAACGAGCTATTGACATCTGTAGCCTGTTTGCTTACGAGTGAAAGCCCCTATCATCCAAATTATTATAGTCGAGCGGACTAAAATGTATGGATGGCATTGGAATGATTAAACCTATGGCAGTTCGACAACCCCGCTATGGCAAAGAGGAATTTGCTCGACGTGGCAATGAGATCTATGAATCTCAGGTGCGCTCTCAAGTTGAGGCAGACAATCACGGTAAGATCGTAGCAATTGACATTGAAACCGGAGCCTTTGAAGTGGCTGATGCGCCGATGGCAGCAGTCGATCGGCTTTATGAGCGTGAACCCGATGCTCAACCCTGGGTGATTAGGATTGGACATCGAGCAGCCTTCCGGTTCGGCAGCCGCAGTCTAAGGAAGCCCGTATGATGTTCGATGTCGTCAATAATAACTGTGAAGCAATCATCAAAGTTGCAGTGGGACGCGTCGGTTCTCCCAAAACAACCGTTGAGGCGGTTATTGATACGGGATTCACCAGTTTTTTGTCTTTACCACTCTCTACAATCACAAATCTTGGCTTGCCTTGGCACTACCGCGACGTTGGTACATTAGGCGACGGGAGCGAAGTCGTTTTTGAAATATACAAGGCGACTGTGATCTGGAACGGTCAGAGTCAAGTTATTGATGTAGCAGCTTCCGATGCAGATCCGCTAGTGGGAATGGGTTTGCTGTATGGGTTTAAGCTTCAGATTGAGGCAATTGAGGGGGGTGCTGTCATCATCGAAGCTCTGAAGTAGAGCAAGGTTGGTAGGGAAGCGCAGTCTTACAACTTAAATTCGGGGGACAGACGAGAGATCCTGGTGCTGAGTTTAAGGTTGTCTGCTGCCACTGATTTGAGCCGTTTGATCGCAACGCTCATCAAGATCTCACTGCTCCAGCGTTACAATCTCTTAACCAAGTCCGAACGGCTTGCCCGATGACCCCTTGGCTGCTCTCTCTCGGAGGTGTGATCGGCTGTCCAACTGACGTGACTCCAGTGCGTGTAAACATCAGTGCTAATCGCCAACCGCTTTTGGTTTTGGTTAAAAAGAGCCAGTGAAATTGTTGAAGCTCGATCGTAGACCCTGCCGTATTTTGCCGCTCTAGGGTTGTAATAAAGACCTGACGTAAATCTGAGCCGTTTTGGGGAGATGGAATCGTTGAGGCGATGCCGGAGGTAAGAGGTAAGGGCACAAATTCGGGTCTGCCTGCGGTGATGACGGAGTTGGAGGAAATCGCCGTGTAGCGATCGCGCGATCGCACCATAACTCGATTGGCATATCCCGGTAGGTCTCGCAGCATCAGCGCGATTAATGGTTCAACCTCTGCTGGACAGACTTGACGGGCGCTAGGAGACTTCGACAAAACTGCGTGGGAGGACTCGATCGAGCCACTCAACCACCAAACGATACTCAGCCCACCTATGAGAAGTTTTTTCACGGTTAGCCCAATTCTTCACAGATCCGATCGAACGCCCGTGCCGGGTCATCTGCTGCCGTAATTGGGCGACCAATCACTAAATAGTTGGCTCCTGCTTTCAAGGCTGCTGCGGGAGTCATGACGCGTTTCTGATCCCCGGCTTCCGCCCAGGTAGGTCTAACACCCGGACATACCAGCGTAAAGTCAGTGCCGCAGCTTTGCCGCAGTTGCGCCACCTCTTGAGGCGAACACACTGCCCCCGACAAGCCACTGTCTTGCGCCAATAGTGCCATGTGCAGCGCATATTCTGGCAACTCTAAAGGAATTTTTAACTCAAATGCCAAACTGCGAGAAGAAAGACTCGTGAGCAGCGTGATGGCAATCAGTTTCGGAGTCGGTAAGCCTGCTTGTTCTGCACTAGCTTGCATCGCTGTTTGCGCGTGTTGCAGTCCCTCTTTGCCGCACGTTGCATGAATCGTGACTAAATCGACTCCATAGCGAGCAGCGGCAGCACAGGCTCCGGCGATCGTATTGGGAATGTCGTGAAACTTCAGATCTAAGAAGATGCGCTTTTGCCGAGATTTGAGACTTGTCAAAATCGAGGCACCGCTACTGACAAACAATTCCAGCCCGACCTTCCAAAAGGTGACCTGCGGAAGTTTTTCGATCAGCGCGATCGCATCTTCTTGAGAAGACACATCGAGTGGCACAATAATGCAATCAGAAACGGGCATAGAGTTTAAAGCACGAATCGCACAAATTTATTTTTCCCCAGTTGAAGAACCTTGCCAATCAACCCATCAGGCGATTCAAACGTCAGGTCTACTTCAGCCACTTTGTCACCGTCTAACCTGACTGCGCCGCCTTGAATTTGACGACGGGCATCGGAGCTAGTTTTACATAAACCACTGGCACTAACCAGATAGAAAACCTTAGCGGGAAACTGAATCGATGCCAGAGAGAATTCTGGAACGACATCAGTATCAGCCGTGCCGCCCCGAACCAGTTCACCTGCTGCCTTTTGAGCGTCTAGCGCGGCTTCTTGACCACGATACTGGCTGACAATTTCTAAGGCAAGGAGTTTCTGGCGATCGCGTGCTCCTTCTGGCAACTGATCTAAGGGTAGATCAGTTAATAACTCAAAATATTGCAAAATTAGCGCATCAGGGGTTTTCTCTAGTTTCGAGTACATGCTCAGCGCATCTTCCGACAAGCCTACATAGTTGCCTAACGACTTGGACATTTTTTGAACGCCATCCGTCCCGATTAAAATCGGCATCAACAGCCCAAACTGCGGCGTTTGTCCAAAATGCCTCTGCAAATCTCGTCCGACTGCCAGGTTAAATTTCTGATCCGTTCCACCTAGCTCAACATCAGATTGGACTGCGACCGAATCGTAACCCTGCATTAATGGATAAAGGAACTCATGTAAATAAATCGCAGTTCCCTGTTTGTAGCGCTCTGCGAATCCTTCTTTAGCCAGCATTTGCCCAACCGTCATCGTTGCCAGCAGTTCTAGCGTTTTAGGAAGGTCAAGCTTTGATAACCACTCCGAGTTATAGCGAACCTCTAGTCGTCCGGGTGTGTCAAAATCCAAAATAGGGCGCACCTGCTTGAGATAGGTCTCAGCATTAGTAGCAACTTGCTCTTCAGTCAACTGCTTCCGCACCTCTGACTTGCCAGTTGGGTCACCAATTCGAGCCGTAAAGTCACCGATGATTAGGACTGCCATATGACCTGCATCCTGAAACGATCGTAACTTTCTGAATAAGAGGCTATGACCGAGATGAATATCTGTGCCCGTGGGGTCAATTCCTAGCTTAATTCGCAGTGGGCGGTTACTCTGAAGCAGCCGTTGCTCTAAATTTTCATCGGGGCTTTTAGACTCAGGCTGATCAGGGAAGATTTCGTGAATGCCCCGATGCAGCCAGGGAAAGGAGTTCGACATAGAACGACATAGAGGGTGCGATCGACAAAACGTTACGGTACTGTCTCTTTGCGCTAGACAGGCTCACTTGCTAAAATTCAAGCTCCGATTAAGTCAGCCTACTATAGTTAGTGGCAGCTTTGAGTCAAGAAACATGCGTCTACTCTAATTCTGTTTACAAACTTGGTTCAATTCTTCCAGTGTCTACTATCCTACTAAGGTCGATTTAGTGAAAAATTTACTGTAAGCAGGTTTCACGTCAAGACGTTATCTAACCTTATTCTTCATAAATCTTTTCACCCTTTTATACAGAGAGAGCGTCGTGGCAGCCAACACCCTTAGACAAAATCAACAAAAAGATCCTGATTCTACGACTCAGTTTGTGCAGACAGTCGGCAAAATCACAGGAGGCACCCTGTTAGGGCTGACCATGCTGACCAGCGCGGTGGTGGCAGGCGGATTGGTCGGTTTAGCGATTAGCTTCCGCAATCTGCCCGATGTCAGAGTGCTGCGAACCTATACGCCCAGCGAAACGACGCACATCTATGACATCAAGGGCAAGCAGCTTGCCAGCATCCACGGTGAAGCCAATCGAGAAGTGGTGCCGCTTGACAAGATTTCACCGCATTTAAAACGGGCAGTGATCGCGATCGAAGACAGCTATTTTTACTCGCACCAAGGCGTAAATGCGGGAGCAGTGGCGCGGGCATTTAGCCAAAACTTCAACCACGGGCGCACGGTTGAGGGTGGCTCGACGCTGACCATGCAGTTGGTAAAGAACCTGTTTCTCTCACCCAAACGTGCCTTCAGCCGCAAAATTGCAGAAGCCGTTTTAGCGCTGAGAATTGAGCAGATTTTCAAAAAAGACCAGATTCTAGAACTCTATCTGAATCAGGTTTATTGGGGGCACAACACCTACGGCGTGCAGACGGCTGCTCAAACTTATTTTGCCAAACCCGCTTCAGACCTCACCTTAGCCGAATCAGCGATGATGGCAGGGCTGATTCAATCGCCCGAAGCGCTCAGTCCTTTAGTCGATCTCAAAGCTGCAACCCTGCGTCAGCATGACGTGCTGCATCGAATGGTGGAGTTGAAGTGGATTACGCCTCAAGAAGAAGCGGTTGCTAGAAAACAGCCGATCAAGCTTGGCAAGCGCACCTCGTTTCAGTCTAGCGAGATGCCTTATGTGACCGATGCGGTCGTGCAAGAGTTAACCAAAAAATTTGGGCGTGATGCCGTTCTCAAAGGCGGAATGCGGATTCAAACCACGATCGACTCCAAACTTCAACGCATTGGTGAAGACACTGCTCGACGCTGGATTCAGACCCTCAATTACGAGGGAGTCTACGCTGATCAGATGGCGATCGTCTCCGTTGATCCGCGCACTCACTTCATCAAAGCAATGGTCGGCGGCATCAATTATAAAAAGAGCCAATTCAACCGAGCGATGCAAGCGCAAAGACAGCCAGGGTCGTCATTTAAGCCGTTTGTTTACTATGCTGCCTTCGCATCCGGCAAATATGCGCCAGACTCAACGGTTTACGATTCACCGGTCAGCTACCCTGACGGCAACGAGATGTATTCTCCTCGCAACTATGACAGCACGTTTGCTGGAGCCATTACCGTTCGTAAAGCGTTAGAAATGTCGCGCAACGTGCCCGCCGTGAAGTTGGGGCAAGAAATTGGATTGAATAAGGTGGTCGAAATTTGTCGCAGTATTGGTATTAAAAGCCCGATCGACCCCGTGATCTCTCTGCCGCTAGGAGCCGTTGACCTGACTCCTCTAGAAATGGCAGGAGCCTATGCAACTTTCGCGAGCAACGGCTGGTATTCAGACCCAACGCTCATTGTGCAAGTGACCGACAGCAGTGGAAATGTGCTGTTAGACAACACGCCTAAACCCCGCCTAGTGCTCGATTCGTGGGCATCGGCTTCTCTAAACGATACCCTTCAGGGTGTGGTCACACGAGGCACCGCAACAGCAGCCCAAATCGGTCGCCCCGTCGCCGGAAAGACTGGTACTACTTCCTCTGAGCAAGACATCTGGTTTGTGGGCTATGTGCCTCAACTCGCGACAGCAGTCTGGGTTGGCAACGATGACCATAGACCCCTCGGCTATGGTGCAACGGGTGGTCACTTTGTGGCTCCAATCTGGCGTGACTATATGCAGCAGGCACTTCAAGGTGTACCTGTTGAGAATTTTAAGCCAGCGTCAGAGTTCGATCGTCCCTAACCAAGTTCACAAACTCCCTAAACCCCAAGGTTTTCTATCGCTCAATCTCTTTTTTCATCCGCTCTAGCGTCATATTCATTTGATCAAACATCTGCTGGGGCGTGATGCCAAACTGACCCAGTTGGGTTTTAAGCTGCTCGATCGTCATCTGGGCTGAAAAGTCTTCCGATAGCTCAAACCGCTTCATAAACACGCGGTAGCGATCCATCATCGCTTCCATTTGTTCGATATACATTTTCTTGCCTTCGCGATCGAACTTGCCATAACTACTTCCTAACTGGGTTAGAGATTGGTAGTCTTCAAACAAACGTTTAGCTTCTTCTTGAACAATCTCAGAATCAAAAAATCCCATTGCTTCAATCGCCTGAGTATCTCAGTTAGGTGAAAACTTTGATGTCAACTAATAACAATTATCTTAAGGCAGCGACTTGATCGGGTTAAGTAGTGTTTCCCCTACCGACTCTGCTAAGAGCGACGAAAAATGTCAAACAGTCCTCTGCGCTTTGTATTTTTGTCAGAGGAATTGGACGCTGAAGACGGAGCGGGAGCCGACCCATCAAGTTTGAGCTTGGATGCCAGATTAGAGGCTAGTGGATCGTTGGGGTTAAGCTCAAGTGACCGCCGGATATGCGCTTTTGCCATACCCATCATTTTTTGACGAAAGTAGGCGTAACCCAGTAGCGCATGATATTCCGCCTTGCGTGGCTCCATTTTCACCGCGTCTTTTAGCTCTGAAATTGCCTGCACCCATTCCTCTCGCTTCACATATTCCTGCGATCGCTCATAGTGACGGTGCGCATAGTCAATCTGCTCAACGCCAGAAGCCGACAAATCAACCGATGGCACAGCTTGCTCAGACGAAACAGGCACCACTCCCTGCCGCTTTTCGCGAATAAACACATCGCCCATCTTAAGTTGAAGATAGACGAGATTTAGCTCACTAATCTGTTGGGTAACTTCCTCAAACTGATCGAGCGATTGATATTGAATCTCAGCTAGTTTGGCGATCGCTTGCTCATAAAAAACCTCGGCTTCCTGCACGGGCTTTTGCCTCAACTCGCGTGCCGCTTGACTTTGAGGCACCAAGGTCGATTCGCGCACCATTCGTCGCACCTGAAATCGCAGCATTGCGACCGCTTCAGTGCGTCCTTTTTCTTGCTTGATTTGCTGATAGGCTGGGCTGACTAATCGGGCAAACAGTTGGGTGGCAAGTTCTCCCAGCTCAGGGTCAGTTGACGTATATCTGTCAGGGTGCAAAATCTTGGCGACAAATCGATATCGCTTAAGCACCCGCCGATCGTCGGCGGCGACAGAAACTCCTAACACTGCATAGGGGTCTGACAATTTCTTCAACCAGTCTGGCGAGAAAGAATAGGGCATCGATCGTCAGTCCTCAACCATCAAACAAATTCATCTGAAAATTTTGTCGCACAGCAGCGATTGCTGACGCGATCGCGCTCAAGGGCTTCAGAAAACGTCTGTGTTATTTATAGTGAAACAGATTTCTCTACACAAGAGTAATGAGCCATTTCTCTCACCTACTCACATATCAGCGATCGGTGTAGATTAAAAACGTGAAGATGCAGCTACCCTGACTAAGAACTTCTAGCAGATGTTTTATAGAAGTCTATACTCCTAATGTACTCAATGTACTCTCTCGATGCCAGGGAAACCGAAGAATATGGCGCAATCTCATGACTTACGGCTTGCAGCGACTCGTCTGATTTGACCCTCAAAGAGACAAATTCTCTCCTGTCGTTATTTATCGCTTTATTAAAAGCATCTTTTAGAATGTTAAGTAAGCCGAAAAGTCGAAAAGTTGCCGCAGTGCTAGCTTTAGCAGGAGTCGCCCCGATCCCGCTGTTTGGGGTGTCGCTGCATTTAGCGGGGCTACACAAATTCTATTTAGGGCAAAAATGGTGGGGGCTTTTATACATTCTGCTTTCAATCACCCCGATCGGTGCAGTTGCGGGAGCCATCGAAGCGGTTTGGTATTTGATTCAAGACCCAGATGAGTTTGACGAGAACTTTAACGATCAATTGGCACCACAAGTGGAGACAATCGGCACCCGTGCGCCCGTTATTGCCGAAAATGTAGTGACGATCGTTGATGCCATGCGCCATTTAGATCAACTGCGGCAAGATGGATTAATCACAGAATATGAGTTTGAGCAAAAGCGGCGGCAATTGCTCGATCGGATTCATTAGGATGATGTCGGATGGCTTTTTTGAACTGGTTGTCAGAGTTGAAATTGCAGAGACGTTCTCTCAAATCGCGCATCCGGGACGATCCTTACTATCGCTTTCAGTCTTTAGACGAGATTCGTTTAGCCGTTTCGTTAGGAATCTATATTGATGTTCAGCAAGCGACCATCGATGATTGGCTAAGGTTGCCCGGTTTATCCATCCATCAAGCCCGAATGCTGACTCAACTCTCAGGGTCAGGGGTGCAGTTCTATTGCGTCGAGGATATTGCTGCCGCTTTAGGTCTTTCCATTCAGCGTCTCAAACCCTTAGAACCCATTCTGCAATTTTGTTATTACCATCCTGAAAGCCTCTGTTTAATTCAGCGCGTTAATCCCAACACAGCCTCGATCGCAGCCCTAGGAGAAATTCCCGGAATCAAGCCTGTTTTAGCAAGAACGATCGTTCAAAACCGATCGACTAACGGCGTTTATAAAAATCTGGCAGATTTACAGCAGCGATTGTCATTGCCAAGTCAACTCACTGCCAATTTGATGCACTATCTCAGGTTCTAGACTTTGCCCAAACGATCGAAAGGATAAAACCGCACCCAGGCGCGACCAATGATATTCTCTTTGGGCAAAAATCCCCAAACGTGGGAGTCGTTGCTGTTGTTGCGGTTATCGCCCATCACAAAAAACGTCCCTTCAGGAACCTGTGCAGGCTTCATAATGTAGCTTGGTGGCTCTGCAATATAGGATTCTTGAAGGGGCTGACGATCGACAAAAACCTTGCTGTTTTTAATTTCGATCGTTTGTCCGGGTTGTCCAATGATCCGCTTGATGAATGCTTGATCTCTCTTATATCCCTGCTGCCGTAACTGAGGAGGCGGATCAAACACCACAATGTCTCCAAACTCGGGTGGATGAAGCCGATAGGAGATTTTCTCAACGACTAAGCGATCGCCTACCTGCAAAGTCGGCACCATCGAATCTGATGGGATAAACCGAGGTTCTGCAACATAAGCTCGAACTAAAAGTGCCAAAATCAAGGCAACGATAAGAATCTGAAGGTTTTCCCACAGCGCTTTTAAGGGTGAGGGTGGCTCAGAGGTGTCTGGCGTGGATTTTGGTTCTGTCGTTGGTTCAGAGGTCATGGGTGAAGATTGGGCGAACGATCGCAGTATTAAACGCAGTAGTAATTAGGTTAACGGAAAATCTCTGTCAATCCACAATCAACTCTTTAAGGTTGTGTTTGAATTCAAACTAGAATTTGGACACATCAGCAATGGCAGAATTGCGTTACGGCAGGTTTGAACGCATCGATCCATTTTATCAATGAGGAGTTTACGGTTATGACATTGACGCTTGCAGAGTTAAGAACCAATTTAGATGGGCTAGGTTACTATCTAGGCTCCAGGGGTCTATTGGGGTTAGGAAATCTTAATGGAGCATGCGATTTAGATGTTTTGGGCAACATCAACTGTGATATCACTCCGTTGCGTGATCTTCCAACTCTTGACGCGTACACTCGATCGACAATCTTTCAGTTTCAACTCGACAACGCGCTAGCTGCGACGGGGCAAAACGGACCCGACCTTCAGTCTAAGGTAGAAGACACCGTTAAGATTTTGCAAAACAACCTCAAAATCGTCTTACAAATTCAGCTTCCGATCACGGGCAAATATTTTAATCAGACGCTCAATGCGGTTAAAACCTACCAAAGAAACCGTGGTCTCTTGGTAACTGGAATTGCAACACGCTCAATTCGTAAGCAAGTCGATGATGATGCCAGACAGATTCTCGGTAGTTCTCCATCTCCGTCTCCATCTCCGTCCCCATCTCCACCCAGCTCTGATTCGTTGCGATCGACGCTTCTCACCTTAAAGCAGCTTCGACAGCAGGGAACGCTCTCCGATTCTCAGTTTATTGATGCAGTGCTCAAACTTCTTTAGTTCCAGTCCAGTTCTCGATTGGAGTTTTGCGATCGTGCCCGCTCATCGGATGGGTGAAGCTCGTCGCGATCGTCGTCAATTTCCATCCACACTTGCACAGGTCCATAATGCTCTCGGATTGTGGCCTCGATCTGCTCCATAATCCATTGACTTGCGCCTATAAATTCTGGATGCAGCACGAGCCGCATTTCGATCAATACTTGACGACCGACGATTCCGCGCGATCGAATTTGGTAGCAGGTGACGATGCCCTGCACTTGCTTGACGAGTTGCGAAATGGCTTCTGGAGCGATCGCGGTTTGCCGCACCATTAACGGAAGTTGCCAGTTTAAAACTCGCCAACTACTGATCACGGCGGTCAAAACCATTCCGATCGCCATGAGGGGGTCGAGCCAGCGATAGCCCTTCCAGATACCAATCAACCCGATCAACACCACTAAAGTTAACCACGCATCTTGAAGAATCTGATTGGCATTGACTCTGAGGGCAGTGCTTTCCAAGGTTTTGGCTAACCGTTTCTGAAAGGATGCCAACCCTAAACTGGCTAGAAACACGATCGTCAACAGTCCAATCAGCGGCAGCGACATTCTAACAGGCAGCAGCAGAGTCAAATCTTGAGTCGTTCCAAGCTGTTGGACTGACAGCCCTAATAAATTAAAGCAGGCAAACCCCAATACAGCAGACAGCAGTAGCGCTAAGGTGGTTTCGAGTCGCCCGTGCCCCCAGATTTCTCTGCCTGAGACGCGATGAGGAGCCGACACTGCCATTAAGCTAAGAACCGTGCTAAAGCTATCAATGACCGTATGAAGCGCTTCTGCAAGCAAACTCAGCGATCGTGTTGCCCAGCCAGCCCACACCTTTACTGCCAGCACGAGCAGCGTTAGCCAGAGTGTGACAAATAAAACCTGACGACTCACCCCACGGGGATTTCTAACTTCGGTCATGACCCCCAAACTACCACGGAATTTGTTTCCTAAAATACTTAATCAATGATGTGAAAGACAATTAGATCAGCAGTGTCTTTAAGCGTTAGTGAATTGCATGTCTAAAGCGTTGTACGAGACTTAAACAGATGGAAAAATTCAAAAAGGGAGCAGTCATTATGCAGCAGCAGTCCGCCAAGTCAGACATCCGGCTTTTAGCATTAGATATTGATGGCACGATCGCAGGCAAATCTAATGATATCCGTGAACCTGTGTTAGCAGCGATCCGCATGGCGCAAAAAAAAGGAGTGCAGGTCGCGATCGCAACCGGAAGAATGTTTCGATCGGCGTTGCGCTTTCACCAGCAGATTGGGTCTACGCTACCGCTGATTGCCTATCAAGGCGCGTGGGTGCAAGACCCTAGATCTGAGAAGCTTGATTGTCATTGGTCAGTGCCTAAAGAACGGGTGCTGGGGCTACTGGATTATTTTGAGCAACCCCATCTCCGATCGCTGCTCTCGGTGCATTTCTATATCAATGATGAACTGTATGTCCGCGAGATCACTCCCGAAACCAAAGCTTATGCAGAACGATCGGGCATTCAACCGATCGCCGTGGGCGATTTGCGCTGCACTCTCTTAACTGAGCCGACTAAAGTCTTGGCTCTCAGCGACGATACTGACCTGATCGAGCACCTGCTGGGATCACTGCAAGCGCAGTACACCCCTGCTGAACTCTATTTAACAAAATCCGTTGCGACGTTTTTTGAGGCAACCCATCCTGCTGCCAACAAGGGAACCGCAGTCCGATATCTCGCTGAAGACGTGTTGGGACTCAAAGCAGAAAACGTGATGGCAATTGGAGATAACTTCAACGATGTTGAAATGCTTGAATATGCTGGAGTCGGGGTCGCAATGGGTAACGCACCCGAAGCTGTGCAAGCGATCGCCGATTGGGTCGCTCCGACAGTAGAATTGAATGGGGTAGCCGCCGCCATTGAAGAGTTTGTGCGGCAACCTTGAACTGGCTAAAGCCTACGTGACCTTTAAAATCAGAAAGAGCACCGACGACTGTCCGTGTTTCGTCTCGGTGCTCTTAACTGGTTCGCTCCTCACACCTTTGTACTCTAGCCGAGTTGTTTGAGTTTGTCATCCCCTTGTTAAATAAAAATAAGTTATGACGCTCTTATGACCTTTCTATGTCATTCCCAATCGTTCAGCGATCGCTCCATGAGGGTCAAACCTGATGGCTATCAAAGCTCAGACGGTGCCTGTTGGTTCAGTCCAACTTCGATTAACTGCTTCAACAAGCGTTGGGTTATTATTACTAAACCTAATCTACCTTGAGAGAGTTGCATGTGTGAATTTGAAGCTGTCCCAAAGATCCGACAGGCTTGATAAAACTCTTGAAAGCGGTAGCTGAGCAAGGTTGCAGATGCTAAGCACGACTGAGGACTTGTCATCAAATCAGAGAGGTCATCTGCGATCGTCACAAGTTGAGAAATTAATCTCTGCTCGGCTAAATCAGTTAGAGAGAGATCTCCGTGAGCTGTAAGCCAAGGAATTGGGTCAGGAGCGAGAACGATCCAGGGATGATCTAGAGAGTCATCTAAACGATTTAAGGTAATCATCAACCTGTGAGCTTGGCGTAACAGAGAGCAGCAGCGCGCATAACTATGTTGACAAAAAAACAGCTTGGTCTTGTCCTCCAACGAGCTAATCGAGAACGGCACTTGTTGCCCTAGGTGCGATTGTGATAGCGGCTCGACCAAATACTGTAACCAGATGGCTAACCCACGATTACCCAACTCGAATTGAAGCAATCCATCTGAAAAGACCGTTCCCGTAAAATCACTGAGAAGTCTGTCAGTTGATGTCATATCCTCTTGACAAAAATTTACGTTTTTTCGGTGAAATTCCTCTAAGATTTGATACGCTAACTCTAAAGTGTTTCTCCGTAACACTGAGGAAAGTTTGAAGGCGATCGAGGATTGATAAACCACTCCAAATGTCTTATTCTCTACTCGTGTAAGCGAGAGCGATTCTAGAAGAAGCCTAACGCTCGAACAGTTGAAGCGATCTTGAGTTGTATCTGTGGATACTCTCTTTACTGCAACATCTACCGCAAGGTAGATTACTTCATAAAGTTCGACCAGCAACAATGTGCGAGGCGCAACGTAAGTAATATTGTGTAAGTCACAATTCATGATATTTACGGTTGATGCGCGGAGTAAGACCAAGTTCGGTTGAACATCCTTGAGTTCTGCTAGTTATTTCTACTTATAATAGTTACGGTTGCTGAGATCTCCAAATTTGGGAAATCAGGTTTCTGTCTACAGACACTTCAGTGAAAATGCCAGGGATCTTAAAAATATAAGCCTCTTTTGTCCGGTTTCCAGTCCGATTTTAAAGGTTGATTCAATGTTTCAGTTACGCTAGCTGCTCAGCACTTGTCAAAGTCCTCACGTTGTTCTCCAACTAACTTTATGTACTCAGTATCTCCCCAACAAAATTCTGAAGCGTCTCGTCCTTTTTTAACCTGGCAACGGATTATTGACTGGGCGCAAGAACATTACCGAGTTCGCTCATTTAGCAAAGACGAAAAGATTCCGACTCGCCCAGGCTTGCTTTATTTAGTTCAAAAAGGTGCGGTTCGACTCGTCGGCACGGCTCAGGTGAACGCAACGGGTAGCACCACTACTCGACTCGCTCGAATCAGTCCAGAAGAGGCGTTCTTAGGTTTTGTGGGTACAGGTCAACCCTTTGAAATCGTTGCGCAGTCTCCGTTTACCTTACAGAGCTATGCCCACGTCGATCAAACCTCCGTAGTTTGGATGTACTGGCACGATTTAGACAACTGGCCTCACTTCCGCCGCGAAGTGTTAGATGCGTTTCGTTATCAGCATCAGCGTAAACTTCTCTGGTTGAGCACGTTAGGTCAGCGTCGTACGATCGACCGTCTTCTGGGCTTTCTCACCCTCCTAATCGAAGAGTATGGGGAGCCGACAGATGAAGGCTATTGTTTGCCCTTCCCGTTAACCCATGCCCAGATTGGGAGTGCGATCGGGTCTACGCGGGTGACAGTGACTCGTTTGATGGGCAAACTGCGTCAAAAAGGCATGATTCGCACTCAGGGCGATAACTTGCTTTGCTTGCCTACTGATTCGGTTTTGACGACTCGGAACGCCTGAAACTCTCAAGGTTCAAATCACAAAGGGCAGGAAGCGATAAATACTTCCTGCCCTTTGTTGTCTTGTCCGTCAGCTTATTGAATTTCGGGTGCTTGAACGGAGTTGCTGAAGGGTTGCATCGCGACGGGCTTTTGGTTTTGCTGAAGCGCCAACGAGGGCACCTGATCTCTCAGCCTAGCCGTTAGCTGGATTGTCTTAGCATCGTAAATTTGAGTCAGCAGCTTGGGGTAGAAGCCAATCCCAATAATCGGGATGAGCAAACTGGCGATAATGAACACTTCACGCGGCTCTGCATCGACTAGAACTTCGTGGGAAGTCAGTTCTTTGTTCTCTGGTCCGTAGAAGATTTCTCGCAGCATTGAGAGTAGGTAAATCGGGGTCAAGATGACTCCGATCGCTGCCAAACACACGATAATCACTCGGAAGGTGACACTGTATGCGTCGCTAGTGGCAAACCCGACAAACACCATTAGTTCAGCTACAAATCCGCTCATTCCAGGCAGCGCCAAAGATGCGAGGGAACAGGCGGTAAACATTGAGAAGATTTTGGGCATTTGCTTACCCACGCCGCCCATCTCATCCAGCATTAGGGTGTGGGTGCGATCGTAGGTTGCCCCCACCAAAAAGAAGAGACTTGCGCCAATCAAGCCGTGAGAGACCATTTGCAAAACGGCACCACTCAAGCCCAAATCGGTGAATGATGCGATTCCAATCAGCACAAATCCCATGTGTGAGATCGACGAATAGGCAATCTTGCGTTTGAGGTTGCGTTGAGCAAAAGACGTGAGTGCCGCATAAATAATGTTGACGACCCCCAACACGACCAGCGCAGGTGCGACTGTGGCATGAGCCGCCGGAAGCATTTCGGCATTCATCCGAATTAGGGCATAGCCGCCCATTTTGAGTAAAATTCCTGCTAGCAGCATGTGAACGGGAGCGGTCGCCTCTCCGTGGGCATCAGGCAGCCATGTGTGCAGCGGAATAATCGGCAATTTAACGGCGTATGCGATCAGAAACGCTGTGTAGACCCAAAGCTGAAAGATTAGCGGGTAATCTTTGGCAGCCAAGGATCGAAAGTCAAACGTCACATCTCCCCCGTAGAACGCCATTGCCAGTGCTGCAACTAAAATAAACAGCGATCCTCCAGCCGTGTAGAGAATAAACTTGGTCGCCGCATACAGGCGTTTTTTTCCGCCCCAGATCGACAGCAAAAAGTAAATCGGAACCAGTTCAAGCTCCCATGACAAGAAGAACAGCAGCATATCCTGCACGGCGAAGACTGCAATCTGCCCGCCAAACATGACCAGCATCAAGAAATAGAACAGTTTTGGCTTGAACGTAACGGGCCAAGCTGCCAAGATCGCCAGTGTCGTAATAAACCCAGTCAGAATGATCAGCGGCATGGATAACCCATCTGCACCAACTGACCAATTCAGGTCAATTTGCGGCACCCAGGGGTACCTTTCAACAAGCTGCAAATCCGGGTTCGCAAAATCGTATTGGGTATAAAACCCATAGACGATCAGCGCAAAGTCGAGCAATCCCACGACTAGAGCATACCAGCGAACAGTCTTACCGTCTTTGTCGGGGATGAGCGGAATCAAGAAAGAGGCTGCGATCGGAAACAAAATGATCGTAGTCAGCCAGGGAAAATCTGCCGTTAGCATTATAGGTTTTAAGGTTTAGTGATGACTGGTTCAAAAGTTTCGCTAATCGTTTTCTATGGAGAGGGTTAGCTGTTAGCAAGATTTTAGCGATCATTGCCAACAGCTAACTTCTAACGACAGTTTCAGGTTGCGCTAGAGAAGATAACCAGCCCCAGCACGGCGACGAAGATAATCAGCGCATAGAACTGAGCGCGACCATTTTCAAGGTATTTCAGACCTTCACCCGTCAGGAGCGTTGCTAAACCAGCCAGGTTAACCACTCCGTCTACAACTTTGTAATCGACCTCTAAAACTTGGCGTGCTAGACGGCGGCTCCCTTTGACAAAGAACTCATTGTAGACCTCATCGATATACCACTTGTTCTTTGAGAGCTTGTAGAAGAACGGAATCTTAGCCGCGATCGCGCTAGGGTCAATCTTGCGCTGTAGGTACATCAGGATGGCGATCGAGATCCCAATCAGCGAGATGCCGACCGAGCTACCCGCCATCACATAAAACTCAGACAGCGTTTCTTGTCCGGCTTCTGCGGCAAGCTGCACCGTCTCACCTGGGGCATGAATAAACGCCTCAAAGTAGTTGTGAAACGGCGTTCCGACCAAGCCAATCAGCGTTGAAGGCACTGCCAAAATCAGCAACGGCAGCGTCATCGAGAGCGGAGATTCATGGGGATCATGACTGTGATGATCATCTCCGTGGGCGGATTCTTCCTCGTGGGGTGCCTCGATCGTTAGCTCTCTGGGGTCCATCGCACCAGGTCCAAATGCCAACCCCATGTTCTGAAGTTGCTCGTTGCGAATCGTCTGCTTAACATTGGCATCGTTGCCCCGAAATTTACCTTCAAACGTCATGAAATACATGCGGAACATATAGAAGGCAGTGATTCCGGCGGTCAAATAACCGATGACCCAAAGCACCGGATTCGCCGCAAACGTCGCCCCTAAGATTTCGTCTTTAGACCAAAACCCTGCAAACGGCGGAATTCCCGAAATGGCTAAGGTTCCGACTAAGAAGGTTAACGAGGTAAGCGGCATATATTTCCGCAGTCCGCCCATCATTCTCATGTCTTGAGCATAAGCCGCATCGTGACCGACAGCGCTCTCCATGCCGTGGATCACAGAGCCAGATCCCAGAAACAGCATTGCTTTAAAGTAAGCGTGGGTCATCAGATGGAACAAGCCTGCACTATAAGCGCCGACTCCCATTGCCATCACCATGTATCCCAATTGGGACATCGTGGAATAAGCTAAGCCCTTTTTGATGTCGTTTTGGGTGATAGCGATCGAGGCTCCCAAAAATGCTGTAAACGCCCCCGTCCATGAGATAACCGTCATCGCAGACGGAATCTCCTCAAACATGGGGAACATCCGAGCAATCAAGAAGACCCCTGCTGCCACCATCGTTGCGGCGTGAATCAGAGCCGAAATCGGAGTCGGACCTTCCATTGCGTCCGGCAACCAGACGTGCAGGGGAAACTGCGCTGACTTGGCGACAGGACCCAAAAAGACCAAAATCGCAAACAGCGCAGCGAGCGCACCGGGGATCGCACCCGATGCCACGAGATCTTGAAGCCGCGTTCCGACCACCTCAAAGTCAAAACTGCGAGTTGCCCAATATAAGCCCAAAATGCCAAGCAGTAAGCCAAAGTCACCGACTCGGTTTGTGACAAACGCTTTCTGACAGGCATCTGCTGCCGCTTTGCGGTTAAACCAGAAGCCGATCAGCAGATAAGAGCACATCCCCACCAGTTCCCAGAAGATGTAGACCTGCACCAAATTGGGACTGATCACCAACCCCAGCATTGACGAACTGAATAGACTTAAATACGCATAGAAACGAACATAACCAGGATCATGCGCCATGTAGCCATCGGTGTAGACCATCACCAAAAACGCCACAGTCGTCACGATCACGAGCATTAATGACGCTAGCGGGTCAACGACATAGCCCATTGATAGGTGAAAATCTCCGGCTGAAGCCCACTCAAACAGACGAGTGTAGGGTTCATGCCCGCGGAGTTGGCTCCAAAACAGGGCAAACGAGAAAGTCATCGCAGCGCCCAAGAGCGACACGATCAAGATAGAGTTTGCCTGTCGGAGACGGTTGGTATCTTTGTTAAATGAAATCAGCCCAAGACCAACAATCATCGCGCCTGCTAAGGGCAAGACGGGAATTAGCCAGGCATACTGATAAATCGGTTCCATCACTCACGCCTAGTTTAGAGTTCTTTACTATCCAGGGTAGTCAATTTAGGAGAACATGAGAAACCCTTCTCCCAAACTTATAAAGGGCAGCCTTGCTACCCAAGCTTCTACGAGATAGTATTGCCAATTTGTTTATAGACAACATCCGTAGGAGGACAGGCAAAGAACCCGGTTGTCTTAAGGATCTGAGATGATGTGAATTCAGAAATTCCCGATCGCCTTCCCCTCCCCTAATAAGTAAGGGCGATCGATTTCGATCGCCCTCGCGTCAAGTATTTAAAAACCAATTATTTAAAGTGAAATGTCGCCTCGGGTCGGAATGACCTCCTGTAAAACCGTTCGTAGCTCTTCACGCCTGTGATAGCTGTCGAGCCGATGGAGGAGTTTGCCTCCTTGAAACAATAAAACAGTAGGTAGCGTTGTGATTCTGTAACTGCTGGCTAACTTTAAATTTTCATCGGCGTTGATCCCGATGAGCTTAACCTGATCCCCTGAGTCTGATTGAAGTTTTGCTAAAGCAGGCTCAATTAAACGACACAGGCTGCACCACGGTGCCCAGAAATGCACCAGGACAGGCGATGAAGATTCCAGAACTTCTTCTGAAAACACCTGTTCATTAACAACAGATCGCATCATTTCTTGTCTTAAATTAAGTGTTTACAATTGCTTTGGGATCATCCTACCAGGGTACGCGGCTGGTTGCATCAATTAAAGTTGGGTGCGCCCATGAAAGTAGCCAAATAAACGCTGCGACCCCCAGATAGGACGGACGAAGGAATTCTCTCCACTCAAAAGTTTGACGGTTTTGCAGAATTGCCAGAAACGGAGTAATTGACGTGCGTTCTTTTACTAACTTAAAGGCATCTCCATAGCGCACCTGCAATCGGCGATCGCCATGCCAAACTCCAAATAGATGATGCAAGATCAGCCCGATCGATGTCACCAGGGTGAAGGTCGTTCCTAGCCACAAAGTATGAGCAATACACCAAATCACCTGACCGATCATTTGCGGATGCCGAGTAACGCGGATAATGCCTGACTCATAGAGATGGACTTCTGGTTTTTGAATGGCTGCGATTTCTAGCAGATTAAAGGTGGCGGGATATAGAAAAAAGAACGAAATGGCGGAGAGAACCCAGACGATCGCTTCAACCCCCGGAACGCCTTTCACATTCCACAGTTCTAGACCGTCATAGCGATGATTAAAGAAGTAGATGATCATCGGAACGGCAATACCCAAACTAACTACCGCAAAGACAACTCGGTAGAGTCGAGCACCGATTCGCTTTTCAGCCCAGGGACGCAGCGCAGCAAGACCACTGTGGGCGATCGCGAACCCAGCAAGCAGCCCAAAAATAACAAAGTGGCTGGGCGTAAGCCAATCGTAAGGCATGGAGTTGAGACGAAAACTAAAGTACTAGATATTAGCTTACAGGGAATTAGGAAGTCCGGGATCAGGGATCAGGAATGCTCCGAATCTTTACCTACCTGCTGCTCAAGATCGATCGTGTAGAGATTTCCTTGTGTCCCGTTCCGGGTGGATAGGAGTAATCCAAACTTGCCGAAGGGCGCGATCGCAGAGGGATTAATTGGAGCCGCCCCGCGATCGAGGGTTTGTCCATTCCGATCGAGCAAAATCATCTGTCCCTGATGATCCATTAAAACGTAGCCCCAGGACGTAGCCGCTAGAAACGTTGGCGTGATCTCGATCACCATTCGGCTCAGGTTTAACGGCTTGAGATTAATGATTAGAATCGACTTTGGATGTTCTGGCTCGGTGGCGATTAAAGAATAGGGATGGAAGCCTAGAAAAACCCGATCGAGATTCACCGCTAATTCTAAACACCCGATCGCCTGTCCTCGTCGGGTAAAAAACTCTAGCAGGGTTCCTTTTGAATGATGGGAGAGGGCAACGAGATGGCGAGAATCGAGTGCCAGAAGTCCAAACAAATGAGCAGTTGATAGAGACAAACGAAGGATTTGAGAACTGCTGAATCGGCAGATATTTAATGAACTTATTGGCTTTTGAAGATCGATCGTGGCTGCCCATCGTCCTTGAGGCTCGATCGTCACTAACGAGGGCTGGCTAAACTGAAGGATGGGTCGCGGATACTCTTTGAGCAGATATAGCGATCGAGATGTCACAGCAAAACAACCCTGTGGTCGCACCACTAATTCTCGGATCGGTTCTGCAAGCCTCGTCACCTCCACGGGTTCCCCTATCAAATACTCACTGTCGCTAAGATCAGTTCTGATAAGAGGCGGTGCAGAATCAGCAAATCTTTTAACAGACGGCTTTGAAAATAGAGTCTCTACTTGGAGTTCTGGACAGATCTCAACGGCTGACTTAAGCGCGATCGCCATCTGATTGGCAGAACTGAACCGACGGGCTTTAAGTTTTTGAAGTGCCGTTAGAACAATGGCTTGAAGAGGCGGGGGCACATCGTCTGGCATCTTGACTGATTGGTTTAAGTGTGCCGACATCAAATTTAACGGTGTGCCCGAAAAGGGTCGATCGCCTGTGAGCAACTCAAAAAGTATGACTCCGATCGCATATAGGTCGCAAGACGGAGAATTTTGCCCATAAAACCGCTCAGGAGCCATATAAGCCGGGGAACCTGTGATTCTGGCTCCCTCACTCATTTGCTCTCGAGTCATTTGGGCAGTCCCAAAATCAGAAATTCGGGCTGTCCAACCTTGAGGCTGTAGGTTCAGTAAAATATTTTCTGGCTTGATATCGCAGTGAACGATGTTGTGGCGGTGAGCATGATCAATTCCTGCCAAGACATCTAGAATCAGGCTCACACCCAAAGCGGGATGGAGACGGTGATCCTCCATCAAGGTTCGCAATGTCCCACCGTTGCAGTAGTCCATCACTAAATAGCGCAACCCTTGATGATGCTCAAGCGTTGTGCAGGCAACGATATTCGGATGCTGCAACGTTAAGAGAAACCGCAGTTCGCGTAAGAATTTATGGGTCGAAAAGCGATCGTGATTCAGAGCTTTGAGTGCGACTAATTGACCAGTTTGCCGATGCAGCGCACAATAAACTCGACCAAATTGTCCCCGTCCGATTAATCCAAGTAGGCGATATTTTGAGCGCTTTAGCTGGGGTTCAAGCAGGTGAGACACATGATTGACCGGAAATGAAGAGATAGGTTAGCTGCAAAGTTTTGGCATGATCGACTCGTGATCAAGATGGTTTTCAACGAGAGCTTCAGCCGGGTCTAATCGTTTTTTTAGCCCAATCACAAATCGATTGCAGTCTGCATCCATCGATTCACAGCTTGTTTGAACGCAAAACAACTCCTTTCCAGACAGTTGGCTAAACAGTGATGCCAAAATGCCAGCTTCTAGAAAACAGACAGGTAGCCCGGTTTTGGGGGCTTGATTGGCAAACGGAGAATTCCAAGTCTGAATCACCAAAAAACCTCGGTGATGATAGCTCTGATCGAGTTCAAACTTGCCCCAGCCATAAGTTGCCCAGCATTGTTCAAGGCATCGCAGAAAGTCTATCATCGTCATATCAATGAGCGGCGCACTGTAATAATCCGTCAGTTCATCTCGAAGGCGAGTGTAAAATTTTTTGCCCCACCAGCGTCCACAGTTAAACAACACTAACTTAGACGCTTGCCCCGTTTCTTTCTCAAGCCCTGAATAGATGGCTTGCAGCAGGGTTTCAGGAAGTGCCAGCAGGCGATCGCCGCGACGACTTTCTAGCAAGCCCATCTCTAAGTCTCCTCGCACATAGACTTCGCTGGTGTAATAGTTGGCAGGAATGCGATTGATCAGCAGATCAGCAACAGAAATCATAGGGGCGATTTGTAGAAGGTGAATAATAGGCGTGTTTTGCAGGCTAGAACATTGCAGCGACGGTCAGCATCTCTGTCTCTGTGGACTGTAGAAGTGCGTTTTGTGCCAACGTCAGCAGCGGCTCTACAAACGTTAGTTCCTTGGAAGTCAACTTTTGAGTCAAAGACTGAATCATTAGAGGATAGAGAGCAGCGTTGATCGCCCCCGCATCCTGAGTTTGAATAGATTCACTCAACCAATTGAGCAAGCGAGTCTGCACAAACGTCTCGTCATCTAGCAACATTGACATCGCACAGTAGCGCAAAACTAAGATGCCATTCTTAAGACTGTGCTCAATGGCTGCGGTTGTGGCTCTGGGCATTTCTGCCTGAAGTTGGTCGGCGACTTGCTGCATGACCGTTAGCTCGTAGTCTCTCACAGCGCGATAGGCATCGGCGCGATCGGATAATGACATTACATAAGTGGTAACGTCTTTTAGCTCTTCGGGCTTGAGATAGCGATTTTCGGCTTCGTCAAGAACGGCTTCGATAGGGGATGGCATAGTCTACAAGAATGGGTTGAGTAGAATTTAGAACAAGTCGGATAGGTCAGTTAGAGTGAACGAGTCGTCTGGGTCAGCGTCGGCTTCAATCAGCCCTGGTTCTTCAATAACTAGTGCAGGAGCCATCAATGAAGTGCCGTCCCAATTGACCGATGCGAAGAATTGACTGACGCTGAGAGTTAAATCTAAAGAAGTGTTGTCATCTAAAAGAGAGGCAAATCGGATTTCTCGAACCTCGATCGGCTGGTCATCCCAGTTGCAGGTCTTAAAGAATTGTTGAACTGATGTCTGAAGCCAAGTCTGAGTATCAGGGGAGCGGTTCATCGCAGTTCTCCATCTCGAAGCCGCTTTTCAATGTCTCTCGCGGTGGCACCTTCATTCATCCAAAAAGAGGCAGCATCGATGCGTTCCTGTCCGCCCAAAAGAAACTTACAGTAGGTTTCTCCCATCGAATAGCACTGAATTTCGATGCAGCTTAGTTGCTTTTTGACTAGCTCGGTGAAGAACCCTGAAAATAAGCCTGCGTAGAGGTAGCAAACCGGTTTGCCAACATCGCCGAGAGTCCGGGCGACGGCAGAATCAAAAATATTAATGAACATGAAGCCTTGCTTGCGATCGCCCATGTCGATCTCCCAGCGTCCCCAGCCTTGAGAGGTGAAGGGCCACCACCAGGTTTCGAGTAAAAACAGCAGATTGGTTTGGCGAATATTGCGATCGAATTCTTTCTCAAACCATTTCTCAAAAAAGAAGGCATCTTTTTGCCCCCACTCACAGCCGATCGTATACATCGTGGCTGCCGATGCCTCTCCGACTTCTTCTTCTAACCCTTCAACTAAACCGATGATAAAGTCTTCGGTCGTTAAGACATTTTGCCCGTTGTTCCAGTCTACGATCGTGCCTTGATCGGAGTCGAACTGGAAGAAGTCTTTGAACCCATAATGATTATGTTTCTTAGGGTTTTTGAGTTTTGCAGGGGTTTGGTGGGGCAGTAGGATCGCCATAAGCTTCTCTCAACAAATTCTAAGTAAATGGCGGAAATCACCTCGGTAGCGGTTAACTGCAAGGGTCTGAGGTGCCGTTGATTTCAGTGTTCCCTGAGTCAAAAAGATCTAACGAGTCAAACATTCTAGACAGTGCCCATCATCCGGCGGGTGACTTCTAAAATCGGCAAAAAGAGGCTGGCTTGCTGAGGAGAAAGATGATGTTTGACGACTTCCTGCATGACGGTGTAGGTCACGTTGCAGCTACGTTGAGCGCCAAATGCGCGCATGATGGTTTGAAACCAAAACAAAAAACGTTCGCGCAAGGTTTCTGGATCGTCAATTAGCATCGCAGCAGCAGCGTAGCGCAAAACACGGAGGGTATCTCGTTTCCATTTAGTGGTGATGTCTTCGTTGCCATTGCGGAAAAGAGTCGGATCGGTCGATCGCATCTTGGTTTGCACCTGCTGCACGATCGTCGCTTCACACTCCTGAATTTTTTGGTAAGTCTGAACTCGCAAGCTAAAAGAGCGAGCGTAATCAGCTAGAAATTCGAGTTCTTCGTCGGTGGCGTAGCGCCCTTCGGTTTCTAGGGTCAAGCGCTGAATCTGACTGAGCATAGTGCGTCCTCTCTGGATCGATCAACTTGCTATGCAGCGTTCCCAATCTCAGAGAGGAGGTAACGATCTTAGTCAGCATTACTCCGGTGGGGTTCGTCTGTGCTCACCCGCTGTTTAATTGCCGCTTCGAGGATGGCGATCGTTTCGGGTGTATCAGGGTAAGGATATAGCTCACTTTCTGGGGAACTTGCTTCGAGACGATCGGCAAGCTTGTAGAAAGCTTCGTCATCATTTCGATGAGAAAGAAGATAAGCTCGCAACTCAGCCGTACTCATAGTGTCGAAGTCGGGTTTCATCTAAACCTCCAATTGCCGTCGCGATAAATTGCAACTTGCAGACGCTCACTCACAAAGATATAAACGATGCCTGTACGGTTATCGAAGCGGACAAGCTCAATAGAACGATAGAAATTTGTTAGATATTGACAAACTCTGATGCAAGATTTTCCTTGTTCACTGGTTGGAAGAATTGCTCGATCCTCAAAACACCACAGTTCTATTTTGCGCGATGATTTAGACTCCTGATGAGTTTGAGAAATAGTTGCCGACGTTGAAGCTGGTGGTGTCTTCGAGTTTTTTGAGCATCGATCGAGTGATCAATTTTCCTGCCTCGACTAGAACTTGCCCAGTGAGTGGGTGCAGCAAATCTTGCTCGGCGCGACGACCAATTAGATCTTCAATGTCTTTAAGAGAGTTGATATACATACCGGGGGGCAGTTCAACAACCACGCCGTCTTGCAAAACACGGGCTTGACAAGCTAGTCGAGAATTTGTCTTACAGGACGTAATCACTTCCAGGGTGCGTTGCTCTCGACGGTTAACGGGTGAAAGTGACTCCATGCCTTTTTGAACGTAGACGTGACAGGTCGCACACATTCCGCGTCCGCCACATTCTCTCAGCACGTCTAAGTCTTTGTTGATCAAGATAGAGAGGAGATTCCCGTTGGTTTCGACAGAGGTTTCTTGGGCGATCGGTTCGAGTCTGACAGTTTTAGCCATGATGAATTTTAGTTGAGTAAGTAAGAAATTAGTGGAGCAGCAATGCGGCTTGCTGAGGATTGAGAGCTTTTTCAACGAGTGCAGCAAAGTCGCGAAGTACTTGCGAACAGCGTCGAATAAATGCCGCTATCCAGTCTTGAATCCACTGCTGCTGTTCAGCGCTGAGAGAGATATCGGACTCATCACCAGAGAAACTGATGTGAGCTGCCCGATCGATCTGAAATTGTTGCCCCCACTCCCCGTCAGGACGGGTGGACTTGAGGTAATTGACAATGACAGGAACCCCTAAGTATTGAGTGGTGAACTTGCTGAGGTGATTGAGGGCGGCTAAAACCTCTTGGAGCGTTACCGATGGGGGCTGAGGCTGGGGCTTCTCGATCGGTTTGTCAGGAGTCTGGCTGACGGTGAGCGTTCTCAGGGTGGCGATCGTGCCCTCAAAATCGGCTCGAATTGCTTCTCGGACGAATTCAATTCTTTGCAAGTAATAGACTTCTTGCAAAAGTCTGAAAAAGTCAGTACAAGTAGGTCAAGGAGGTAAAGCAAATGAGCTACGAACAAGTCCAAGACCTTAAACCCGAAGCCTTCAAACGACTATGCGGCGTGCGCCCGGAAACGTTTGCCGAAATGGTAGGAGTCCTAGACGCAAAAGCGCGACAGAAGCGCAAACCGGGGAGACCGTCGAAGTTGAGTATTCCGAACCAACTCCTGATGACGCTGCAATATTGGCGAGAATATCGGACGTATTTTCATATCGCTCAATCCTGGGGAGTGGACGAATCCACGGCACATCGAACGATTCGGGCAGTCGAAACAGCGCTGATGGAGTCGAGCCGATTTGCGTTGCCGGGGAAGAAGACGCTCTATGCCGCCGACTCTGAGATCAAAGTGCTGGTCGTCGATGTTACGGAAACCCCGGTGGAACGTCCTAAAAAAACAGCGACAATTCTACTCCGGCAAGAAGAAGCGGCACACGCTCAAATCTCAAGTGGTGGTTGACCAAGCCACCGGAGCGATTGTCTGTACCGCTCATGCCAAGGGCAGGGTTCATGATTTTCGGGTCTTTAAGCAAAGCCGTCTACCGCTGCGTGCCGACATTCAACTGCTGGCGGACAAGGGCTATCAAGGCGTTCTTAAACTTCATGCCAACAGTCAGACCCCCAAAAAGAAGCCAAAACAGGCAACCTTGGACAAAGCTGACCGCCGCCACAACCGCACCTTGGCTCAACGCCGAGTCATTGCCGAACACGTCAACCGTCGCCTCAAAATCTGGCGCATCTTGTCAGAGCGATACCGGAATCGGCGAAAGCGATTTGGCTTACGCTTCAACTTGATTGCAGGGGTGTACAACTATGAATTAGCACTCAAGAACAAATCGGCTCTAGAACTAGCTCCGTGACTTTTGCAAGAAGTCTAAT
>JBBRPT010000078.1:0-27487 GCA_038227635.1 Leptolyngbyales cyanobacterium | reverse complement strand
GGGCATGAAAGTTCGAGCATCCGTTAAGAAGATTTGTGAAAAGTGCCGCGTCATCCGCCGTCGGGGTCGCGTCATGGTGATTTGTGAAAACCCCAAGCATAAACAGCGCCAGGGCTAGATCAAGTAATCGGTCAGGGAGGAAGAGGGCTTCTTTGGCTGAGGTTCTATGTGATTATAAACATCCTCAAGCAGTTCAAGTTAGGGAGAGAGAAGCGTGGCACGGATTGCCGGAGTAGACCTTCCCCGCGATAAGCGCGTCGAGATTGGTCTAACTTACATTTACGGAATTGGATTGACCCGAGCAAAAGAGGTGATCGCCAAAACAGGCGTAAACCCTGACACTCGCGTCAAGGATTTGAGTGATGCAGATGTTTCGACTCTCAGAGAAGCCGTTGAGAGTGGCTATCAGGTTGAAGGCGACCTGAGACGCATGGAAAACATGAACATCAAACGATTGATGGACATCGGCACCTATCGAGGTCGCCGTCATCGTTTGGGCTTGCCCGTACGTGGACAGCGAACTCGTACCAACGCCCGGACTCGTCGAGGCGGTCGTCGTACCGTTGCAGGTAAGAAGAAGGCACCTGGTAAGAAGTAATTAATCCCTGGCAACTGTGTAGTTGCGCTTGAGACTGGTGCTCAGGCAGGTTGCCAGATTTAATTACACATTGATTTAGAACCTTAGCTCTAGAGTTTAGACATGGCGAGACAACCAACTAGGAAGACTGGACCCCGTAAGCAAAAGAAAAATGTGCCGAGCGGGGTGGCATACATTTCATCCACCTTCAACAACACGATCGTCACCATTTCCGACACAGGCGGTGAAGTTGTGTCTTGGGCATCGGCTGGCTCCAGCGGGTTTAAAGGCGCGAAAAAGGGCACTCCCTTTGCGGCTCAAACGGCTGCTGAGAGTGCAGCCCGTCGTGCAATGGATCAAGGGATGCGCCAATGTGAAGTCATGGTCAGCGGACCTGGAGCCGGACGCGAAACAGCGATTCGAGCATTGCAAGGCTCTGGGTTAGAAATTACCCTGATTCGAGACGTGACACCTATTCCTCACAATGGTTGTCGCCCACCCAAGCGTCGTCGGGTATAACTGCTCAAATTTCTATGGTGAGTGATGAGCGCTGTAGAGATGTCTTTCAACATTGAGCAGCGAAATGTGATTTCAGAGTCAAATGAGGGCAAGTCGCCCTCAGCGAGAAGGAGAAGGAGGTCACTCCGTGGCACAGTTTCAGGTTGAATGTGTAGAGTCCACTACGGACAAAGACCAGAGCCAGTATAGTAAGTTTGTTCTGGAACCCCTCGTGCGTGGTCAAGGAACCACCGTTGGAAACGCATTGCGGCGTGTGTTGCTCTCTAATTTAGAAGGAGCAGCCGTGACAGCAGTGCGAATCGCGGGTGTCAGCCATGAGTTCGCCACAATTCCGGGGGTGAGAGAAGACGTACTAGACATCATGCTGAACATGAAAAAGTTGGTTTTTAGGAGCCATTCTTCTCAGCCTCAGATTGGACGGTTACTCGTGCAGGGTCCAGCAACAGTGACGGCTGATCAGTTTGATTTGCCATCAGATGTCGAGCTCGTTGATCCCGATCAGTACATCGCGACGTTGGCTCCTGGCTCAACGTTAGAGATGGAGTTCAGAATCGAGAAAGGCAAGGGCTATCGAACGGTCGATAAGGCGCGTGAAGATGCAGCCGCGCTTGATTTTCTCCAAATCGACTCTGTTTTCATGCCTGTCCGCAAGGTGAATTACAGTGTTGAATCTAGAGCAGGCGGTTATCTAGAGAAAGACCGTCTGATCATGGAGATTTCGACAAACGGCAGTCTGACTCCTCAAGAGGCGTTGAGTCAAGCGGCAACGATGCTCGTGGATCTGTTCAACCCACTAAAAGACATTCCTTCTGAGCCCGTGGACGATGATTTCACGGGTGATGAAGGTCCTGAGAGCCAGATTCCGATCGAGGAACTTCAGCTCTCGGTTCGTGCCTATAACTGTCTCAAGCGGGCGCAAATTAATTCCGTCGCTGATCTACTCGACTACACCCAGGAAGACCTGCTCGAAATAAAGAATTTCGGTCAGAAATCTGCCGAAGAAGTGGTTGAAGCCCTTCAGCAACGCCTTGGGATTACCCTACCGATGGAGAAATCCTCTAAGCCTAGTTAGTCAATTTGCCTGTAGTGACGTTCAATACGAACGTCCTACAGACGTGACAACTTCCTGTGCGGACACTAACGTCCCAAATTTTGTAACTGACCCCTTCCTCTAAAGCTATGCGGCACCGTTGTAAAGTTCCAATGCTTGGCAAACCTGCAGATCAGCGTCGAGCGCTCTTGAGAGCCTTGACCACTGAACTGATTCGCAATGGTCGGATCAAAACGACCAAGGTTCGCGCTCAGGCTCTCCGATCGGAAGCCGAGAAAATGATTACTCTTGCAAAAGATGGCTCTCTATCTGCTCGTCGTCAAGCGATGGGGTACATCTTCGACAAGCAACTCGTTCACGCGTTGTTTGAGCAAGCGCCAGAGCGATACGCCGCTCGTCAAGGTGGCTATACTCGCATTCTTCGCACCGTTCCTCGTCGCGGCGACAACGCTGAGATGGCAATCATCGAGCTAACCTGATTTCTTTCCCCATGCTGGCTGCTGCGTCACAATCCACTCAACGGGTTGCTCTGGTTATTCAATACCTGGGCACTCATTTTCACGGGTGGCAACGGCAGCCAAATCAACGCACGGTGCAGGAGGATATTGAGACAGCGCTGCGATCGGTGCTTAACCGCTCCGTGGTCATCCACGCGGCAGGAAGAACCGATACGGGAGTTCACGCAGCCGCTCAAGTGGCTCATTTTGACGCAGAAACCTTAATTCCGGCACATCGCTGGGCAGACGTTTTGAACTCACGGTTGCCAAACGATATCTTAATTCGGGCTTCTGCATTGGTCGATTCAACCTGGCACGCTCGATTTTCCGCCGCATGGCGACGTTACCGTTACACCTTATTTACGGAAGCGCGTCCCAACTTGTTTGTCTGCCCATTTGCGTGGCATTATTACCACGCACCATTAGACGAAACGCTGATTCAGGCAGCGCTCGATCCGATGATTGGACGGCATCACATGGCAGCATTTCATCGAGCAGGTTCGACTCGTCCGCACTCTTGGGTAGACATCCAGGCGGCAGAGTGTCAGCGTCAAGAGTCACTCTTGACGATCGAGGTGCAGTCTAGCGGATTTCTCTATGGAATGATGCGGCTCTTAGTTGGCTTGCTGGTGCAGGTGGGGCGAGGAGAGCTATCGCCGGATGATTTCACTCAACTCTGGACGGCACAGCGACGAGACGAAGTAAAATATGCGGCACCGCCTCAAGGTCTGTGTCTGCTGCGAGTGGGCTATCCTGAATCGCCCTTTCCGCCCGAAATTTGGTACGACACTCAACCTAGGTTTGTTTTGCCAAACGTGATGACCCTTGAGAAATCTCCCTCTGGTACGGCTCCTGAATATTGCTTGAGTTAATTCAGCGATCACCTAGCCAGGTTCTTTTAGAACTGTCTAACCCCTTAATCGAAATACTGTCATGGAAAAAACTTATCTTCCACCCCAGGCAACTCTAGAGCGTAATTGGTACGTGATTGATGCTGCTGACCAGCGACTCGGACGACTCGCGACTGAAGTTGCGATGATTCTGCGTGGCAAAAAAAAGCCGACCTACACTCCCTCGATGGATACGGGCGACTTCGTGATCATCATCAACGCCGAAAAGATTGAAGTGACGGGCAAAAAGCGCAGTCAGAAACTCTACCGTCGTAACTCCGGTCGTCCCGGTGGTATGAAGACTGAGACCTTCGAGAAGCTGCAAGCGCGCGTCCCTGAGCGGATCATCGAACAAGCCGTTAAAGGAATGCTGCCGAAGAACTCACTGGGTCGCCAACTGTTCACTAAAATGAACGTTTACGCAGGTCCAAATCATCCTCACGCGGCTCAAAAACCCCAAATTCTCGAAATCAACACCATCCCGAAAGGAGCTAACTAATGCAAGCCACTGAAGGTCGCGTCGTTTATCTAGGCACAGGTCGCCGTAAGTCTGCGGTAGCACGAGTTCGTCTTGTTCCTGGTGAAGGTCAAATTACTGTCAACGGCAAGCCCGGAGATTTATATCTCCAATTCAACCCAGAATATTTGTCAGCCGCGAAAGCGCCTCTCGAAACCTTGGGCTTGGAAGGCGAGTACGACATTCTCGTCAACGCTCACGGCGGTGGTTTGACCGGGCAAGCAGATGCTATTCGTCTTGGAGTGGCGCGTGCGCTCTGCCAACTCGACCCCGAAAATCGTAAGCCTCTTAAAACTGAAGGGTATCTAACTCGTGACCCCCGTGCAAAAGAGCGGAAGAAATACGGTCTGCGAAAAGCTCGTAAAGCTCCTCAGTTCTCGAAGCGCTAATTGGATTGTCATCGGTCAACCATGACCCGTGGTCAAAATGTTAAGTTGGTATAACAATGGAGACTCTCAATGCCTAAGCCTGATATTCATCCCAAGTGGTATCCCGAAGCCAAAGTTTATTGCAATGGCGAAGTTGTCATGACGATCGGGTCTACCAAGCCCCAGCTCAACGTAGATGTGTGGTCTGGAAATCACCCATTCTTCACGGGCACTCAGAAGATTATTGACACCGAAGGTCGTGTGGAACGCTTCATGCGGAAATATGGCATGGTGGACGAAACCCAGACAAGCGACGACAAGAAATAGGACAGCTAGGTAGTTTTGGAGTCAGTTCCGAAATTAATGTCTCCCAATCTTGGCGATCGTCCAACTGATTGGAACCTAGCTGAAAACCCTATTTTTTGTACTGTCTTATGGCTGAAGCATACCTGTTAGCAAAGTTAAATTCGGTCGAACAAACCTTTAACGAGTTAACGCGGCGACTAGGCGATCCAGATATCGCCAAAGACCCGCCTGAGTTTCAACGAGTGGCAAAGATGCGTTCTTCATTAGAAGAGGTCGTTGACACCTACGAAAACTGGCGGAAAACTCAACAGGATCTAGCAGGTGCCCGCCAAATTTTAAAGGAAGCGGGCAACGACCCTGAGCTTCAAGAAATGGCATCGCTTGAAGTGAGCGAACTTCAAGATAAATCAAACCAGTTAGAGTCTCGTCTCAAGGTTTTGCTGCTTCCCAGTGACCCGAATGATGAACGGAACATCATGTTAGAGATTCGGGCGGGCACAGGTGGCGACGAAGCCAGTATTTGGGCAGGGGATCTGCTGCGACTTTATTCTCGATATGCTGAGCGCCAAGGCTGGCGCGTCAAACTGGTCAGCGAATCTCTAGCGGATATGGGCGGCTTTAAAGAAGTCGTGTTGGAAATTCAGGGCGATCGAGTCTACAGTAAACTTAAATTTGAGGCAGGCGTGCATCGAGTCCAGCGGGTTCCTCTCACCGAAGCATCGGGGCGCGTTCACACTTCGACGGCAACGGTGGCGATCATGCCCGAAGTGGATGAGGTGGAAGTCCACATTGACCCCAAAGACATTGAATTAACCACAGCTCGATCGGGCGGCGCAGGCGGTCAAAACGTCAACAAAGTTGAGACTGCTGTTGACCTGATGCACAAACCTACTGGAATTCGGATTTTTTGCACCGAAGAGCGATCGCAGCTTCAAAACCGCGAACGAGCGATGCAAATTCTGCGGGCAAAGCTCTACGAAATCAAATTACGAGAACAGCAAGAAGCCGTCACGTCGATGCGGCGATCGCAGGTCGGAACGGGATCGCGATCGGAAAAGATTCGCACTTATAACTATAAAGACAATCGCATTACCGACCATCGGTTAGGTCAAAATTTTCCGTTAGCGTCATTGTTGGAAGGCGATGTAGAGACGCTAATTCAAAGCTGCATCTCCCAAGACCAGCAGGAGCGACTAGAGGCACTAGCAGCCGAGAGCGGAGAGCAAGCGTCGGTTGCTTAATCAAGGGTTCACTGAGAGTTACGACGGTCAGGCTGAGAGGTGCCATGTCATCTCTAATCTCACTAAAAGGCTAGCTAGCACTTCGATTTAGCGATCGTTGATGTTTTGGGTGAGCAGAATAATTAGAGATGTAATGCCTCGTGGAGCGATCGAGTTCAGTGCGCTAAACTGGGATCAGCGAATCCAGGAGTTTTCTGACTTCTACTGTGTCCCAATCTCTGAAGCCATTATCGCCCCCTAAACATCGCGATCGACGCGAGGTCATTCTGACTTGGTTAAAAGCAAATGTCCCTGAAACTAGAGTGCGACATATTTTGCGCGTAGAAGAGATGGCGATCGACTTGGCGACCTGCCATGATCTAGACACAGAGAAAGCGGCTCAAGCTGGATTGATGCACGATTTGGCGAAGTTTTTCAAGCCCCTGCGACTATTGCAGATGGCAGAAAAGGAAGGGTTGACCCTTGACCCAGTAGATATTACAAATCCACATTTGCTGCACGCCGAAGTAGGGGCGATCGTGGCAAGGGACGAATTTGGCGTTCGTGACCCGGAAGTCTTGCAGGCAATTCGTGATCACACATTAGGCAGTCCGGGAATGAACCCTTTAAGCTGTGTGGTTTATTTAGCTGATGGGTTAGAACCCGGACGAGGGGACACCGCTGAGTTAAAAGAGTTGCGGCAACTTAGTCGGAAAGATTTAGATCAAGCCGTTTGGCGATCAGCAGATTCTTCATTGAGACATTTATTAGAGTCTCGTCATCCCATTCATCCTCGCACCGTTTTGACGCGAAATTGGTTTTTACAACGAGTTCTCAAACGCAGTCCTAGAAAACATTAACGGTTCTGGAATTTACATCAATGCCGCCCTACTGTGTAGATTAACTTCCTCGATTGCAGCCCTTTTTCAACCACCCATTAACAAGGACACTAACCATTAATGACAGATTCCACCAAAGAGCAAATGCTTTCTACCTTCTCTAGCACAACCGAAATAGCGTCCAACGATCGTAGCTACGAACTGGCAATGCTTGCTGCTGAAGCTGCCGACGATCGTAAAGGAGAAGAAATCATTCTCATGAAAGTCGGTGAAGTGACGGTTTTGGCAGATTATTTTGTGGTGATCACAGGCTTTTCTAAAGTGCAAGTTCGGGCGATCGCGGCTTCGATCGAAGACAAAATTCTTGAGAAGATGAACCGCAGACCCTTGCGCTCAGAAGGCTTATCAGAAGGAACGTGGGTGCTCGAAGACTATGGCGATGTCATCATTCATGTCTTAATGCCTCAAGAGCGAGAACGCTACGATTTGGAAGCCTTTTGGGGACACGCACCTCGAATGGCGTATGCAGAGCAAGCTCAGTAGTGAATTGTTGAGTTTTGAATTAAGGAGTCACTACACCCTTGCTTCAGTGACCCAAATCTTAGAGGATGTCTTAAAAGGTAAGTGAGAGAGCTGAAACCCGTATCCTTTCGTCGGGGCACAACATCTGAAATGCTGATTCCACCGTAGGTGAACCGGAGTTCAGTAGACTTCTCAGACATCCTCTTAAACCTCAAAGCTCAAAACTCTTTTATACTGACGGGTAGATTAAATTTCTCGGCTTGGCTATGAACTCATCCGTCGTTTGCCCAGTCCCATTAGAGCAGAGACCGATTAACGAATATCAAGACCTCAAAGAATCCTGGTTTTTTCGGTGGGCAACCCTTGATCTGGCTGCTTATGTCAAACCCATGATCGTGCTTTGGGGTCTGAATTGGTTGGTTGCAGGTCCAGTTGCGGCGGTGAGTTTTGCGCCTGCTAAACACCCAACGCAGTTTGCGTTGTTGGCAGCAGCCGGGGCTAGCATCATCCCTGCATTGGCATTGCTGCGCCTTTATTTGGGGTGGCGCTATGTTAAGACTCGGCTGCTCAATACCACTGTTTTTTATGAAGAATCAGGCTGGTATGACGGGCAAACCTGGGAGAAACCCGTAGAGGTCTTGACTCAAGATCGACTGATTGTCAGCTATCAAGTCGAACCCATTTTGCAGCGTCTGAGCCGCACGTTTCAAATTATAGGTCTAGCGTTCTGCATGGGCAGTGTGACGTGGTGGGCTTTATAAATTTTTGCTGTCCTGTCTCCCTCTAATGATAAAGTTCTACACATGACAAGGGGAAGAAGAACTCACGCATCAGCAGAGCTTGAAGTCAGGCTTCTGCGCGAAGGAATTGTAGAGTCTGTGCACCATGCTCAGGCTGTGATTTGTGACGATCGCGGTCGCATTCTATTAATGGCGGGAAATGCAGAAACGGCAACGTTTGCCCGTTCTGCGCTGAAACCATTTCAGGCATTAGCGGTTACGACGACTGGAACGTTAGAAAGATATGGCTTGACCGATCGAGATCTCGCAATTATTTGTAGCTCTCACAAAGGATCGATTCATCAAGTCAGACAAGTATTTAATATCCTTTGGAGAGCAGACATCGATCCCGGTGCGATGCAATGTCCTACTCCAACGGGTAAACAGAGTCCGTTACAAGACAACTGCTCTGGCAAACACGCCGGAATGTTGGCAGTCTGTCAGCAGCGTGGGCTGCCGCTCAGCACCTATCTTCAAGCTAATCACCCGATTCAACAGCTAATTCTGGCAAAAATTGCGGAATTATTGAAGATTCCTGGTGCAGAATTTATTGTGGCAAAAGACGACTGCGGTGCACCGACCTATTTTATGCAACTGCGACAAATGGCTTGGCTCTATGCCCAGCTTGCATCGGGTAGTAGCTTAGACATGGAGCGTATCTCACGAGCGATGACGCATCACCCCATGATGGTGTCAGGAGATGGAGAATTTGACACGGAGCTGATGCGCTTGACGGAAGGAGAGATCGTCAGCAAATCAGGGGCAGAAGGAGTCCAATGCGTAGGACGTGTGGGCGAAGGCTTAGGCTTAGCAATCAAAGTAATGGATGGAGCAAAACGGGCAAAATACGCGATCGCCATTCACGTTCTTAAACAAATGGGCTGGATTACGCCCTCAGTTGCCGAGGCGCTGTCAGAGACGTACCTTACGATTGGGCGCTATAAACGTCTGGATGTTGTGGGCGAACTGTCGATGCTTTAAGGGGGTTACAGAAGAAAGTAGCGATCGGGCTTCACTCAACCCTGAACTTTTAGTTAGACAGATTGCCAGTAAGCTGTCAGACAGAGAAGTTTTGCTACGTGGGAAAAGCCTATGTTTTCAGTTGATCAAGCTGCTATTTGTAGCCTAACCAAAGCAGATATTCCTGAAGTCAAAAAATTCGTCAATCAAATCTTTAGGAGTGATGGAGATTGTTATGAAATCTCTTGGTATGAAGGTTGGATTGAACGTTGGGGCAATGAGCGGATTCCTGTAGTTCTCATGGCGAAGTGGCAAGAGCAACTGATTGGGGTTGCTGTTGTTCATAACAACACTTTTCATCCCCATTGGATTGACATCATGGTGAGTGTACACCAAAACTTTCGTAGGCAAGGATTAGGCAAAAGACTACATGAAGCCCTATTACAATCCAGTCCTTTTCAACCTCATCATTCTGGGACTGACGGGAGTTATTACAAAGGCAACGATGAGGCTGAGTCCTTTTTGTTTTCAATGGGTTATCAGCACATTCTTGATTGCCACTGCCTTGAACTAAATATCGAAAACTCTGATTTCAGTCGTTGGTTGACGCTGCCCTTGAAACCTGAATTACATCACCTCAAGATTGTGTCATGTGCAGATTTATTCACTATGCCCGCAATGCAGCAAAAAGTCTTTGATTTTCTGGTTTCTCGATATGGTGAGGAGCATTTCTGGTCACCCCCTCAACCTTCAGATCATCCTGATTGGCAAGAGATTGTGTTTGATGGTGTTCTGCCAGAGTTAAGCTTTGCTTTAGTAGCGGATGATGTGGTGGTTGGTGCGGCTACTGCTAGGGCTACTGGAGATGACACGTTAGATATGATCTGGGGCTACGTTGATCGCCAGTATTCGATCGACACTGCTAGGTCACTCCTTCAGAGCTTGTATGCTCACCAGTTTAAGGCAGCACGCGATCGCGGTTTGACTAAGGCAGGTATTGAGGTTGACACCACAGATTTAGTATTGTCCTCATTACTCGATTGGTTCCCTACTTGTGATGACCAAGTTTGGCGAGTTCTCCAAAAACCTCGAACTCAATTTAACCAGTCTGGTGTGGTGGACTGAAGAAAGTCACAGCAAACGACAGAAGAGATTTCAGTGATACGCAAGTTCTTGAAATGTCATTATCAGGAACAAATGACAAACAACTCATGACAAATAACTGAATCACGATCGTGATCTCGCAACCCTTGTTAAGATCCACGTAATCCAGACCCCAATCCGCTAACTGCGCTCTTGCCACCTATGAGTGAGATTATCCTAGACGTTCGTGACCTTCATGTACAATTCAAAACCGATACCCGAACGGTGAAAGCGGTTGATGGCATCTCCTTCCAGGTGAAGCGGGGGCAGACGCTGGGAATTGTTGGAGAATCGGGTTCAGGAAAATCGGTCACGTCGCTGGCAGTCATGGGGTTAGTGCCTAATCCGCCGGGTCGGGTGACAGGAGGCGAAATCTGGTTTAGAGATGCCGAGACGATCGGGGAACCTATTGATCTGCTGCGAGTTCCGACTCAGCAATTGCAAAATTATCGGGGCGATCGGCTGGCGATGATTTTTCAGGAGCCGATGAGTTCGCTTAACCCGGTCTATACCTGCGGGTTTCAACTCACAGAGGCAATTCGTCTACACCAAAAGATTTCTGAATCTGAAGCACAGCGGAGAGCCGTTTCACTCTTGCAAGAAGTGCAACTGCTGCCTTCTGATCAAGAGCTAAAACGTCGTTTTCTAGAAGAATCGTATCCCAATGGGACGCAGACTAGCGGAGTTGAGATCGATCGTCGTTTTCTAGAAGGGTTTTATCAAGAGGGGAAACCGCACTATAGCGAAGCCGAGATCGATCGTCAGATTAATCGACAGAAATTAGCGATGCTCGATCGCTATCCTCATGAGCTTTCGGGTGGGCAGATTCAGCGAGTGATGATCGCGATGGCGATTTCCTGCAATCCCACTTTGCTGATTGCCGATGAGCCGACGACCGCGCTCGATGTCACCGTGCAAGCCACGATTTTGGATCTGCTGCGAGAACTGCGCGATCGACGCGGCATGGGCATGATGTTTATCACGCACGATTTGAGCTTAATCGCGGAGATCGCCGATCAGGTTGCCGTGATGTATGAAGGCAAAATTGTGGAATATGGCTCGGTTTTAGACATCTTCTCTAACCCCCAACATCCATATACAAAAGGACTTTTGACCTGCCGCCCTCAGCCCGATCGTCGCCTGCGCTATTTGCCTACGGTCTCAGACTTTATGCAAGTGTCTAGACTGCCAACAGGCGAGACGTTAATCGAGGCGAAACAGCAAGACGTGAATGCAGCACTTCGCAGTGCCGAAGAAATCAGCGAAGTCGAATTTAATTCGCGCTTGCAGGAGCTTCAGAAAAAGCCACCGCTCGTCTCGGTTCAAAATCTTCAGGTCGCCTTCCCGGTGCGGGGAATCTTTGGGCAAACCAAGCGCTATGTGATGGCAGTCAATGATGTCTCGTTTGATGTGTATCCCGGTGAGACATTAGGATTGGTGGGTGAGTCAGGCTGCGGAAAAACAACGCTAGCACGGACACTGCTGCGGCTGATTAAAGCGAGAAACGGAAAAGTCTTGTTTGAAGGAAAAGACATCTTATCGCTGCCGTCAAAGCAGGTTCGACAGTTGCGACGAGAAGCGCAAATTATCTTTCAAAATCCTTACAGTTCGCTCGATCCGCGCCTCAACATTGGCGAGGCGGTGATGGAGCCGCTGCAAATTTATGGACGCAGCAAAGGCAAACAGCACCAAGAACGGGCGGCTTATCTGCTGCAACGAGTGGGACTCGATCCTGATTTGATGAAGCGCTATCCCCACGAGTTTTCGGGCGGTCAGAGACAGCGGGTTTGCATTGCCCGATCGCTGGCTCTCAACCCCAAATTTATCATCTGTGATGAGTCGGTTTCTGCTCTAGATGTCTCGGTGCAGGCACAAGTTCTCAATCTGCTTAAAGAACTGCAATCTGAGTTTGGATTGACTTATATCTTCATTTCTCACGATTTGAGTGTGGTGAAGTTTATGAGCGATCGCATCGTTGTGATGAATCGCGGCAAAATCGAGGAAGTCGGTACGGCTGAGAATATTTATCGTCATCCGCAGCAAGCCTACACGCGTCAGTTAATTTCTGCCATCCCGGTTGGGACGCTCGATCGAATTCGCGAACGCCAACAACAACGCGAAATTTCTGCGTAGTGTTAATCAGAAAAACATCGAATCGTTTGCTACCACTCCCACTCTGCCTGATCCCAATCGGTTTGTAGTTACTTCATCAAAAAGGATGTCTTCGCGTTGGGTTGCCATTGAGGAAAATGCAGTGTCCCAGTTATTCCGTAACTGTAGGGCTGCGGCACGAATAATAAGCTGATCGCCTCGCACTTCGATCTCAACGTCTGAATAAATTCCGCTTTGCTCTAGGAGGGCTTTGGGAATACAAATTCCTTGAGAGTTTCCAATTCTAACGATTCGGGTTCTAATGCTTGCGCTCATAGTGAGATCATCGCAAAAACAAATGTAATTACATTGTTGCTGCAAATAAGGCGATCGAACAGCGAAGTCAGGATTTAAGCTCACGTCAATTGAGTGCAGCAACCAAAGAAGGGGTAGTGCGGGGGCGATCGCTGCTAGCTACCCTAAAACCGAAAATATGCGGAATCTTGCCGCATCTTCATCCACATGAGCGTACTATGCATAAGGGTTCCGCTTATCTAGCTGGTTTGGGATGGTATGCGGAAACCACCCACCTATTCATCCGTTTTGCGTGATAGACAGGAACTTTCTCTAATGGCAAACTAGCTATACAAGAATTACCTTGGATTAGAGTTTATGAACGAGATCAATAACATTCTAAATCGGTATGACGAATCCTATATTTCTGAAAACCTCAATACGGTTGAAGAAATAAATCGATTTGCCGCCAGGTTCTTTAAGGATGTTACCGAGATATATGATTGCATCACTCGTGTAAGAAATATAGAGCGAAATCCCACTGGTTTTTCACTCGAAGACGCACCTATACTGGGCTTGCTTACTAGAATTTGGAAATTACTTAAAGAAATCATTGAGTACTATGAAAAAAATAACGCAGAAATTATTAGCGTTTTAGAAAGACCACTTATTGAGGCTTCAGTTACTGCAACATACCTGCTGAACAACGATTTAGCAATAATTGAAGACTATAGAAAGTGCTCATACAAAGACCGCTTAAGAATGTTACATGACTTTAAAGAAGGATCGCGTTTCTTTGAAACGAAAGCTGGCAAGCGATTAATAAAGTCAGTAGAAGAAAAAATGGCGTTGGAAGGTTTTACCGTAGACAACTTTACAGTCCAAAAGAAAAATCGGTGGAAACTACAGGGTAAAAATTTCTTTGATATATTCAAAGAGATATTTCATGAAGATTTGTATAAATATACTTATGGCATGATGTCTGAGTCAATACATGGTTCATGGAATGAATCTATGGATTTTTGTTTGCAAAAAAATGATGATGATACGTTCTCTGTGTTTCCGTTCTATCATGAAGCAGATATTCGATATGTTTGTCCAACAATAAAATTCTGCAACGAACCCTATAGGTTGTGGCTCAAAAGAATTGACGCAGAGGATCAGAATTTTTCGGACGTGCTTGATTGGATAGAAAGAGTAAACATAAGATTAATTACACTTTTTGACCAAAAGTACGATGGGTAAAGTGACTAACAATTCCGTTGCACCTGATCCTATAAAGCCCCTTCGTTGAGTTCGAGAAGTTACTAGCGGCGGATGAACGCGACCGTTAGCGATCGCAAGATTTTTCTTTGCGTGATGCAGACAGGTTTAATGATGCAGCGATTCGGCTAAAACAAGCGTTAGCCGAATCTCCTCTCTGCTTAGGATCGAGTTCTAAAGTTAGACCTGCGGTTGTGGTGAGTGCGCCCTGCTACAATAGCTTCTAGGGCTTTGCGTCATAGGAGATTGACCGATGGCAATTGTGGTTAACCTAAGTCCCGAATTAGAAGTATTGCTGCGTGATAGAGCTGCCCAGCGAGGTCAAGATGTTGACTTTGTTGTCTCTGAATTGCTGTCTAGTGTCTTAGAGTGGGAAGAGCAAGATTCAGAAGAGGCTATCAAGGGAATTCAGCAAGGGCTAGACGATTTTGAGGCAGGACGATGCCGATCGTTTCAAGACTTTGCTGACGAACAACGCCACAAGCACAATCTGTCAGCCGATTCGTGAAGTATCGTCTTGAAATTTCAAGCGTGGCAGAATCCGAAGCAGATAGCGCATTTTTACGATTGTCCCAAGTTACCTCTCCCACAAAGGCAAGCCAATGGTATTCAGGATTGCTACAAGCGATCGAGTCCTTGACTCAAATGCCCAAGCGCTGCCCATTAGCACGAGAGAATGAGTATTTTAGTCAAGAGATCCGGCAGTTACTCTATGGTCGAGGACATAGCTCCTATCGACTTCTTTTCACGATTTTGGAAGGGCAAAACGTGTCAACGGTTCGCATTCTTCATATCCGTCACGCATCACAGCAAATAGTTGGTGAAGAGCCGGAGGAACCCGACGCAAGCCAGTAAATCGTTAGAGATAGATAACAAACTTCTTCTCGACGTGATGCAGACAGGTTTAATGATGAAGCGATCGAACCCATAGAACAAGCACACCATGTATGACTGAGATATTGAAGGTCTCTCTCTGAGTATAGAATTGGAGTACAACCGTCTAAGATAAATATGCTAAGAACAGTTTTGGCTACCGTTCGGGAAGGAAAAATTGAACTGCTAGAACCAGCAGAACTACCAGAAGGCACAAGAGTGCTAATTACGTTGCTTCCTGATGAAGCTGATTCTTGGCTACAGGCGAGTCAATCCTCATCAAGCGCCGTGTGGGATAACACTGAGGACGATGTGTATGCCCAGCTACTCCAAGCATGATATTGTCCTAGTCCGCTATCCATTTTCAGATTTGTCGAGTTCTAAAGTTAGACCTGCAGTTGTGGTGAGTGCGTCGCACCCTTCTCAAGACGTTTTGATCACGCCCTTGACGAGCAAAACAGGATTGTTGCTTGAGGGAGAGTTTGTGCTTGCTGAATGGTGGGCAGCAGGATTAAACGTCACTACAGCCGTCAAGCGAGGCTTATATACCGTGCATCAAAGTTTAGTGATCAAGATTATTGGAAAGTTAGCTGATGTGGATAAAGAACAGTTAGAGCAGTCTTTACGAGGTTGGTTGGGGTTGTGACGTGCGGCAGCCGCCTAGCCCTGCGCTGCAACAGATAAATCAAAGCGATCGAACTCCCTAAAACAAGCGTTAGCCCAACTTCGCAATTTCCTTCTCAATGCGCTGCTGGCTCGCTGCATCTTCTCGCTGCTTAAAGATCTCAGCCGCTCTTTGTAAGTCTGCTAGCGCCGCTTTTTTGTTGCCTAATGCAGCGTGGGCAAGCCCTCGGTTTTCGTAGATATCTGCAGATTCAGGGTCAAATTCTAAGGTTAAGGCTCGATCGCAGTCTTCGATCGCTTTTTTGTCCCCCAAATTAGCCCGAACATAACAGCGACTGGAGAACCCAATAATTGACTTACCCTCAAGTTGAATCGCTTTGTCACAATCGGCAAGTGCCCCCTTGAAGTCATTCAATCCACGGGCACGAGAATAGCATCGGCTGGCATAAGCTATGTCGCTCTCAGGAACAAGTCGAATCGCTTGAGTGGCATCCGCGATCGCGCCTTTATAGTTTTCTTGCACCGTGCGAATCTTTGAGCGTCTCACATAAAAATCGGAATTGTCTGACTCTAATTGGATGGCTTGATCAAGGTCTTGAAGCGCTCCATCATAATCAAAACGTTTTTCTTGAACCCTTGATCGCCCCGAATAAGCATTGATGTTTTTAGAATCAATGCGCAGTGCTTGCGTGTAGTCGTCGAATGCGCCCGTGAGATCTTCATCAGATCGAGTGTCTGCTCGTAAAGAGTAGGCATTTGCGTTAGTAGGATCTAAGGCAAGGGCGTGAGTGAAGTTGGCGATCGCAGCATCGACTTTTCCGTTCTCTAAGTTCTGTTGCCCGCTCTCAATCAATTTGCTTGCCGTTAGAGGAGCGGCGCGAGTCGTCGCCAATGCCATAAAGCCTTCAGACTGGATTTTTTCAGGAGTCACCGAACTGGCATTGCTAATGCTGCGAATGCTGCTCAAAGGTGTGATGATGGAGTCAAGTTCGGGGCTAGCTTTTCCTCTGCTAAAGAAGGGGACGATCGAGGTATTAATTAACGACATCATCGCTCCGCCATTCACGTAAGAATAGCCCAAGTTGGCATTTGAGAAGGGCGCGATCGCGGCTTTAAAGTTGGCAGATTGGAGCAGCGATCGAGACGGTTTAGGACTGAATTCTGTAATCGCGCCGCCACCTCCCAAGATTAAAACCTTATCTTCATCGATCCAGCCGTGAGACAACACGCTCAGAGGTTTGCGATTAACCAGAGCATCCCAGGTCGTCACGGTTTGCCCCTGAATTTTGCGAGTGTTGACGATATCTTTTCCAATGCGAGTGCGAACCACTTGATCTAACTTCTTAAAAGCAGCTTCGGCAGCAGGACGATCGCTCGTTTGAATCATCAAGCCAAACCCTAAATCGAGTTTAGGAGGCACAGCTGGAAGGAAGCCCTGACGAGTCGGATACATAACCGTCGCAATCTCGCCGTTCATCCAGGGAAAGATGTCTCGATCGTCGATGCCGACCAGGTTTTGGCTAAATTGACGAAACTGGTCGAGTCCTTTCTTGGTGGCAGGAGCGGCAGCGAGTCCAGTGGTTAAAACTTGCCAAACTCTTGCTAAATTTTGACTCCCGGACGCGACATAGCTCACCTCTGGGAGCCGTGCCAAAAGTTGATTTTGGGTCGTCATGGCGGTGATCAACGTGGGAGGCAACGGCTTCTTAAAGTGAATGCCGAATTGGGTATGAAGCCCGTCAGGTTGTGCCCACACAGAGCCATCTACCACGTCATAATAGTGACCCAGAACATCTAGGCTTTTAGGGTCGAGTGTAGGAGGAACCGGAAACCCTGGCGGCAGCGCCCTGATTTGAGCTTGATTAAACGCAGTCGCGGCGGTCAGAATTTGAACGTAATCTCCATATCCGGTGAGCAGGATTTGCTTTGCAGCTCCTTCAGATGATTGTTTGAGAGTACGCTGGAACAACGGATTTGCAGCAAGCTTACCTTCGGCTTGAGCATCAATCAATTGTTGGATAGGCTGAATCGTAAACGCTGTGACGACATACCCTGGAAGAATGGCGATCGCCAATCCTTTGGGCGCAAACGGTGAGCTTTTCTCATCTGGAGCAGGTAACTTAGGAAGGGGAATTGCCAATAGACCAGGGCTTGCTGGCGTTGAGAAAGAGTTGCTAACATCCCCCAACCGAACTCGTGCTTCAGGACAAGGTTTTTCCTCAGCACCTCCGCCGCAGGGTTTGGCTTTGGGCTTTGGGGGCAACCATTCTAAAATCGTGATGCCTTGATATTGATGCTCGATCGCCCCGTCTTTACGGGCTGCTTTCAATCGCTCTAAAAACTTTGGAATCAGCGTCGTGTCTTTGACTGAAGCAATAGTGAGCGCCCGATCGGAACTCGATTTGAGAGGGAGAAACGCGATCGCAATCTCATCTCCTAGCCAAGGCTGAATGTCGGTGTGAAAGTTAATTCCTGCCTGAATCGGGTAGAAGCTACCCGGAAAGGAAAAATCTTCAGGAAATAACCCAAAGCGGCTGAGTCCTTGCCAGGTTTTCTCGTCGGTATTGATCAGCACCACTCCGGCTGTGTCGCTAGGTAGCAGATTTGCCGCAGAAGACGTTGGAGCCGTTTGAGCGATCGTAGCACCGGGAGCAAGCATCAGAGCAGACACAGACAGCAAAATTCGACGTAGCAGCATGACCGTAAGTCTAAATAGCAACATTAAGCCTTACCCAGATGGGTAAGCAATAAATGTAACACGGGTAAAGCTGCTAAGCCGCCCTGATTTTCTAAAGCATAGGACGACTAATTCGACTCAGACGATTGAGGCGGTGATTGTGCGTTTTCACAGTTTAAGAAATAAAATTATTAGTGAAGGTTTTCTTTTAGACTCAAGAAATGCTGCAAACACTCAGTAAATGGGCTATTTTCAACGTTGCGATTGCCATCCTTGCTCCTCTTTTAAATTACTGGTTTCAAGGTGGTGCAACTCAATCTCTCGGCTTCTGGAAATCGTCTCCTCTTCGGGAGAAATTCTGATCTTGTCTTGGGCACTTCTCGCAGATGGGATTGGCGATATGCTCTATAGCGATTCCCGTTCATTAACTCGGAAAATAGTTGGAGGAGTTTGCATCCTTGTATTGATTTTTGCTGTTAGCGCACCGAACGCCATAGCTAGTCAAGGTTATGCAATAAAAGGAGCTTGGTCTCGTCAAGATATTTTCTTCATTTCCTTATTGGCAAGTGCAGGTTGCAAGCTAACTGCTGCCTGGGACGAAAGTAATGGTTGGTAGCAAACCTTCACAAGAAGTAGCGAGGAACCGTTAACCCGATCGCTAGTTTGCCTGAAGAATTTGGATTTCTGCGATTGACAACTCAGTCACTACCGTGATCGTTTCAAGGTCAATCCCTTGTTGAAGTAATTTAACCGCCATCAACCGACGCGCTTCTTCACGCCCCTCTTCGCGCCCTTCCTGCAAGATCTCTTGATAAATCACAGAATCTTTCATCTGTTCTCTCCTCAGTACTCGACGGATGATGTCTTTCTCCAATATTAAACTAGCTAAGATTCCAGTTGCAGTAATCAGGTTATTTTGTTGTCTTTTGTCTTCAACCCGATTGATCGCTTGAACAGCACGTCGCAGCGCTGCCTCTCGATCGCTGGTTTGACTCAATGCCAAATAGGGCAATAATCCTGGATAGTGTAGAAACACTTCTGGGTCTTGCTCCCAAAGCCGAATCACTTGGAAGCTGTGCTGCATTGTCTCTAGCTCAAAGCGGGTTTGATAGACCAAATCGGATAATGATCGACGCAAATAAATCACCACTTGCACCATTCGCTTTTGGGGAAAGCGCCGATAGACTCGCAGTCGGTAGTCTGCCATCCGAAAAGGCATGTTGGGGTCAGGGTCAGTCTGAAACTCGCAGTGCAGCACCACGCGATCGGACTCTAGCAAAATCAGCGCATCAGCCCGAATCGGCTCAAGTGACAGTTCTGATGGACTCAGTTCTGTGAGAGCAATCGGTTCACCAATTAGCCAACTGGCAAAATCTGCTGAAAACTGTTCGGCTAAAAATTTGGAAATGTTGTCAAACATTCTTTCATCCCATAGGGCAGCGATCCCTGTCAATCAAAGGTGTCGCCACCAAGCTCGCACGAGGCGAATCTCGTCATAGCCGTACACGTCCCCCAGAAAATCGCGGATTTGAGTTAGAGAATTGTCTCCTACCGCTTCCATCGCTTCAATGATTTTGGCTTTGCGATCGCTGACCACTAGCTGATCGATCTCTACGGCATAGCCCATTTCTAACAACTCAGCTAAGTGACTCGTGACAGTGCTGAGTCGAATGTTTCGCTGCTCGGCAATATTGGCAGGCTTTAAGCCCTGGTTAAAGAGTTCTAATGTGTGAAGCTGCGTGTAGGTTGCCTCGCTTAATTCTGGCTTGGTCGGGGGTGAAATAGGTGTGGTGGGCGCGAGAAACGAATCGGTTTCAACAGGCAATCCCTTTTCTTCTCGAAAGTCACGAATCTCATCTAAAAATGCGTCGCCGTATTGAGAGAGCTTGCGATCGCCCACACCCGAAATCTCTCGGAACTGCGCGCGAGTTTGAGGCTGCTGTTGCGCCATCAATCGCAAACTCGTATTCGAGAAAATCACATAAGGTGGCACCGCTTGTTTGTCTGCCAACTGCTTCCGTAATGTTTGCAGCAGATTATAGAGTTCTTCGGTCTCTGGAGTGTTGAGATCTGGTGTTTTGGTAACGCTGAGTTTCTGCTTGAGTTGCACTACGGCAATATTGACCGTTCGCTCTTTTCGCAAAACTTCCCAACTCAGATCGTTTAGCTTTAGAACCGAATAACCATCGGTGGCTTCTTCGACTAATCGTTGGTGAAGCAGCGATCGTCCTAACATTCGCCATTCTTCAACACTGCGATCTTTGCCGATCCCATAAGTTGAGAGTTTGTCATGTCCGTTTTTGATAATCCGCTCTGCTTTTGAGCCACGCAGCACATCGATCGTGTGTGCCATGCCAAAACTCTGACCCCGCTGAGAAAAGCGAGCGATGCAAGAGAGAAATTTTTGAGCGTCGATCGTCCAGTCTTCGATCGGTTTGGGATAGCGACAGTTATCACAGTTGCCGCAGTTGCCCAGAAAATCTTCACCAAAGTAGGCAAGCTGAATGGTTCGCCGACATTCGGTTGCTTCTGCATAGTTAATGACTCGGCGTAACTGCTGCGTTGCAATTCGCTGTTCATCTGCTAATGGCTCACCTGATATCGGATCAACTTTTTGACCAATCAGAAACTCGATCGTCTTAATATCCCCAACGCCAAAATAAAGCGTACAGTGTGACGGTTCGCTATCGCGTCCGGCTCGACCTGATTCTTGATAATAGCCTTCGATATTACGAGGCAAATCATAGTGAACTACAAACCGTACGTCGGGTTTGTTAATTCCCATTCCAAACGCAACGGTTGCCACCATCACCCGCACATCATCGCGAATGAACCGCGTTTGATTGTCGCTGCGTGTTTTATTATCTAATCCTGCGTGATAGGGAAGTGCAGCGATGCCATCTTGCTTAAGTTTTGCCGCAATTTCTTCGACTCGTTTGCGGCTGAGACAATAAACAATTCCTGACCCTTGACTTTGGCGAATCTGCTGCACTAACTCTCGATAGGAATTACTCGTCTTTTGACGGACTTCATAATACAAATTAGGACGATTAAAACTCGCAACGTGAACGCTAGGAACACGCAACTGCAATTGCTGAATGATATCGTGACGCACACGCTCTGTTGCGGTTGCTGTCAACGCAATCACAGGCACATCTGGATAGTGCTCACGCAAATAATTTAACTGCCGATATTCTGGACGAAAATCATGTCCCCACTCAGAGACACAGTGAGCTTCGTCGATCGCAAACGCCGAAATGCCGACCCGATCGCGAATATGTGGCAGCACCGAATTGAGATAATCTTCGCTCAACAGCCGCTCAGGAGCGACATACAGCAGTTTGATTCGACCTTCCATCACGGCTCTGCCGCGCGATCGTAGCTCGTCAGCATTCAAACTACTGTTCATGAACGTTGCCGAGATGCCACTGTCTTGCAGCAGCGTCACCTGATCTTGCATCAGCGCAATCAGGGGCGACACGACAATCATCAACCCTGGTTTCAGCAGTGCCGGAAGCTGAAAGCACAGCGACTTACCGCCCCCAGTGGGCATGACCACAAGCTGATCGCGATTCTCGATCGTTTGCTCAATAATCTGACGCTGACCGGGACGAAAGCTGTCATAGCCAAAGTAGTGTTTAAGCGCTTGCTCTAGAGAAATAAAATCGGTGGTGGCGGTCGGAAAGCTGGCTGACATTAAACTCACTTGGGATGCGCTACTGGCATAATTTCCGTCAAGATTACCCTATTCTCTCAAAAGGGGCAGAAATTGAAGCAATTTGCATGGTATCAGGTTCTACGATTCTCTATTTGACATCGTAATACTTTTGATCTGGTTTAGTGAGTTTTTTGCCCCGATCTCAGACAGTAAAATAAAGGTTCACGCATCACGCAGTAGAGGCGACATGAATCCACCGCAAGCCGTTCAAGAGGTCAAAGAGCAGCGACTTCCTCTATCTGGCGTAACGTGAGAGCAGTCTGAAACGCTGCGATCGACCCTTGATGAAAATCATTCTGGCTTACGCATGTTTCATTTATTAAATCTCACCCTAAATGTGACGAAGCATCTCAAATTAGCCAATTATTTCCAAAGGCGAATACACGTTTGTCAATTGCGATCGCTTCCTTAAATGCATCACTCCTTTCATAGCACTACCTGCCGGGTTAGCGGGTAAATGCCTAGTGACGATCGGCTAGCTTCGATTTGGGCAGCAGAGGCACAGGTGTGAACAAGTCTCGCGCAGGGAAGTATGCAGGAGCCATTCACGCTTTTGACCCAGCATTACAGCACAGTTTTGACAATACAGCTATTTTGGGTCATTGATGTGTTGTCCGTCATTGAGCCGGAGACAAACAAAGAGCGATCGCTGATTGTCAAGAAGCTGCAAGGCTTTACTCAATCAAGGAAAAGCAACGGAGCATCAATATGCACTGAAAACGTTGAGCAAACTTCAGGAATGAAACCTTGTCTAAATCAAGTATGCTGAGTTCACGACTCGGTTCTGATAGAAACCACTTATCAGAAAAACAGGGAAAGTGTAGTGCGATTCTACCGCTGTCCCGCAACTGTAAACTTCAGGAATCAGTGATTTATTTTTGACTGATGACTCAAGAAGTCAGAACGCCTGCCGAATCGCAACGAGTCTCGGTGAAGAGACTCATCTAACCACATCGTCTTATCTGCGAGGTACAAAATGACGACTCAAGCTTACTCTTCAGTTCAACAACAAGCTGCACGTCGAGTGCTATCAGTGCCCGTGCAGTCGGCACTCTATCTCTCACTTTCGGCTCTAACTCTGTGGACGATTTACTTCACGACTTCTCCAGCTATTCATGACTCAGTGCACACCCTGCGGCATCACACTGCCCTAGTCAGTTGCCATTAGAGATTGAATGCAAGTAACGCGGTGTGCGACTTTCTTGAAACACCTGCAAAGATTGCCCTCACCCTAGCCCTCTCCCATGAGAGCGATCGGGTACCCACAAGTCGGCTGATCGATCATTGCCAGAAGCTTTCACCCCCCAAATCCCCCGTTCTAGGACTTTGAGCCATAAGAAGGTTCAAGGTTCAGCCATCGCTCCGGTTCAAAGTCCCCGAATTTTGATGAGTCACTGCGTTGGGCGGGTTCCCCGACTTAAAGCAAGTGACGTAGGGGATGTAGGGGACTGAAGCTGACCTAAACGAAGTGACGAGGACTTGTGTGTACACGGTAGCCCATGAGAGAGGGAACCAGAAATGTCCGAAAACCCTTCTCCCAAAAGACTAGGGTTGGAAAGGGCTTCGCCCCACTCTGTGAGGAGAGCAGATGAGTTGCACATCGCGTCAAGTGAGCGTGGTGCAGAAGTTTAGGGTTAAATCAATGCCTAAAAAAGTGTATGTTCTGATCGGAGCTATCTGCATGATGAGCGTGTTTTTCTGTAGCTGGGTTGGATTTGCCCAATCTCCTCAGCCCTCGGTGCAGTTGACCACAAATCCGCCCATTGCTCAAATCCGTCCTTTTGAAGCGGAAGCAACTGAAGCAATGGGGTCAGGACAGTACAAGCTGCCCGTACAGCTGACGCTACAAGCGATCGATGCTCAGGGTCAGGCGCTAAAGAACGCCAAAATTCATCTGCAACTCTTTACTCCCTCCAAAACCCCCTGGTTCACAACAGACTTTCCGATCGTCGAGGGAACCAAGCTACTAGATATTGAGGGCGATGCGCCGACCGGGCAGTTTCAGGTGCAACAAGCTCTACCCATTCGAGGCACCTACCAACTGCTCGTAACTGTCACCCCGATCGCTCCTAATGCTTTTGCTCCAATTCAGCAGACACTCACTTTATCTGTGCCTGAGAATAGGGCTAAGTATGTTAACTTTAGCAGTCTGGCAATTATTCTTCTGGCAGCAGGATTAGGCGGTGGTTGGGTCATTGGTAGTGGGCAACCAATGCAGATAGGGGAGGTTGTGCCTGAGCGAGTTCGGTTGTTGTTGAGCGCAGCCATTGGGGTGGCGATCGTTGCCCTCTTGGTCATCAACATCAGTTCTGAATTTGCCCGATCGCACATGCCGATGGCAATGTCGCATGAGACGGAGGATACGCCCGCACTCCATAAACCCGCGAAACTGCAATCTCAGGGTTTAGAGGTGCATCTATCGGGTAATGCCAGTGCAACGGTGGGTCAGCCTGCTCAGCTACAGGTCAGCGTCAGGGATGCTAAAACCCAGCAGCCGATCACGGATGTGGTTTTGAAGGTGACAACTACGCAACTCGAAAACAACTGGGTCGCGTTTGCCTATGAGGGCACTCCAGATAGCACCGGAAAACTGGTGTGGCAGCAAGAATTCTTCGATGGTGCACCACACAACGTCGAAGTCGAAGTTGCCCCTCGATCGGCTTCTCGAAAATTCCACCCCTTCAACGTTGGACAAAATATGCCCGTAGAGGGCGTTGCGCCCCCATTATCTGTTCGGTTAATTTCGTTGAGCTACTTAACAGCGATTGTAGGAGTCGGCTTACTGTTAGGACTATGGCTGCAACGACAGCAGAAGCAGCGGAAGGCAAATTGGAAGCAGGGGCTTTCTTAAACGCTGTCATCAATGCTCTGTAATAAATTGCAGATAGTTTGACTTATTTGTTTGATGGTTGCAAAAAAGATGCAGGTCGGATCTGCCTAAGTATTCGACCTGCATCTTTTTTAGATACCGCATAGAAAGCTGAACCCTGCAATTTATGAATAGATGTGTTGTGAAATAAGAGAATGATCGCTGCCCAAGTCGAAACAAAGGGATTTGGTGCACCTGCGATCGCGATCATCGGCAATGTGGTTGATCTACACGAAACCTTATCGACTGCCGACCCACATTCTTGGGTAAATAGAATTCTAGATGTTGTAAGTTCAGAAGTAATCTTCTAGCGATCGCCATGCAAATCAGACAAGCCACTCCACAAGATGCCTCTGAAATCATGAAATTGTTCTATGAAACCATTCATGCAATCAATATCAGAGACTATTCTCAAGAGCAGGTTAATGCTTGGGCACCTGACGCAATGACTGTAGATCGGTGGATAAAACGACAAGATACAAAACAAACCTTTGTCGCTGACCACAACGGGAAAATCATTGGGTTTGCAGAGCTTGAACCCGACGGACACATCGATTGTTTTTACACTCACAAAGATTTTCAGAATCAGGGAGTGGGAACACAATTGTTGGATACGATCGTCACTCAAGCCACCAAACTGCAACTATCTTGCTTATTTGCTGAGGTGAGCATTACCGCCCGTCTTTTTTTTGAACGTCGGGGATTTATCCTCGTCAAACCGCAAGAAGTCGAGTGTCGAGGAGCCAAATTTCTAAACTTCGTCATGGAGTATTCTCTATTAGCGATACTAGAGAATAGATAAACTGGGTTATTAGGTTGCTTAAGAATTGTCTTCTCAAATCGAACTCTCTGTTGAAGAAGCCAACGATCGCCTCGATCGCTATCTCGCAAGTCAACTTACGGATGTATCTCGATCTCGCCTTCAAAAGCTAATCGAGCAAGGGCATGTGCAGATTAATGGCGACGTTTGCACGTCTAAAAAGCTAGATGTGAAATCGGGCGATCGCATCCGAGTCAACATACCCGACGCAGAACCGTTAGACCTAAAAGCCGAAGACATTCCGCTTGATATTCTCTATGAAGACGACTCGCTGCTGATTCTCAACAAACCTGCGGGGCTGGTCGTGCATCCTTCTGCTGGGCATGAGGCAGGAACGATGGTCAATGCGCTTTTAGCTCATTGTCCGACCTTACCGGGAATCAATGGGGTTCAGCGTCCCGGCATCGTGCATCGATTGGATAAAGACACCACAGGCGCGATCGCCGTTGCCAAAACCGAGCAAGCCTTTCACCACCTGCAAGAACAATTCCGTACTAAAACAGCCCGACGAGATTATCTAGCGATCGTCTACGGTGCACCACCTCAAGAAAGCGGGACGATCGATCAGCCAATTGGACGGCATCCGGTTGAGCGCCAAAAAATGGCAGTCGTGCCCGAAGAAAAAGGGCGGCGAGCAATCACTCACTGGCACATTAAGGAACGGTTAGGAAATTATACGCTGATGGAATTTGAACTTGAAACCGGACGGACTCATCAAATTCGAGTGCATAGCGCCTTTATAGGACACCCGATCGTCGGTGATCAGGTTTACGGCTCAGGACGAAAATCGATTAACGTCAATCTTCCAGGTCAGGCGCTTCATGCTTGGCAATTGCGCCTCAAACATCCCATCACAGACGAATGGGTCGTGGCGATCGCTCCGTTGCCTCCTACGTTCATAAAACTGCTAGAAGTTCTAAAACGAAGGATGTAAGGTCTTGAGTCACGCACTAAAGCCTATCTACTCCATTTTTTTCCAAAGGTTGAGTTGAGATTGCCAAAAGCTCGTTACAAAACCATAAGAATCTTTACACCTTGATGAGAGGGTTGAAGCTGAAAAAGCAGGTTGGAACTAGCTTTCATTCATAGTCACAGGGCGGCAACTTAACGTAAGTTTATACACAAACTCACAATTGTCTGATTTGCTACAAAAAAAAGGGTTCTCGTGCAGCGTAAAAGCTATAGCTTGTCTAGCTTTTACAGGTTGCTTCTCTAGACTTGATACAAAGTAACAACTTGTAATAAATAAAGCCCTTTCAGCGTTGTATAAAAATAACCTGAAGGGTAAAAACAACTGATGAAACCCATTCAAACAACTGATAAGTCAAGATTCCTGCCTTCTCATCTAAAAGCGAAATTTTCTCAGATTTCTCGGCGTTATTTCATAAACTGGTTTGTTAACAAGTGATAAGAAACGACGTAAATGAGAAGACACCTTGAAATAATCAGTTTAGGGTTTTCGCCCTCTAGGCTGAATCAAACAGCCTCGAAGAAGACGGCTCAATAGAGCCTTCGAGTTCTGACTTAAACGAACCAAAATCCAGTAATTAGGAGAAACATTCATGCTAGATGCATTCGCTAAGGTAGTCTCTCAGGCTGATGCCAAAGGTGAGTTTTTAAGCAACTCCCAACTAGATGCCTTGTCTGGTCTCGTCAAAGACGGCAGCAAGCGCCTAGACACCGTTAACCGCATGACCAGCAATGCTTCCGCGATCGTCACCAACGCAGCGCGTGCCTTGTTTGCCGAGCAACCTCAGCTAATCTCTCCTGGTGGAAATGCTTACACCAACCGTCGCATGGCTGCTTGCCTTCGCGACATGGAAATCATCTTGCGCTATGTGACCTACGCAACCTTAGCTGGAGATGCAAGCGTTCTTGACGATCGCTGCCTCAATGGTCTGCGTGAGACCTACCAAGCATTGGGCGTTCCCGGCGGTTCTACAGCTGCTGGCGTTCAAAAAATGAAAGAAGCAGCGGTTCAACTAGTCGGCGACACCAACGGCATCACCAAAGGCGATTGTTCTGCAATCATGTCTGACGTGTCTAGCTACTTCGATCGCGCTGCTGCTG
>JBBRPT010000077.1:0-27880 GCA_038227635.1 Leptolyngbyales cyanobacterium | reverse complement strand
TCCCTCGCGAGAACGCCCTTGCCTTAAGCTAGTGGTTATCGTCACTCGGAACTTTTAGGTTCATTTGGACGCTGGTTCCACCACAGGGGACTTTCACCCCATCAGATCACGCCCATGCTGGGCGTACACAATTCAAATGCAGCGGACGGAAAAAGGTGGTTGGTTGTGTTGCCAAGGTTGCTCGCCGCCGCTGATTTGAGCCGTTATGCAGCTTCGGTTTTCGGTTATGTCAGTTCTTGAGATATGCTCACTGATATTCCGTAAAAGCTACCTATTTCCACGATGAAAGTTTGCAATTGCCCAATCTGTGGGTTGCCTTGGTCAGAAGCAATTGAAGAAGAAGTGTGCTGCTCATTCTGGATCTGCAATTGCTGTGGGTGCGAGTATAGATACCGATGACAATCCGAAATATCGCGAAGCATGGATTAGACAAGGAGCACTTTGGTTCAATCAGAAGGAGCGTCCCCAAGATTGGAACTTAGAGGATGTCTGAGAAGTCTACTGAACTACGTTTCACCTACGGTAGAATCAGCATTTCAGATGTTGTGCCCCGATGAAAGGATACGGGTTTCAGCTCTCTCAACTACCTTTTAAGACATCCTCTTAGAAGAGCAGTTGAAACACATTATCGTCAATTGGAATGCCTCATGGTGTGAATCTGCCTTGAATAAAGTGATTCAGATACATGATTGATCAGTTCCCTGATGGTGCAAATTTTTTCAGTAGTCTGTATGCGCCTCTCTCACAACAAGAAATTGCTGGGCTGTATCGCTCGTTAAACTGGACAATCAGAAAGTGCAGCCTGACTGACTACGAGATTTTTTGCTCCTTTGCTGAGTTGATTATTGAGTCAGAAAAACCGATTCTCATGCATGGTTCAGTCATGTCAGTATTGGGAAATGCAGAGAAAATTCTAACTCCATTACGTGTTGCTGAGGTGCGATACTTTGGGGAATGTTACGGGGAAAATACGAAACTTCTACAAGAGTTTCAATGGGGATTTGATTGATACCTCCACAAAGCTCTGCGTAGACTCGCTCAAGTCCTAGAACTGAGAAAAAGCCTCTTTAGACCTCGGTTAGAATTAAGAAGCCGTATGAAATAACAGTTTCACTGCTATTAAACTATGACTGAACTGCTGAGACAGGCGATCGCCCAAATCGAGAGACTTCCACCCGATCAGCAAGATGCGATCGCGGCTCGATTTTTGGCGGAATTGCAAGATGAGCAAAAATGGGAAACTCGCTTTTCTGCTACGACGGATGACCAGTGGGATCAAATGGCTGCAATGGTGCGCCAGGAGATTGCAAGGGGCGAAACTGTGCTGCTTGATTAAGTTTTTTCAGCATAACAATGAAATCGAGTGCTACCAAAACCTTTCGGAAGAAGCTGAGCGGTCTTCCTGCGTTAGTTCAGGAGCAAGCTGCAAAAGCCTATGCACTCTGGAAAGAAGATCCCTATCATCCTAGCCTTCAGTTCAAACGGGTCAGTCAGAAGCAACCAATTTACTCTGCTCGTGTCAGCCTCAACTATCGCGTTTTGGGCTTGTTCGAGTCTGATCATATCTATTGGTATTGGATTGGCGCACACGATGAGTATGATGAGTTGCTCAAACGGCTGTAGATTGGAGCGATCGGTAGAAAAGCAGCACAACAACGCGATGGGGCAGACGGTATCAAAATCTCGGTGCATTGCTGAAGTGCTCCATCGCCGCTCACTTTTGCTTGCCGTTAGCTCATTAGACCTGAAAGCCAACGTTGAGTTTTAGGTACGATCGCCCTGTGGGTCAACGGCTCCCGTTTAACTCGGTAGTGCAAAAACACCTCCTGATCCACTGATCGTACCTCTAGCAACTCTAACCGGGGTGCAGACTGCGCTAAGAATCCCACTCCTTCAACCGGAGTTGGAGCCTCTGCGCCTCCTAAAATCAATGGACAGACGGTTAGCCAGAGTTCATCAACTAGATCGGTGGCAACTAGTGAAGCCACCAATTCACCGCCGCCTAAAACTGCCAAACGGTGTAAGCCCAGCGCAAAGAGTTGTTCAAAGGCTTCTTGCCAGTTAATTTTTGAAGAATCTGCTTTCGACTCTGCGACTAAAACTCGTTCAAATTCATCTCGGTGCCAACGCTGTGCCCCGATCGCCGTCGTCAATAACCAACGCGGCACAGGCTGCGAGAAAAACCTCGCGTTGGAATCCAGGATTGCCGATCCTGAGCAAACGATTTGCACAGGTTGAAGCGGTTTCCCTTGCTGTTGGCGTTGGTTTAGCAAATCAGACTGGGTAACTTTGAGAGTAGTGCCATAAGCCCGCAGAGTTCCTGCCCCAAACAAGACGGCATCGGCTTGAGCAACCTGCGTTTCGAGGTGAAGTTTGTCGATCGCGCTACCAAACCGAGCCGGGGCACGAGTCGCCTCTGCAATTTTGCCGTCAGCACTCATTGCCAAAATCACCGTCACATGCGGAAGGCACGAGGAATTTCTCTTAGAAATGGAATGATATTCATCAGTCGAATCGCTAGAATGTTCAATCATGCCTTATATTTCACCCCCTAAATTTCTCATTCGGTTAAATTCAGGTACTCCATCCACTTCTGAGCTAAAAACAGGCTATTTTAGGAACACCTCCATCGATTTTTCTTGAAGAGATTTATTTAACTTGGTTTTAACCTGATCGAGAGCGAATCCTATCAGCTCTGGGTAAAGTGCGATCGTGATTGGGTTGTCCGTTTCAGGTTACACGCTTCTATGGCTAAAGTCGGTCAGTCCTCATTTCGTCGCATTTTGCTGGCGCGTCTTTTGCTCCTCAGCATCCCCGTCTTAGTGACCGGAGAAATCGTGGCATATCGCAAAGCTCGATCGGGGCTGCTCGAAACGGCTTATAGCAATCTGACTGCCAGTGCGGTTAGAAAGGGAGAAGGGGTTCGCGATGCCCTCACGTCTCTACGAACCAATTTAGCGACTGCAACCACTGCCTCTGCCCTGCAATCTCAACCCTCTGCAAAAACTCAAGGATTTTTAGAGCAATTGCAGCAGGCTTCGGCGATCGAGGTGCAGTGTGTGCAACTGACCGATGCTCAAACCCAGCAGGTAGTTGCCAGCACTTGTGGTCAATCTGCGATCGCTCAGACATCCAGCAATTCTTGGGCAAAGCAGCAACGGGGGGTGTTAATCAACCCAGCAGCGGTGCAGGTGGCTCTCGCCCAACCGCTAAAGTTAGCGACCCAAAACGAAGGTCAACTTCGTCTTACAGTGAGCGCTCCGGTCTATGTCCCACAGACTTCTAAGAGCCAAGTCAGCCCACTTCGCTATGTCTTGAGTCTACAGTCCGCGCTGCATCAGCCTGAGGTGAACGCCTCAAAGACGACCTCTGGCTATACGGTCGTGATTGACGAAGATGGCACTATTTTGGCGCACCCCAACTCAAATCGTGTGGGGCAAACGATCTATCAAACAGGTACCTCAGATCGGCTACAGACTCTGTTTAGAGACGCGATTGTTGGCAGACAAAGTTCGCTCTATCTCTCTGCCTTTGACGAAAACGGAACCGACTGGCTGGCAGGTTCCAGTTCGGTAGAAGTTCCAATGGAGAGCAACGTCACTCGAACCTGGGTCGTCTTAGCGGTCACTCCTCTGCCAACGGTGCTGTCTAGCCTAGACGGAATTCAGCAAGTTCTCTCTATTTTAATGGTCGGATTCTTGACGGCGATCCTGCTGGCAACGCTCTATTTAGCCAGAGATTTAGCCCGTCCGATCGAGCAACTCAGTGACTATGCATTGCAAATTCGAGAACGCTATTCGTCCGATCGTGCCCCAAAAGACTTTAAAGTTCGAGAATTAAATCACCTGGCAGAAGCCCTCGATAGCATGGTAGAGCGGCTAGAAGAACGGGCAGAAGAACTCGAAACGGCATGGCAAGAAGCCCAAGTTGCCAACCAGTTAAAAAGCGAATTTTTGGCAACGACTTCCCACGAGCTGCGAACGCCACTCAACGCAATTATTGGATGTGTGCGATTGGTCAGAGATGGCTGCTGTGACGATCGCGACGAAGAGCTAGAATTTTTGCAACAAGCCGATGATGCCGCCCTGCATCTGCTCAAAATTATCAACGACTTGCTAGACATCGCCAAAATCGAGGCAGGCAAAGTTGAACTCAATCTACAACCTGTGCCGATTCAAGATCTCTGTCGTCAGTGCCTCAAAATGGTCGAGCCAGGATCAGAGATGAAGCGATTAACGCTCGTTTTAGAGTTGGACGATCGGGTCGATCAGGTGCTCATTGACGAACGCCGCGTGCGCCAAATGGTGATCAATTTACTGTCTAATGCGGTTAAGTTTACGCCCGAAGGCGGGCAGGTAAAACTGCGAGTTTGGTTAGCTTATGGACACGAGTTAGAACAAGACAATCGCCCTGACCACAGTCCTATCAACTCCACTACCCCTTATCTGTGTCTAGAAGTCCAAGATTCAGGCATCGGCATTCCACAAGATCGCTGGCATCTGTTGTTCCGTCCTTTTCAGCAGATTGACTCGTCTCTAACCCGCAAACACGAAGGCACCGGGCTAGGATTATCGCTTACCAAACGCCTCGCTGAATTGCATGGCGGCACCCTTTCGTTTGACTCAATTCTCAGTAAAGGCAGCACCTTTCGGATTTGGCTCCCGCTTCTAGAACCGATGCCGCTTAGTGGCTCTGTCGAAGCGATCGAGAACCTAGACATCAGCCGCAGCTCAACGAATCAATCGACCGAGATACAGTCTATTCGGGTTTCTTAAAGCTGATAGCGCTAGTGTCTGATTAGAGGCTGAAGAGACACCGATCGTCCATTTTGCTGCATTGATTGAGACAGTCCGATGAGACAGTTGACTAACTCCGCTCCTAGCCAACCCGACGAAATCTCTGAGGGCTGATTTTGCCGGACACAGGTTAGAAAGTGATCGCAGACCTGTTGAAGTGGCTCATCCACTGGCAGATTGAGAACTTCACGACACTGATCGATCGGGACGAAATGCGGGTCTTGCCGTGCAAGCTGCCCCCGTTGAATTGAGAGCGACTCTGGCGAAAGCTCATCAAAAATCAGCGCTCCGTGACTGCCTACCACACCTAGTCTTCGCTGCTTGTCGGGGTTTAGCCAGCATAGATGAATGGTCGCCTCAAACCCGCTCGGATAGGTGAGCGTCACCCATACCACATCCGCTAGTCCTTCCTGAAGCCATCCTGTCCCTTTTGCTTGCACTTGGCAGGGCATGTCTCCAAGCCAATAGTTAAACATTGCGATGTCATGAATTGCTAGATCCCAGAGGGCATCAACATCCGATCTGACCGGACTAAGATGAGTTCGAGTTGCGTAGCCATAGCGTAAATCGCCCAATCCTTTCGCTTGCATCACTGCCTTTCCACGCAGCACAGCAGGATGGAATAGATAAGTATGATCAATCACGAGTTGACGGTGCTGCTGTTCTGCTAGGCGACAAAGCTGAACGGACTCTTCCACCGTTAGCGTCAACGGTTTTTCAGATAGAACGTGTAATTTCTGCTTGAGAGCCGCTGTAACTAGAGAAAAATGGGTTGTGGCAGGGGTGGCGATCGCGACCGCTTCAACGCCTTCTGTCTCTAACGCAGTCTGCCAATCGTGAGTTAACACAACTCGATCGCTGACGGTGAACTGAGTGGCTGCCCTACTCAAATTATCTGGGTTAGGGTCAGCGATTGCCACCACATGAGCCTGAGAGTTTTCTAAAAAATTTCGTAGTAAATGAACACCCCAACGCCCTACCCCGACAATCGCAACTCCAGTTTGGACTGACATCTTCAAACTCCTTAGATTGATCAGCAGATTGAACGTCGCTACTGACCACTTAACGCTAAAAAGGCGATTTGAGCAGCCGCTTGCTCTGCCGCTTTGCGCGATCGCCCCGTGCCTCGCCCTAAACACTGACCCTGAACCCACACTTCAGCAGTGAAGCGATCGGGGTCGTTGTGAGTTTGCCCAATTTCTTGAGTGCGATAGTCAGGCAAGGTTTTTTGATGTGCCTGAGTCCAGGTTTGCAGAGCTGCCTTATAGTTTTGTCGAGCCGGATCAGCTAAGATCTCGGTCGCAAGAGGCTGAAAGTGTCGATCAAGCCAGGGTCGAATGAGTTCTAGGGTATGGGTGCTGAGATAGAGAGCCGCCAAAACTGCCTCTAAAGAGTCTGCCATTCGTGACTCTTGCCCTGCTACATCTGACATAGCGCTTGCCGAAACGAGCAGGTAGCGATCGAAGCCATAGCCGTCTGCGATGGTTGCAAGAATGCGATCGCTGACCAACACCGATCTCAAAGCAGTGAATTCACCAACTTTTAGGTGGGGATAGACTTCTAGCAAAAACTCAGCCGCTGCCAGTTTGACTACGGCATCTCCCACAAATTCGAGTTGCTCATAGTTTTCTTCTGCTGAGACGGTCGAGTGAGTCAACGCTAAATCCAGCAGCTCCCACTGAATTGGAGCCGTTTTGGGCAAGCCCAATCGTTGAACGACTTGTTGAAGCTGTTGTTGACGGCGGGGATACAGTAGAGTCATCCTAAAGTGCAGAAGATGAAAACGGTCTTCTCCACCCTACACCTTCTCTACCCTTGATCTTTAATGCTCAAGCAGATTGCAGAACGGCATGGGTGCGCTGAACCTCGCTAAGGGTGGCAGGGGTCAGCAGACAGACTTCATGCACTTCTGGAACTGACCGATTAAGCGTAATCGTCGTCACCTTAAGTTGATTGGAACTGGGAAGAAAAGCGGTATCAACTAGTCTATTAGATTGCCAATGCTGCGATCGTACGGCATCAATCGTGCCCGGAAAAACTCCTGCTAGCATAGCCAACACGTTGCTCGGCAAACTAATTGCGACTTGACGACCAAAAAACTCTTCAAAACCCGCCAAAACCCGCTCTGCTCTCTGAGTCGGTTCGGGGTTTTCGATGATTTTCTGCAACCAGCGTCCCCACTGAATTCGTCGCCCATAAGCTCTACGACGATCGTCAAATGAAGTGACGGGAACCAACTCTGGTGACCCGATCGTAATGATTGCCCGATATTGGGGTTCGACGGGACTGCCGATCACAGCCCCCGGACCTGCAAACTCAGCATGGAAGTCTTTGCAGAGAATTATTCCACTCTTTTTTTGTTCGCTAATAGCAACGAGATGCTCAGTAGGGAGGGCAACCTCTGAGCGGTTAGCTGGATCAATCAACATAAAAGCTTGAATAGTCACAGTGTCATCCTACGGGCTGTAGGTAAGGCGATCGTCTGCACTTAAATATATCTTTAAGCCACCTCATCGTAGTGCAGGACACGGGTATCCCGTTCATTCAATGAGTGACTTTGCTGAATCTACACATTGCCCGACTCTATCTTAAGAAATGTCGGAAAACCAGGATCTCTATACAGAAGGAGATGGTTTGTGGAAATACTACTTCTTTTAAGTGTTTCTTCAAATTGAGAACTATTTGATACTCTCCATCAAAAAATCTGTAGATGGAGAAGAGCCAGACATAAGCCGGGTTCTGTTCTCTCAGTGCAGCGCACGTCAAGGGCAGTTATCTATCTGGGACATCTGTTACCAAATGCCTCAAGCGGCTCTCTATGGCGGCAGTCTTCCACCGCCATCACACGGAACAGGAAAAAAACCAACCCTTGTTCCTTGACCTTGCTCCCAGCCGGGGTTTACCGAGCCAGCACCTCTCGATGCTGCTGGTGCGCTCTTACCGCACCTTTGCACCCTTACCAAAGAGAGGGGTTTATTCCTCTTCTTGGCGGTATCTTTCTGTGGCACTATCCTCACGATCGCTCGCACTGGGCGTTACCCAGCAGGCTTGGTCTTTCGGGAGTCCGGACTTTCCTCAGACCGATGGGGGTTCCACCGTCCGCAACTGCCTGCGCTGACTCTTCTCCTCTCTTAGTTTAACTGGAGTTGGTTATCAGGTTTTTTTTCGAGGGTTCCAGGGCAGTCCAGCAGTCCAATTTAATTTGGTAAGGGTGAAATTGCAAAGGACACGAGTCCGATCGCCTGTTGGAGACGTATTGGGACCTGCGAGGCGCATCGCTAAATAGAGGGCAAACTTTAGCTCTATTTTTTTGTTCATGAAGTTTTTGTAGCGTTCTCGCTGGGCTTCACTTGATTTTTTGGGGTCGGGCTTAGTCAAATCAACGATCGTCTTCTCTGTCGCTAGAAACCCACTTTCTCCGGTACGGGCAAGCATATCTTCAGAGGCGATTTTCTCTTTAAGGGTTTTGCCGGGAGCAATGACGCTAAAAACCTGATTTTGGAACAGATCGAGGGTGCTGCCCGGAGGTAGGCGTGTGACTCGGCGCGATCGTCCCTCTAAATCGGTGACGGAGCAATAGTCCCAATCGACATAAATCGGATAGTCTTCAGATTTGTTGTTAATGCTAATCGCTAGCTCTTTAAGCGTGTGAAATTCGTAGTGGGTGTCAAATTTAAAGCTAACATTAACTACGTCTTGCAGGTTGTGAGATTCAAGATATTGGTCTAACTCTTTTTGGTCTAGCCGAATCGTAAACTCATCATTAAACGAGTTAATAATCTCATAGAGGACATAGGTGATGCACAAGAGATAGACCGTCAAGAGCACAAAATCGAGATCAGTCATGGTTGACACTGCTAAGCGAACTACACGAGACCCAGAACTGTAGACCTTATACCATGTCTAGGGCATCCCGATCGATAGACAGAAAGCTCATGACTCATGAACAGCTACGATCGCAACCCTCCTGATTTAGCTAGACGACTTGAGCAGTGCAGCTAATTTACGACGCATGATAATGCCCGGTTGATCAGATGCCATGTGCTGTTCTGCTTGAATCTCTAAAGGGACATCATAATCAGTAGATTCAAGCACGTCTTTATCTTCTAGAACAACTTGACGATCGAAGGCAACAATCTCAGCGGCTTTAGCATCAGCCTCCGTGTCATTGCGAATGCAGAATTGCACAATCTGAGACGCGCGATCGCTTACCGGAGTGGCTGCTGTAAAGATCAGGTGCATCAACCCATTTGGATACGTAATCTTTAATGTGCGGACAAACGGCATATACCACGTCGCTTGCACATGACGAATGGTGGTAGCTTCGGCAATCTGCAGATTTTTTTGTTGAGCGATCGGGTTAACGACGGGAACTTCGGAGGTCATCTGCAACCCAAACTCTAGGGGCGTGATGACTAATGAGGCAGGGACAGGTTGAGCCTGATCGCCAAACGAGGCAGCATGAACAAAACTAAAGTGAGCATTATCAAACGAGTTTTCCATAACGCGCAGTCCGCTACACTGCCACTGCTCATAAAACTGTGGAATCAGCCGCATCTTGCCATCATCTGCTTCTGGAATGTGAGGGATCGGAAATAGCGGATCAGAGGTTAAACAAACCCAGACATAGCCATAGCGATCGACACACTGATAAGACGGCACCCGATAGCTAGCCGGAATTGCTTCATCATTGGACAGTTGTGGCACTTGGACACACGCCCCTTGGGCACTAAATGACCATCCATGATAGGGACATCGCACACAGCCATTAATGACAATGCCTTTTGATAGCTGGGCAGACCGATGACAGCAGCGATCGGCGATCGCGGCAGGGTGTCCTTCTTCGGTGAGCCATAGGACAATCTTCTGCCCAAGCAACTCAAAGGGTTGAGGTTGGCTAGAAGAGAGTGCAGTTGTTGGCATCACAGGATACCAAAATCGTCGTAGTACAGGCTGTTGGGTGACGAGCATTCAAATTTAAACCAATAATGCGATCGAGCAATTATGCCCTTTCTAAAAAATGCGGTACTCGCTGAAATCAACAAAACTACCTTATCTGAGATCTTGCACCCACTCAATCAGCCCCGTTCGATCGGGTCGGTTTTGACTCAGACCCGCCCGTGATTGAACATCACGGTCTAACGGTGCGAAGTCCACTGAAGAGACTGCAAGAGGGTTTGAGGTATTCAGTCCGTTTCAACGGACTTCGCAAGGCTAGCCCAAAATTCCATTCGCGCGCGAGACGAAAACGCAGCAAAAAGGCTGGTGCAAAATCTAAGTTAGCGAAGACTGTCGAATAGCTCAAGCTACTGGCTAGAAGCGGAGCAAAACCCATCAGGTATGATTAAGACCGCACATATCGATAGAAAAATTGTTTAACGATTTCTGCACTGAGAATGTAGAACCCGACAATTGCAGCTAGCACCAACAGAAATGCGATCGGCAAGGGCTGAAACCCTAGTAAGCCTGCAAAGGGAGTGTAGGGTATGAGAAGCGTCACCCCAACGATCGCCAGCGTTGCCATCTGTAAGTATTTTCCGGGTTTGCTTTTAAGAATGGATTGCCGCGTCCGAATCACCAGCACAATCAGCGAAGCTGAGATCACCGATTCCATAAACCAACCCGTTCTAAACTGTGCTGGGTCAGCGTGCAATACCAACAGCAAAGCTCCAAAGGTGAGGTAATCAAACACTGAACTGAGTAACCCAAACACCAGCATAAAGTTGCGGATAAACGTGATGTTCATGCGGCGGGGTTGGCTGACTAGCTCTTGATCGACACGATCGGTGGCGATTGTCATTTCTGGAAAATCGGTCAGAAGATTCGTGATTAGAATCTGACTGGGCAGCAGGGGTAAAAAGGGAAGCACCAGAGAAATGCCTGCCATGCTAAACATATTGCCGAAATTAGCACTTGTTGCCATAAACACATACTTGAGCGTATTGGCAAACGTGATCCGCCCTTCCTTCACGCCTTCGACCAAAACATTGAGATCTTTTTGCATCAGCACAATGTCGGCGGCTTCTTTAGCGACATCAACTGCGCTCTCGACAGAAATGCCGACATCAGCAGCATGAAGCGCTGAGGCATCGTTAATGCCATCACCTAGATAGCCCACTACATTTCCTGCTTTCTTGAGGGCGATGATGATGCGCTCTTTTTGATTTGGCTCCACTTCAGCAAAGACGTTCGTTTTCTCGACTCGATGCATCAGCGCTTCATCACTGAGCTTTTGCAGTTCGGCACCCGTTAAAACCTGGGGTTCTGGCAGCCCCACTTGTTGAATGATGCTGACAGCGACCGCGCGACTATCGCCCGTGATCATTTTGGCGGTCACACCGAGTCGCCCCAAGTCCTTCAGCGTCTCTGCAATGCCAGCCTTGGGTGGATCGAATAGGGCAAGATAGCCCAAAAATGTCATGTCTGTTTCATCGTCTTTGCTGAAAGAATCGCCATTGAAGGTTCGGTAAGCCACGCCCAACACTCGAAATCCCTTGCTGCCCAATTCCTCAGCCTGTTGTTGAAGCGGTTGTCGCTGGTCTGTAATGTCGATCGTTGTCCCCTCACCCGTTTCGACAGTTGAGCAAACATCCAGAATCGGCTTCAGCGCCCCTTTGGTGACAATCAGATGTGTATTGTCGTTGGCAAACAAAATGCTGAGGCGTTTGCGATTGAAATCGTAGGGCACTTCATCGAGCTTTTGATAGCCAGAAATATCAAATGTTTTATGTTCACGAATGGCGGCATCGATCGGATTGGCATAGCCTGATTCAGATGCCGCATTCAAATAAGCGTAAAGCAGCACCCGATCACTCTCTTTCCCATCAATACCTATGGCTGCGTGAATTTTCACTACCCCTTCTGTCAGCGTGCCTGTCTTATCGGTACAAAACACATTCATGCTGCCAAAGTTCTCGATCGCGGGCAGGCGTTTCACAATCACCTGTTTCTTTGCCATTTGTTTAGCACCACGAGCCAGGTTAACACTGACGATCGCAGGCAGCAATTGGGGAGTCAATCCCACTGCTAAAGCAAGAGAGAAGAGAAAAGATTCAAGAACCGGGCGGTGTAAGTAGACGTTGGCAACAAAAATCAGCACCACTAGGGTTAGCGTGACTTCCATTAGAAAGTAGCCAAACTTATTCAGTCCCGTTTCAAATTCGGTTTCGGGTGGTCTGAGTTTCAGGCGTTCTGAGACTTTGCCAAATTCAGTCTGCTTGCCAGTCCGCACCACGATCGCGTTCGCAGTTCCACTAATGACATTAGTCCCCATATAAAGAGTGTTGGTGCGTTGGCTGAGTCCTGTTTCGGCAGGCAATACACCATTCAGTTTGTTAACTGGATAGGTCTCTCCGGTTAGGGCTGCTTCATTAACCGACAAATCTTTCGACTCTAAAACCAGACAGTCGCCGGAGATACTGTTACCAGCAGCCAGCAGCACAATGTCACCCGGAACCACATCCTGATTGGGGATGTTTTGAGACTGACCGTCTCGCAACACAGTGGCTTTTACTTGCACTAAAGCCAGCAGCTTCGCAACAGCATCGGTGGCTCCCCGTTCTTGCCAAAATCCTAGTAGCCCACTGATGAGGACGATCGCCAGAATAATCACAGTATCGATCACATCTCCTAAGAAACCAGAGAGAATCGCTGCTGCCATTAAAATCAAAATAATCGGACTCTTAAACTGGCTCAGCAAGAGGGTGAGTGCGTTTGACTGTCGCTTCTGCTTTAGGCTGTTAGCCCCATATTGAGTCAGCCGTTGCTGTGCTTCTGGGCGGCTCAACCCCTGAGGGCTACTCTTGAGCTGCTGTAATACCTGCTCGATCGACAGATTCCAAAATGAGGAAAGGGATTCAGGCATGGGGTCAGATCCTGGCAACAAAAATGACTAGCCCGTGAGACGTGGGTCAAACGGGCGATCGATACCTTGCAGATAAACTCTGACGGCTGGCTTAATGGGGTTTAATGTGGCGACGAGGAGCGACTCCTGGGTTAATCAGTTCTGCGAGTTCTTTTTCAGACATTTGGTCAAGTTCAGCTTGAAGTTCTTCGCTAGAGAGGTGATAGCCATAGCTTTCAGCAACCTCGACACAGCTTTGAATGCTCATGGCGGCTCTGAGTTTTTTCTTCAAAGCTTCATCTTGTTTTGCATCGGTTAAAAACTGAGACACGTTTGGATGATTCATCGTAGGATTCCTGTTGATAGGGTTAATTTATTGAACGTTCAAAAACTTATTGCTAATTGACCGAGGATCAAGCGAAATATATTAAGTATTCACTCATGTAACTGACATAAAGCTGACACCCTCAAGATAGAGTTATGTAAGCAAACTCAGATTTTGCCCCAGTCTATTCGCTGCGGTTCTGTCCCGCCCGTGAATGGAATTCCGGGCTAGCCTTGCGAAGTCCGTTAAAACGGACTGAACCTCAAATCCTCTCTCAGTCCCTTGAGTGGACTTCGCACCGTTAGACCGTGATTTTCAATCACGGCGGGTGAATGCCAGAAACGAGAGAGTTTTGGTTCAGGTGCAAGATCTCAGCAAACCTTGTCTCCGCAATTTATTTGTCTCTTCACTCTTTATAAAGCTTGTAGGATGGGTATGTCGGTTCTAATCACAAATCTTGAGTTTTCTAGGTTAACTCAACGCGATTGTCAGCCTAAAAGCCGCATATTGATTTTTGAATCGATCGTTTGACGCGGTTATTTTGAGAACGAAGCAGCGTTTTAATTCAACTTCTTTAACAAAAAGAGAATCACTATGTTAGATATCGATGAAATGAGTTCAAAAGAAATTCAAGAACTCTTGCAGAAAGTCGGATATGGGCATCTAGGCTGCATTCATGAAGGAAAGCCTTACGTGATGCCGATGCAATATTATCTCAACGATTCAGACCTCTACATTTTTACGACCGAAGGAATGAAGTCTCACGATATGGATGCGAATCCAGAGGTTTGTTTGCAGGTAGAAGAGATTCGTGATCTAGGGCACTGGCGTAGCGTTGTGGTTATGGGTCAAGCTAAGCGCCTCACTGAGCAGTCAGACATCGATCGAGTCATGCAGGTGATTAGAGCAAAAAATCCCACGCTGTCGCCTGCGATTAACCGAACCTGGGTCGATGCTGAGGGACGGGCTGAAGTGATTGAAATTTATCGCATTCATCCCACAGAGATGACTGGACGGATGACGGATGGGGTGAGCAGTCAGTCAGCGTAGTTAGAGCCGAGGTCGCACACGAATTGATACTATCCGTCTGTGGAGTCATCTTCCTGTGGAGCGATATTTCTACTTGAGATCTGTTAAGGTGAAGTCAACCTTCAAGTTATAGAGCAGACGCGATGTGCGACTTTTCTAAAACACCCGCAAAGACTGCCCTCACCCTAGCCCTCTCCCGATGGAGAGGGAACAAGATTTCTAGCGCCCCTCTCCCGCAGGAGAGGGGTTGGGATGAGGGCAAATTAGTTGCACATCGCGTGAGCAGCACTCTAGCCTCCAAGTTTGTTGCACCTTATGAACTCTAGATCTTCTGAGCTATCTCATGTCCTTTCTGAAGGGGTTTCTGAAGACATGCTAGACCATTTAGATGCACGGTTCCCCGTTGTTGGCATCGGTGCTTCGGCGGGTGGTCTAGAAGCTTTTACGCAGTTGCTCAGGCATCTGCCAACTGACACAGGAATGGCATTTGTGTTGATTCAACACTTAGCTCCTAACCATAAGAGTTTGCTCACTGAGCTTTTAGCAAAAACCACCTCAATGCCAGTGAACGAGGTGAAAGACGGCACGATCGTAGAACCCAATCAGGTTTATGTCATTCCGCCCAACACCAAAATGACGCTGGTAGACGGAACCCTGCGACTACTGCCGCGCGAGAAAGTTCGGGGTACTTATCTACCTGTTGACGCTTTTTTTGTCTCACTGGCGCTCGATCGCGGAAACAGCGCGATCGCGGTTGTTTTGTCAGGGGGTGATGGCGATGGGTCGGTGGGCATTGATGCAATCAAGGCGGCAGGTGGGGTGACCTTTGCTCAATCTGAAGCAACGGCACAAAACGAAAGTATGCCAAACAATGCCGTGGCAACGGGTTACGTAGACTTTGTGATGCCGCCTGCCGAGATCGCCGCAGAACTTGCCCAGCTTAGTCACCATCCGTTTATATCTGCCCCAACCCAGGCTGTTGTCTTCTCTCCAGAAAGCGAAGCTGCTCTGTCTACCCTGTTTGCGTTACTGCAAGCGAGCATGGACGTTGACTTTACTCACTACAAGCCTCAGACGATCGAGCGACGAATCCGGCGACGAATGTTGGTCTACAAGCTGGAACGGTTGGAGGATTACGTCGAATATCTTCAAAACAATCCCGATGAAGTCAAGGCGCTCTATCGAGAAATCTTGATTCACGTCACTCGCTTTTTTCGTGACCCTGAAGCCTTTGAAGCTTTAAAGAAGCAAGTGTTTCCGGTGATCACGCGAAATGCAGCCGATCCGATTCGGATCTGGATATCGGGCTGTTCGACGGGTGAAGAAGTGTATTCGATCGCCATCTGTCTACTAGAGTTTTTGCAGGATGCCGAGATCACCCCTCAGATTCAGATCTTTGCAACCGATATTAGCCAGACGGAGATCGACACGGCACGATCGGGCATCTACAGCGAGAGTCAGATGATCGATGTTTCCCCAGAGCGACGCAGCAACTTCTTTTTTGAGGTTGAGGGTGGCTATCAAATCAGTAAGTCTGTGCGAGAGCAGTGCATCTTTGCAAGGCACGATTTAAGCCGTGACCCACCCTTTTCTAATCTTGATTTGATTAGCTGTCGCAACGTGCTGATCTATTTGGGAGAGACGCTGCAAAAGCAGGTGATCCCGGTCTTTCATCATGGACTCAAGCCAGATGGTTTTTTGCTACTGGGCACCTCAGAAAGCATTGGCACGTTTTCTGCCTTGTTTAATCTAGAAAATAAGAAGTGCAAGATCTATTCTAAAAAACTGACTGCAACTCGCCCAAGCTTTTCGTTTGTCACTCGCAAGGGTCCGGTTGCCCAAGAAAATGCTCGTCAGAACATAAGCGGTGGGGTCACTCCCTTTGATTTGCTGAAAGAAGCCGATCGAATCGTTTTAGAGCGGTTTGCTCCCATCTCAGTTCTCATCGATTCTAAACTAGACGTGTTGCAAATCAGAGGAGAGACCAGTCGCTATCTCAGATTTGCGCCCGGAAAAGCCAGCCTAAACTTACTCAAAATGGCACGAGCAGATCTGCAAGCCGCGCTGCAAACTGCCATTCATCAAGCCAAGCATCAGAATGCTCCCGCCAGAAAAGATGGGTTACGAATCGAGTCAGATGATCTCTCTAGAATTGTCAATGTTGAAGTGATCCCATTCAAAGTGCCCCTGATCAGCGAAGCCTATTTTCTCGTTTTATTTGAAGACGTTGCCCCCACGATCGAGTCTACTCAAGTCAGCCCTCCACCTTTACAAGGAGACTTGGCGGAGGAGGTGAGGCAACTTCGGCAAGACCTGACGATCGCCCATCAAGAACGAATCACCGCTCAAGACCATCTGCAAGCAGTCATCCACGAGCATGAGGATGTCAATCAAGATCTCAGCGTTGCTAACGAGGAGATTTTGTCGAGCAATGAAGAGTTGCAAAGCACCAATGAGGAGCTTGAAACCGCTCAAGAAGAGATTCAGGCGACGAATGAAGAACTCAACACGACCAACGAAGAACTCCGCAGTCGCAATCTTGCCCTCTATCAAGTCAACAACGATTTGACGAACTTGTTGTCTGGGATCAATATTCCGATCGTCATGCTGGAAGGTGATTTGCGAATTCGGCGCTTTACCCCGATGGCACAGAGCATTTTTAATCTGATTGCCACCGACATTGGGCGACCCTTCAATGACATTCGACATAACCTTGATATTCCCAACTTAAAGCAATTGATTGTCGAGGTGATTGATACCCTCAACGTCCAAGAGTTTGAAGTGCAAGACTATGACAACCATTGGTATAACCTGCAGATTCGCCCTTATCGCACGACTGAAAATCAGATTGATGGCGCAGTGTTGATTTTGGTCGATATTGATGACCTCAAAAGCAGTGCAACGACGCTAGAAGCTGCCCGAAATCTCGCTGAAACTGCCAATCGAGCAAAAGATGACTTCTTATCGACCGTCTCGCATGAACTCCGCAACCCGTTAAGTGCCATCTTGGGCTATGCTCAACTCCTCAAGTTACGCAAATTTGATGAAGCACAAACTAGTCGTGCTTTGCAGGTCATCGAGCGCAGCGCCAAAGCGCAATCTCAACTGATTGAAGATCTGATGGACATGGCACGCATTACGAGCGGGAAGATTCGATTAAACACTCGGTCACTTGATCTCAGTTTGGTCGTGGATGTGGCGATCGCAACAGCACAGCTATCTGCCACCGAAAAGAACATTCAAATTACATCGCAACTGCATCCAGCAACGGTGATGGGAGATGTCGATCGCTTAAATCAAATTCTTTGGAATCTGCTCGCAAATGCCATTAAATTTACATCGTCTGAGGGGCAAGTTGAAGTCACTCTCGACGTAGCAGACACCCACGCTCAAATTCGAGTCATCGACACGGGGCGCGGCATTCGCGCAGACTTACTACCCCATGTTTTTGAGCGGTTTCGACAAGGAGATGCTGCCACTCACACTAATCAAGGGCTTGGCTTGGGGTTAGCGATCGTCCGTCATCTCGTCGAGCTTCATGGTGGCACCGTTTGGGCAGAGAGTCTGGGTGAAAGACAAGGAACCACCATCATTGTTAACCTGCCTCTGCAACAAATTCCTCAAATATCATAGACTTCCTGCACGATTGAAAATAACAACACGATCGCCAACCCGAAACTAATGTCGATCGCAACTTTTTTTTGTCAGATCACATCTGCCTTCTAATCACATCCAGAAAATAATCTTTAACAAACTCGTGAATAGTCATCTTAATTTCTACAACTACAGTGAAATTTGAGATTTAGACATAGACAAGTCACTGCGATTCATTCCTAAAGGGCACTATCTATGCTTACAGAGTGCTTTATTTTCAAGATTTTGTCTTGCACTTAGGTATTTGATTCACGATCCTAAGCAGATACTTGAGAAAAAGGGGTCAAATGCAATTTCGTAGTGTGGTTGCTGGCAAGACACTTGCTGCCCTGCGATCGAGCAAGTAAACTTTTGAGTGAACTATTTGGCTATGAAGGAGGTGCTGAAGGGCACTCTCTACAATGCGAGGAAACGGAGCAAAAAATCTCCGGTGGATTCTGCATTCCTGTGCTACCTGAGTAGTTACCGCAGATCTGTAACTTCTGCTCCCATCTAAATGATAGGCAGGTTAGTCTGACGGAAGATGACGTGAAAAACAAAATTTCTGTAAATTAATGGTTACTCGTGCCACGGCTCTCACCTCGCTAGACCTGAAAACTGTGATCGTCCGAGATCCATTAGTGGTCGCACCGGAGACGATCGTGACAGATGCGATCGCTCAAATGAATGACGCGCGATCGCGTTGCAATGGCACTAAAACAGCAGACGGTCAGTCAAACGACCTCCTAGCGGCGCGGTCTAGCTGCGTAATCGTAGTGGAAGCCAATCAAGTGGTTGGCATTCTGACCGAGCAAGACGTGGTGCGACTAATTGCCCAACAGCAACCTCTCGATCTCTTAGCAATGCGACAGGTGATGACCCCTGCTGTCGTCACTCTGCACGAGTCTGCTTGTACCGACTTATTTTTTGTCGTCAACCTGCTCCAGCATTACCACATTTGTCATTTGCCCATCCTGGATCAGCAGGATCGCCTGGTGGGGTTAGTGACCTATGAGAGCCTGCATCAAACCGCTCGATCGCTTAACCTGCTGCGATGTCGGGTAGCAGAGGTGATGATTCATAACGTGATTTGTGCAGCACCAGACCGTTCTATGCTGACGATCGCTCAACTTATGTCCAATCACTGCGTCAGTTCCATCCTGATTGTGGAACTTGGGGGCAACTCTACGCAACCCCTGCAAGTTCCTGTAGGAATCTTGACTGCGGAGGATCTGGTGCAGTTTCAGGCATTGGGTTTGAACTTGGAATCCTGCTCGGCGGCGGTGATAAAGAGACCGATTTGTGAGGTCACACCAGAAGAGCCGCTCTCAAGGGTGCAGCAGATCATGGAGCAGCCGTTCGTCCGTCACGTAGCAGTCACAGGTCAACAGGGAGAGTTAATGGGCATCGTCACCCAACCTAGTTTGCTACAAGCTCTCAATCCGCTAAAGCTGTATGAGATGGCGGAGGACTTGGCAGAAAAAGTGGTGCGCTTGGAGGCAGAAAACGTGGCTTTGCTAAAAAGCCACACTCTTGAGCTAGAACATCAGGTCGATGTCCGAACAGCCGACCTTAAGACTAAGGCAGAACAGGAGAAACTACTCGCAGAGCTTGCTACTCAAATTCGATCGTCCCTGAGCCGGCAAACAATTTTAAACACGACGGTGGAACAAGTGTGGAAAGTGCTGGGCTGCGATCGCGTCAACATTTGGCAGTTTGAAGCCAATGGGCAAATCACTGCCGTAGCAGAATCAACTGACTCGGCTTTGTCTCTAATAGGCGAACAGGTTAGCGGTCTCTGCTTTAAGCAAGACCGGGCTGAAATTTATCGCCAGGGACACATTCGCATCGTGCCAGATATTTACACAACAGAACTATTAGACTCTCACCGAGAGATGCTGATCCGCCTTCAGACGCGAGCCGAAATTCTGGTGCCTCTCTTTTGCGGTGAAGAGTTGTGGGGCTTTCTTAAGGCTACCGAAAAATGTGTCCGCCACTGGCAATCTGAAGAGGTGAAACTGCTAGAGGCGTTATTGGTGCACCTGACGATCGCCCTTCAGCAAGCCACGATTCACCAGCCGTTACAGGAGGAACTAGCAGAACGGCAACGGGCGGAAGCATTCAGTCAACATCAATTGGCAGAACTGACCAAATGGCAAACTCGGTCTGAGTTAGCAGGGCAAGCCAGTGGACAAATGTTCTATGAATATGATGACCAAGGCGAGACGATGGGCGAAATCGGAATAGTGACTGATAGTAGCGATCGCACGCAAGCCGAATTTGCCCTCAAGCAAAGCGAAGGTACAAGCAAAGCCGTGTTAGCGGCAATTCCTGATCTAATGTTCCGGGTTGGGGCGGATGGAGTCTATCGCGGCTATATCACCCCACATCGGGGGGTTGATGTGTTCCTTCAAGACGTTGATCCCACCGGTCGATCATTGACTGATATGTTGCCAGCAGAGCTTGCTGATCGACAGTTGCACTATTTGCAGAAAGCCTTGCAGACAGATGAATTGCAGGTGTATGAGCAGCAAGTCCAAGTGGGCGATCGGCTTCAAGATGAAGAGGTCAGAGTCGTCAAGAGCGGCGATGATGAGGTTCTCTTTATGATTCGCGATATTAGCGATCGCAAGCAGGCAGAAGCCGTTCTGCAATGCCTAATAGAAAGCACTGCTTCTGTCACAGGAAAAGACTTCTTCTCAACGTTGGCGCAGCAGTTAATGCTGGCACTGAAGGTTCAATACGTCTTGGCGACCAAACTCGTGGGAGATCATCTGCAAACACTGGCGTATTGGAAAGATGGCGAGCCGCAGCCAGAGATGACGGTTGCACTGACAGATGCCCCCTGCTGCGCTAGCGCCGTCACACAAGGACGATTCTATTGTCCTAAAGGACTTCAACAACGCTTTTCTGAATATCCCATCATTCAGTCTTTGCAAGCAGAGAGCTATCTGGGCATTCCGATTACCAGCACCAATGGTCAGCGACTCGGCAATCTCTGCATCTTAGACAACAAGCCTATAGAGAATATTCAGTGGGCAGAGGCATTTTTACGCATCTTTGCTCTGAGAGCAGCAGCAGAGTTAGAACGGCAGCAAGCCACTGAAGATCTAGAACAACTCAACCAGGAATTAGAAGCTCGGGTCGAACAACGCACATCTGCTCTCCGTGACAGCGAAGCCACCCTGAGCGCTATCTTTAACCAGGCAGCAGTGGGGATGAATCTGGCAACTCTGGATGGACAATATGTAAAGGTTAACCAAAAACTGTGTGACATTTTAGGCTACACCCAGGAAGAGTTGTTGACGATGAGTTTCAGGGATGTTTTTCATCCAGATGTGGAAGACGGGGCGCGATCGCAGCGACAGCAACTCTATGATGGAGCTATCGATTCCTTTTGCATCGAAAGGCTCTATCTTCACAAAGACGGCAGTGCAGTTTGGGTAACCGTTGCGGTCTCTCTCATTTACAAACCGTCTGGTGAGCCAGCTTATTCGATCGGGGTCGTCAAAGAGATTGGCGATCGCAAACGAGCAGAAGAAGCCTTGCGGCAGAGCGAAGAAAAGTTCCGTCAGCTTGCCGAACACATTCAGAGCGTTTTCTGGATAAGTAGTGCCGATCGCAGCGAGACCATCTATGTTAGCCCCGCCTACGAAACGATTTGGGGGCGCTCCTGTGATTCGCTTTACGCTTCACCGCAGTCCTTTGCTGATGCAATCCACCCCAAAGACTGGGCGCAAATTTTGGCGTTGCTCACCAAGCAAACAGAAAGATATGACGAGGAGTATCGCATTCTTCAGCCCAATGGAGCGCTGCGTTGGATTCGAGATCGCGCCTTCCCCATTTATAACGCCCAAGGAGAAGTCTATCGTCTCGCCGGAATTGCAGAAGATATCACCGATCGCAAGCAATCTGAGGAAACCCTCAATCGCCAGTTAGCCTTGATCGAAGCCTCGATCGATGGCATTGTCATGCTCAACACTCACGGCGAATGCACCTACCTGAATGAAGCCTACGTCAAGCTATTTGGCTATGGCTGCGCTGAAGAACTCCTAGGGAAACCCTGGCAAATGCTTTGTTCATCAGGTGAGATGAGCCGCTTTGAACAAGATATTTTCCCCAAGCTAGTCAAAGCGCGGGCTTGGCGGGGAGAAGCGATCGCAACTCGACGGGATGGAAGTACCTTTGCCAACGAAGTGTCCTTCACTCTGACCCCCACTGGAGAGATGGTTTGTGTTTGTCGAGACATCAGTGATCGTAGACAAGCTGAACAAGCCTTACAACAAAGCGAAGAGCAGTTTCGCACCGTTTTTGACTATGCGCCTATTGCCATTAGCCTAGCCAGAGTAGACAACTATCAGATCCTGAGAGTAAATGCGGCTCACCGTCAGCTAATTGGTTACACCAATGCTGAGTTAGCAACGATGTCTTTCATAGACTTTTCTCATCCAGATGACATAGATGATGACATCAAGCAAGTTAAACAAATGGTCAGGGGAGAAATTCCCGGTTTTCACATGGAGAAGCGATTTGTCAAGAAAAATGGTGACGTGATTTTGACAAACATGACCGTTGCGCTGATCCGAGATCGCAATGGGTCTCCTCTCTACTGTATGGCGATGATTGAAGATATCACTGAGCGTAGACAAGAAGAGTTAGAAATCATCCGCAATCGCGATCTGCGAGAAGCCATTTTTAACGAGTCAACTGATGCCATCTTTCTGGTGAATGTAGAACCCTCATTGACGATCGACTGCAACCGTCGTGCCGTAGAGCTATTTGAAGCGTCTGCCAAAGATGATTTGCTGCAGATCGAAGGTCACACACTACAACGCCACCAGTTTACAAAGGAAGAACTGAAATTTATTAACCAAGAAATGACAGATAAGGGCTTTTGGAGCTGCGAAGTTGAATATATCACCCGTAAAGGCAATTCGTTTTGGGGTAACCTAGCAGCAAAGCAAGTGAGCATCGCAGGGCGAGTGATGAATCTGGTGCGAGTAACTGATATCAGCGAACGTAAGCAATCAGACCTGTTGCTAAAAGCGCAGCAAGACTTTCTCCGTCGTCTCATTGATACCGTTCCCAACCTGATTTTTGTGAAAGATTGGGAAGGGCGATTTACACTTGTGAACCAGGCAACTGCCAACGTCTATAAATCTACGATCGCAGACCTCATCAGCAAAACAGATGCCGATTTCAATCCAAACCTGGAAGAAGTTGAGCAATTTCTGGCAGCAGACCGAGAAGTGATGACTACAAGGGCGACAAAAGTTTTAGAAGAAATGGTCACCTCTCCTGATGGCAAACAGTTCTATTGTCAAACTATCAAGACCCCAATCATGTCTGTGGATGGTCACTCTAGAGAAATTCTGGGAGTTGCAACCGACATTAGTGATCGCAGACAAATAGAAGAACAACTGCGTAGAAGCGAAGCCTATCTACTTGAGGCACAACGCATCGCCCATGTTGGGAGTTGGGAGTTTGACATAGCAACCCAAAAAACTACCTGGTCAGCAGAAACCTTTCGGATATTTGGACGTGATCCGGCACAGCAGGAGCCAACCTATGAAGAACTAAAACAGTATATTCATCCCGACGATCGCAATCATCACAAAGCCGTCCTGCAACAAACGATCGAGCAAAAACAGACGTTTGAACTAGAGCAGCGAGTTCTGCGACCCGATGGTGCCATCAGTTACGTGTTGGCAAAGGGGCAACCCATCCTGGATGAAACAGGTAGGCTTCTCAGTTTTCTGGGTACAGTTCTAGATATTACAAACCGCAAGCAGTTTGAAGAGCAGTTGCGACAAACCAACGAACAACTTGCCCGCACTACTCGCCTTAAAGACGAGTTTCTCGCTAACATGAGCCACGAACTCCGCACCCCTCTCAACGCTATTCTGGGCATGACTGAGGGACTGCAAGATCACGTCTTTGGTATGATCAACGATCGGCAGCTTAAAGCATTACAAACCATTGAGCGCAGTGGCTCTCACTTGCTAGAGCTAATTAATGACATTCTTGACATCGCCAAAATTGAATCAGGACAGTTAGAGCTAGACTGCATCCCTACTGCCGTGATGTCACTTTGCCAATCGAGTCTAACGTTTGTCAGGCAACAAGCGCTAAAAAAACGCATCCAGCTAGAAATTAAACTGCCCCCCAATCTACCTGACTTATCTGTGGATGGACGGCGCATTCGTCAGGTTTTGATTAACCTGGTTAATAATGCGGTTAAGTTTACTCCAGATGGAGGACGCATCACCCTACAGGTCAGCCGTTATCAAAGCCCTACCGCCCTAGAGTCTGCCGAGTCCCCACCCCAAACCTTCCTGCGAATTGCGGTCATCGATACGGGCATTGGGATTGCTCCAGAACATATCAATAAGCTGTTTCAGCCATTCATCCAAATTGATAGTGCCCTCAACCGTCAATATCAGGGGACAGGCTTAGGACTTGCCTTAGTGAAGCGCATCGTCGAACTCCACGGTGGACAAGTGGGGTTAACCAGTGAGGTAGGAGTTGGAAGTTGCTTTACGATCGACCTTCCTTGTGATGCTCTGCCATTCTCTACTGAGCTAGAAACCCAGTTAACCCCCATTCCTGACTCTAGCTCACCAGAAAAGGCATCTCCTTTAATTTTGCTTGCAGAAGATAATGAAGCTAATATCATGACCCTATCGGGTTATCTAAAAGCCAAAGGCTATCAGGTTCTTTTAGCCAAAAGTGGACAGGAGGCAGTCGCTCTAGCTCAGTCTAAAACCCCTGATTTGATTTTGATGGATATTCAAATGCCAGGGATGGATGGGTTAGAAGCCATGCAGCAGATCCGCCGCGAACCAACCTTGAGCAATGTGCCTATTATTGCGCTGACTGCCCTTGCTATGGCGGGAGATCGCGAACGTTGTCTTGCTGCCGGATCAACTGATTACCTCAGCAAACCTATTCCGCTAAGACAGTTGGTGACTACTATTCAACAGCTTTTAAACCTTTCGTAAGGATGGCTTATGAAAAAACCATCCATCCTAATCATTGACGACGAACCTGATAATTTTGATGTCATTGAAGCTCTCTTGAGTAAGCAAAACTACCAACTGTACTACGTTGCGAGTGGTCAAGAAGCGATCGAGACCCTAGACACATTTCAGCCTGATCTCATTTTGCTAGACGTGATGATGCCGGGTATGGATGGCATTGAAGTCTGTCAGCGCATTAAAGCCATGCCGCGATGGGAAGCAGTACCCATTATTGTAGTCACGGCTCTGACCACTAAAAAAGACCTCGCTCAATGCTTGGCGGCTGGAGCAGATGACTTTATTAGTAAGCCTGTTAATCGCTTAGAGCTATCAGCAAGAGTTAGATCAATGTTGCGCATCCGTCAGCAATATCAGCGATTAGCAACGTTTAACACTCGACTAGAAGCAGTCGTGCAACACCGAACAGCCCAGCTGCAAACCATAATCCTTCAGGATGCGCTTACCAGATTACCCAGTCGGGCGTTCTTACTCCAAAAATTGACTGAGATAGTGCAGGCTGGAGAATCATTATTTGTGGTCATGTCTCTAGACTGCGATCAGTTTAAATTAGTCAACGGTTCCTTTGGTCACGCTGTCGGCAACCAATTATTGATTGCTATCAGCAACCGATTGCAGGAGCATCTTTGCCCCGGTAATATGTTAGTTCGCATGGGTGAGGATGAGTTTTGTTTTTTGCTACGTCAGATCGAGAATAAGACGGTTCTTGAATCATTTATCCAAACCGTTCTGCGAAGTTTTAATGCCCCGTTTCTCGTTGCCAATTGTGAAATTTTTATGACCGTCTGTATCGGGGTTGCTTTAAGCAATGATACAGGACAACAGCCTGAAGAGCTTCTGCAAGATGCTGATACAGCTATGTATCAAGCTAAGCTGCGTGGCAAGAGCAGCTATCAAATCTTCGATCGCCAAATGCATCTGGCAATGGTAAATCGTCTGACACTAGAACACGATTTGCAACGAGCGTTGGAACAGCAGGAGTTTATCCTCCACTACCAGCCAATTGTGAATCTTAAAACCTGGAAAGTTACAGGATTTGAAGCACTGGTGCGTTGGCAACATCCTAAGAGAGGCATGATCTCACCTGGAGAATTCATCTCCTGTATGGAGGAAACAGGACTGATTGTGCCAGTAGGGATCGTGGTGTTGAAGCAGGCTTGTCAGCAACTTCATGCATGGCAGCAGCGGGGTTGGACAGAGTTAACGATGAGCGTAAACCTCTCAGTGCGGCAATTTGCTTGCTCGACGCTGCTGGCTGACATTGATCAGGTATTGACAGAAACTGGTGTGAATTCGGCTCATCTCAAATTAGAAATTACCGAGAGTGCGATTATGGGCAATGCTGACGTGGCGATCGCCCTGACTAAAGAGCTGCGATCGCGACACATTCAAATTAGCATTGATGATTTTGGGACAGGGTATTCCTCCCTTGGCTATCTGCACCGCTTTTCAGTAGACAATCTAAAGATCGATCGCTCTTTTGTCAGCCAACCTCAGTCAGAAAATCGCAACTACCATGTTGTAGAGACTATTGTTGCGCTCGGTAAGCAACTGGGTCTATCTGTCATTGCAGAAGGAATTGAAACGATTCAGCAGTTTGAGTGGCTGCAACATCTCGGCTGTGAGTTTGGGCAGGGCTATCTATTCTCTAGACCCATAGCAGCGACTGAAATTGAAAGAATCTATCTCAAAAAAATAGATAAAAAGCATATGCTATAGAGCAACCATTCAGGCAGTTTTGGCAGCAATAGCACTGTCATCACATCTGGGTTGAGACGTTGAGACTTAGTTGCCCTCAGTTTCCAAGTCTAAGTTGGCAATCAATCGTTTCAGCAGATGCAGACATTGAGGGGTCAAGGCATACCCACATTAAACAAACGTTTGATCGATATAGCACCAGCGCCAATCTTCACCGACTTCGATCGATTGCACGATTGGATGAGTAGTTGCGTGAAAGTGTTGTGTGGCATGTTTATTCTTAGAGGAATCACAACAACCGACGTGTCCACACGTTAAACATTCACGCAGATGCACCCAAGTATCACCGACCTTTAAACACTCTCCGCATCCATGTTGACTAGGGGGCACGTCTTGAATCTGATCGAGGTGTGTACACTTTGTATTCATACAGTTATAAAAATGGAAGTGAGTGTGCTGAATCCAGTTTAGAGACTTTTAGTCCCTGTGATCCATCCATCAGAAAATAGCGGTAGGGTTGGGAACTTCGCGGCTTCAGCCCGAAAGGGAAACCCCACACGAGCGGTTTTAACCGCCTAACTCTTGTGATGTGGGTCATTGGTGTATCGCTCAATCATGTCTGCTGAAACGTTGCCAGCCGTAGAGAAGAAATAGCTATTTGTCCACAGCGAAGGAAGTTTTGTTAGGTGCAAAAACTCCTTTCTAAGCAAATACGCAGATCGCCCTTTGAACGCCTTCACAACCTGATTGATTGCGTCTGTTGGGTGAATCTCTACAAACAAGTGTAGGTGGTCAGGCGCTATGTCTAAGGCTCTAACATTCCAATCATGATCCTTGGCTACCTCGCTGACGATTTGAAACAGTCTATCTCTAACTTCTCCAGTCAGTACAGGTTTACGACGTTTGGGAATCCAGACCAGATGAACAACTGCCAACCCTAACGAGTGATTGTAATGTCGGTATTCGTAAGAATTACTTCTCATTTATTTTGTTGTTTTGTCAGAATAATCTACAAATTTAGTGCATCATTAGACCAGAGAACACCAAACACATCGAAGGTCGAAACGATGCCTAAGCCCAAAAAAGCAATGGGGGTTCAGCAAAATTTAATCAGCACTGATCAAGAGACTCAAGGGGTATTAGAGCACATTTGCTCAGAGTCGAATAAACTGCACAATTGCGCCGTCTACTACGCTCGTCAGATGTGGTTTAAGACTAAAACTTTCGTGACTGGGTTTGATTTGGTAAACGAGATGCGTAAATCGGGAAACGCCAGGTTTTCAGCACTACCTTCTTACGTTGCAGAACAAGCTTGTATCTCTGTGGGTGAATCGATTAAATTGTTCTCTGAACTTCTCAAAAAATCTCGCAAAGGGGATCTAGAGGGTGTTATGCACGTTTGAATTTGATACCCACGAACTGCCTGACCATCAACATCACAAACGCAATCAGGTGAAACCCGACTAAGGTTTCTGCCAGCCGCTCGTAATCTCGCGCTAATCGCCGAAACCGCGACATC
>JBBRPT010000076.1:0-28280 GCA_038227635.1 Leptolyngbyales cyanobacterium | reverse complement strand
TTTACACCACCAACGCGATTGAATCGACCAACATGACCTTGAGAAAAGTGATCAAAAATCATCGCGCGTTTCCCACCGATGACTCTGCTCTAAAAGTCGTTTACCTGGCAATCCAGAATATTTCCAAACGCTGGACGATGCCAATTAAAGATTGGAAAGCGGCTTTGAATCGATTTGCGATTGAATTTGGCGAGCGCTTTCCACTCTAACTTTTTACCTTTGACACAAACCTATTGACATACCCAGCGCTTCGGCTTTGAAGACCATCCTGGGCGCTCAGCGGTTTAGCGAATCTACGGTTGAGCGTTTGTCAGACCCGTTCCTCACGGTCAAGCCATCTAAACTCACGAAAAATAAAGTCGCGTCGGAACTGTCTTTTTGGTCATTCATGACTCCGGAGTCGGACGACTTCGTTCCCTGGCGAGCGATCGCGAGTGACGAATCCCTACTGCAACCCTCTGGTTCTGCTGCCGACGACCGCCGTCGCTCGGAAGACGAACCATTCTGATTGATAACTCCATGAAAAATGACACCTGCATCACCTGCATTTATCACTTAGACCCGATCGATCCCCTCTTCAGCGACGACGAAACGCTTCGATGCGCCGTTTATCCTTCGGGTCCCGCTTCCTCATTCTGTCTGGACTACAGCACCGACGACTGGGCGTTATCGCCTGAAGAATTCATCGATCGTCACATCGGTCGAGTCCGCGACGTGCTGTGTTCAGACTCCCTCGATCGCGCGGACTGGACGGTAAATCTATTGACGTTCGATACCCTGCGCCGACTGCAACAGCATGCGGTTGAGCACGCGCTAGGGCAGGGAACGGACGTGCCGTTTTCAGTCCTGCGCCACTTCATGAGCCACTCGCAGATCGTGTGGCGACACGTCCAAACCATCCTGAATCAACTGGAGCAACTGTCATGACCACCCGAACCACCACACCCTGGCGAGTTGTTCGCACTGCTGACAACACCATTATTCGCAGCTTCCGCCAGCAAAATGAATAAGCAAACTTCAGCCCCAACAGTTCAGCGTAGGTTTTTGCCTGCTCCAATCCATCCTGCGGCGATTTGTGCTGACGTTTCGCTTCGACCACTGCCAACGGAAAATCACGAGTGTAGCAAAGCAAATAATCCGCGAACTTCTTGCGCCGTCGTCGCGTCCGTCCCCCAGTTGTCAAAATTCGACCCGCATCGATCGGATACTGCTCCGTGAACAGATGGGAGTGCTTTGGGCTTTCTTCCCAGTCTTTCAGCTTCGGTAAAACGTACTTTCGACAAGTATTCGCTTCGTTGAGCATGATCAAGCTTCGTCCTCTATGCTTCTTTCAGTGCAGTCGCTTCACCATCTACCCTTAGCTCAAAGAGGTATCGTTTTACACTACGAGTCAGGGTTGCTCATAGCCTAACTCAGATTTAATTTCAGACACTAGAAGAAACAATCCTGACTTCCACTTCGATCCCAAGTCTTTCTTGTCGGTTCACTGCTTAAGCGACAAGAAAGCTGAGGGGTTAATCGTCTAGCTCACTCTCCATTTGTCGCAACTGCGCCAGCACTTGAATCGCTTCGTCGTAAGTGACTTGTGCCGTCGTCTTCCGAAACTGTTCCATCACCAACCACTTGTACTGATGCAGCGACCAACTCAAGCGCGTCGTTTCGCAAAAGATTGATCGCATCACCGCTTCTTGATGGTTGGTGTAATCAGGAGTGCGATCGGGATAAAACGCAGGCGGTTGCCCCGACGCAGAAAGCCGAAAGAGCGCTGCCGGAAATTGCTCAACCATCGCTTGTAACAAGACCGGATCATAATTCCAACGATCATCAGGATGGAGATACCAAGCTGCGGCTTCCAAACGAAAATTAGGCGGTGGGGACGTATAGAAAATTGCCTCTTGACCATTCTTTTCGGACGCAATGTACTCGGCTTTTGCTGCCCAATCGAGCCACTCTATTTCGACGGTAGTGAGCGATCGTGCCTCCACTCCCTCTGGCAACCGCAACCGCAATAATCCGGCTTGCCACAGTTTAGTGCGCGTCTTCAGGTCAAGGTTTGGCATTCCCTGCCACTCAATCTGCCGCTTTATCTTGCCGACTCTTTGCTTGACCGTGCGCGGGGAACCAAAGCCATGAGAGTGAGCCATTGCAAATTCTAGACAATGAGGTTCTCCTGGATTATCTCACGTCGTCCCCGGAGCCGCGACGCTCATCGTCTAGCTAAGTTGAGTCTTGAGGAGTGTCTCGAAGTGAATGGCTCGAAACATCCAACACGCCTGGGTTGATTTCTGCCCATGCCAGTGCTTCTGCTATCAGAATGGGGTCGCCAGACTTGAGAAACTGCTGCATCCGATCGATGAGTTTGGCATTCGAGGCTTGCCGCTTAATCTGTTGCTGACGTTGCCAAGCAAGGTCAGAGGCTTCTCGCCGTGCCTCACGCTGCGCTTGAATGTCTTCCAACGTCTTCTGGACAAATTGCACCCCTGGCACAGACTCGGAATCAAAACCAGAACCGTTAGACCCTACTTCTAACAGGGGATTACCACCCGATTCACCACAATCCTGAGCCGCAAAATCGCTAGAACCGTTACCGGGCGTTTGATTACCATCAGCGCTAGGGAATAAGATTGTAAGACTGTGACAGCCGGATGCGCCCTCAGCGCAATCTGGCTGGCTGTCTGTTTTCATAGTGTTTTCGGCATTTTCTGCCAAATAGTTGGGATGCCAGAGATCGCGGTGACTATAAAGAGAACCGCCTCCAATCTTGTATCCCAACAATGCTTTGAATCTAGTTGTGGCACTCGAAGGCAGCAGCCCAGCTTCTAGTAGGTCAGCGATCGCGCTCCTAATCCGATCGCGAGTCAGCTCCGATCGTTGTTGATTCCAGGTGGGAGATTGCTCGATTGCGCGTTCTAATTCCTCAGACTTGGCTTTGAATTTCCCATTGGGATCACCGTAGTGAAAGTAGTGACTACTCTCAATGCACTTTGCCCATTCTTCAGCGCGATGTTCGATTTCATGTTGATGCTGACACCACTCCTGATAACCGGGGAGAGATCGGGCGGTTTCCACAATGTCCTCAATTAGGGTTGCTCCTTGGAGGGGCTTGCCACTGGATAGAACGTGGTGGAAGATATACGATCGCATCGTGATGCGTCCCAACAATCGATTGGTCTGTCCTGCACCCGTCCAACCGAGTTCGATTTCTGCGTTGAGGTCGTTGACGAACTTATCGGCTTTGCCCGAGATGCGGAAGAACTTCCGTTTGGCTTGCTTGAGAATCTGTTTGAGCAGCTTGGTGTCTAAATCATTGCGATTTAGAGCAAACTGCCATTGTTGAGCGAAGACTTGCTGAGTACTCCAGATGGGCTGGAACTCGTGGTTGAGCAGATAGGAACCCGATTGCAGGGGCAGACGATGAGCATTAAATAAACTGGGCGACCCTTCGACGAGGTAGGGTCTGGGGTTGGGGAAGGCTTCGAGTTGTCCGGGGTTGAGTTTGAAGCCGGCATTTTCGAGTAGCGTCGTGATGGAGATCGCGAGCTGCCAGCTGCTCTGTGCGTTGGGAAACGGAAAATACAGGTGTAAACCGCCGCTGTAACTGGAAGTGCAAATCAGATAGCTGACCAACCCCAGCGGTTCTAGAGCGGCGACCATGCGAGAAATGGCGAACGGGTCGTGCTTGGGGTGATACGCGCTGCCTACGTCAATGTCGAGGAGGCAGTATCTCGTTTCTGCACCGAAGCGAACGCCGTAGAGGTAGCTGCCTTGGCGGATCACGCGATCGCTCAAGGGGTGACGCGTTTCGGTTTTCCACTCGACTTTGGCACCCGGATTGGGATGTTCTGCCCAAATGTAGTCATAACGATGCGGGAATAATTGAAGAAACTCATCGTTCCACTCTTGGACGGATTGAAATAATGGGAAAGACCTAGCTTTCATAACAGTGTCGATGGCTAACCACGCAGAAACTAAACTGAATTCCACTAATTTGCTTGGAGCAAACGAATCAGTAGAGTCTGCGAGATTATGACAGATCCTTTTCTAGAGCGTTTTGAACTGGATCAGTCTTGATCAGACTGATCAGGTGTCATAAAATCGCCAAGACCATTGCTGTATAAGGGCTTTCAAAAACGATTGTGGGAGGATATGGGGCTGTTTGTGGGAGGATTCGGAGATAAACTGGGAGGATTCGGAGCGGTCTGTCATAACGCTCTAACTCTTGATATACCTGAGTTCAAGCGCGATTTTAACGACAAAGTTTTTTATGACAAGCCTGATTTATGACAATCGCTCTATCGCAAAAATTTGGGGAAAGTGTCAAAAAACCAGTACCCGCCGAAGTGAAATTTCAAGTTCAGGACTAATGGGTCGATCTCCGGACTCAATCTTGGCAATCAAGCTCTGATGCACCTTGAGCGTTCCGGCAAGCTTTGCCTGCGTCCACTTTCTCGCCTTGCGAGCAGCTTTCACCTCTGCGCCAGTGAGTTTACGAGCTGGAGAATCTGCTTCTAACTTTCTTTGTCGCGCCTGTCTAGTTTGTGCAAATGCTTCCATCCGTTGGGGAATGGGATTTGGAGGTTTAATCACTAATTTCTGTTCGAGCCAAAGTTCAATCCAACCTTTCGGCTTTCGCAGTTTGTGAGACGGATCTAGCCATTCTGGAAAGGGTTTTGCGTAAAACATTGGTGTTTTGTCTAAACCCGGTTCTAATTCTGGTGAGTAGTTTTCTGGATACCAGCCCAGATCTAGCAGAAGCTTGAGAGCATGGTTCCATCGATCGAACAGCGATCGCGCTTTTTCGCTACTTTGCCGAGTTTCCTGAATGGCAATCTCAGGCAAAACTGCTTCAAGCAACGTTCTAACTTTGTATTCGTAGGGATTTCGATCTCTAGCTCTAATGCGGACATCCAGCGTTAAGTGAATTGCTAAACGTAACGTTAATTCATCGTGATAGGGATCGAGTCTGAGAATGTTAAGTGCAAGGTAGCCAAACTGATATAGGGCCTCTTTAGCTCTGCTTCCAGCTTGATTAAGAAAATGTGCAGTCCATAAACCTGGTCGCACTGTAATATACACTTCGTTGGGTTCGTCAATTTTGCCTGTTGTCCAGTCAAACTGCCCATGTACGTCGATTAGCACTTCCCACATTCTGCCAACTGGAGTACTGGCATCAACTTTGGTCTTGCCGCGTCCTTCAATCCAAACGGCTTTGACCAGTAGGCACGACAAAGCGTAAGCAATGCTGGCAACTTCGTTGCGCTTTGTCGGTAGCGTTGAACTGTGATTCCTATCCCATCCAAGCTCGGTCACGATGTCACTGGCTTTGAGCGTGAATGTGCTTTCCCAGGGTTTTCCCTGCCGCATTGCGTGAGCCGCAAAGATAAATTGCAGTTTGACGGTGTTAAAGCCAAACTTGTTGATGATTTGTTCAGCCGCTTCCCAGGGCAAGGTTTCAATATCACCAGGACTTGTGATGTAATGTTCGAGAAAATTGCTTTGATTGTTTTTTGAGTGATACCGAAAATGAGCAATCCCACTTGAGTCGGGTTTCCAAAGTTCCGTCTGAAGCTGGGCTGAAATACTACTGACAATCGGTAAACCTGTCGGAATCGCGGCGATCGCATCAACCTGTGACAGCCGAACTTCTGTAGATGGAGACGTTTTTTCAATTTCGTCACTGCGTAAACCCAACAACTGCTCCAGAGCAATTAAGGGATAGTTGGGTAAATCGAGATCCCGTAGAATTTGGCTGACCAGTGTTTGTGAATAAAACTCTTCAAGCCGATAAATTTTGCGTTTTACCGCGATCGAGTCTTGCCCAAACAGGTAGTCATAAAGTTTCTTATGTAAAGCTTCCTGGCTCCAGGTTTCGAGTGCAATTTCGCCACTGTTTTCTCGCTTGAGATCTTCCAATGCCCAAACGACCAGATTCGACCAAATTTCCTTTGCTGCATCTTCCCAAATGCGATGCCTCTCAAATAAATTCTCGATCAGCGATTTGATGCGACTGAGCAGAGTTTCACTGTCGAGATTGGTCTTTAGCGTTGTCGGGCTATCTTCGCCGGATGTAATGACCTCAAAATAAGGTAGCCCAGAACTGCCTGCGGTTTGACTAGCCCAACTCATTTGGTCGGAAACCTGCTGCCGATAAATTGCAACGAGTTGTTGAGTCAACCGAACCGTCACCAGATCTAGTAATGGAGACTGGGTTTTTAAGTATTGAGTTGCGGCTTCGATTTGCTGTGCGTTTAAGGGTTCTTGGGCAGTTTGCAGCAGCGCAGAAGTTGAAGATCTGGATTCTGGTTGATACTGGTTGAAAGCAGTAATGTCATTGAGCAAACCGAGTTCTTGCTGACCTCGCGAAGGCTCAAGCAGTGATTCAAGCAGGCGATCGTCATTGACGGTCTGCTCAGATTTGCGGCTCTTTCTAGCCCTGTTACGCGAATTGTCCGTTGTCACAGCTCACTCTCCAACCATCAGAGAAACGTCCTCAAGAAGAGATTCCCGTTTATGCTATCATCCCTACCCTTTGAACTGGCTGATATTAAAAATTGAAACCCTCTGGCATTTCCTGAGCTTGGCTGCTGAGTAGCGTTTGGATCGACTCGATCGACGCAAATTTCTTATGTACATCAGTCATCTAATTCATCTTACATAAGAAAAAATTCTGGATACCTGATACGGCATACTGGGTAAAACAGTTCAGTCTTAAACCCTGTGGTTAAACGGTCTTCTCTATTGCCAGACGGCTACGACGACTTCTTACACAATTTGAAGGAGCGAATTCGCACTGCCCAAGTTAGAGCAGCACTTGCGGTAAATCGTGAATTGGTTCTGCTTTACTGGCAAATTGGCAGAGAGATTTTGGAACGTCAGCAGCGAGAAGGATGGGGCGCAAAAGTTGTCGAAAAGCTTTCTACAGACCTGCGACGCGAATTCCCGGAGATGAAGGGATTCTCTCGATCGAATCTCATGTATATGCGATCATTTGCCGAAGCCTACGACGATGGAGAAATTATCCAACGCAGCGTTGGACAATTGCCGTGGAGACACAACGTTGCACTTTTAGACAAGCTGAAATCGCTAAAAATGCGGCTTTGGTATGGCGAGAAAGCGATCGAGAATGGCTGGAGCCGCGATGTTTTGGTTTACCAAATCGAGAGTAAGTTATTCGATCGACAAGGCGGCGCAATAACGAACTTTGAGCGAACATTGCCAAAACCGCAGTCTGATTTTGCACAGCAGTTAATCAAAGACCCCTATCATCTGGACTTCTTATCGTTGGGTGAAAATGCCCAGGAACGTGAGCTAGAGCAGGGATTGGTTACACACATCCGAGACTTTTTATTAGAGTTGGGCGTTGGATTCTCATTTGTTGGCAGTCAGTATCACTTAGAAGTAGATGGTGAAGATTATTACCTTGACTTGCTCTTTTATCACTTAAAGCTGCGCTGTTTTATCGTGATTGACCTGAAAATGGGTGAGTTTCAGCCGGAGTTTACAGGCAAGATGAATTTCTATGTGTCTGCGGTCGATGATTTGTTGCGCCATGCGGATGACCAGCCGACGATCGGCATTATTCTCTGCAAATCAAAAAGCAAAACAAAAGCCGAGTACGCACTTCGTAATCTCAATACGCCGATCGCGGTTTCAACACATCGGCTGCCCCAACAGCTACAGGAAAGTTTGCCTTCGGTTGAACAATTGGAGATGAAGCTGGATGCGCTCGCGTCCAATGCTCAAAACCTTTCTGAGGAGTCTACTTCAAAGCAAACGGAGCTTGATCTGGAATGAGAAATTGATTCTGTAGAGCCTGCTCCACTTCAAACGTTCTAGCTGAAATGTGAATTTTAGTGCTAGAACAAGCGCTAAACGAGATGGCGTATTGGTCAGAAAGGCTCTTTTCTTATGTACGTCTTACAGCTTCAGCTTTGTACATAAGAAAATGCACAGAGTCATTCTGCTGATTCGTCAGGTCACCACATAACTGAGGATCGTGTATAAAATTACAGGGACACCCACACAATTTCTCGCATGGAGGTTCTCACGCTTCAGCAACGCCTAAATACGCTTCCCTCAGCCTTGCGAGAGCCGCAGCTACTGAGCAATCGGGGCATTGGTAATGAACTTGGGTTTTATATTTTTGACTATGACTCAGAGTGTGAACCTGTTGTTCAGCAATATCTTCCCAGACTGATCACAAAACTGCGTCAGTCCCCGAAGTGTTTGCAAAATTTCAGACTTCATTCTTTACTGACCTGATCGATGAAGTGTTCAAAGCCTTGGGGGTTAGTTAAGCAAAAGTTTTAGATAATCAGAAAATCCATCAGCAAGCAACTGTTCCCGCAGCATTAACGGCACCGGAACGGAACGAATCTCATAACTTCCTCTGGGTTTAGAAGGTTGGAGCAAGCCAGCATGAACGAGAATTGAAACCGTGCTACTCATCACTTTTTGATAGGTAGAATCTGACCACCTTGTGAGATTAGGAATCTGTTCACGCTTCGTTTCAAAGAAACTCCGAAGGTCAACGGCTTTAACCATCACATCAAAGTGTTGAAGTTTTTCTAGAAGCACTTCATCGATCAACTCACACAGCAAACGGTTCTCTCGCAGAATCAAAAAGAGGTTCGTCAAATGCCGAACATCCAGATTCCCGTTTGCTAGAAGCTCCAGATAAATGTGCGGAACCTCATGTAGACGCTTGAGAAGGTTCTGGAGGGTGCGCTCTCGTGAGGTATGCGATCGCATCTGAAAGATATCTTCGACCAATACCTTTTGTTTAATGACGGCTTCGCTTTCCCCCTGGCAGATGAGTTGAGCGATCGCGACAGATTCCGTCAGCATGAACGCATGATTGGTTCGAGCAGCGTATAGTACGTTTGACATAAGGGTAGAAAATTAGCTTACAAGGTTCACAGCTTTAGTACTTTATCGCAAGACCTGATCTCAAGCGGATTCATCTCTCTCTTTTATTTTCTTATGTACAATCTCAAAATTAACAGTGTACATAAGACTTGAAAATAATCGACTGGGCACAATTGGGTTCACGATCGTTTTACAATGAGTGCGAATAATTTCTTGGGTACATAACTAAAAATCTCATGTACTAATCCTTGTTTTTCATACCCAAGAAAAGCTATTTGTACATAAGAAAGTATGTCAGAGCGTTTGTCTTTATCTCAAATTCGCGCCGCGCTAAAAAGTCTGACACTAGAGCAAGCAAAGCGATTACAGGGTGAATTAGAAAAAACCATTCAAAAGCTAGAACACCAGCAGGAGATTTCGCAGCCAAAGTCCTCTGGGAAGCGTGAGATTGTTCAAGTCCAGCACGTCGGCGATCGTATTTATCAATTGGAGCAAATCCGCTGTGGAAAACCCGGCTGTAAGTGTGCTGGCGAAAATGGGGAGCTACACGGACCTTACTGGTATGCCTACTGGCGCGAGAGTGGCAAGTTAAAGAGTCGTTACATTGGGAAAAAGCTTGATCTAGAAAAGTGACGCTTCTTGATAAATTAGACAAAGATCGCCTAAAGAGGGAGCAAATCGGCGCAATCGAGTTAAGCCAAAGATTTAATGGCAATTCCGAATCGGACAACGACGGTCAGAAGAATCTTATATAGCAGCGTGTAAAGGTTGTCTCTTGTTGAATTTGACCGGCACGAATAACGTTATTCGTAATGTGTCTGTTTGAAACGTGATCAAACTCTTCAAAAGTCTTTTATAGTTAAATCACTTTCAGAATTCGCAAAACTCATGATCATTGCGATCGTAAATTCAAAAGGTGGAGTTGCCAAAACAACTAGCGCAATTCATATCGCTTACCAACTCTCAAAGCTTGGCGCAACTGGGCTAATTGATGCTGATCCAAATCGTTCCTCGCGCGCTTGGGCTGGACGAGCAGATTCATCCTTTCCGTTCAAAGTATTGACCGAGTTTGAAATGATCGGATTTCAAGGAAAATTTCAGCATATCGTTACCGATACCAAAGCAAGACCGGAACCTGAGGACTTGGAAGCAGTCTGCAATGCTGCCAACCTAGTGATCTTACCTTCCACACCCGGAGGCGACGATTTACGAGTGACGGCAAACACGGCACGGGCGCTGCAAAAGTTAGGCAGCACAAAGCACAAGGTTCTGTTGACAAAAGTGCCAACTCACTACAAATCGACTGATGAAATAGATGCACGATCGTGGCTGAAAGCGCAAGAGATCCCTGTGTTTGCAGGGCGGATTCGACTTTATAAAGCTTATGACAAAGCTTTTCTAGATGGCATTCCCGTTTTTCAAGTTCGTGGTGATGCCAAAGCTAAAGTTGCTTGGTCAGATTATCAAGCAGTATTCAAGGAGGTGTTGTCATGCGTAGCCGATTAGATGCGTTGCAAAGTTTGCTCGTAGAAGAGCCAACTGTTGATGATGTCGGTCAGGACTCTTCTCAATCCGATGCCGTCCCGCTTGGACTTGTACAAGTCATCGAAATTGCCAAAATTCGTCGATCGCCCTTTCAGCCAAGAACCTTTTTCAATCCCGACAAGATCGAAAAAATGGCAATTAAGTTTCGCAAATACCGCGAACGTGGAACACACCCAAAAACAGCGATTCTAGTACGTCCAATTCCGAACGGCAGCGACTACGAATTCGTCTTTGGTGAATCCCGGACGATCGCTCATACTCAAGCTGGGTTTGAAACGGTTCTAGCATTTGTCGATGACATCTCTGACAATGAAGCGAGAGAGCTTGCAGTTGCTGAAAATTTACTGAGAGAAGATCTCAACCCAGTCGAGAAAACTGAAGCGATTTTGGAGCTTGCGGCTGCTCGTCTGCTTTTGTCCCCAAATGAAGTTAAACAACTACTCGATCGAGCTGCAAATCAACGCAAGCAGAATACGGATAACGTTATTCGTACCGAACAATGGCAGATTCTTGTGGCTTTATTTGAGGAGTTGCCAGGTCGAATAACCCCAGACAGCTTTCGAGCAAACTATCTGCCGTTGCTGAATCTGCCCCCTAATGTCTTAGATGCTTTACACAAAGGAAAACTTTCCTATACCAAAGCAAGAGCGATTGCAGGGGTCAAAGATGAAGAGACGCGATCGCAGTTGCTGACTCAAGCCATTGACCACGATTGGTCAATTCGCATGATTCGCGATCAGATTCAAGACTTAAAGGAGAAGCCTTCATCCTGGCTAACTGAGACTGTTGCAAAAAATAATCTAGCCTTGCCTGAGCGGATTGAGAAGCTGAAGCAGGGACTAGCGCAAAGCAAGATTTTGACGAATCCAAAACATGCGAAGAAAATAGAATCTTGGCTTTCAGCGATCGAATCGTATATTGCCAAGTCAGCGGATGAGTGAACCACCCAACGTTTATAGCACGTTGTAGAAATCTTCTTGAATTGAGATCTCAGACCACTTTGCGATCGCGGGCGGTTTCTGTGAAGCATGGCACTTCGTCGGGCTAGCACGTTAAAGTGAATTTTATAGTGATTCTGGCTGCGTTAGTTGTAACTATGCCGATTACGAGAAGCGAAAATGATCCAGTTGCCGCACCTATTCCTACAACCCAAGGTCAGCTATCCCCGGATTATCCAACGGGTTGGGGCTGATCTACCTCAGTATGTTGAACTGTAAAGAAGTGGACACAACGGTGGAATTTATTGAACTGACGAACGGAAATTGTTCAGGAAAACGAACGGCGATGGCAGACTTTTCAACAAACTGGAAACCGGTTTTTTCACAAGCAGGTTGTGGGGTGGGTAGCGAATTTAGGCATAGAGCTGCGATCGCAATGTTTGAAGTCTCTTGGTCACGAGAAGTGCTGCTGAATTTCAAAGGCAGTTTCAATGCTTTCATGAGGAATATCAGTAGCCATAGAACCAGATGTTGCCTCAAGGCTGTGAGCGTTGCCAACCAACCCTTCCATCAAGGGTTCTTCCCTGTTTTCTGAACGCTTAGATCCGTGGTGTCATAGAAGGCGGCTTCCGCCGCCGCCTGGTCAGCGGCTTTGGTATAGCGGCGAAAACTTTGCACTGACTTGTGCCGGGTCAGAGTCATGACATGATAGGGATTCATCCCCTTCAGCACGAGATTGGTCGCGAAGGTATGACGACAGCGGTGAGCATGGAACGCAATGCCCGTCTTCTCAGCCAGTGCATCCACTACTTTGCGAATGCCCTCATAGCTGAGCCGTTCTCCTGCATTGCGCCGAGAATGCGACACAAACAACGGACTGGTCTGCTGTACCATTTCTCCCGGAGTTTGCCGCCAAGATAAATAGGTATTTAAGACCTCGATTGCATCTTGAGTTAGCGGAACCGTCCCCTTACTATCGGCTTTTGCCACTCGAATGGTGAGTCGTCGCCCGTCAAAATCCTCTCGATTCAGAGCAGAGACTTCGTTTGCCCGCAGTCCATGCATCAAGACAGCAATCAGCGCCAGGTTCCGCTCTGGCAGTGAGCCTTGTAGAATTGCCTGATGAATCTGTTCCACCTCTAAGTCACTCAGATTTTGAGCTTCGGGTTCCGTCAGCGTAGGGAGAGCGACCTCGATCGAGGGGTCAAACCCGATGTACCGAGAGCGCGTCATCCAACCCAAAAAGTTCTTCAGCGTTCCTAGCACTCGGCACACCGTGGCATCAGATAGCACTCGTTGAGCGGTCTCCAAATCTGTTTGCATTAAATGTGCTTTGAACTGGGCAATCTGACGCGGCGTAATCTCTGCCCAAGCCTGATCGCTCCATTTGAGGAACTGCTGGAGGTCTTGGCGATAGGCTTTCTGGGTTCTGGAGGCGAGCGATCGCGCCTGCAAAAACTCCTCCACCCGCAATTCTCTCAAATCCGTAGGATCTAATGGCAACGTTTGCGGCTTAGATTGCGCCCGATCGACGGGAATAATCTGAATTTCTGGAATCACTCTGAGCTTCGGTTTCAAAGTTGCCTCTATTTCTAATTACAGATAATCACTATTAGCTGGAATATGACTAGTATACGACATCCTAATTCTATAGAAAAGAAAATAGGGTAAAATTGAGAAGATTTTGCGAATTGAACTCATGCCCTCGCCGTTTCCTGGACTGGATCTTTACCTGGAATACCCTGCCTTCTGGTCGTCGTTTCATACCCGATTGATCGTGGCAATTGCCGATGCGATCGAACCTCAACTGGGAGGGCAATATTATGTTGAAGTCGAATCTCGCACTTACCAGAGCGATGAGAGCGACGATGAGGTGCTAGTTGGGATTCCTGATGGGATTGTCTTTGCTGAGAAGTCTGAGTCCAGTCCCAGCGAAGAACGAAGTGCCGACCCTGCGTCCATTGCCACTCAGCTACGCCCCGAAAAAGTGTCCCTGCCGATGCCGTTGGAGGTGAAAGAGCGGTATCTAGAAGTGAGAGAAATGGGTACCGATGAGGTGATTACGGTGATTGAGTTGTTGTCTCCAGCCAATAAGCGCAACGGCGAAGGTCGAGACGCTTACGAAAAAAAGCGGCGATCGATCTTGGGCAGTGCGACGCATCTCGTCGAGTTAGATTTGCTGCGAGGTGCCAAGCCCATGCCCATGCGGGGACGGCAAACGGCATCGGACTATCGCATCGTCGTAAGCCGCCGCTCCCAGCGTCCCACTGCCGATTTATATCGATGCACGATTCGAGAACGCTTGCCCAGTTTTCCCATTCCCCTGAAAGCGATGGACACCGAACCCATTGTGTGGTTACAAGAAGTCTTTGATCAGGTGTACGACCGGGCGCGATATGCCCAGCGCATTGATTATCGTCAACCACTACCGCCGCCCAAACTCTCGCCAGAGGATCAACCGTGGGTCGATGACTTACTTGCCCCGTTGCGGAGTCAGTAATGCCAAAGCCCCTACCCGAAAAGTGTCGCTTGTGTGCCAAGCTGCCAGCGACGGAGGCGAAGCAACTGCACGGAATAGAGGGCGATTCCTGCTGGGATTCGCGGGTCTGTCCTAATCGTCGATCGTATGCTCGTCATCGCGATCGACGCAATCAGCAGCGCAATCAGAAACGCTGGGCAGATCAAGGGCGCATCCCAGTTCAGCTAAATGATCAACCTTTGGGTGCAGACGAGATTGCAGAGATTCGATCTCATCCTGGCGTGAAGCAGCTTCAGTTTGAAACGGAGTTACCGAATGTCGGGTATTCCGCGGTGCTGCAAGTGTATCGTCGTGCAGTCGATGCCCCTCTGTTGGCAATTGCGGGCGAAGTGTGGCGCGGACGCGAAAAAGAAGCGGACATTGCACCGATTTCTTGCGCCACGCTCACCCCCCTACAAGTAGAAGTCTATGTGGAGCGATTATTGAAGAAACTAGGGGATCTTTATGGCATCCGCAAGTTTGCTGCCCTGGAAGAACTCGCGCCTCAGTCCTGTCCTTTGCAGACGCGCTGAGGAGAAATCATGACGCGCAAGCGACTCTTTGACTCCTCTAGATGGACGGTGCAGCTGGATTTGTGGGATGCTTTGGAAGTTGCAGAAGACATTCCAGAGGAGGCGGATCTGGAGGAGATTTGGACTTCGCTAGAGGTGGCTCTGGCACCGTTAGAGGTGCGCGCTCAACTGAAACTCGCAGGTGATGCGATCGCTCGGATTGCTCAACTGATTCAAGACCGGGCGTGGCTGACAATTCAGGAAATCCACCAGCTTGATCAGAGCGAAGGTCCTGTGATGTCGATCGGGGCGTTTGATCGCTTTGTGCGGCAATCGATGCAGGTGAATTTTGAGCCATTTATCGAAGCGCCTCCTACGCCACCGAGACTATCTCAAAGTGTTACACAAGCTGAATTCCCGGATGATGGGCGATCTGTGGTGGTGGAGATCGATCGAGCCGCGCTTCTGGAGGCGTTGGAGGCAGAAGTCGAGTTTGTGGAACCAGAGACGGTTGAGCAAGCGATCTCGATCGCCCATAGTGAGAATGTTCAGGAATGGAACAGTGCGATTAAACAGTATTTTGCAGCGCAACCCAATTCATCCATCTCGTTTCTGGAACTAGCCAGAGCAATTCAGGCAAGGAGCGAGGAGAAATCAGGTGGGAAACAATCTGTTCCAGTGCAGACCTGGTTAGCGCTGTTGCTCGGTGACTACAAGCTAGAGCAACGGGGGGAGTTTTACCAGGCAGAGACCTTTTGGGTCACACGGGACTGAATTGACGGAATGAATTGTCTGTCCAGCTTCTAGCGAACTCGCTTCTCAAGTCGGACATAAGGAGAAAAATTGACTTTGGAGATTTTTACTCAGTCTCCATAAAGGCAATTTTGGTCCTCTGAGGCTGGGATTTATTTATCCTTTTCTCAATGCTTTAGGGCTTTTAATCATGGTAGTTGCTGGATTCTTGCTGTGGTACAGAGCATCAGCGAGGAGGAAACAAGCAACAAACCGGGACTGAGGAGCCGTCAAAACACAAATTGGTACTGTACTAATTTCGTTCTGACATAAAGGGTGCGAAGTAGATAATGACACCTCTACTCCGATGCTCGGAATGCGGCTGTGAAGATATCAAGAAAAACGGCACCACTCACCACGGCAATTAGAACTATAAATGCCGTGGCTGTGGGCTTTAATATCTTAGAGAGGATAGAACTTCGTGATAGGGCACTAATCCTGCAACAGCATGACTCACCTGCGCGGCAGCTCGCGGATTGTGTTTCATTAACCGAATCAGCAGCGTGTTCATAAATGAGAATCTTCTAAACGCTTTGATTCGTAGACCCGCACGCAAATCTGCTTCAAAGCGAGCTTCATAGAGATATTGCCAATTCTCTGCTGCCACTTCTGGAGAACGGCTCATGTTAATAGCTTGTGCAGCATAAAGCCCACTGAGAACTGCATTTGCAATCCCTTCACCCGTCAAAGGATCGGTCAGATTAGCTGCGTCTCCAATCTTAAGAACGTTTCCATCTGCAACTTGGTTTCCTTTTTGAGCCGTCGCTAAAGGATACACTTTAGGGGTTTCCTGGCGAAGGACTTTACTCAATAGGTGCGCCGTTTGTTTGTTACTTTGAATAAACTCCTTAAACAACTGAATTACATTGGTATTGATTTTTTGGTATTCATCCAGCCAGACGACGACCCCCACGTTAAATTTGACGACTTCTCCCTGGGTCGCAACTGGAAAAATCCAACCATACCCATTCACCCCTAAGTGATGATCGAAATGAATTTGAGCTTCGGTTAGGTCTACTTCGGATAAGTCTTGACGATCGAAACTCCAGTAAGAGCGAATTGCGATCGCAGTCACCTCTCCCGCAGAAACACCACGGGCATCAATCAAATAATCAAACTCTTTAGATAAAGTCTGAAGGTGCCCATTCTTTTTGCTAATCGTTTGAGTGAGAGGAACACATCCTGCATCAATCGCTTTCTCGTAGAGTAATTGATCAAAGACAAATCTGGGAATGCAGTAGGCTTCTAAACTTGTCACTTCACTATGAGAAATTTGATTTGAAACCCCTAGAAAAAACCGATGAATGGGTGCATACTCAGCGATTAGTTTCTTCAGATCTTGAGGATAAATTCCCATCGTGGATAAGGCTTGAATAGATTCAAGACTAATTCCATCTCCACATACTTTATCTCTGGGAAAACGATCTTTATCGATTAGGGTGACTTGATGCCCACTTTTGGCGAGATGATATCCTGCCGAACATCCTGCTGGACCTGCACCTATCACCGCAATAGTAGCCATAGTCAAGATTTCCTGTCTAATAATTTAGTTTGAGTAGAAGTTGGAGACTGTTTCTTTACACCAAATGCGAGGCAACCAATCGATTTTGAAGGAAGAAAGCAGCAGGACTGCCACCCGATCGAATCAATCGCTTTGCAACATCCTGAACATTTTGTTGTCTCTTCACCTTTTTGTCTGAGAGGTAAACGCCTAGCAACGCTTGATTGATAAGCTGATGAAACCGTGCATCGGGTAACTGAGCAACACTTTTAGTTGCGTTTTTGATGAAGCGCTGAAATCGCTCCGTCATTTCATCTTCGCTTGGGTAATAAAAGCAGAAATTTAAGTCGCCGTTGATCCGGTCTTCTTCTTGATCAATCAAATAATCGAGCAAGATATGTAGTCCTTGAACCCAAGGAAAGTAGCTATTTCTAATTTGGGTTGCGAGGGTTTCAGAAAACTCCTGATTAAATGAGTAAGCAATGAGACAAAAAATCCCTAAAGTTGACCCGGCGCACGCAGAAAACTCGTACCAACTGAGGTCAGGAAATTTATCTTGATATAAAGCAAACCAGGCTTTTAAACGGGGAATCCGCTCTTCAACCTTGACATGCTTGTGAACTTGCAAATCACAGTAATAGGTTGCCAGTTCGTGCAGCGTTGGAGCAATTTTTGAGTAATTTGGAACGTTGGCTAAAACGTTCTGACACGTTCTAACTAGACTTTCGAGATAGCCACCATCGTCTTGATCCTCACGGAATCGGTAATAGTTAGACAATTCTGCGCCTGGCGTTAAAGCCTGAAAAATAGATTCGTGGAGTGCCCGAAAATCTTCAGGATCTAGCGAACTACTGCGATCGCACAAATTATCTAAATAGTCACTAATGGTTTGATAAGCCACAATAAAGCGGATTGCTTTTCGCCAGTCTCTTTTCGCCAGTAGTCCATAGATTGCGCCCCCTTCACAGTGAAACTGTTTCGCTTCAAGGCTGGCGATCGCCTGTTTCCGCAGTTCTGAATTTGGAATTTGGCTTGCCTGCAACTTCCAGTCATTTAGGTAAACGCGAACGGATGGGATTACCTTAAAGTGCGTCTCTGACAGAAGCGCCCAAGGAGAAACCGGAATATTGACAGGGAGGGTAAGTTTCAAGGTAGTTCAATCGTGAGTAGCAGATACCCTAGATTAGGAACAGACGGAGGACTCAACCTCTCCACAAATGCTGATTTGTGTCCTCTACCATGCTGCCGAGTCCACTCATCCTTCAGTGTTGCTTGGGATTGAGTTTAACTCAATCCCTTTTTGGCTTTTTTGAAATCTAATGGATCTTTCTGAATGATAACTTTGCTCCGGTTGAGCAGGTTCATGAACGTCTTAGGCTCATAGCGTTGATTAAGCGAGATCGCGCCCTTCAAAATTAGGGTGATATCAAAACTCACGCGTGTGGGATTTTCTAATGAAGCTCCTCCAATTCTGCAAAAATCTTGGTTAGACGCTGGAGTTTCTACGCTATTGATTCCTCAAATGCAGCAACAAGCTTCTGGAGCTTGGCATCAAGTGGTATTTCAGTATCAGGATCTGCAACAGATTCATAAAATTGAGGTAGTGTCGTCTCACTGGGCGGGCGGAGATAGTCACGATAGACAGCAACCCCCAAATCAAGAAACGCCCATTCTACCCGACGCTACGCTTGCTAAATAACAGCAAAAGCCTGCTCCTTTTGGGCGCATTGACTAGCATCTGGGCAGGCAGATGGGTGCTCACTAACCCTTCGTGAAACGTGATTCTGGGCGCGTTAACGTTTCTTTCAGTTCTGGCTCTAGGTTCTATTGCCAAAGCCTTTCAACTCATAGCAGGACAATAGCAATACAGTTTAGCTCAGATCTTGCACCATTCTCAACGTTCCCAATCACCCGCCCTGAATTAAAATTCGGGCTAACCGCAAAAGTCCTCTCAAGAGGACTGAGCCAGAGTTTCAACCCATTTCAATGGGTTCGAGCGATGAGCCAGGAACTTCAGTTCTGGGCGGTTGTTGCCAGAGGTGCAAGATCTCAGTGATAGTTTGTGATGTCAAATTCCTCTTGCATCCCATCGGCAATGTTCCGACGTAAACTAACAATCAACTGCCCTTGAGGAAGCGTGCCATTGATGGTATGAAGGCTGGGATTTGTAAATTGATAAAGGGCACTGTGATGATTGAGCGGGCTAGAGGCAAGCAGAAGCAGCCGATCGCGATTCATCGACACTTCGTAGTAAGAGATCAGTCGCGTGTCTTTGACGAAAAAACCTTCGAGATTATCATCAATTAAGCCAAAGGAATCTGTAACTAGAAACGTCGAGCCATCGTTGATCGTGATTTGCTGAGGATTGACAGAGACTTTAGTTGGCATGAATTCATCCACCTTTGGCAAACGCTGGATACAGCGTCATGCCGCCATCCACAAACAACGTTGCACCCTGCACATAGTCTGAATCATCAGAAGCAAGCCACACAACCGCTTTGCCAATGTCGTCAGGCACTCCCACTCGATCGTAAGGAATCAGTTTCAGCAGATTGTTTTTTGCCTCTGGCGTACTCCACGCGGCGGTATTGATTGACGTTTCGATCGCCCCTGGTGCAACGCTGTTGACTGTCTATCTAATGGAAGAAGTGGATTAAACACGCCTTAGGAGATCATCTTTAAAGTTCGATTCGATCGTCTTTAGAGCATATTTGATGAATTAAAAATTCATCCTAAAGGAATATCGAAGTTTTAGTTTTACCTCATTATTCTGATGGATGATTGCAGTTTGTACTTTATATCTTAACCATAGTTGCTCACTGAATCAGGTGAGGATGTTATGCCTACTTTGCAATTAAACGATCAGGATCTTCCCTATCCTGATCCGATGCATCCGATTGTGGTTCACTTCATCATCGCAATGGTGTTTTTCTCGTTCTTCTGTGATGTGATTGGATATTTCACTCGCAATCATCGTCTGCATGAAGTGAGCTTTTGGAATTTGGTTGTCGCATCTGTTTCTATTTTCATTGCTATTTTATTTGGTCAGTTTGAAGCGGGACTTGCACAACCTTATGCAGCCGCTAAACCAACATTAACGTTACATGCAGTTATCGGTTGGTTGCTGTCAGCGATTCTGGTCGCAATTACCGCATGGCGATTTGTGATGCGAAATCGTAATCCTATTAAGGTGTCTCCGGCTTATTTAGGGGTAGCTACCGCTTTAGTATGTCTGGTGTTCTTTCAGATGATTTTAGGCACGCGGCTCGTTTGGATCTATGGTTTGCATGTGCAACCTGTGGTAGAAGCAGCGCGGAAGGGGGTGATGCAATGAACTTACTCCTGCTTGATCAGTGGGACTCGGAACTGGGAGCCAATGGGCTACCTTATACGATGCCATTACATCCGAATCTGGTGCATTTGACGCTGGGACTGTTTATCATCGCCGTGATTTTTGACATTGCTGGAAACCTTTTTCCTCTAGAGCGTCCCCTGTTCAAAGTGTTTGCCATCACAGCCATTCGATCAGGGTTTTATGATGTGGGTTGGTACAATCTGTTAGCGGCTGCGATCGTCACGGTCTTCACGGCTGCCGCAGGCTTCTTCGAGATCATGTTAGCAAACCCACCGACTGATATCAAAAGCGCCTGGGGACTCAGTGCCAGTACGACCATGATTTTGCACGGATTGAGCGGAATTTTGCTGTTGGGCGCGATCGTCGCGATGACGGTTTGGCGTGGGTTTCAACGCTATCGCTGGCGTAAGGACGCACGACGACAGGTGCAGTGGAGCTATCTACTCGTCGGTGTTGTGATGTTTGGCATTCTATTTGTTCAAGGAACATTGGGAGCACAGCTAGGGGACGAATTTGGTGTGCATAATACATCAGCAGGCTTGCTGCGGCAGGGACAAAACCCAAACGAGGTGCTGAAGTGAGCAAACGATGAGAAAAATCTTAAATCGAATTGGATTGTTTGGTTTTATTGTTGCGAACCTGATTGCGAGTCAGTGGATGGGACAGCAGGCATTTGGTTGGATGCCCAGTCAAGCCACGGCTGAGGCGAAGCAGGTTGATAATTTGTTTAGCTTTCTCGTCTCGATCGGGACATTCGTGTTCATCGGGCTGACCGGGATGATTTTGTACTCGGTCGTCTTCTGTCGTGCCCCTAGCGGGGATTGGAGTCATGGACATCCTGCCCGTCAAGACTGGCGACTAGAAACCGCTTGGACAGTAGTGCCATTGCTGCTAGTCCTGTGGGTGTCGGCGCAAAGCTTTAAAATCTATCAGCAATTGAATATTCAGGGACTCACCCCGATCGTGCATTTGCATATGCTCGAAGAACCTGTCAATGCTCAAACAAAGCCTAGCGAGACGAATCCCGATCAGAAGGCTGTTGCTGAAGAGATTGAGGTGACTGCAAAGCAGTGGTCATGGTCGTTTCGCTATCCGGGCAGCAATGTCACGAGTACAGAATTGCATTTGCCTGTAAATCAAACGGTGCGATTAAGACTGCGATCGGAGGATGTGCTACACGGGTTTTATGTGCCAGAATTTCGCGTCAAGCAAGACATTATTCCTAATCGTGCCATCACCTTTACGTTTACACCCTTGCTTGAAGGCAAATACCAGCTCCGAGATTCTCAATTTAGCGGCACCTATTTTGCCCTCATGAATGCAGATGTGATGGTTGAGTCGCAAGCTGCTTATACTCAGTGGCTCTCTCAAGCCGCAAGCCGCACTCCAGCCCCAGCCCCCAATTCCGCCTTTGCTGAACACGCCAAGAGACAGCAAAACGGGCATGGAGGTTGGGTGACTATTCCTCCTGCTTCACCGCCCATCGTGAACTATTCGAGTTAGAAGGACAATCAGAATGACCGACAATACAGTTCACAACGGCACAGTTGTAGGTTCTCAGCCTGAAGCTAAAACGGGCTGGCGGCGCTACTTGAGCTTTAGCACCGATCATAAAGTCATTGGCATTCAGTACATCCTCACGACGTTTATTTTCTTTCTAATTGCCGGACTGCTGGCAATGCTCATTCGAGCGGAACTGATCACACCTCAACTCAATCTCGTCGATCGCTCTGTCTACAATGGGTTGCTCACCGTTCATGGCACAATGATGATTTTTCTGTGGGTCATTCCGTGTCTTGCAGGGTTAGGAAACTATTTAATTCCGTTGATGATTGGGGCGCGGGATATGGCGTTTCCGGTGCTGAACGCGATCGCGTTTTGGATCATTCCGCCTGCCGGACTTTTGCTGATGTCTAGCTTTTTTCTGTCCACCGGAACTGCACAAGCGGGTTGGTGGTCTTATCCGCCCGTTAGCATTCAACAGGTTCCGGGTCACTGGCTAAACGGCGAACTAATCTGGATTGTCAGCGTTCTGTTGATTGGGATTTCCTCGATTATGGGCGCTGTTAATTTTGTCACGACGATCGTCTGGATGCGAGCACCTGGGATGACCTTCTTTCGGATGCCAGTGTTTGTGTGGACAGTGCTGAGTGCTCAACTGTTGCAACTGTTTTGCTTACCTGCGCTCACAGGTGGACTGATTTTACTGTTCTTTGACTTGGCGCTTGGAACAAATATCTTTAATGCTTTTGAGGACGGTAGCCCAATTCTCTACCAGCATCTGTTCTGGTTCTACTCCCATCCTGCTGTCTATGTGATGGCGCTGCCTGCTTTTGGCATCTTCTCAGAGCTTCTGCCTGCGTTTTCTCGCAATCCTTTGTTTGGTTATCGAACCGTTGCGCTCGCATCATTCGGAATTGCGTTTATCAGCGTTATAGTTTGGGTGCATCACATGTTTGCGAGTGGCACTCCTGGCTGGATGCGATTAGTGTTTATGATGTCCTCAATGCTGATTGCAGTCTTCACTGGGATTAAAGAATTTGCCTGGGTTGCCACCATTTGGAACGGTCGGTTACATCTAGTCACTCCGATGCTGTTTGCGTTAAGCGGTGTGATCTCGTTTCTATTCGCGGGCATCACTGGAGTGATGTTAGCAGCCGTTCCCTTTGATTTGCACGTCAACAATACCTATTTTGTAGTCGGGCACTTTCACTATGTTGTCTATAACACGATCACGATGGCGATCTTTGCTGCTGTCTACTTCTGGTTCCCAAAAGTCACTGGACGTATGTATTCTGAAGGGTGGGGCAAGCTGCATTTTTGGCTAACTTTTCTAGGTGCAAATCTGACATTTTTTCCGATGCACCCATTAGGATTGCAAGGGATGGTACGCCGCATTTCGTCCTATGATCCCCAGTACGCTGGCTGGAACATTATTGCGAGTCTTGGATCATTTTTACTAGGAGTATCCACGCTGCCGTTTATCGTGAATATTGTCGTCTCTTGTTTTATCGGTAGACCTGCTGGCAATAACCCCTGGCACGCGACAGGTTTAGAATGGACCACAACTTCACCGCCACCCGTCGAGAACTTTGAAGAAATTCCCACAGTGACAGAGCCGCCTTACAACTACAACGAAGCCAGACAGCGAACGATCGCAGCCTCAGCCCAAGAGTAAATCAACGATGTCAAATTCTGCCCCACCGCCTCGCCACATTGATGAAAGTCCCGTTCGGTTTGACTTACTGCACGGTCGCCTTCCGAGCTGGCTCAAACGATATTTGCCGATCGGCGGCGGTGATGCTCATGACCATCACGGCAAGGGCTTGTTTGGCTTTACTGTGTTTTTGCTGTCTGAGAGCATGGTGTTTGCAAGCTTCTTCCTCGCGTATTTTGCGCTGCGGTTAACGACTCCAAACTGGCTGCCGCCGGGTGTTTCAGGGTTAGAAGTGATGAAACCCGCCATCAATACTATTGTGTTAGTTTCGAGTAGCTTCGTGATTTACTTTGCCGAACGTGCCCTGCGACGAAACAAATTGGGACGGTTTCGCGTGCTGTGGTTACTTACCTCCGCAATGGGAACTTATTTTCTGATTGGGCAAGCGATCGAGTGGCGGGGTCTTCCGTTTAAACTGACAACAGGGCTGTTTGGCACAACATTTTACTTACTGACAGGATTTCACGGTCTGCATGTTTTTACTGGAGTCGTGCTGCAATTGATCATGTTTGTTCGTTCCTTTATTCCCGGTAACTATGAAAGAACTCATTTTGGTATGAGTGCAACCTCGCTGTTTTGGCATTTCGTCGATGTGATTTGGCTGATTTTGTTTTCGCTTCTATACCTTTGGCAACCCTAATCATCTTACTGTTTAACTTTAAGGAGCTATCGTATGTCTAATCCTGTTTATCAAACCGTGATTCTAGGGGGTGGATTTGCTGGGCTGCTTACTGCTCTCCATCTAAGCCATAAGCATTATCCAAGGTCGATCGTTCTGATTGATCAAAGCGAACGATTTTGCTTCAAACCACTGCTATATGAATACTTTAGTGGCGAAATGGAACCCAATCAAGTGGTTCCGCGTTACGACGAATTGCTCAAAGGAAGTGGCGTAATTTTTGTGCAAGACAGTGTACAAGCGATCGATTTACATCAACGCCAAATTCAGCTTACTGGTGGAGATTCTTACCAATACAGCAATTTAGTTTTAGCGTTAGGTAGCATGACTGGATATTTCGGTATCCCAGGCGCACAAGAGTATTCATTACCGTTTCGCACTCAAGAAGACGCGATCGCAATTGATCATCATCTCCGAGACTGTCTGCAACGCGCTATTCAAATCACCGATCCTGCCCAACGTCAGCGCTTATTAACGATCGCGATTGTCGGCGGAGGTCCATCGGGAGTTGAAATGACGGCGACCATTGCCGATTTAGTACCCCAGTGGTATGCCGCAATGGGCGGAAATCGGAACGAGGTGCGGGTCGTTCTCGTGAATCATGGAGAAATCCTCAAAGGCGATGTCAATAGTCAGTTGCGGGACGTTGCCGAACAAGCGTTAAAAGAGCGGGCTGTCCCTGTTGAATCGATCATCGGGGCAGAAGTCACCGCCATCCACTCTGATGGATTAACCTATAAGCGGGACAATCAAGAAACGACAACCGCAGCCAGCACCGTCATTTGGACAACCGGAACCAATACACATCCGTTGATCAAATCTTTACCGATCCCCGATGAACACCGCGACAAACACGGTCGGCTGCATGTCCTACCAACTTTACAACTTCCCGATTTCCCCGAAGTGTTTGCGGGTGGAGATTGCGCCGTTGATCTGCAACCCACGGATCAAAAAACCGATGAATACGAGCATCCTCAAACGCAGCATGATCAGTCAACCAGCGTCGAGGAGCAGCACCCAGATGCAAAACCGCTTCCACCGACTGCTCAAGTCGCCTATCAGCAAGGAGCCGCAATCTCTTACAACTTAAACGCGCTAGCCCTGGGATACGACCTTAAACCTGCTCGTGTCAACCTCCGCGGAACCTTACTCAAACTGGGCTTAGAAAACGGGGTTGCAAATATTTTTGATGTGATTCAAATTAAGGGTGAGGTAGGGCATCTAATTCGCCAAGGCACGTATCTAGAGATGTTGCCCACTCCCATTCATAACTTCAAAGCGACTACCCAATGGATTCGAGAAGAGGTGTTCGATCGCTATCATCCTGATGCGCTAAAGCGAACTGTTCAAGCGGCAGAAATTGTGGGTGGACTCGCGATCGGGGCAGTGGTTGCTAGAAAGTTAATCAATTCCCTGAGTGACAACACCAGGAGACCGCAATCATGAACAACAGTTTACTAAATTCAACTCATTGCACTACGCAGAGTTCAGCATCTACCCTCATCGCAGCCACCTTAGAAGATCCGGTCAATCCTTACCACTCCCAAACTAGTGACAACGATCCCTTAGTTGCTCACGGTTGGCAGAATGCAGCGTATATCGGGGTCTTAGTGCTTGCTATTTGCCTAATTGTGGTCGTTAGGGTGTTTAGCAAAACATTAGATAATGCAATTATTTTTGCATTAGTTCTTACGTTAGTCGCGATCGTAGCCTTTATGTTACTAACGCATTAAAGGGCGAGAAGTTATAGCTGTAGCCACATGGCTTAGGACGTTGCTGCACGTAAGGTATCCGCTGTCTGAACAAGGGGCTTAAGCCCCTTGTTCTAAGATTATCTGGATAGCCTCTACGCCGACTTGTTGACCCCATTCACCTCTAGAAAGATTCTATGGGTACACACCTATTCATCGGTTCATGGCTTGATGTCCGGCAAGAATATTTTCTGCCATCTTGCGATGCTTGACTACGATCGGCAAGATCTGGCTTGCAAACGCTTTTACCCCTGTGTCCCGTCCTTGTTGGAGTTCTTTCTGATAGACGGCTTCTGTCTTGGCGTGTGCCTTAGCCTGCCCGCTCATGTACGCTTGATCAAACTGAGTTCCAGATAGCTTCGTCAGTTGACTCACTAAAGCTGTATTGTCTGCACCGAGGCTAGTTGGCAGCATAACTCCTTTCTGAGCCGCTAAGGGCTTGAGCTTACTGCTTGACTGCGTATGCTGCTGAATCATCATCTGCGCGAACTGCTTCACTTGAGGATTGCGAGAGCGCTGGAGAGCTAATTGACTCGTCTTAATCTCTGTCATATCGCTTTGAGCTGCCTTTTTAACAAACTGTTGATCGATCGCATTGAGTGAAGACTGGGTGTTTCGCATCGTAGGCGTTTCTCGCATCGAGCCGCCTTGAGCTAGAACAGAAGGTGGCGAAGATAGAACCGCAATACTGAGCATGCAAGCCCCTAGCCAAAAAGACTGACAAAGCTGAGTTGATTTCATAATGACCTGCTTCTCTACAAAACTGTATCGATGGATTAACGACTTCAAGATCGAGTGGGTAAGGTGAAGAATCTTCTGGAAAGAATAACAACCTGCATTGAATGAAACGTCCATCTTAAGAACGGTTCTAACTGATCCTCATGAACATCTGTCCTATGACGATTACCGAAAGATGACCGAATTTAGCAGTGTGATAAAGGATAAAGGACACAAATCAGCCCTTGAGGAGAGGTTGAGCCTTCCATCTGTTCCTAGTCTTGTGGCATTTGCTACGGCTCATGGTTGACCTACCCGTTTAGAACATTACCCGCTTTAAAGTTGCCCCTCTGTCAAGGAATGACGTTGGAAAAATTGCCAGACTCTTTGAGTCGTATCGCCAAAGCTCGACTGCCCATACCCTCCTCCTACCCACACATGTCCCGCACCTTTGAGGGCAACCAACATGACTTCTGACTTTGTCTGACAGGCTGGGTAATCAGTCACTTCAACCAGATGGGTGGACGGTTCAATGTGGGATACCGCTCCACAGACGTTGTGGTGTTGCCAGAAGTTGACCACCTCTGGAATTGGTGGAATAGAAAGTCCACGTCCTACTTTGACCTGGGGCGATTCGCCGCCTTGCCACGGCACGACTGAATCCGCTGTTCCATTGATCATCAGCAGCGACATAGGCGTTTGGGTTTGACAGCGAGCTGAAAACTGAGTTGGCAGCGAAGCAGCAACCGTGGCGATCTCCGCAATCTGATCGGGTACTTCACAAGCCTAAGTACAGGACAAAAGCTTGCAAAAGGTAGTTAGGAAAGGGTTTCATGCAAATAGTAGTTAGCGTTGTGAAACCCTATGTCTCAGATTACTCAACTGCGGCAGACTTTGCAGCCCTTGCTGGGCTGGCATGGCGCACGCATCGGATTTTTAGCCTTGTTTTTGGTTGCCCTATTCCGAGTCAAGACCGTGAACCTGGCAGAAGTGGCAACTGGGTTTGCAGGTCAGACAAAGACAGCCTCAAATTACAAGCGCATTCAGCGCTTTCTGCGGTGGTTTGAGGTGGACGACGACCAAATCGCCCAACTCGTCGTCAGGCTAATCAAGATTCCGAAGCCGTGGGTCTTGAGTGTAGACCGCACCACGTGGGAATTTGGAGCCATCACGATCAACATTCTGATGCTGGGCGTGGTGCATCAAGGGGTAGCATTCCCGTTATTCTGGCAGCTCTTGGACAAACGGGGCAACTTCAACACAAAAGAACGCTTTGAATTGCTGGTCACGGTTCTCAGTCTATTTGCGCCTGAAGACATTGCCTACCTCACCGCAGACCGGGAGTTTTTAGGCAGCGATTGGTTTAGCTTGTTGCGCACAGATCCGGTCACCCGGTTTCGCATCCGCATTCGCGAGTCAGAATTGCTCTGGGATGGTCGTCGCTCCCTCAAAACTGCCCTCGTCTTTCAAGATTTGCAGCCGCACCAGTCCAAAGTGCTATCGGGTAAACGACGGCTCTGGGGACATTGGCTCTACCTCGCAGGGTTGCGACTTGACGACGGCTCACTACTCGTCGTTGCCACGGATGACGCTCCCGCGACGGCTATCTCTGACTATGCCAAACGTTGGGGCATTGAAACCTTGTTTGGCTGTCTGAAAACGCGTGGCTTCTGCTTGGAGTCCACCCATCTCAAAGACCGGGAACGCTTGAAGAAACTCATCACCCTCTTGACCTTAGCTTTCTGCTGGGCACATCAAGTCGGCGAGTGGCTGGTGGAGCAGCACCCGATTACCCTCAAGAAACATGGACGCAAAGCGAAGAGTATCTTTCGCACAGGGTTGGACTATCTTCGACAGATTCTGCTCAACCTAGACAGCCACAATCAG
>JBBRPT010000075.1:0-28654 GCA_038227635.1 Leptolyngbyales cyanobacterium | reverse complement strand
TCGGATTAAGCGATTAGCTCGCAAAACCATTTGCTTTTCCAAGTCAGAATGGTTGCATGATGTGGTTATCGGACTATTCATCAATCGATTTGAGTTCGGATTGACAGTTTAGCTACCTTTCCACAGGTCTAGAACACGACCAAAGCGGAAAGATTGAGAAAACGAGCAAAGAAAACGTCAAAACAGAGCGTTTTGTCTCATTAAATGCTCAATCTGATCTTGTTGCTCAATATTTTGGATCAACTTTACAAGAAACCCGCAACCAGTTGGATGATATTCAAGAAGCAATGGTCTTTGCCTCGCTCATCGCGGGGGGCATCCAGATCAACAAAATGCGTCAGGATATTGGCATTTGTCGGCGGGTTCATAAGCAGGGTTTTGCAAGCACACTACACTGCTCTTAGCCTACGGCGCTTTTTTCATGCGTTTGCCCTGTTAATAAAGGTAAAATAGCGGATTATTAAATATACGTTGTGTTATTCTTTTATTCATAGTGTAGTTATCAACTCAGTCACTAATATCGCTTCAGCCTTACCGCTTTTCTATGGAAAAAGCTGTTTAACTACAATCCAGAGATCTAGAATTTAACCGTTAGTGATTGAATAAAGATTCTTACGTTGCTGTAAGCACTTTGCGCTGAGCAGCCAGTCACCTATGAGATGAAAATAGGCTTGCATTTAGCAAGGTGTATTAAATGAGCAATAAATCCGGTAGCTCAAGCCAAGTGATCTCCCTGCCTCAAGGGGGAGGTGCCTTGCATGGTATTGGAGAGAAGTTCTCGCCCGACTTGCATACAGGGACGGGCAACTTCACTGTTCCGATCGGCCTTCCTCCAGGTCGCAATGGGTTTCAGCCTCAGATCAGTCTAGGTTACAGTACCGGGAGTGGTAATAGCCCCTTGGGAATGGGCTGGAATTTAAGTATCCCTGGGGTAAGCCGCAAAACCTCTAAGGGAATTCCACGCTATCGCGATCGCGCGGTCAATCCAACCGATTGGGACACTTTTATCCTATCGGGTGCGGAAGACTTGGTGCCGATCGCATTGTGGAAATTCGATGCAGCAAATCCACTGGGTCTGATTAAAATCGATCATCCGACTCCAGAAGATTATTCAACTGCCCCCGTGGTGCAATTCCAACCGCGCACGGAAGGATTATTTGCCAAAATTCTCTACCACCGTGATGCCTTAAACCCTTATTGGGAAGTTAAGAGCAAAGATGGACTGGTCAGCTTTTATGGCAGCGTTCGTCCTGATAATGCACCACCCAATTGGCAAGATCCGGCTGTGATTGCCGATCCGCTCAAACGGGACAAGGGGTTTGCCTGGAAATTGACCCGAACTCAAGATCTATTTGGCAATCGCATTGAATACGATTATGTGCGTGACAGTAGAGAAGAAGGGGCGCATCAGTGGGATCAACTTTATTTGTCCGAGATTCGCTATGTCGATTATGGCGATGCTACCAATCCACAATTTTTAGTTAAAGTGAACTTCACTTATGAAGATCGGCCCGATCCTTTTTCAGAATATCGATCGGGCTTTGAGATTCGTACAACCCGTCGTTGTACAAATATTCAGGTGTTCACTCATGCTGATGTCGAGCAGTTAACGCGCACCTATCATTTGATTTATTTGGATCAGCAGAGCACTCCAGCCCAGTCGTTGCCGTTGAATGAGGCATCATTGCTCCATCAAGTCCGGGTAGAAGGGCATGATGGTGCTCAGTCGGAATTCCTGCCACCCCTGGAATTTCGCTATACCCAATTTACGCCCAACACTCAAAAATTCTTTCCGATTACAGGTCCTGATTTACCATCCGGGTCGTTAGCGCGTTCAGAATATGAACTGGCAGATTTATTAGGCAACGGACTGCCCGACATTCTGGAAATGAACGGCACCGTGCGCTACTGGCGCAACCTAGGCGGTGGTAAGTTCGATCATCCCCGTGAAATGAAAGAGGCTCCAGCCGGATTGCGTCTAGCCGATCCAGGTGTGCAAATGATCGATGCCAATGGAGATGGTCGCATTGATCTGTTGGTGAATCGAGACGGGTTGTCAGGATACTTCTCCTTACGGTTTGGGGGCTTGTGGGATCGTAAGTCCTTCCAACGCTATGAGGTTGCCCCCAGCTTTAATTTGGAAGACCCAGAAGTTAAATTGGTAGACCTGAACGGCGATGGTGTTACTGATGCTATTCGCTCTGGTAGTCGGCTGGAATGTTTTTTCAATGATCCAAAATTGGGCTGGAAAGACATTCGTTGGGTAGAACGTCAGGCGCTAGAGATCTTTCCCAATATCAATTTCTCCGATCCTCGCGTCAAGTGGGGCGACATGACGGGGGATGGACTGCAAGATATTGTCCTAGTGCATGATGGTCATATCGAGTACTGGCCGAATTTGGGGTATGGCAACTGGGGCAAACGGATCTCCATGCACAATAGCCCTCGATTTCGATATGGATACGATCCGAGGCGGATTTTGGTCGATGATATCGATGGGGATGGACTGGCGGATATCATCTATGTGGACGATAACAAGGTGATTCTCTGGATTAACCAGAGCGGCAATGGCTGGAGCGACCCGATTGAAATTAAAGGGACTCCTGCTGTATCTGACTTAGATGCGGTGCGCCTGGTTGACCTGCTGGGCACGGGGAATCGCGGGGTGTTATGGAGCGCCGATGCCACCGGATTGAATCGCCCCAATCTGTTCTTCCTCGATTTCACAGGTGGGGTAAAACCTTACTTGCTGAGTGAGATGGATAACCACATGGGGTCGTTGACTCGTGTGGGCTATGCCTCCTCGATTCGCTTCTATTTGGACGATGAACAGCATTTGGCAACCCGCTGGAAAACCTATCTGCCTTTTCCAGTGCAGGTAGTGGACAAGGTAGAGGCGATCGACCAGATTTCTCAAGGCAAACTCACGACCGAATATCGCTACCATCACGGCTATTGGGATGGGGCAGAGCGGGAATTTCGCGGCTTTGGTCGGGTGGAGCAGCGAGACACGGAGGTCTTTGAAGTGTTTCATAGCGCTGGGTTGCATAGCGCTCATCCTTTCCAGCCCGTAGAAATCAAACAGTTTTCTCCACCCTTAGAAACCCGTACCTGGTTTCACCAAGGACCTGTGGGCGATGAATTTGGTGAGTGGGAGGAGTTGGATTTTAGCGATGAATATTGGTCAGGCGATCCATCGGTACTCTCCCGACCCCAATCCATGCAGGATGTACTGAAGAATCTGCCGCGACGGGTCAAGCGAGATGCGCTACGAGCCTTGCGGGGTAGTATTTTGCGAACGGAACTCTATGCGCTAGATGGGACGGAACGCCAGGATCGCCCCTATACGGTGACTGAATCTCTCCAAGGGGTAAGAGAAGAATCACTACCGGAGGGGAATCAGCGCGATTCTCTTGCAGAGACACTTCGTGAACGCCAACCGATTTTCTTTTCCTTCGGACTGGCACAACGCACAGCGCAGTGGGAACGGGGCGACGAACCGATGACGAAATTCGGGCTTATGGGGGATTACGACACCTACGGACAGTTGCTTACACAGATGAGTATTGCCGTTCCTAGAGGTCGAGATTATCGAGTCACGAGTGGGGCGGCGGAACCGTATTTGGCGACCTATACGGAAACAACCTATGCTCAGCGGGATGACGATCAGCGCTACCTGGTCGATCGCGTTGCCCGCACCACCACTTACGAAATTCTCAATACTGGCAGTCCCTCCGTTTTTGAGTTCTGGAATACGGTCAGGCAGGGGATGTTGACGCGCAACATCATCGGTCAAACCCTGAATTTTTACGATGGGGCAGCGTTTCAAGGATTGCCTTTGGGTCAACTCGGAAATTACGGGGCACTAGTGCGATCGGAAAATTTGGTGATGACCAGTGCCATCCTCCAGGATCTCTATCGCAGTGGGGAGATGGTTCTGAATCCGCCGGAACTGCCGCTTTATCTCAACCCAGGAGCACCCGCCTGGACAGAGGAGTATCCGGCAGAGTTTCGCAACCTGGTAGCACAAGCGGGGTATGTCTTTCGCCAGGGTGGGACTAATGCCATCTCGGCTACGGATTACTTTGCGATCGCCACCAGCCGACTGTATGATTTTCAGCCAACCAGTGCCAATGGCAAAGGTCGGGGGTTAGTCTTACAGCAACACGATCCGCTGGGACGCAGATCGGCGGTTGTCTACGATCGCTTCGATCTGCTACCGGAGCGCGTCATCGATCCGCTCGGCCTCGTCACCCAGGCTCAATACAACTACCGGGTGCTGCAACCGGTAGTCGTGAGCGACCCCAACTTCAACATCACCAAGTTTCAGTTTACGCCCTTGGGGTTGATGAGCGGTACGTCGATCCAGGGTAAGTCCAATGTTCTGGAGGGCGATCGCAGCCGACTTGGCGTACGGATGGAGTATGATTTCCTCGCTTTCATAGAACGCAAGCAACCGATTTCTGTGCGTACCATTCAGCACATTCACCACGACACGGAAACGGACATTCCCTTACCGCAACGGGATGAAACCATTGAAACTATCGAGTATTCCGATGGGCTTGGCCGGTTGCTGCAAAAACGCGTGCAGTCGGAAGAAATTCGGTTTGGCAATCCGGTATTTGGCGGTGGAATTTTACCTGTCAACCAGGGCGATGAAACGGGCACCCGGCAGGTAGTCGTGGGACAACGTAACGGCGCTAGCGCTCAGCCCAATGTGGTGGTCAGCGGTTGGCAAATTTATGACAACAAAGGTCGGGTGGTCGAGAAATACGAACCGTTTTACTCAGTAGGTTGGGATTACATCGCTCCCACGCAGGCGCAACTTGGGCAAAAAGCGGAGATGGACTACGATCCACGGGGACAGGTGATCCGCACCGTAAATCCCGATGGCTCGGAACAGCGGGTAATTTATGGCATCCCCACGGATCTGGCTCAGCCGGAGCAGTTTACATCGACTCCCTGGGAAGCCTACACCTACGATGCCAATGATAATGCCGGACGCACCCATGCAGCGCAGTCAACGCGCTATCAGCCACACTGGAATACGCCTGCCAGTATTGCGATTGATGCTCTGGGGCGCACGGTTCAGGCAACGGCACGGAATGGCAGCAATCCAGCAACGGACTGGTACGTGACGCGATCAACCTATGACATTCGCGGCAATCTGCTAACGGTCACGGATGCCCTAGGGCGGGGGGCGTTTCGCTATACTTACGATCTGGCAAATCGACCCTGGCGAACGGACAGTATTGATGCTGGAGTACGTCGCACAGTGTTAGATGCGATCGGCAATCCGATCGAACAACGGGATAGTAAAGGGGCATTGGTGTTACATACCTATGATGACGGGAATCGCCCAACTCGCCTCTATGCCAGAGATGGACTGAATCAACCCTTGACGCTGCGAGAGTATTTGATTTATGGCGATCGCCCGGAATCTGGATTAACCACAGGTGCTGCTAGGCAAAGCAATCTCTTGGGCAAACTGTGTCGCCATTACGATGAAGCCGGATTAGTAACGGTTCCGACCTATGACTTTAAGGGCAATCTGCTAAGCCAGACGCGGCAGGTGATTAGCGATACGTCTCTGCTGTCTGTGTTTAACAATGGAACACAGCGTAACTGGGAGATTTCGGCGTTTCGAGTCGATTGGCAGCCGCCTGTGGGCACGACGCTGGATGCCTATGCGCTGACGTTGTTGGATGCCACTCCCTACCTGACCTCCATGACCTACGACGCGCTGAACCGTATCAAAGCTATGCGCTATCCCCAGGATGTGACGGGGCAGCGACAGGAATTGGTGCCGATTTACAACCGGGCGGGTGGGCTGGCGCAGGTGAAGCTGAATGAGCAGATCTATGTGGAGCAGATTGTCTACAGCGCCAAAGGACAACGGGTACTAGTGACCTATGGCAATGGGGTGATGACGCGCTATGCCTATGACGATCGCACCTTTCGGTTGTTACGTCTGAGATCGGAGCATTACACCCAGTCTGGATCGGATAGCTATCAGCCTGTGGGAGTGCCGTTACAGGATTTTGCCTACGAGTACGATTTGGTGGGCAATGTTCTCAACATTCAAGACCGCACCCCAACCAGTGGCATCCTCAACAATCCTGATGCGGCGCAGGTGACAGACCCCCAACTGGCTCAACTATTAGTAGCGGGGAATGCCTTAATTCGCCGATTTGACTACGACCCGATTTATCGGCTGTTGGCAGCTACGGGACGAGAGTGCGAGCTCCCCCCGGAAGCACCCCCCTGGATAGATGAACCGCGTTGTACCGATTTAACCCGCACCCGTGCCTACACGGAGCGCTATCAGTACGATCCAATGGGCAATATGATGCAGTTGCAGCATCAGATGAATGGATCATCCCGCAATCGCAATTTTGCCCTGATGACTGGCAATAATCGCCTGGATACAGTGACGATCGGGCAAACGGTGTATCACTATGTTTACGACGCCAATGGCAACCTGATTCAGGAAAATCTCTCGCGGCAGTTTGAATGGGATTATGGCGATCGCCTGAAAACATTTCGCACCCAAACACCAAGCGCAGAACCCTCAGTTCACGCCCAATATCTCTACGATGCCAGTGGAATGCGGGTGAAGAAATTGGTGCGTAAGCAGGGCGGACAAATTGCCGTCACGGTTTACGGCGGTGGCATTTTCGAGCATCACCGTTTGGTGCAGGGGGCGACAACCTTTGAAAACAATACCCTACACGTGATGGATAACCAGTCTCGCGTCGCTTTAGTGCGGGTAGGCGAGCCTTTCGCCAACGATACAACGCCTGCGGTGAAGTACCAATTAGGCGACCATTTGGGCAGTAGCAATGTGGTGGTTGGCGGTGATGGCGCGTGGTTAAACCGTGAGGAATATACGCCCTATGGAGAAACAAGTTTTGGCAGTTTTGGGAGAAAGCGATATCGGTACACAGGGATGGAGCGGGATGAGGAGAGCGGACTGAATTACCACGGCACAAGGTACTACGCGAGCTGGCTTGGAAGGTGGACGAGTTCAGACCCGATCGGAATAAAAGACGATTTGAACGTATTCACATATGTGCACTGCTCCCCGGTCAACCTGGTGGATCGCTTCGGTACCGATAGCGGAAAACCCCTTCCTCAGGAAACGAGCCGGGATGACCATAACGAGTGTAATAAGAGTGGCTGCCATAAATTGCGCGAAGATCTGCCAGCGTCGCACCCTTTTAATCGCCATCCCGCTTTAAGTCCTCTGGTCGCCAATATTCCGGATGAAAACAAGGAGCGCGTAAAGAGCGCGGTAAGCGATATCTGGAATTACTCGCTGGCTCCAATTTCTCTTCCGCTGCGGGCTGTGCACCTCGTAACGTCCAATTTAGTGAATCTGGGTGTAGATGTGGGCCTCGGTCCCCTCAAAGGTGATCCTACACATGAGAAGCTTGTGGAACCGATACGCACCTGGGGTCCTGTTGTGTTAGATGTTGCGGCGACTGCTGCAATGGGTTCGGTGTTTTCCGGCCCAAGTATGGCGAAATCAGGTATGTATGTCAGCGATGAAATTGTTACCCAACCAGGTATCTATTACGGCAATAGACTTATCACGACGGAAGGTGAGACGGCACATTATTACTCTACCGGACAGGCTAACCTGATACCTGGCGCAGCACAAAAAGTTTCAAACAGGTGGTATGTCATTCACGGAGTCCAAGAAGCAACGGAAGGCTCAGTAAAAAGCGGTTGGGTCATAAAGCAAACCCTGAGCAACCCTGAGCTCGTGCCGGGTGTAGGGCTAGAATCCGTGAATCTTGACATTCAACTTATTACCAATGACCCCGCCGTTGTCAATCAATGGATACGCTCACAAGGCGCAAAGGCGGTTAGCTCAGTTTCGCAAACGAAGTAGTGCGATCGCCCGATCAGGTAGGGTGCGTTAGTGAATAGCGTAACGCACCAAATCTCTAAATTCTGTTGAGTTACGCGATCTCCCAATCTGCTTAAAATCAGGGTTTCAAGAATTTTGTCAGTTAATTAGATTGTTGAACTATGAAAGCGCGATCGTCCCATTTTGTAGAGTGAGGAAACAGACCAAGTCACCAAACCAGTCCCAACAAACTCCAATGATGGCGATCAGTGACTGATTAATGCGATCGCCTCTAATCACCAACAACCCATCAGATCCCATAGCGCCGGACTTGAATAGACAAGCGATCGACGTAACAGAAACAAATTTATACACAAAGCCAGTTCATTTTTATAGAGGTCATCGTGGAAACAACACTAGTAGTCAACATCAATAACCCAATAGCGAATGACATTGTGGGGATAAACATATTAGCGCAAGGGAGTGTCGCATTACTAGGCGGCGGCACTTTTAAAAAGCTCAACAGCGTTAGAGTTCAATTCGGTGAGGGCGGTTCAGTAAACGCGACTATAAATGGGGTTTTTTGGCAGTGTACTGGGACAGCCCCCAGTAATGCGATCGGAGGAAGACCGTTGCAGATATCTGTCTCTGCGTCAGTTGATTATATCCCCAAAGGGTCCCCCCCCAGTGAGCCAGACAGTATCAGTGGCAGTGGTACGGTCGTCGTCATCCCCGAAAACACTCCACCGCAACTGTCGATCAACCCTCCAGCCAATGTCACACAGCCCTTCCCACCTTATATCGCCACACTAACAGGTACAGCCAGCGATACTATCTCTGGTGTAGCTTCTGTTGGGTGGCGGCTCAGTAACGGTTCATCTGGAGCTGCCCAATTTAATCCCAGCAATTCCCAGTGGAGTGCTACGATTTCCCTTCCGAACGTGGGAGATAATCCGGTTACAGTACAAGCGACGGACAGATTCACAAATTCAACCAGTCAAACGGTTACTGTCAAAGTTATTGATAGTACAAGCCCCGATCTAAGCATTACGTCACCTCCTAATGGTGAAACGTTTATCTTCCAAAATGGAATCGCGATCGTTCCTGTAGCAGGAACCGCTGAGGATCGACAAACTGGGGTCGAACTTGTGGAGTGGGGACTGGATAACCCACAAGGTTCTTATAGCCCAGCAATCCCCAAAGAACCTGGCAACTGGTCAACCTGGACAGCGCCTATATCCATATCCTCACCTGGTGTACACACCATCTATGTGCGAGCAAAAGACAAAGCCGGAAACCTGACCCCCACCTTACAACAACGATCGGTCGATATTGCTGAGGTGTTTGAACCAAAAGATACCAGCGATATCTTTGGCCCCATTAACTATCTTGACGATCTACTTAAGTTTGCTGCACGTCGAATTGTGACACCATCAGGATCTCTGACGATAGAACAACTCACGAATACCTTCCACCAACCCTTTGGACAACTCACCAAACCAGAGCTAAAACCGTTTACCAATCACCCAGTTCGTCAAGTTCGGATCGCGATCGAAATACTCCGCACGCTTGGCAAATTTACAGACGGGATCGCATTTAACTATCGCCAGACCGCTTACTACCGACTCTTACTCAACATCGGAACATCCTATGCAGAACTCCGCCTCGCCCGAATTGCAGACCAGAATAGCCGTAAAACCTTAGCAGATCGACTGGGTATCGCCTTGATCCCCACCCGACCTGATGGACTGGATCGCCTATTACTGGAACCCAATCAAATCACAGACCAGAAATTGGCGGATCTCTTTGGTCTTGAGAATATCACCCAAAATTCAGGCACTCCCGGTGTAATGGCAAAACCTGAATTCCTGATTTGGCAGCTCGATCGCCTCCGTTTACAGTGGCAACAGCAAGACCGGGACACCTACTCCCAGCCCAACGCTAAAGTCCCCGTGATTGAACCCGATTTAATTCTCAAGCAGGATCTCAAAGAAGCGATCGCTGGCAATCCTGCATTTGATCTGTGGACTGCAAGACAAACTTGGGTCAATGACAAACTAACTGAAGTTAAGCATGAACGCGAGGCTGAGACGGCGCTACTCAAGGGGTTCGATCGCATTATCAGTAAATTCATCGGCGCGATCGATCTAGCAGCCCTGGCTGCAAGATACCAAAAGGGTGAGGCGATCGAACCTGCTCTTCAATCCAATCACCTGACCTTAGCCGCTCTACAATACCTGGTGCAAATTCGCAAACTAGCAACCAGTGGCACGGTGCTTGATGCTGAGTGGACAGAAGTTTACTCCATCCTGCTCCAGGTGCAAAAATACCTGCAATTTCCAACCTGGCGAGAGCAAGAAGAGCAGAAAAATATTCTCTTAGGTCCCGATCTTTTCAAGCTCCCAGACTTTTTAGCCCTGCCATCCTCCGTATCCTTGCCAAAATGGCAGGTCACTAGACAGGCAAGACAGGAATGGCAAAATACGCTCAGCGCGCGAATTCAGCAAGCTCAGGCTGCACCACAAGCATTACAAACCAGTGTTGATAAAGCTGAAGAGGCTAGCCTACCCCTCCTGCGAGATATCCTGATTGCAGCAATTTCGCCACAACCAGATATCACAAAAACTGCTGATGAACTTTCTCAAAAGCTGTTAGTTGACTTCAAAAATAGCGGTAATCAGAAAACGACTCGCATTAATCAGGCAATCGAAACCCTTCAAGGTGTTTTGTTTTCTGTGCGGACAGGACGGTTTCCCGATGGGCATGAGGCAGATAAGTGGGGACTCAACCAAGCTGATGGATACACTGAGGAGAAATTCGATCTAGAGTGGCAGTGGATGGGATCGTATACAACTTGGCGATCGGCACTATTTGTCTTTGGCTATCCCGAAAATTATCTTTTGCCCAGCTTGCAGGAGAAGCACGAACCTTTTCAAAATCCAACGCAGGCATTTGGCGATTTTGTTGTTCGTCTTCGTAACAATCTAAGATTGACCCCAAAACAAGCACGAAACGAAGCTAAAACCTATTTAGAGGATCTGGGAACTTCCATCCCCGAAAATTTACGTCCAGCAAATTTTACAATTACCGAACAACTCTCAGAAGCACAGCTAAATGTACTACACCAATTGGTTCAGAAAAGCTTTACGGATCTGAATATTACGACTCCCCATCTAGCACCGTCCTACGTGAAGGAAATTTTTTACTTTGTTCCTATCGCGATCGCCCTTCAGCTTCAGAAATCAGGACAATACCTGGCAGCCCTGGATTGGTTTCAAACGGTCTATGCCTATAGTTTTCCGCTTAAAGACAACCAGCGCAAAATCTACTACGGGCTGGTACTTGAAGCCCAAATACCGAACCAGTTTCAGCGGACTCCCAACTGGCTTTTGAACGGACTGAATCCCCACGATATTGTAACCGTGCGCGCCAATGCTTATAGCCGTTTTACCATCTTGTCTTTAGTGCGTTGCTTCTTAGACTTTGCAGATTCAGAATTTACCCAAGATTCCATTGAATCAGTCCCTAGAGCGCGTTCTTTGTATGAAACAGCGATCGATCTGCTGGCATTGCCAGAAATGCAGCCTTACAGCGGGCAAAAAGCAATCTTTCCTCCAAACCCCATTCTGCAATCTTTACAGCTACATGCTGAGTTAAATTTATTCAAAATCCGTAGCGGTCGAAACATTGCCGGAATCGAGCGACAAACCGGAACTGAATTAGCTGCAACTTCTGTGAGTAGTCTACCTGCGGTTGATGCCAGTGGGAGACTGGTTCCCCTGCAAACTGCTTCTACTCGTCCCAGTCCCTATCGCTATGCGGTTCTGATTGAGCGAGCTAAACTTCTGGTCAATATTGCCCAACAAATTGAAGCCGCCTTCCTATCTGCCGTCGAAAAACGAGATGCAGAAGCCTATAATTTACTGAAAGCCGGTCATGACTTGAGCATTGCCAGAGCAACCATCCAACTCCAGGATCTGCGCGTCAACGAGTCTGAGGGCAACATTGGGTTAGCCAATCTCCAACGCCAGCGTTCGCAAATTCAGGGCGAAACCTATGAAGAGTGGATTGACACCGGGTTAAACCAGTGGGAAAACGATTTGCTCGCTGATTATAAAGACGCAGGTGAGTGGCGAACTTGGACAGCGGTTGCGGATGCAGCCTTAGTAACTGCTCAGGCAATTACAAATGCAAGTGGTGATGGATGGTTTGGTACAGGCTTGGGGGCGCAATGGTCGGGTGTTCTAGCGGTAGGAGCGCTGGCGGCAGCAAAAGCTACCACCAGTATTTTAGCTAACCAAGCCGAGACCGCAGCGCAAATAAATTCAACCAAGGCCAGCTATGAACGGCGCAATCAGGAATGGCAACTTCAGAAAAATCTCTCTGATCAAGATGTTCAAATCGGTACGCAACAGATTTTCCTAGCCCAGAGTCAAAGACAAGTTGCGCTGCAAGAACGGACGATCTCCGGCATCCAGACAGAACATGCCGAAGCAACTGTAGAATTTTTGGCGAACAAGTTTACCAACACTGAACTTTATGAATGGATGAGTAGCATTCTAGAACGAGCCTATAGTTACTTCCTGCAACAGTCTACAGCACTGGCAAAGCTGGCCCAAAACCAACTGACTTTTGAACGTCAGGAATTACCACCTTCTTACATTCAAGCGGATTACTGGTTGTCTCCCCTTGACGAAGCAACCCCGCCTACAAATGGGCAGACCACCGATCGCCGAGGCTTGACAGGCTCTACTCGTCTACTGCAAGACATCTACAAACTCGATCAGTACGCATTCGATACCAAAAAACGCAAGCTACAGCTAGCTCAGACCTTTTCCTTATCCCAGCTCTTCCCGCTTGAATTTCAGCGTTTTCGCGAAACCGGACAACTGATATTTGCAACACCGCTAGAGTACTTCGATCGCGGTTTCCCAGGCCACTATTTACGGTTGATTCGGCGCGTCCGATTATCTATTGTCGCCTTGCTTCCTCCCACACACGGCATTCGCGCCACATTTACCACATCCGGAATATCGCGGGTTGTGGTTGGAGGAGACGTTTTTCATACGATTGAAGTCCGACGCGATCCCGAACTCATCGCCTTTACCTCATCCAGTAATGCCACAGGTCTTTTTGAACTGGAGCCTGAAGGAGAATTCTTGTTGCCGTTTGAGAGCATGGGCGTTGACACCATTTGGGAACTGCAATTACCCAAGGCCGCCAATCCATTTGACTACCGCACGCTTGCCGACGTACTGCTCACCATTGAGTACACCGCTCTAAACAGTTGGGATTATCGGCAGCAAGTCATTCAGAGACTAGATCCTAATCTCAATTCTAATCTCAGTTTCGATCGCTCCTTTAGCTTCCGCGACCAGTTTTCTGATCAGTGGTACGACCTCCATAATCCCAACCAAACTGGCATACCCCTGACGGTCAAATTCAAGACACTGCGCGAAGACTTCCCACCCAATCTCGATGCCCTCAGCATCCAACAGGTTGTCATGTATTTTGTGCGATCGAGCGACGCAACCTACGAAGCAGTCGAGGTTAGCAAATTCTCCTTCACCGCAGATGGCAGTTCGGATAAAGTGGGCGGAGCCGCAACATCCATCGATGATATCGTCAGTACCCGCCGAGGCAACGCCAGTAGCTGGATTGCAATGCTTGGTAAATCTCCCTTTGGTGAATGGGAGCTATCATTTCCAGATAACCCCCAGATGCGGCAGTTGTTTGCCAACGAGCAGTTTGTAGATATCCTGTTGGTCATCAGCTATCAAGGGCGATTGCCAGCATGGCCTGTGTGAGGACGCAAAGTATTGTCAACTTAACGGCGTTCCCGTAGCTTTTGGACCAAAAACAACGCTAAGGCTGAACTCTAGCCAGAGCGGAGGTTTCGTAGCCCTGCGCGTTTGACCTCTACCTCCAAGTCAAACAGGTATTTGCCGTGAGGATTGATGTGCTCGTATCGGGTTGGTGATAGATGAGCCGCAACCTCTAGCGAGATAGTGAATCCCTCTCGCTGCATCTGGTCAAGGACTTTAGCCATATAGACGGTATTCCAGACCACGACCGCATTCGTCACCAACGTTAAGCAATGTGCCTGAGCTGTCATGTCTTCCGGTTGCGAGCGACGAATCTGCCCCTGATTCGCAAAAAAGAGAAAGCGACGAAGGTCATGTAACCGCTCGCCTTTATTAAGCTGCGCTCCAATGCGTCGCCGATAATCCTGCTGATTGAGGTAACGCAAAATGAAGCCCGTCTTGATTAGTCGACCGTACTCTTGCAAAGCCCGAAACAAGCTATTCTGCTGCTCAAAAGACTGAAGCTTCCCCATAAACAGAGAGGCTGTTACCCACCCTCGTTGAATAGAACCCGCAACGCGCACCATGTCATCCCAACGCTCCGTGATCAGATAGGTATTAATCTTGCCCTTGAACAAAGGTGCCAATTCGTCTGGCACCGACACCGAGTCAAGGCGGTAAAGACGCTGGTCAGCCAGATCCCGAATCCGAGGCGAGAACTGCAAGCCGAGCAGATCAAAGAGGGCAAAAATAACCTCAGTATAGCCTGCGGTATCGTTAGTGTGCTCCACAATCGCCAATTCAGTCTCATTGTCCAAAATGCCATCGAGGACATAAGTGGCATCGCGCACGGTCGTCGGAATGACTCGGTTACGGTATTGGGAGTACTGGTTGGCTGTCCAAGTGTAGAAGGTCACGCCTTTGCCATAGCCAAAGTAACGGGGCAATGCCTGCGCCTGTCGATTGTTTACCGCTACTGGAAACCGCTGACCATCCGACGAGGAAAGTGTGCCTCCACCCCAATAGTGACTCAAGGTCTGATGATGTTGAAAGTTCACCAGAGACGTGATGGCAGTGTTCAACGACTCCTCTTGAAGATACCAATGGGTGTACCAACTCAGTTGGTCTTCTGATAGCCCGGAAGCTTTGGTTGTGTCGCAAAAATGGTAGGGTCAGGAGGCTCAATTTTCTTTCATTTCATTCCAGATGGCTTCCCAAGCCTTGTTTAAGTGGCGGCATTTCCTGCCAGAAATCATTTTGCTGAATGTGCGGTGGTAGTGTCGTTATCCCCTGAGCTACCGGAACCTGGAAGAAATGATGGCAGAACGAGGAGTGGAGGTGGATCATTCGACGATTAACCGCTGGGTGTTGAAGGTTGCTCCAGAACTCGATAAACGACTGCGCCCACGTATCCGTGAAGCGAAGCTATCGCCTTTGAGCTTGACCCATGATTCATGGCGGGTGGATGAGACCTATATTGAGGTCCAAGGGACGTGGAAATATCTGTACCGCGCGGTGGATTGGGCAGGCAACCCGTTGGACTTCATGCTGAGTGCAAAGCGAGACGGGAAGGCAGCCGCAAGGTTTTTCCGCAAAGTGCTGAAGGCTCAACACACCCAACCACCCCGAGTGATTACGGTGGATAAAAACGCTGCCTGCACGGTGGCACTGGACAAGTTGAAAGCCGATGAAACGATTGCAGAAGCAACGGAACTCCGGCAGGTCAAGTATCTCAACAACATCATTGAGCAGGACCACCGAACCATCAAGCGAATCGTGAAACCGATGATGGGCTTCAAGTCGTTCAACACAGCAAGAAGAACATTGAGGGGCATTGAAGCGATGAATATGATTCGCAAAGGACAAGTGAATGGAATGGCTCAAGGGGACCGTGTATCTGAAGTGAAATTCATCGAAGAACTCTTTGGGATGATGGCTTAAGGAAACGAGATTGAGATAGTTCCTTTGTCACTGAAAAGAATTTGCGACACAACCGTATTTAGAGCATCATCGCCATCCGTCCAATCAGGATCACGACAATTTCTTACTCGAATGAGTTAACTTGGGCTTTCAGCCCTTGAGGAACCTATGTACTGAAAGTGCATAGTGGTTCAGTCATTAATCCTATATCTTTTTGCAATGGAACCGGCTTTTGCGTGGGTGCACTTTGAGTCAAAATAGACAAACTGACAGGCGCACAAACCACAGAAGCAATGAGTCGGCGCAGGGGTGAAAACAGAGCCACTGAACAGTTTGAAGGAATCGCTCGTTATGCCGTACTATGCCCAACCTGATCGCATTCCCACCGTCTTGGAGGCACTCAACCACCAAACGGTAGATCAGTTGAAAGTGTTGGCAAATCTATTGCCAGCAGGAAAAATTCCAACGCGCAAGGCTGAATTAGTAAACTACGTGCATCAGCAGTTGCAGGGCGAATCCTTGAAACGCCTTTGGCAACAGTGCGATCGCCTCCAGCAAGCCGTAATCTCAGAAGTTGTGTATGGTGCCGACGGTCGCTACCAGGAAGCACGTTTTGTGAGCAAGTATGGTGAGAAACCCAAATGGGGAACGGGCGATCACTATTCCTACAGTTACAAACCTACGCTCCTGGCATTATTTTTCTATAGTTACACGATGCCTCAGGATTTGAAGGCACAGCTGAAGGCGTTTGTACTGCCGCCAGAACCAACGCGGATTCAAAGTATTGAAAGCCTACCGACCACGCTTTCTCGCACTGAGCGGGGATATGACCCTAGTAATCGCAAACAGATCGACCGTGCTATCGAATTACCGTTGCTGTCGCAGGAGACGGAGGCGATCGCACGGCGAGACCTGCAAACTGTTTTACGGTTGGTTGATTTGGGCAAAGTTGCGATCAGCGATAAGACTTTTCATCCGACAGGCGCGACGTTGGCGGCGATCGCAGATGTGCTGGAAGCAGGAGACTATTACAGCGAGTGGACAGAACCCCAATCGCCTGGAGGCTGGAAATACGATCATCCCATTGAACCGATCAAGCCCTTTGCCTGGGTGATGCTATTACAGGCAGGCAAATTGGTGGAATTGAGCGGCAAGCGGCTGAACTTGACAAAGGCAGGGCAAAAAGCCCTGAATGAGCCCTCGGAAAAGACGCTACAGGCAATCTGGAAGCACTGGCTGAAAAATACACTGCTGGATGAATTGCGACGGATTGACAGCATCAAAGGGCAAACCGGTAAAGGCAAACGTAGCTTGACCGCTGTTGCTGGGCGACGCAGTAAAATTGTCGAAGCGCTCAAAGACTGTCCTGCTGGGCGATGGATTGCTCTGAGCGACTTTTTTCGCTACATAATCGCAGCGGGTTACGAATTTGAGGTCAGCCGCAATCCTGAAAGCCTGACGTTAGAGGGGTACGGATCGCTCTATGATGCCAGTTTTCTAGTTTTAGAAGCACGCTATATTCTATGTTTTTTGTTTGAATATGCCTCTACTCTGGGCTTGATAGATGTAGCCTATATCCATCCTGATGATGGCGTGTTCAATTTTCAAAAAGGTAGGGATCTAGATTACTGTTACAGCAGCTCGCTTAGTCGGTATGATGGTTTAACCTATTTTCGGCTCACGTCGTTGGGAACATATTTTCTAGGTTTGAGCGATCGCTACACCCCGACAACGCTGCCACGAAAGCAGGTTCTACGCATTTTGTCAAACCTTGAAATCGTAGCGGTGCAACCACTCACTCGCGCCGATCGCCTTTTCCTTGATAATTTTTTGCAACCCCGTTCCGATGCTGTCTGGCAATTAGATCCAGGTACGTTGCTAGATGCGATCGCGCAAGGACGAAGTGTGGATGAACTGCGAACGTTTCTCATGGCCAGTAGTAGCGAAGCCCTACCACAACCTGTAGCCCAGTTTCTTGCCGACTTGCAGACACGCACTACCAGCTTGCAAGATCTGGGTTCTGCCCGACTGATCCGCTGTAGCGATACGGCACTGGCAACCTTGATTGCCCATGACTCTCGCACCAAAGCGTTTTGTTTTCTGGCAGATCAACCCAAAGCCATTACCGCTGGACAAGCCTGTTATCTAGTCGTGCCCCTTGAGACCGAAACCAAGTTCCGCAACGCGTTAAAAAAGTTGGGCTATAGCCTTCCTGGTCTCAACTGAGTACAATCCCCCTCAAAGAGGGTAACGTGAGATCATTAAGCGCCTAATTTACAACTGGTTGTGGGTTTTGCTTTCTAGGTGAATTTGTCTGGAAGCCTCCATCTGCTTGAATTTCCATCGACTCAAGCTAAAGTGACCCAAGCCTTTTGAGTTGAACGAGAATTGCAGGAGTGATGGCTGAATCTAAACTGTGGCAAAGGATTCCCACGAATTTGACTCCAGAACAGTTCAAGGAATTGGTCTTGCCGCATCTGCAAATGGGAACTCCTGGCGCAGCCAAAGCTCGACTCGTATGTGATCAGGGGTATTGTCAACTTAACCGGGGTTGTTCAAAATTCAGCACGATCATTCCTGAAGCGGCAGGTGCGCTCAGACTATGCAGCAGAATTCAGCCCAGTAACTTCTCGCCAATCTTGAAAGCGTTGGCGCAGTTGTTCGCGGTATCGTTTCGCTGTGAGTTGATGTTGTTTTGGATGGAAGTGGTCTCGAATCGGTTCAAAGGCGGAGAGAAATTGTTGCGCTTGCCCTAGGGATTTGAATCGCCGCATTCGTCGTTCTCGGACTCGTGTCGGTTGATGCGAGTTCTCGGCTCGATTGTTCAATCCCTTCTGCTGTCGATGCTCCACCCTCGGCATCACTTGCTTCTTCGCCGCTTCGTAACGTTTGAGTTTATCGGTGACAATGACCCGTGGCACGAAGCCTTGTTTCTTCAAGAGTTTGCAAAAGAATCGCTTGGCTGCATTCGTATCTCGCCGCCGTTGCAGCAACACCTCCAGCACGTTCCCTTCCGAGTCCACTGCTCGCCACAAATAATATTGCACCTTTTTGATTGTCACAACCACTTCTTCTAAATGCCATTTGTCCGCAATGTAAGGACGTTTGCGCCGCAGTTGATTGGCATACTGCTGCCCAAACTTCTGGCACCATTCTCGAATCGTTTCGTATGTCACCTCAATTCCCTGATACAGCATCATCTCAAGGTCGCGATAGCTTAAAAGGAAGGTGTAGTAGAGCCAGACACAGTAGCTAATGATTTCGCCGGGGAAGCGGTGGCGGGAGTACATGGGCAGAGAGTCGTAAACAGAGTGGAATCAGCACGATTATTCTACTTTTCGGTTAAGTTGACAATACCCCAAAATACTGTAAGTCCTGACATCAGCATCTTGAGGATGGTTTGTTAGCTATCGTTCATCTCCGGGCAAGGGTTCAACATCTGGGACTCTTGCCAGGATTTGGTCAAAGCGATCGTAACCTGCCCGTTGAGCTGCCTGATGGAGGCGACTAAGGGAGCGCTCAACTTCGACCTTTTGAGCGATCGCAGTAATGAGCCATTGTTCTAGTGGAACCTGATTCGCCTCCGCCAAACGTCGCACTTCCTGCATTAAGTCTTCTGGTAATTGCAACGGATAAGGACTCATTAGCTGAAACGCTCCCCTAGCTTCAATGATTGCACCAACACGCTCGAGTGAATGACTTCAATCCCAAATTGATGTGCAGCGGGCAAGAAATCCCGTTCGTTGAACGTGACTATCTCTACTGCCTGAGCGTTAATGGCACATTGTGAACTGCCACACACCGACCGCTAGGCGGTACGTTGTGGGCTTCCCAATTCATCGGGAATTGCCTCTAGAACTTCGTAATTCCGTTGGTCTGACATTCCCTCCAAGGGCAGGAGTCCTGGTTCCCAAGACCCAAATTTTGAAGAGCAATCATGACTAGCTACTTTGACCGCTTGGTTTTCACGATCCTGACTGCGTGGTTTTTGCAGGGGTTACAGCGTTTAGGTTGCTTGGCTCAGACGTCTATCAGAACAGTCGCTTCGATGGTCGGAGATGGGTTGTTTTTTGCCTGCCTTGCTGGGTCTCCAGCTTCGGTGAAGACCACCCGCAAGACGGCAAAAAACAACCCTGGTTTTCATCCCACACCAACGAAGCATTTGGTGTGGGGATTCCCGCCGAATTAGCTAAAACCATTTCGTCATTAGCATCTCTAAGTTGAGGTCGCCACTGAAAATAGATTGGAATTGGCTTCAACCTATCTGCAAGTACTTCCAGCACCACATCGATCTCCTCTGGCGATGTCCAAAACTGTTTTAGGTTCTGTTCTCGCTTCAAAACATCTGCATACTCCAAGAATAAGGCTTCTGAAAGAACCCCTGCAATAGCCCCTTGCCGAATTGCGCTCAGAATCAGGAAACTAGCGCCCCTTCGAGAGCGCAGTGCAGCAACTAGAACACAGGTATCGAAAACATACATTTTGAATTCAGCAAGCGGCTCTGCTGAGAATGCTAGCTTTATTGACATGGTTTTCTTCAACGTTGAGAAATCAGAGTTTAATGACCTCACTCACGGATCGCCCCTTGTGAACGCGATTGTGGCGTTCACCGAGACCGTGCAGCCTGTGATGCTCCTCAATCACCCCTCTCTTGGCTTTAAGAACGGCTTCAATTTTAGGTTGAGTGGCTTTGCCGAGTTGTTTGAGGAGGTCTTTCATGACGGGAATGGAGATAGTCCAGCGTTCGGCATGAGAGGTGGCGGCGTGGTCGTTGTACTGGAGAATGGCATGGAGTGCTCTGAGGACATCCGGGTCTAAGTCAGCCTGGACTGGCAGCGCCTGTGTGGGTTTTTCATCCTTGGGTTCTTGAGGACTGGGTGAAGCCTTGATCGCTGCCCTTGGAGACTCCTCAACCTCCTGATCGCGCTGACTCATCTGAATCTCCACCCCCTTCGGTGGATCTGAAGATTGACGTTCACCGCCGGTCAAAAAGCGTTGAATGCCGGCTAATCGGGATTGAGTCTGCTGGAGTTCTGCTTTCAGCCGCTCATTTTCCTCTTGCAGCTGTTCGATCGCCTGTCGCGCCTGATCCTGTCGCGCGATCGAGATCGCGTCCTGGTGTCGATTAACACAGTATTTGTCGTCGTTAACGAATTATTTGTCGCGTTATTGCAACGCCTAAAAGCTATAGGGGAAGGGTATTTCAGGGATTTTGAGGTGATTTAGTACAGGGGGATCGGCGTTAACACAATCGGTGACGCAACTTTGAGAGGTTGAATTAACACATTGTTTGACGCGTTTCGAGTGAGTCAGCTTGCTCAGCCCAGGATGTATCGATGAATAGGCGTTGGTTTGAGTCGGTGTGGTGGAAGAGAGAAGTAACACATTGTTTGTCGCAGCGAATTAATTTAGTGGTAGGATAACAGTCATTAAATCAACCCGTTGCGGCATGAATGAGCGCATCTCCCCTCCAGAAGACATGATGCTTGAGACACGGCATCGAGCCGATGAATCAGTGGCACCCATGCAGATGGCATTGGGAATGGGGCAAGCGCTACCGCCGGGGGTGCAAGAGCGTCTTGAGGTGATCCAAGCATTACTACGATCTCAAGGCAGCGATGTCTACAGTCAGATGCAACGCCAGGCTGCCGAAAGGCTGGGAATTAGCGTTCGAGGCGTGCAACGACTGGTCAAAGCGTGGCGTGAGGAGGGAATGGCTGGATTATCGCCCCGCCGCCGCCGAGATTGTGGGGAAGCCCGAATCAGTGACGAGTGGCAGCGGTTTATCGTGAAAACCTATCGCGACGGCAATCGCGGCAGTCGGCGGCTGAGTCCAGCGCAAGTGGCAGTGCGGGTGAAAGTGCGAGCGCAAGAACTGGGAGCGGCGGAGTATCCGAGCCACATGACGGTGTATCGCCTGTTGAAGCCCCTGATTGAGCCAGTCCAGCAGCCGAAACGAGCGATCGGCTGGAAGGGATCGCGCCTCACCCTGAAAACCCGTGAGGGACTTGAAATTGGGGTGGAATGCTCGAATCAAGTGTGGCAAGTGGATCACACGAAAATAGATCTTTTGGTCGTGGATCAAGTGGGCGAGATCTTAGGGCGACCGTGGTTAACGATCGTGGTAGACACCTACTCACGCTGCATCATGGGCATCCACATCGGCTTCGATGCTCCTAGCGCTGCGGTGGTGTGTCTGGCGCTGCGCCACGCGATCTTGCCGAAGCAGTATAGCAGTGCGTATGAGTTGAAGCAGTCCTGGGGCACCTATGGGCTGCCGCAATATCTGTACACCGATGGGGGAAAAGACTTTCGTTCGCAGCACTTAGAGCAGGTGGCAACCGAACTGGGCATCGTGTTGTGCCTGCGGCGTAAACCCTCAGATGGCGGCATTGTGGAACGACCCTTTGGCATCTTCAACACCCAGTTCTTCTCGACGTTACCCGGCTATGTGAGCAGCAATGTCCAAACGCGCTCACCCAAAGCGGAGTCCGAAGCGTGTTTGACGCTGCTGCAATTGGAGCAACTCTTGGTGCGCTACGTGGTAGACCACTACAACCAGGCGCTGGATGCGCGGATGGGCGATCAAAGCCGGATAGGACGATGGGACGCGGGACGAATTGCTCAATTGCGGTTGTTGAGTGAGCGAGAATTGGACATCTGTTTGATGCGACGGGATCGACGCAGGGTGTACCGGAGTGGCTACCTTCAGTTTGCCAACTTGACTTACCAGGGCGAACATCTGGCTGCCTACGCTGGAGAATCGGTGATTATCCGGTACAATCCCCGCGACATCACAACGATTTACATCTATCAACCCCAGGAGTCAAAGGAAGTGTTTCTGACTCGTGCCCATGCCCAGGGTTGGGAAACTGAAACCTTGTCCTATAGAGAAGCTCAAGCGATCAGTCAACGCAGGCACAAGGCAGGAATTGCAATCGACAACCGCTCGATGCTGAGTGAAGTGCGCGATCGAGATGACACCATTGCGAAACTGCAACGGCAAAAGAAGAAAAAACAGAATGCGGATGTAATTAAAACCACAACGATTTCTGAAACTGATATGCCTAACTTAGAAGAATGCGCTGAAGAATCAAAAATACCGATTGTTTCCTCCCCAGTAGAACCAATCATTGAAGCAGCGCTGGTCAAGAAGCCCGTGCCGTATGTGCGAGTGTATGACTACGAAGACCTGAAACAGAAAGGGGGATTGTGGTGAGACAAGACGAGATTGAAATCATTATTCCACCCCCTCGCAAACTGGATGCGGCAGCCCAGAGGCAAGTTGAGCGCCTCCAACGCCACTGTATTGTAGAACTAGAATCAATCCGTCAGTTTCATGCTTGGTTAGAGGATAAGCGGCATTGTCGGCAAGCCTGCCGCGTGATTGGAGACTCGCGGACTGGCAAGACTTTCGCCTGTAATGCGTATCGCCTCAAGTACACCCCCAATCAGCCCAATGGGGATGCCCCTGTCGTGCCCGTCATCTATTGGCACGCGACGACTGAAACGGGTCAACGGGAACTGTTTGTGGGGCTGCTAGAGCATTTGAAATATCGTGTGACCAACGGAACGATTTCCGACCTGCGTGAGCGCGTCTACCGCCTGCTCAAAGTGTGTCAGGTCGAGATGATTATCCTCGACGAAGCTCACCGCTTCCGCCCCAAAACATTTTCAGAGATTCGGGATGTCTTTGACTTGCTCGGCATCTCGATCGTACTGGTGGGAACGGATCGCTTGGATGCCGTCGTGCGCCGAGATGAGCAGGTGCACAATCGTTTTATGTCATGTCATCGGTTTCATCGCTTCGATAGTCAAGTGTTAGAAGACACCACTGCCATCTGGGAAGAATACGTGCTGAAATTGCCGCAGTCCTCGAATCTAACTAGCGCTCCGATGCAGAAGATCCTTGGAGCCACGACTCGTGGTTACCTAGGAGCGCTTGATGAAATTCTACGAACTGCGGCACGGCGAGCTTTGCAAAGTGGACACTCACACATTGATGTCTCCCTGTTGAGCCAAGTAGCGCTGGAGTACAAGTGAAATGATGCCTTCTGAAAGCTGGGTGTTTCGAGTGAGTGCCTATCCCGACGAAAGCTTTGGTCATTTTCTGGGACGGTTTCGTCGTGCGAATGCGTTGAGCCATCGGGTGATCGCCAAGCACTTGGGCGTGCGCGAGGCGTGGGTGCAGGACTGGGAAATCCCGTCACGGCGGCGCAATCCCACCGAGCTTCAACGAATTGCCTTATCGAAATTAGTCGAGGTGAGTCCAAAGCAACTGGCAAAAATGGTGCCGCTCGCGCCTCTGCATCTGCAAACGCGCCTCTGTGCCGTGTGTTATGGCGAAACGCCCGTCCACCGATCAACATGGCAGCGGGCAAAAACGAATTGGTGCAAACGTCATGCCCTTCGCCTATTGTCCGCTTGTCCGGTATGTGGCACCGATTTTCGGACTCCTGCTTTCTGGGAGAACGGTCGCTGTGAACCGTGTGGTTTGTTATTCAATCAGATGCAAACCCATCAGCAGTCAAGTCAGAGGCAGAGGCAATCGCCAGGGATCGGTTCCCAGTCCAAAGACTTAGACAGTGGTCAACAGTAACTTGATCGCCCAAATGATCTCTCTGCCCGCGATCGGCTCGTGGGTCTGTTGAAACTGCTGCTTGAGGTGTTTGAACAAGGTTTCCTGCTCCAAGACATGGGCAGAATAAGCCCACTGACCGGGTGTTAACCTCCGCGAGATGGTCGCCCGATCGTGGGCAATTTTGTCGGTATTAAGTGCAAGGCAGGCTGTAAAGAAAGCAGGTTGAAGCGCTTGGATCTGCTCTTCAATGGCTCGCAGCTGAACCCGTAGCTCAATCATGGTATCCAGGATCTCGATCGGGTTGAGTAGCTCCGTGGAGTGAGCGAGCGGTGTCTTTAGGGTGTCTTCTAGTTTGATCGGCATGGCTTTCTTTAACGTTGAGAAATCAGAGCTTAATGATCTCAGAAATACTGCGACCCTTGTGAACGCGATTGTGGCGTTCACCGAGACCGTGCAACCTATGATGCTGTTGGATCGTGGCACTCTTTGCTTTGAGAACGGCTTCAATTTTGGGTTGGGTAGCTTTGCCGAGTTGTTTGAGGAGGTCTTTCATGACAGGAATCGAGATGGTCCAGCATTCGGCATGAGATGTAGCCGTCTGGTCGTTGTAATCGAGAATGGCTTGAAGTGCTTTGAGCACATCCGGGTCTAAGTCAGCCTGGACTGGCAGCGCCTGTGTGGGTCTTTCATCCTTGGATTTCTGAGGACTGGGTGAAGCCTTGATCGCTGCCGTCGAAGATTCCTCTGTATCAGGATGAGCACGATGATTCTCCTTGATCGGTTCTTCCTTCAGCGTTGCCGAAGATTGGGCGGCTCCTCCCGTCAAGAAGTGTTGAATGCCTTCGAGTCTGGATCGAGTCTGCTGGAGTTCTGTTTTCAGCCGCTCATTTTCCTCTCGTAGTCGTTCCTGTTCCCGTTGGGATCGCTCATCCTGTTGCGCTATTGAGATTGCGTTCTGGTTTTCCTGTTGAGCCTGAGCGACTTCCTTCTCCAAGCCTTCCACCCTCCCGGTGAGCCAAGCCAAGGTTTTTGCTTGGTCTGCCACGGTCTGAGAAGTGGTTGCGGAAGGCTGATGCGAGACCGAATCACTCAGCCCAATCTCGTTCTGTTCCAGCACCAGCAGGAGTTCCAACAGAGCCTGGTCATAGCCCTGCCCTTTGCCGCCCCGCACCTCAATGCCAAAGCGACTCGCCACTGACTTCAACAACTCCAGATCCACCGAGACTGGTTTGAGGCGACGAGCCATCCGTCTTTTAGGTGTGATCACCGCCTCCGTCTCCTCACCTCTGAACACGGTTGGAAGTGCCTCCAGCGCCTCAGAAACCGATTCAATTGCCTGTTGAGAAACCTCCTGAATCACCGCCATTGCCGTATCCTCCGCTTCATCCAAAGGGTCAACGTGCGAGTCTGTCGGATCAAAGTGTGGGTCAGTCTGATCGTGGGTTGCCTGATCGTGAGTCATGGTTAGACTCTCAGCCCGACGATCGGGATTAAACACGTCAATCACCTCAACCCCTCCATAGCCCAACTTGATGCCTTGCCTGCCATCGATATTGCCGTTGAGGTCGCCGATCTTATAGTCGTTATAGTGGCGAGAAGCCGCGAGAGATCGTTTCAGCGTGCCATCGTCTGCATCTAAAATCGCATAGTGCCCCTGAATTGCCGCCTTGTATTCATTGGCATCTACAGTCGGCGGTGCATACCAGAGGGTGGCGATCGCGGCATAAACGGAACGGAACAGATGAGTGAACAGATTATCTTTTCCCTCACGATTGGGCACTAACTCCGAGAAGTGACGATCGCACGCGGTTGCCACCGCCTGAGCGTATTTCTGATTGATTTGCCCCGCCGTCAACCCTTCCGTTGGACAAATCCGCCGCAACTTCTCCAACGCCTTCACTACCCGTTCCGCCGTCGTCAAGGTTGGAATTTCAAACGAGAGCCGTTGAGCCTCTCCCCGTCGTTTTAACGCCCCTGTGAACATGACACTCCACTGAGACTTGGGTTGAAACTGAGCCGTCCCTAAAACTTCACTTGAGCGTCTCCCTGTGAGCACCACGAGTCCTGCTGCCACGTCTGTCCACTCGCGACTTTCCAAGAGGCGAACGGCTTGAGCGACGATCGCATCTGGGTTCTCCAGCAGCACCACATGTTCATTACGCTGTGCGACTTGCTCCTCGATCGGAAAATTAATCGCTGTCCACTCCGCCACGGTAAAGTTGAGGCAATCGAGCGCCAGATGCTCCTCCCCCAACTGCCGTTTAATCGCGTTTCTGACATCCGTCATCAAATTGCGCTGTTGTTTCAGCTCCACCAGACCATGCTCCACCCACTGCTGGCGCATCCAGGTCGCCCACTTCTGCCCTTCCGCGCGATCCTCCGGCGTGTTCTGTAACCGTTCAACCGCCGGTAGAAACTGATCGACCAAAGTTTGGAGCCACTTCCGCATGAATGCTGACCTCGCTTGACCCTTCTATCTTACCTAGCTTACTCATCTTTTGCAAGCATATCTTATCTATTCTGAGTCAACTGAGTATGCTGCCTGCAAGCCCACCGTCCAGCGCGAGTTCAACAGAGAGGATCTAAAAGGCATTGAGCGTTGATCGTGAAAGAGTTGCCAGACGAACGAGTTGCCAAAGCGAGCGACTCTGCTGAATTTCCCGCCCAAAAGCAACCCTCGAACCAGCCGAAAATCGACCTAGTTCGAGGGTTGTCCAACAGAGACTCTCAAATGAAGCGGTGTACTTTTCTAGGAGATCTCAACCGATGGCTCATTCAACCTCCACTGTGAGACTCACCCAGGTTTACGGATGTTGATTGAGCCAAGCATCCAAGTCGTCTTGGCTGGAGAAGTTGAGTAATGCGATCGCTAAAGCTCCAAGTCGATCTAAGTTCAGAGTGGAAATACGATCGCGCTGTGCGTCAGAGAGCGACCCGACCCGCTGTTCGAGCAGCAAGATGACCAGTGATCGCCGTTCAGTCTGTCGTCCTCGCTCCTCGCCTTCGAGCAAGATTTCTTGATAGATCACAGATTCCCGCATCATCCCCTCCTGAAGCAGAAGCCAGATTTGATCTTGATTGTGCGCTCACGAATGCTGATTGAGCCAAGCGTCTAAGTCGTCTTGGCTGGAGAAATTGAGCAATGCGATCGCGAGAGCTGTGAGTTGGTCTAAATTCAGAGTAGAGATGCGATCGCGCTGTGCGTCAGAGAGCGACCCAACGCGCTGTTCAAGTTGGAGAGAAATGAGTGACCGTCGTTCAATCTGTCGTCCTTCTTCGCGACCTTTCTCCTCACCTTCGTGCAAGATTTCTTGATAGATTACAGATTCCCGCATCATGCCCTCCCGAAAGACGCGCCGGATTACCTCTTTATCGTACTTCAAGCCTGCCATCAGTTGCACATACGCCGACATCTCTTGTCGCTCCGTCACTTCAGGAATTTCAGCCACCTGCTGCACCACCCGATCAAGTAACCGAGTAGAATCTTGAGTGCGAGTCAGCGCCGCAAATGGCAGCAGCGCCGCATCCTGTAAAAACAGTTCTGGGTCTTGCTCCCAGAGCTTCACGACTTGAAATTCATGGCGGGTCAATCCCAACTCAAACAGGGTCTCGATCGTTGTTCCTTCGCTAGGCGGCAACAAAACGACGACGATTTGAGTGACGGGCAAGCGATAGAGACGATGCAACCGCACCCAGTAATCCAGTAATCGTAATGGAATCGGCGGATCAGATTGCCAGTTAGTTTGGAACTCCAAATGTAAAATTTGCCCACGGGTTTGTAACAACGTCACCGAATCAGCGCGAATTGGCTCAATGCTCAACTCGGTTTTGAGCACCTCAATGGCGTTCGTAGACGGTTCGCCTAAGAGCCAAGCGGCAAAGCGATCAGGATATTTTTCAGCCAGCAGCTTACAGAGGTTATCAAAGCTCATACTCAAGGCATCTGAGAAAACCTCGTTTAGTTTAGCAGGCAAGCGATCGAGACCCTGACATCTCTCTGCTCACAAGCCAACCTACCAACGAAAACACCCTACAGACGATTTCAACTGATTCAATATCTCTATCTTTTCCCAAGTTCAACTTAAAGCAGACTGATTTAACTTACTTATCTATGGACATATTCTACCTCAAATACTAAGTAAGATAGCTACAGCTATAGATAAGATATGCAGACTTCAGACAAGATAGATAAGATATTCAAAAGGACTCAGCAGGCAAGGATAAACGCCAAAGTGCTACAACCCAAGCACAGCAGTGCTTTCAAGCTTCTACTCTCTTGTAGGGAACGAATTGTTACTTATAAAAGGGAGCGATCCCCGCTAGGGGAGAGGCGATCTGGTGGAATAAAGGAGCGATCAAGGGAAACAGAACAGCGATCGGGGGAACTAAAACAGCGATCGAGGGGAAAGAACAGCGATCGCAGGTAAGTTAGATAAGATATTTATATGAATAAGTTAGATAAGAAAAGGTGATGGATCTTAGGTAAGGTAATAT
>JBBRPT010000074.1:0-28682 GCA_038227635.1 Leptolyngbyales cyanobacterium | reverse complement strand
TTCCTTGGCGTTTGTGGCAAATGTACTCATCGGGATCTAAGCCGCTTTCGTACCAGCGCCGCACGTACTCCTTGACAACTTGCACAGTAAACTCCTCTCCACCTTTTTCTAGACAGCGATTCTATAAAGCTGCGCCAAGCGCATCGCAACTGATCCAACCGTATATTTGGCTTGCGAAGGATTTCGCTAACTCGTCGATACGAAGCTGAACTATGGGAACATACGTCAATTAGTCAATTGTCTGAATCCAGCTTATCAGTAAGCACTCTAACTAAGTGAGTTCAAAGTCACTGATTGCAAAAAAAGACAGTCCGTGAGCCAGCGCTCGGTGATGCACTCCTCATAACGGACGGTCTTTTGCTCAGTTTGGTTGCACGCTGGGATCAAATTTCTGCTACTGCCCGTTCGATTAAACGACGAGCCAGGGTTTGTGTCCCTGTGTGAGTGTAGTATTTGACAGCAACGTCAAGGAATGCGCCGACATAATCAAGCTTGTCAGCAGAAATGTCAACGTATTGTTTGAGGTGGCTCAATAGACTGTCTTGAGTCAAATTACGAGAACTGACAAAATCACCCATCCAGCCTTTGACAGAATCAAAGCTTTGAGTAATAAAGCCCAGTTGCCCAGCAGGGTTGCCACCTGGAATTAGGCTGCTGACGCTCTTAAAGCTTTGGTTATGCTGCAAATCATCAGGAGTTGTTTGCTGGATGGTGGACAGTCCCATATTAATGAAGTCGGCTCCTAAGGGAATGATCCCGTCAAAGCAGACGAGCGCTGCCATTCGCATCAACGATTCACCGCTATAGTCGCCCAACGCGCCCAAAAAATCGCCAATACTGTCACCCGGAATGCCGTTGATTTGGCAGAATGCGACCAGTTCGACCACAAGCTTGATGCACAGGTCAAGACTCTGTGCCTTTTCAGGTTTGGGGGTGAGATTGCCCAAAAATCCTAAAAACGAAATATCTTGACCGATTTTGTTTGCCATCGCTGCCGCACCCAAAGCACCTGCGGCATTATCGACGGTTTGATAGAGCCACATCGCGCGCTGATAGCCCTGCGACTCGTCGTTATAGAGATAGACGGCTCGTTCTCCGATCGCTTGAATCATTGCCTCGTCAGATTCGCCTGTGACTGCCCGAATGGTGTTGGTAAACCCCGTCAAGTTCTGCCACTGCCCAGGGATCACAAAATCAAGGGCGTTGAGAGCTGTCACCGTGGTGCCTCCGGTCGGAAGCTGATCGACGAGTTCAAAAATAGATTTGCTCATGAAAAATTCTTGGTAGGTGAATGTGGGTTTGTCTAGGGCTACTTGAGTTTTTCTAGCCCTTTGAAATCAAATTTTTGCAACCAGGCTTGGCGATCGGTCTTGTCAAATGATGCATCACGAGACTGAACTTTGACCTGATATTTGCCCACTAGCACTGCCGTTTGGTTGCCGAGATTGGTCGCAGGATACCCAGCAATTTTCTCAGTTGAGGCTGCAAATTTTTGAGCAGATCCAGGAATTCCCGTCGTGTCGTTGATAGACAGCATGGCGACGTTTTTGCCATCTTTGTTGAGTTTTGCTTCAGCAAATCCTTTCTTTTCTTGGCTAAACGTACGGGCATAGCCAGCATCAGGACGAGGGAAAAACTTGTTAAACTCGCTGCCTTGAGTGGCATCTTTAGCAACGGCAGTCACTCCTTTTTTGCTACTGTCTTGCTGTGCCTGATCAAATTGCGAAGGGGCTTTAGGCTGGCAGCCTGTGAGCATCAAAACGACTGATAGCATCAGGGCAACAATGCCTCTGTGCCAGTTTGAAAATGACATAGGTTTAATTCTCATAAGGTGAATGAGAGAGAACTTAGAGCATAAAGCCCAATGCTCGGCAGAAATTTAGAATTTCTCCCGGTTGCTCTTCTGTAATGTAATGCGATCGTGCCTCAATTTCAGGAATTACTAACGATTCATTTTGCGACGATCAACGGCAATGGAATTTTTTCCCTGTCGTCATTGAGCTGAAATTTCTTGAGGAACTGGTGACGGCTTGTCAGAATTATTTAGCGAAGGGCGGACAAATTGCTCATATTGACGCACGATCAGGCGTTGCACCGCAGCGATCGCCGGATTGACTTCGACATATCGACGCTGCGGGTTTTTCAAATAATTCTCCTGCTCGCTCTCAATCATCTCAATGTCTTGTCTAAGAAAGCGCAGAATGAGCAGGTTGAGAATCAGGGGTCGCAAAACTGGACGCAGAATCTTGAGCAGCCATGAAGGCAATCCTAGTTTGAGAAATAGAAGCGAGAACGAGCGACTTTCTTGAGGCGCAATAGGCAACCGCATCAAGTAAAGCGATGAAATTCCTGAGAGCTGGCTGACGTAATGAGGATAGCAATAGTTAACCGAGATGACTTTTGTTGTGATTTGATCGGCAGATTGACTCAGCCCCAACAGTTGACTCATGATGCCTGTATAAGAAAGCTGATAGTTGGCTTCGATCGAGGTCTCAGTTTCTCGCAGCTTTAACAACACTGGATCGAACCAACCTTGCAGATTTTTGTGGAGATGACCGTGGAACACGTCCATCGTATTTTCATTGCAGATTGAGAAGTGCGCTTTAAAGTGCGCCCCAATGGGAATTAGCAGGCAGTTGGGATCGCCATATTCTGGAATGTCTATCAAAGGGTGTGTCTCTGCCAAAGCAGGATCGCCCGGAAATATCCAGATTAAGCCGTATTTTTCCTGTACGGGAAAGCTTTTCATTTGAACGCAAGGAAGCTTTTGATCGGGTGGAAAGTAGGGAATTTTGAGGCACTCGCCCTGTCCATTAAACTCCCAGCCGTGATAGGGGCACGCGATCGTATCTCCCTGAACTTTGCCCTGATCGAGCGAAACGCCTTTGTGAGGACAAACATTTTCGATGGCTTGAATTTGGTTTTGGCGATCGCGAAAGAAAACGATCGAGGTTTGCCAAATGGTCGCGGTCAGAATTTTTGCGGGTTTAAGCTCGGTTGCCCACGCGATCGCGTACCAATGATTGCCGTTGATGCCGACTTCTCGCACTTGATTACGAACGATTTGGCTTTTTAAGGTGGTCGCTAGTTCCACAGCACACTCCTTGGCGTTGGTCATAAATAGGGTCGCTCGTAATCTTGCATCTTTTCAGAGCTTACTTTCGTGTTCTCAAGACAGTATTAAGACTTGCTCTGAATACGCGATGTGCAATTTTCCTGAAACATCTACAAAAAATCCACTCTCCAACGCTACCGTGTACACACAAGTCCTCGTCACTTCGTTTGGGTCGGTTTCAGTCCCCTAAAATCCCCCAAAATTGGCAGGGCTAATTTAAGGTCGAGAAAGAAAATACGTACCCTTTATCTTGCGTCGAGGCATCATTTGATGCTGAACGAAGACCCAAGCTTGTAGATTTTATCTGGTGACAACTAATCAGCCCTGCCAAAATTGGGGGACTTTGAACTGGAGCGATAGCTGAACCTTGAACCTCTCTCTGGTTCAAAGTTCCCCAGAATGGGGGATTTAGGGGGCGAAAGATCTTAGCAATGACCAATCAACCGACTTGTGTGTACACAGTAGCTCTCCCAACGGGAGAGAGAACCAGAAAGGTCTGAAAAGCCCGTCTCCCGAGGGAAGGGTTGGGAGAGCTTCGCCCCACTGGGTGAGGAGGGCAAATTAATGAACGCGGAATCTAACGACGCTATTACTCTCTCTGTTCTCGCAGTTGCGCTAACTCTGCACGAATTGCCGCGAGCTGTGCGGTCAGTTCTTGCAGTTCGAGCACTTCTGATGGAGAGGTTGAAACGGGAACAACTGTTGTCGTCACGATCGCTTCAGAGGCAACACGATCGCTAGCAGTACGACGTTGATCAATTAGGGTATCTAGAAAGCTACGAGCTTCTTGCTCAGTCATTTCCCCTTTTTCGGCCCATTCTTGCGTTAGTTGATCTAGCTCTAGCCTCAGTCTTGATAAATTTTGCTCACGTCTTTGAGGATCTTGCAGCACTTCGATCAGCGTGGCAGTTGCCCCGACCGTGACGCGAAACCCTTTCTTTAATAGCTGAATGACAGTATCAGAGTTCATAGCTTATATAAAGATGAATAGAGGAGACATGTCTTAATCTTAACTGCAGGGCTCAAGATTCACCGTTCAGAACTATTTTTAGCTTACCTGCTCTAGATATTGACTGATATCGTCATTGACGCGGCTGAGTTCGGCTTCGGTTGTGATGCGAATACGATCGTCTCTCAGCGTAATCAGCACCTTGGCAGCAAACGGAGTTGCCCAAATATTGGGGTTACAAAAGATTTCTAAAAAAACGTCGCCTGTATAGCGATATTCCACCGGCTTTTGGGGCGTAACTTTGCCGCCGGGAATCGGCTTATTTGCAGTAACTTTTAGCCGCTCCATCAGGTCTGCAAGAGTTGATTTTAAGTCTCTAGCGGCTTCTGGGCTAAAGCGAAAAGAAATAGAGCCTTCGATTAAATTGAGGGTGAGTTGAGAAGACATAGCACCATCTATCAAACATTGCAGCCATTTCATCCTACTGGGAAGCAGGATTGAGGAATGAAAGTCAGGAAGAAAAATTAACGCTTCTAAATGACAAAGATCTACAAAAAGAGCCTCTCACCATCTGAGTCAGGAAAGAAGCCTTATCACATTATCTGACTTTCTAATTGAGATTATTGTCAAAAGCTAAAACCGACTATAGAAAGCTCAAAGCTTTAACGAATAAGAGTTTAGAGTGTTTTTCATCTATGGGATCTACACTGAAGGTCATAGCGGCTAAAGGGCAAGGTGAATGATGGTGCTATTAGATAATCGATCGACGGTTCGCAAAGTCTTAATCATTACTCTGTTGCTGAATCTGTTTGTCTTGGGACTCAAGGCATTTGTAGGGTTAACAACGGGGTCGTTGAGTTTGTTAGCCGATGCGCTGCACAGCTTAACCGATAGCGCAAGTAACGTTCTGGGATTAGTTGCCAGTCGATTTTCATCGCCGATGCCCGATCGCGATCATCCCTATGGGCACCAAAAATTTGAGGCTGTGAGCGCCTTGGGAATTGCCGCTTTTTTGGGGATCGCTTGTTTTGAGATTTTGCAGAGCGCGATCGAGCGACTGATGGGCACGAGCAAGCCGATTCAAATTTCAGCCGGGGAGCTATGGCTGCTGCTCATTGTGCTAGGAGTCAATATTTTCGTCACCTATTATGAGCGTGCAGAAGGGCAGCGAGTCGGCAGCCCAATTTTGATTGCAGATGCCCAACACACGATGAGTGATGTCTGGGTGACGATTAGCGTGCTCGCAGGTTTAGTTGGCGTTTGGGCATTTAACTGGCAGTGGTTGGATCTGGCTTTGTCCTTTCCAGTGGCGCTGATGGTTTTTGGGAGTGGATGGTCAGTGCTGAAGCAAAATCTGCCCTCGCTCGTAGATGAGATGGCGATCGCTCCAGAAGCCATTTATGACGTGGCGATGCAGGTGCCTGGAGTGCTGAACTGTCACGATATTGCGTCGCGTGGAGTGGTCGGTCGTCAGTCTTTTATTGAGATGCATTTGATTGTAGAGGCACGTGATGTGCAGACGGCTCACGAAATCACTGAAGAAGTGGAAGCTCGACTCGCTGAAAGATACAGTCCTGTGAGGGTGATGATTCACGTAGAACCACCCACCTACCAATCTGATCAGATCAGCTATGGATCAGAAGTAGGAAAATAAGTTTTCCACAACTAAGGAACGTGGATTTATTAAGGTGCAACGTCTCACCCTAGCCCTAGCCCTCTCCCCCAGGAGAGGGAACAAGACTCTCACTCCCTTCTCCTTGAGGAGAAAGGTTGGCGAGGGCTTCGCCCCACTTCGTGAGGAGGGCAGAAGACGCTCACAAATCTGACAGATTATTTAATTTACGATCCTAAGTAAAGTTCTCCACAGAAATAAGGCTGTTTTCCACACCCGCTCGGCTGGCAAAACCAAGGCATAAAACTGGAGTTGTTGTAAGTTGTAGAGATGAGCGCTGACTGATGAGATTCAACGTCCCGAAAGCCAATGCCTCTACTCTTTCAACCTCAATAAAGGATTGGATTTTCCGGTGACACCCTTAAATACGTCCTTCGTTTCTTAGTCTTTACTTTATTCCCACTCGATCGTGCCAGGTGGTTTAGAGGTGATGTCATACACAACGCGATTGATTCCACGCACTTCGTTGACAATGCGATTAGAAATCGTTTCGAGCAAGTCGTATGGAACCCGTGCCCAATCTGCGGTCATGCCGTCTTCACTAGCGACAAAGCGCAACACGATCGGATAGGCATAGGTGCGCTGATCTCCCATCACTCCGACGCTGCGAATCGGCAACAACACCGCAAACGCTTGCCAAAGCTCGTGATACATTCCCGCTCGATTGATCTCTTGACGGACGATCAAATCAGCATCGCGCAGAATATTGAGCCGTTCGCTGGTGACTTCTCCCAAAATTCGGATCGCTAAACCGGGACCTGGAAAGGGCTGACGGTTGACGATTTCTTCAGGTAGCCCGATCGAGCGTCCCACCTTGCGCACTTCGTCTTTAAACAATTTGCGGAGCGGCTCGACAAGTTTAAAGCGTAGATCTTTTGGCAAGCCTCCAACATTGTGATGGCTCTTGATTTTGACAGCGACTCGTTCACCCGTTTGGGGATCAACATTTGTATCGGCAGACTCGATCACATCGGGGTAGAGAGTGCCCTGAGCGAGATAGTCAAATGGACCGAGTCGTCTCGATTCAGACTCAAACACGCTGATAAACTCGTGACCGATGCGCTTACGTTTTTCTTCGGGATCGGTGATGCCTTTTACGGAGTCGATGAAGCGATCGCGGGCATTCACATACTCTACAGAGATGTGGAACTGTTCGGCAAATAGCTTCACTAACCTTTCTGGCTCTAGCTTTCGCATAAAGCCCTGGTCAATAAACATGCAGGTGAGTTGATCTCCGATCGCTCGATGCAGCAAAAACGCCAAGGTTGAAGAATCGACCCCGCCCGACAAGGCTAACAAGACTCGCTTAGCGCCCACTCTTGCCCGAATTTCTCGAACCGCTTCTTCGACAAATGCTGCTGTTGTCCAGGTTGGCTCGCATTTGCAGATGTGATAGACAAAATTTCGGATTAGCGCTTGACCCCCTTTTGAGTGCACCACTTCAGGGTGAAACTGAACGCCATAGAGTTTACGATCGTGATCTGCGATCGCTGCACAGGGCGTATTTGCTGTATGCGCCAGTAGCTCAAAGCCAGCCGGAAGATTCGTCACTGAATCTCCGTGGCTCATCCACATCGTTGTGTTGTCTTCAACGTTGGTCAGCAGATCGGTAGGGTCATCAATTTCTAGACTTGCCTTGCCATATTCACCCCGATCGGACTTCTCAACGCCGCCGCCGAGTTGCTGCACCATCAACTGCATCCCATAGCAAACTCCCAAAATGGGAATGCCCAAATTCCAGATTTCAGGATCGCTCTGAGGAGCGCCCTGATCATAGACAGAACTGGGACCACCCGAAAGAATAATGCCTTTGGGATTAAGTTGCTTGAGTTGTTCTGTTGAGGTGCGGTAGGAGAGCACCTCTGAATAAACTTGAGTTTCGCGGATGCGCCGTGCAATCAACTCAGAATATTGAGAGCCAAAGTCGAGAATGACGATCATCTGTCGGTTGACTACGTTCAAATCGAGGTCTGAAGTAGATGCAGAAGGCGATGTGGAAGCAGCCTGTTCAGTCTGGGGAGTCACGGAGATAACCTGGTGGAATCCTAAAAGTGGACAGATAAACGTCTGAAAAAGTTAGTTTGCTGGGGAGTTTATAAATTCGGATTTTTGGGTATTCTGGCTATTTTAATCACATTAACAAACTTGACTCAAGTAGTGCAGTAACGAGTCTCTCTTCTTCTAGATGTTTTATTATGAAGAACACTCCTCAAAAGCGTCATCTAAACGAGTTGTGATAGCGATCGACGATTTTAGGGAACTTCTACTTCATATAAGAGAAAAATAGAAGTTTTTGTTATCGCGTCAGGTTTAGTTCTAGGCAAAACGCTGTCAAGACAGTGACTCATGGAAATCTCTGATCATGCCAATAAACATTCAATCGTTGACAACCCGTTAAGTGAGAGGTCTTCTGAAACGGTCATTTTGCAGCCGCCCGGAGCGCTTTTAGGTGAGGCAGGAGTCACGTTTCAAAGCAGTTTAAATCAGGCGATCGTAGAAGCGGCGGCGGTCATTGTCGATTTACTGTGGGTAGACCGTGTGGATAAGCAGGGCATTGCTATTTTAATAGCAGGCATGAAACGCGCTCAGGCATCTGGCAAATCTCTAGCTTTTTTGGCGATGGATAGGGCGACCCGCACAGCGTTAGATACTGTTTGGGAGCAACAACGAGCAGCCGAAGCATCTCTGCAAGCCGATTGGTTCACACCCGATTTTGAGCAATTTCTAGACAATTACAAAAGCGCAAAAAAAACGTGAGCGATCGCAAGCCAATTCCCCGCCCCCGTAGAGACGTTCCGGTGGAACGTCTCTCTTCCCGTTTTTTTCCAATCACGAATTCATCAAGTCTACCTTTTGAGCGCCAACGTTAACCCATCCGCGATCGGCAGCAAACTTAAAACCACTCGATCGTCCTTCACCAACTTCTGATTAAACGCTCGAATCGTTTGAGTAATGTTGTCGTGATCAGTGGGATCAGCCACTCGTCCTGACCAAAGCACATTATCGATCGCGATTAATCCACCAGGTCGGATGAGTTGAAAGGCGCGATCGTAATAGTTCTCATAGTTGCCTTTGTCGGCATCGATAAACGCAAAATCAAAGGTTTCAGCCTGGTCTTCAAGCAGACGATCCAGGGTCTCTAAGGCTGGAGCAATATGCAGATCGATTTTGTCAGTTACTCCCGCCGCTTGCCAATAGCGACGAGCGATCGATGTGTATTCATCACTAATATCACAGGCAACCAGTTTGCCATCAGCAGGCAGCGATAGCGCTACCAAAAGAGAACTATAGCCAGTGAACACGCCCACTTCGAGCGTTTTTTTGGCTCCCATTAACTGCACCAGCAACCCCATAAACTGACCTTGCTCAGGTGAGATTTGCATCCTAGCTTGAGGATGATTGGCAGTTTCCTGGCGCAGCTTGGCAAGAATCTCAGGTTCGTTAAGCGAGTTCGCTAAGATATAGCGGTAGAGGTCTTCACTGACTCCAAACGATTTTTTGTACATCATGCCTTCCGTCGCTTTCAGGCTTATCCTATCGCTGTTACTCTAAGAGTGGGATTTGAGGAAATTAATGTGCGGCGATCGATGCAAATCATTTTGGCGGTGATCTTAGCGAGTCTAATCACAGCCTGTAGCGCGAATAATTTGACTCCGAGCAGCCAGATCGTGCGACGAGCGATCGCGCTGCAAATTACCCAAACCCAGCAAGAATTAAGCCAGCAGTTGCGGTTAAAATCGCCCAAGCTGAAGGTCGATCGAGTTAAGGTGACGAGTCAAAAGCCTCTCACGATTCAGAGCCTGCGAGCTTATCAGGTACAAGGCAGCTATGACTACACCCTCAAGCTTTCTAAACGGGCAGTGACTCAAAAAGACAATCCGTTTGAGGTTTATTTACAGCGACAGAGCGAGGGGAAAACGTGGCGACTCGCCCAACAACAGCTTGGAGAGGATGGCTCACGTTGGGTGACGCAATTAGTTGAGTAGCAGAAATTTTGGGTGATGAGTATTGAAGCTAGACAAAACTCATCACTTAAGATCGTGGATTAAATAACCTGTAAGACTTGTGAGCGTCCTTTGCCCCTCCTCACGAAGTGAGGCGAAGCCCTCACCAACCCTTCTCCCCACGGAGAAGGGAGTGAGAGTCTTGTTCCCTCTCCTTGGGAGGAAGGCTAGGGTGAGGGTGAGACGTTGCACCTTAATAAATCCACGTTCCTTAGCTTTAGACATTTGTGCGATCGGTCAAAATTTCATAGCCCTCTTCGGTCACTAGAACGGTGTGTTCAAACTGAGCAGAAAGAGAATTGTCTAACGTGACAGCCGTCCAGCGATCGGGCAAGACGCGAGTGTTTTTGGTGCCAGCGTTGACGATCGGCTCGATCGCGAGCGTCATTCCCGCTCGAAGTTTGACATTGGGCATTTCGTGAGTGCGGAAGTTAAAGACAGACGGTTCTTCATGCAGATTGCGCCCCACGCCATGCCCCGTGAAATCTTCTACGATTTTGAAGCCATTTGCCTCAACATAATCTTGAATAGCTCCTGCCAGATCTAGCAAAAAAGCTCCGGCTCGAACTTGCTCAATGCCTTTATAAAGCGCCTGTTCTGCGACATGAATGAGTTTGGCTGCATCGGGCGTGACTTGACCGACGGCGATCGTAATGCACGAGTCGCCGTGATAGCCCTCAAAAAAAGCACCCGTATCGACTTTCAGCACATCTCCTGTCCGAATCACTTTTTTGCGGTTGGGAATGCCGTGAACCACTTCATGGTTGATGCTTGAGCAAATCGAGGCAGGAAAGCCGTGATAGCCCTTAAAGCTAGGTGTGGCTCCCATCTCTCGAATACGTTTTTCAGCATGGGCATCAAGGTCAGCCGTGGTCATTCCGGGTTCGACCATCTCTGAGATTTCTTTGAGCACGACGGCTACAATTTTTGCCGCTTGCCGCATGATCTCGATTTCGCGCTGAGACTTAATTTCAACGCCTCGACGCTTTTTAGGAGAGGACTGAGGAAGCAAATTACTGAGAATATTCATAGAAATCGGCGGTTGGTTCAGCAGTGGGAAGCGATCGAGAAGCAGGGACTTCGCTATTTTCTAAAGTAGCTTAATTCTTGTAGGACAATCGAATCCTGGGTAAAGCAAAGGATGAGAGGTGAATCGAATCAGGATTATCCCTCATCCTTTTTATCAATCTATTGACGAGCGATCGGAGGTCCTGCGGTTACGATCACGAGGCGATCAGGACGCAATAACTCCTGAGTGGCTTCATCGACTTGAGCCTGGGTCACCGCTTCAATCTGCTTGGGAAACTGACGAATTTCGACAGGGTTAAGCCCATACACTTCGTTCATCAAAATAATTTCCGCAAGATTATCTGGGTCTGCCAAATCGACCGGATAGCTGCTCGTCAGCGATCGCTGGGCTGTCAACACTTCGCTCGTGCTCACGCCTTGAGCGCGGAATTGCTCCAGGAGTTTGAGCGTGCTGGCGATCGCCTTGGATGCATCTTCAGGAGCAGTCTGCATCGAGATCAAGAACGGACCTGAATGCCTGCCTGCCTGGAAGCCGCTGTAGATGCCATAGGTGAGTCCTTGACGATCGCGGATCTCAGTTCCCAACCGACTGGATAGCGTATCGCCGCCCAAAATCTGGTTCATGACGATCGCCGGATAGTAGCGTGGATCGGTGCGATTGATCCCCACATAGCCGAGGTAGGTAATCGACTGAGCCTTGCCCGGAATGCCGTCATAAAGACGTACCCCAGTTGCAGGCAGCGACACAGGAGGAAAGGTCAGCGCAGGCGCTTGTCCGGTTGCCTTCCATGCGCCCAACTCTTTTTCTAGCAGACTCTTCACCTGAGCCGGATCGAAGTCACCCACTAGCGCCAAGGTGGTTCTATCGGGACGGTAGTGAGCTTTGTAGAAATTCAGCAAATCTTGCTGTCGAATGTCTTTCAAACTTGCCTCAGTCGGGAAGTTATGAAAAGGGTGATTAGACGGATAGATAGTTTGCTGGAAGGTGCGTCGTCCCTTAGCTGCGGGACTATCCATTTGAACTTTGAGGGTGGTGAGTGCTCGTTGACGACTCAACTCTAGTTCTTTGTCTGGAAAGACCGCATTTTGCATCACATCCGCCATGATTTGCACGAGCGTTGGCAGATTTTCGACCAGTGTGTTGGCTCCGATCGCAACGCCTTCCCGATTGGCATCAAATCCGAGATTAATGCCGCGATCGTCGAGTATGGTTGCCAGCGTTAACGCATCTCTGGTTTTCGTGCCATTCATTAGGTTGTCAGCCGTCAACTTAGCTAGCCCTGCTTTCTGACTCGCATCAAAGGCAGTTCCGGCATCGAGATGACCATTGAGCGATACAGTCGGCGTGCTAGAGTCGCGCAGCAGCAAAACCCGCACCCCATTTGAGAGCACAATTTTTTCGGGTAACGCTTGAGCAGGACGATTACTCTGCGTCACGGGCGGCAGATATTTTGCCACCTCAGCCGGATCGACAGGTGCGCCTAAATTGAACTGTTCTGCGGTTTGACCTGCATTGACCGAGCCTCCAGCCTTGGCATCTAGTTGAGTCGGCTCAAAGAAACCGAGGGTTTGCTTGCTCGGATCAAAGTAGGTTTTTGCAACGCGTTGAATGTCTGCGGAAGTTACTTTCTCGATCGCTGCCAGGTAGCGATCGGTATATTGATAATCTCCAGCCGTGGTTTGGTCATCGCCAAGCTGATTTGCCTGACTGGTGATCGTGCGATTTCGCAGCAGCACAAACGACTTTAATTGAGTTTTGGCGCGTTTCAGTTCGTCAGCAGTCACAGGTTTGGTGCGCAGGTCTGCCAAGCTTGCCTGAATAGTTTGATTGATTTTTGACAAGTCTTGACCAGGTGCTGCCGTTGCGCTCAATCCATACCATCCGCCAGAAATCATATTGGCTGGATAACCGCCATAGTCGCTGGCTAACCCTGATTCGACGAGGGATTGATAAAGCCGAGAGCTGCGCCCTTGAGTCAGAACTAAATCCAGCAAACTAATCGCTGGCACATCAGGGTGAGAGATATTGGGCAGGGGATAGACCGCTTGAAGAAGTGCAGCGCTCCCAGGCTGTTTGAGCACGATCGGAGCTTTGACTTCCGCCCCTTTCATCACTAAAGGAGCCGGAGGCTGAACTGCCGCTTTTGGTGTTTTAGATTGAGGAACTTTGCCAAACAGTTCTCGCACTGCTTTCAACGTCGGATCGGTTTGAAAGTCTCCAACAATCACCAGAGTCGCATTATCAGGACTGTAGTAATTGCGGTAATAATCTCGCACCTGCTCAACGGTGAATTTCTCCACATCGGCTTTGGTGCCGCCCACTGTCAACCCATAGGGAGAATCGGGAAATGCTGCTCGCATCACTGCCCGATCGAGGCGATAACTCGGACTGTTTTCGTAGCCTTGCAGTTCTGAAATGACGACGCGCTTTTCGCTCGTGAGTTGAGGGGCACCGATGACTGCATTCTGCATTCGATCGGCTTCAAGAGCGAGCAGCGATCGCAGCTTGTCGCGTTCGACAGTGCCAAAATAAGCGGTCTGATCGTAGCTAGTAAAAGCGTTTGATTGACTGCCCAACGCGCTAAACAATCGCCCAAACTGAATCGGACGATCGCGAGTGCCTTTAAACATCAAATGTTCGAGTTGGTGAGCAATGCCGTTCACACCAGGAGCTTCATTGCGTGAGCCAATGCGATACCAAACTTGCACCGTGACCACAGGTGCAGTCGGCACTTCTTTAGTGAGCACGGTCAACCCATTCTCTAAAACCGTCTTTTTCACCTGTTGAGTTGTAGAGGCGATCGTAGAGGGCGCACTCTGAGTGAGAGTCGGTTTTTTAGAAAACGCTTGTTCGGCACTGGCTGAGGGCAGAAACGCAACTTCTCCTGATAAGAGAACGGTTGCTAAACAAAGAGCAAACAGAAGACTAGGCACACGATATCGTCGAAGCAAAGATAAAAATGACATGCTCAAAAACCTGTGAAATCAATAGTCAGGCGAATGAAATGGACTATAGATATTTATCGATCGACGTTGGGCTGATGAAGCTTCGGCGCTGATGCAGAAACTAAGACAAGCTCTAGTCTAGCTTTCTGGCAGCCGATCGTTAGAGGACGTTGGAAACGATTCAACGATGTTCAACCCTCGTTTTGAAGGAACCAAAGTGAACTTGGGGACTTGATAAAGCTCTGAAGAAACTCCGTTTATAGCATTCAGTCAATCTGAATCAACAAGAAATCTCTAGCAAGATCTCTACCAGCAACCATCAAGTTGCGATCGCCTTTGACCCAGCGATCGCTCCGGGAAGCTCTCTAGCGGTCGTCTTCTCTGGTATCTCGATGATCTTAGGCGGGGGCGAAACAGTGGAGTATAAAATTTCTGCGGGACAAGACGGTTTAACTCAACAGATTCCTGTCGGGGTTGCCAGAGTTCATGTTCTGTTTAGAGACTAAAGGTGCTCAAAACTCATCTAATTAGTCGGCAATTTTAGAGAGTTACCACAAGTATCTGAGAGACTGCTGAATTTAGACTGAATAATCAGTAGGAATAAACTCAGGAAATTCCGGGTCTAAGTTCAAATAAGCTTCAGAATTAACCTCGATTATCTAGAGAATCAAGACCTCGCAACAATTGGGTGATGGGTCTCTGTCACGCGATCGCTGTTGAGTCAAAATCTAAAATCTGGAAAAAGAATCATGAATTGGAAAGTAGCGTGTTTACTCTCTGGGCTGGCTTTGGCGATCGCGGTGCCCGCTTATTCTAGTAGCAACACTCAAGTTGAGCAGAGCGCTACCCTAATCGCTCAAAACCAAGGCGATGCGATGAAAGGTGGCATGATGCAGGGTGATGCGATGAAAAAGACGGGTGCGACGCTAACAGTCGGCAGCAGAGGAGAGTCTGTCAGAACAGCTCAGAAGCTTTTAAAGCGGTATGGATTCTACACTGGCTCTATTGACGGCATCTATGGAAATGAGATGCGAGCAGCCGTTATAAAGTTTCAGAATTCTAAGAAGATTGCCCCAACAGGAATGATTGGATCAACCACTCAGGCAGCAATGCAGCAGGGAAATGCCATGAGAAATGATGGCGCAATGAAGCAGTAAAACGCAGCCACCACGTCCCAACTCAGATTGCAATAAAAAATCAGGCTTCTTGCAGAAGGTCGTGCGAATGACACTGTGAGGAGCCTAATTTATGGATTGTCACAAACCCAAAAGATGATTAATTACTACCGAATCGCTGTAGAGAATTCAGACGTTAGTGCTTAGAGCAATCCAAAGAAGAGCACTAAGTATTTGGACGATGCCTCGTGATCTCAAAAGAAAGATGGAATCTATCAGACGATCGTCAATGATTTGCAGAGCCGTGTAAGGCAGTGCTGGTCAATGGGTAGGTAAAGGAACCTCTAAAGGTGCCTCTTCAACCTGGTCATAAAAGCGAACGTAGCAGAGAAGCAACTCAAAAGCGTGTTTAGTCAAAAGTTCTGGGTCGCTCAAAACGTGCCCAGCTTCGCCATCATCAACAATCTCACCTCGTCTTAAGACGATCGTGCGATCGCACAGTTCCAATGTCAAATCTAAATCGTGAGTCGCAATTAACCGAGTCAATGGTAGCGATTCTCATAATTCGATCAGCTATCAGCACGATCGAAGGTTTAACTGAGCCAATCCTTCAGAGTGGGCTGACTCAAGACCGGAGGAACCGAGATCTAAAGCGTCGCGAAACATGTAAAGAATCTAAATATTTACTTAAAAAGTCAAAAAACAGGTTTTGAATGCCCTCGTGGGGGATTGTTTTACCTCTACAGGAATGCTGAAGTAAGCGTTGATTGACTCAGAACTGTAGATAGAATTTGTAATGAAAGCTTTTGCTCGTGTATCACTTCTCGCGCTTATTTTAACCGCCTGCAATTCTTCTCCCACGACCAATACGGCAGTTTCTCCTAGCCCTGCAGCGACTTCCGTTCCTGCCCAAGCATCAAATCAGCAAGCGCAGAAGAAACCGTTGGTGGTCACAACCGTTGCACCTTTAACCAACATCGTGAGCAACATCGCAGGCGATCGTGTAGAAGTCAAAGGCATCATCCCCGAAGGCACCGACTCACACACGTTTGAGCCACGTCCCTCAGATACAGACATTCTTTCTAAAGCCAATTTAATTCTCGCTAACGGCTTGCACTTAGAGTCCCCAACCGAAAAATTAGCCAACGCCACAAAGCCGAAAGACACCAAAATCTTTGAGATGGGCAGCAACACCATTACTCAAGATCAATGGATGTTCGATTTCAGCTTCCCCAAGGAGAAGGGCGATCCAAACCCTCACTTATGGGTCAACCCAAAGTATGCCGAGGCGTATGCTAAACTCGCAGCGCAGCAATTAACCGCCCTCGATCCCGCAGGCAAAGACTATTACGAAACTAATCTCAAAAACTACCTGCAACGATTAGACGAGCTTGACAAGGTAACTCGTGAAGTGGTCGCCAGCATTCCATCTCAAAACCGCAAGCTATTGACTTACCACGACTCTTGGGCTTACTGGGCGAGAGAATATGGCTTTGAAGTGATTGGTGCGATTCAACCCTCTGACTTCAAGGAGCCTTCGGCTCAAGACGTAGCAAAACTGATCGATCAAGTTAAGAAAGTCGGCGTTCCTGCCATTTTTGGGTCAGAAGTTTATCCCAGCAAAGTTGAAGAACAAATTGCACGGGAAGCCAACGTCAAAACAGCGAATACGGCTGACGACGAACTGCCAGGAGAGGGTTCAGCGAATGCACTCGAAAACAAGAACCCCCAACACACCTACATTGGCATGATGGCGAATAACCTTCGCATCATTGCAACTAACTTAGGCGGTAAACCGGAACTCGTTAACGGACTCGTCACCGCGAATGTGGTCGGTCCTACTGCCGTTGCTACCAATTCCACCAAATAGTTGAATCAGGTCATTGAATGGAACCGCTATTAGAAATTAGAAACTTGACCTGTGGCTATCAAACTGAACCTGTTTTTACCAGAGTAAATTTAGTCCTTTACCCCAAGCAGCTCTCTGGACTGGTTGGTCCCTCTGGAAGCGGCAAAAGCACCTTGATTAAGGCAATGCTCGGGCTTGTGCATCCCTGGCAAGGAGAGATTCTGGTCCGAGGAAAACGTCTCAACCCCGGCACTTCTCCGCCTAAAGTGGGTTACGTTCCTCAGGTTGAAACCGTGGACTGGAACTTTCCTGTGACGGCAGAAGAAGTGGTGATGATGGGTCGATATCGACAGCGGCAGTTTTCGCCGTGGGCTTCGAGCCGCGATCGCCTGGTAGCCAGAGAACTGCTAGAACGGGTAGGCGTGGCTCATGTGGCGCATCAACCGATCGGAGAGTTATCTGGTGGACAGCAACAGCGCGTTTTTCTCGCTCGTGCGCTCGTTGGCGAACCCGAACTCGTCCTTTTAGACGAACCGACCAGCGGCTCAGATTTGCATGTGCAACATGAACTGTTGCACTTACTCGCAGAACTGAGCCAGCAAGGGCTATCCATCCTACTTTCGACTCATGATCTCAACTCAGTTGCGACTCATCTCCCTTGGGTCGTGTGCTTCAACCAGGGCTTAATCTGCCAGGGCGAACCTACTGAGGTCTTTACGCCAGAAACATTACGGCAAACGTTTGGAGCCGATATGTTGGTTCTGCGTCAAGAAGAACGCGTTTTGATTTCCAGCGATGCCACGACCCTGCTGCACGAGTTGAAAAACGATTTGCCTCCAGCACTCCGGCGAAACAATTCCAGATCCGCTTAACTAGCATTTTGCAGCATGGATTTCTTACTCAAACCCTTTCAATATGATTTCTTCAGCCGCGCCATGATGGTCGGGGTCATGTCCGGGCTGCTTTGTGGCGTGATGGGCGTTTATATTACCACTCGCCGCATGAGCTACATCGCTCACGGTCTTTCCCACGCAATTTTAGGGGGAGCCGTGATGACTTATGTTCTAGGGCTAAACTTTTACATCGGTTCTGGAATTTGGGGCTTTGGTGCAGCCCTACTAATTCAGTATTTAACTGGACGAAAAGTCTATTCTGACGCGGCGATCGGCATTGTCACCACTGCCAGTTTTGCCTTGGGCGTTGCTGTGATCAGTAGCTATCGTAAGTTTAGCCAGAACTTTGAAGCGGCATTATTTGGCAATGTACTGGGAGTTTCTCCGACGGATCTCTGGGTGGTGACTGGCGTAACGATCTTTCTGCTGTCATTAGTCTTTGTCTTTTATCGTCCTTTATTATTTTGGTGTTTCGATCGAGAGGTCGCTCAAGTTCAAGGCGTGCCCGTCTTCGCAATGGACACGCTATTTGCACTGATGTTAGCGACTCTGCTGGTTGCCACGCTGCAAGTGTTGGGAGTGACGCTAATTATCTCAGCCGTTGTGATTCCAGCCTCGATCGCGCGGTTGCTCAGCAATCACTTTGGCTACATGATGGTGATTTCTGGAGTATTAGGTGCAGCAATCTCTTTTGCAGGGATCTACTTGAGCTACTATTTCGATATTGCATCAGGGGCAAGTGTTGTTTTGCTGTCTACGCTAGTGTTTGGAATCGTATTGATTTGGACGCAGTTTCAGCGTCGTCGTCAGAGACACATTCCATCGCTACATCCGAGTCATCTCTCATAAAAGACTGATCTTGAACCCGGTTGAGCGCGATCGCAATGAATCCGATCTTCAACGCCCAGGTCAATACAATTACGTGTTACAAACTAGAAGCGGGGAATCAAGCTGCGTGAACACGATCGCATCTTTCGATCATTTCTGTGCAGATTGCCCGTGCGACAGGTAGAATGTGATTTGGACTGGATCTCTAGACGAGATGACAGGCTCTGAGCTACGATAAGCAATTGTGAGTTTTTTGAAGCCCTATGAAAGCGCAGGAACTGATCCGCTCACTTGAAGCGGAACAAATGAAGTCAGATCTTCCCATCCTCCATGTGGGCGACACCGTCCGAGTGGGTGTCAAAATTCGAGAGGGCGACAAAGAACGGACTCAGCCTTATGAAGGCGTAATTATTGCCAAAGGCAGTGCAGGCGTTACGGCAAACATCACGGTGCGTCGCGTCTTCCAAAACGTAGGCGTAGAGCGGGTTTTCCTGATGCACTCTCCCCGCATCGAAAGCATTAAAGTGCTGCGTCGCGGTCGAGTTCGTCGAGCCAAGCTTTACTACCTGCGCGATCGCGTGGGCAAGGCGACCCGATTGAAGCAACGCTTCGATCGTCCGCTCTAAGATGTTAGCTTCTAGCGATTAGTCTTTAAAACATAGAACTCAACTAATCGCTAAAGGCTAAGTCGTCAATAGCTGTTAAGCTAGAAAAGGTGGTATTAGAGTTATTTAGCTGTGCGCTCTTAGTTCAGTTGGTAGAACGCAGGTCTCCAAAACCTGATGTCGGGGGTTCAAGTCCTCCAGGGCGCGCTGAATTACTCTGCTTTTAGGTCGAAAAAGTTTAGGGTTTCTTCCAGGTCAGATTTTCAAGCCTGTAGTGTTGCAAACCACTCGTAAATTAAACCTGACGGGAGCGCTTAAAACTGTGGCAAAAAAAGACGAGGCAACGATTCCAGAGCAAAAGGCAAGCTTCAACCCCAACACGTTTGTCCAAGAAACGAGAGAAGAACTGGATAAGGTGGTGTGGCCTAGCCGACAGCAATTGATCAGTGAGTCGATCGCAGTGATTTTGATGGTGACGCTCTCTGCAACCCTAATCTACCTGGTAGATCAACTCTTTCGATGGGCGCAGGTGAAGGTGTTTGGATGACTTTTACATCAGATGCATCAGATGAGTCGAGAGACTTAAATCAACCCTATAGTGAAGCAGGCGAAAACCCCGAAGAAGCCATCCAGCTTGAGAAAGCCCGTTGGTATGCTATTCAAGTTGCTTCTGGCTGCGAGAAACGAGTCAAAGCCAACCTAGAGCAGCGCATTCAGACTTTGGATGTTACCAATCGAATTTTGGATGTTCAGATTCCTGAAACGCCTGTCCTCAGACCTCAAAAAGACGGCAAGGCCAAAGAAGGCGCGGAAAAAGTTTTCCCTGGCTACGTCTTGGTGAGAATGTTGATGGACGACGATACGTGGCAGGTGATCAAAAACACGCCAAACGTGATCAACTTTGTCGGGGCGGAGCAGAAGCGCCGCTATGGTCGAGGTCGAGGGCACGTTAAACCAATGCCCTTGGGTCACTCTGAAGTTGAACGCATCTTCAAGCAGTCCCAAGAGCAGGAGCCAGTCAGAAAGATTGACATGGCGGCAGGCGATAAGATCGTCGTGCTTTCAGGTCCGTTTAAGGACTTTGAAGGCGAAGTGATTGAGGTGAGCGGTGAGCGTAATAAACTCAAGGCTCTGCTTTCTATCTTCGGGCGAGACACCCCCGTCGAGCTAGAAGTCAATCAAGTTCAAAAAAGTTAATTTTGATTCGCAAAGAGATCACGATCGATGGCAAAAAAAGTCGCGGCGGTTATTAAGTTAGCCATTAACGCTGGAAAAGCAAACCCAGCCCCTCCGATCGGTCCTGCGCTTGGTCAGCACGGGGTCAACATCATGATGTTCTGCAAGGAATACAATGCCAGAACTGCCGATCAAGCAGGAATGGTGGTTCCCGTGGAAATTTCGGTTTATGAAGACCGTAGTTTTACATTCATTCTCAAGACTCCTCCGGCATCTAAGCTAATCGCAAAAGCTGCGGGAATTGAGACTGGCTCAGGTGAACCCAACCGTAAAAAAGTTGGATCAATCACCCGCGCTCAGTTAGAAGACATTGCGAAGACCAAAATGCCTGACCTTAATGCCAATGATATTGAAGCAGCAATGAAAATCATTGAAGGCACTGCTAAAAACATGGGCATCACGGTTAGCGCTTAAGACATCAATCACACTTAATTGGGGGAGAGGATAGTCCTCGTTAGTGACCCCAGGAGAAACCATGGCGAAAATATCGCGAAGAGTCAGAGAACTACAGGCAAAAGTTGAAGAGCGCCCCTACGATCCCTTGGAGGCACTCAATCTTCTGAAGGAAACGGCAACGGCTAAGTTTGCAGAATCAGCAGAGGCGCATGTGCGTCTAGGCATCGATCCCAAGTATGCCGACCAACAGTTGAGAACGACGGTATCGCTCCCAAAAGGAACGGGTCAGACGATCCGAGTTGCTGTGATCGCCCGAGGCGAGAAAGTTAATGAGGCAACGGTTTCGGGTGCTGACATCGCAGGTTCTGAGGAACTGATTGATGAAATCCAGAAAGGCATGATGGATTTTGACCTGCTGATTGCGACCCCTGATATGATGCCTCAAGTGGCAAAGCTAGGTCGAGTTTTAGGTCCGCGTGGTTTGATGCCGTCTCCAAAAGGTGGTACCGTTACTTATGACTTGGGTCCAGCGATCGCTGAATTCAAAGCAGGTAAGTTAGAGTTTCGGGCAGATAAAACGGGTATTGTTCACGTTTTGTTTGGCAAAGCCGCTTTCCCGGCTGAAGACTTGATGGCGAACTTAAAAGCGCTACAAGAGACGATCGACCGTAACCGTCCTGCAGGTGCAAAGGGTCGCTATTGGCGGACTGTTTACATCTCTTCTACGATGGGTCCGTCGATCGAAGTGGATATTAACGCGTTGCGTGACTTCAAGATAGGAGACGTTGCGTAAGTCAGTTCTTCATTAAGACGGATCGACTCAAGAAAAAGTTTGCTCAAATTGAATCATTCAAGCCGGAGACAGCAGGTGCGTTCAGCATAAATTCCTGCCGAGGTTTGTGTTCTATCGTCTAGGTGCGTGACTAATCGCATCAGATTTAGAATGCACTTCGCCCCGGCACACCACTGCCGGGGTTTGTTTTTGGCTTGGGATGAGAGCAAATCAAGTGTGACTGAAACCCAGTTTAAGGAGGTGATTTCGAGTGGGTAGAACGCTAGAAAACAAGAAGCAAATCATTGCGGATCTAAAAGAATCGCTAGGCGAATCGCAACTGATGTTTATTGTCAATTATCGAGGTCTAAGCGTCAATGAGATTGGTGATTTGCGGAATCGGCTTCGTCCCAAAGGTGCAAGCTGCAAGGTGACGAAAAACACGTTTATGGACATCGCAGTCCAGAACGACGATCGCTGGCAAGCCGTGAGTGAAATTCTCAAGGGCGACTCGGCGTTTGTGATGGTCAAAGATGACTTGGGCGGCGCAATCAAAGCGTATCAAGACTTCCAAAAAGCTAGCAAAAAAACCGAAATTCGCGGCGGCGTGATGGACGGCAAACTGCTGACTGAGGCAGATTTGAAAGCGATATCAGAGCTGCCTTCTAAGGAGCAACTTCTGGCACAAATTGCTGGCGCAATCAACGGCGTGGCAACCAAGCTGGCAGTGGGTATCAACGAAGTGCCGTCTGGTCTGGCACGTGCAATCAAGCAAATTTCTGAGAAGGAATCTGCTCAAGAATGAGAGACGAAGGATAAGAGATGAACGGATAACGTCCAGTTCAGCTCTTAGACTTTAACGCTCACGGTTCAAAACTTTGGAATTTTAGGAGTAATCAAATGGCTGCTGTTGAAGAAATTATTGACAAGTTGAAAGGTTTGACTCTGCTGGAAGCGGCAGATCTGGTCAAGCAAATCGAAGAGACCTTTGGCGTAAGTGCGGCGGCTCCAGTTGGCGGCATGATGATGGCTCCGGGTCCAGCGGCTCCGGCTGAAGAAGTCGAAGAGCAGACCGAATTTAGCGCAGTCTTAGATGATGTGCCTGCTGATAAGAAGATCGCAATTCTGAAAGTCGTTCGGACGATCACCGGATTGGGTCTGAAGGAAGCAAAAGATCTCGTCGAAGCTGCACCAAAAGCGCTGAAAGAAGGCGTTGCGAAAGCTGAAGCTGAAGATATCAAGAAGCAAATTGAAGAAGTTGGCGGCAAGGTTTCGGTTAAATAATCGATTTTGCCTCAATCACTTTTCTGATGATGTGGGAGTCCCTTTGAGGCTCCTTTTTTTTGATCTGTAACTGTTTTGAAACGATCGTAGAGGCGTTTCGCCAAACCAATAGATAAAGGCGTTTCGCCAAACCGATAGATAAAGACGTTTCACCGAAACGTCTCTACGGTGTTGGGGTAATCTGGTATGACATTTTCGCCTATTTCAGATCTAATAATCCTTCTTCTTTGAGTTTGGGATTAAAGCGGATTTCTTCTTGAATTCCACGGGCTTTTAGTTGAGTTAAAATTTCTGCTTCGACTCGTCGCGCTACATTTTTGAGGATTTTGATTTGGGTGATTTCTTCGATCGTCGTCTTCATATAGTTCGCCTCCTCTTCAGGGGTCATCATACCTTTAACTTGAATAGGCTGATTCCATTTAGCTTCGTCGGTACCGTTGCCGGGAGGAGTCGAGCCATTCTCAGCAATCCAAGTGTCTCGAATGCCTTCGAGTAGGGTGCGACTGGGACGATCAACGGGGCTAAACTTTACCCAATAACAGCCTTCAGGCTGACGAACTAAGTGTTGCTTTAATCCTAGAAAAATGTCGCGAGAAAATCCTACAAATTGTAAGTTTTTTTGCTGATCAAAAACAGCGTATGCTCCAACCTTTCCACGAAGTTCTTCGGGCAGTTGACCTGACTCGTTGATGTATGGAATGTAGTTCAAACTCGCAAGAGTTGGAATGTTGGGTTGAGAAGTCATTTTGGACTAGGAAACGGTTGAATAAAACTATCGAACTTTTCTATAAATGGCGCACAATCGACTGGGTTTAAAGACTTTCGCTTTGAACATGAAGTTTGGAGGCACATTGACGATCGCGTGATCCGCAGATTGATGGAATTTCTCAAACTCGGCGGGCATTCCTTTGGGCGTTGCGATCGTGTAGGGAATGGGCTGAAAAAGCAGTTCTATAAATTCGACCTGATCGCAGGGCAACGCTTGAGCAACCTGCCGTAAAAACGCCTCACTTCTCAGCAACTCAAACAATGCCGTTTTGACTTCTGGATCGAGAGAGAAACTGCTGTCGAAGTTTTCAATGATTTTAAGTCCCATTTTTTTAACCAATTGGCGACTTGATGCGAGACTCGATCGTATACCGTTGCGGATGTTTTTTGTCAGGCGATTGCACCGTCTCCCATTTCCCGTAAAATCGGGAGATGAAAAAACAGCAGTCGTCCGTCAACATTCCCGCGTGTGCCTGGAGCCGTCCGATCGGTCTGGGGTGGGAAAAGCCTTACACCGTCCGCTATGCCAGCAATTTAGATGATGGTCCGTGGCACGGAATGCCGTTGGGTGGTTTTGGAGCGGGGTGCATTGGGCGATCGTCGCGAGGCGATTTTAATCTCTGGCACATTGACGGCGGCGAACACGTTTTTCAGACGATTCCGGGGTGTCAGTTTAGTGTGTTTGAGCAGGTTGGCGCTCACACTCAGGCGTATGCGTTGAGTACCGAGGCTGACGATCGCTTAAAAAGCTGGAATCGCTATCCTGCGAGTCATGCAGGACAATCAACTGGAACCTATTCAGCACTGTATCCTCGGAGTTGGTTTGCCTACGAGAATGTTTTTCAAGCTGAACTGACGTGTGAACAGTTTTCGCCGATCGTCGCTGACAATTATCAAGAGACGAGCTACCCGATCGCTGTCTTTGAGTGGACGGCACACAATCCTACTGATCAGCCGATTACTCTGAGTGTGATGCTGACCTGGGAAAATATGACGGGCTGGTTTACCAACTCGCTCAAGTCGCCAGAGGTGCAGATGCGCGACGATGGCAGCCCATTTTATGACTATCAGCCTCGGATGGGAGAAAGCGCAGGAAATTCCAATTCTCTAACAGGGGATGAACAGAAAATCGGCATCGTCATGGGAAAAGGCGAGGCAGACAATCCGTTAGAGGGAGATGGACAGTGGGCGATCGGGACGCTTCTTAACCCGTATCTCTGGGAAGCTTCTTACAATACTCGCTGGAATCCAATTGGGGATGGAAGTGATGTATGGCAGACGTTTTCACAAGATGGATCACTGCCCGATCGGGATGATGAAACTCCCGCGAAAGTCGGCGAGCAAATTGGTAGCGCGATCGCCGTTCGATTCACCCTCAAGCCGGGACAAACTCTCAAAATTCCGTTCGTTCTCAGTTGGGATTTTCCGGTCACGGAGTTTGCAGCCGGAGTCAATTATTTCCGACGTTATACCGACTTTTTTGGGCGCACCGGATTGAATGCCTGGACGATCGCGCGCACGGCGTTGAAACATTATCGAACCTGGCAGGAAAAAATTCTGGCTTGGCAGCAGCCGATCCTTGATCGGGACGATTTGCCTAACTGGTTCAAAATGGCGTTGTTTAATGAGCTTTATGATCTCACCGATGGCGGAGCGTTGTGGAGTGCTGCCGATGAACGCGATCCAGTCGGTCAGTTTGCGGTGCTAGAGTGTCTTGACTATCGCTGGTATGAAAGCCTGGATGTCAGATTATATGGCTCTTTTGGGTTGTTAATGCTGTGGTCTAAGTTAGAGAAATCGGTGATGCGGGCATTTGCTCGATCGATTCCAACCAGCGATCAGAGAACGCGGGTGATTGGCTATTACTACACCATTGGCGCAGAGAGTCCGATGGCGATTCGCAAAGTCGCGGGTGCCACTCCTCATGATTTGGGCGCACCGAATGAGCATGTGTGGGAGAAAACCAATTACACCAGTTATCAAGACTGCAATCTTTGGAAGGATTTAGGATCAGATTTTGTGTTGCAGGTTTATCGAGATTATATGCTCACAGGTGCAACGGATGTGGAGTTTTTAAGCGAATGTTGGGATGCCGTGGTTGAGACGCTGCATTATCTAAAAGCGTTTGATCTCGATAACGATGGCATTCCTGAAAATTCGGGTGCGCCGGATCAAACCTTTGACGATTGGCGATTACAAGGCGTGAGCGCTTACTGTGGGGGATTGTGGATTGCAGCGTTGGAAGCAGCAATCGCGATCGGGCATATTCTCACCACTGATCTCGATAATTCATCCATTACAGAATCCATTACGATCTTTGAAACTTGGTTGAGTCAATCTCGTCCCATCTATCAATCAAAACTCTGGAATGGTCAATATTATCGTCTTGACAGCAATAGCGGTTCTGATGTGGTGATGGCAGATCAGCTTTGCGGACAGTTTTATGCGAGACTGCTCGATTTACCCAATGTAGTTCCGCAAGAATGTGCGGAGTCTGCTCTCAAAACGGTCTTTGATGCTTGTTTTGTTCGATTTAATCAGCAGATTGGTTCCTCGATCGGTGCAGCAAATGGCGTTCGTCCCGATGGATCGCCCGAAAATCCCAATGCGACGCACCCGCTCGAAGTCTGGACAGGCATCAATTTCGGGCTGGCAGCGTTTTTAGTGCAAATGGGAATGAAAACTGAAGCGATGACGCTGACGGAAGCAGTTGTTCGACAAATTTATGATCACGGTTTGCAGTTTCGCACCCCCGAAGCGATTACGGCAACTGGAACGTTTCGGGCGAGTCACTATCTGAGAGCAATGGCGATTTGGGCAATTTATAGGATGTTGAGCGATGACTTAATCTAAGAGGGTGTTTGAAACGTGATCGTTTATCGCGCTACCCGCCCCGACCTTCAGTCCGGGGCCAATGGTGCAAAATCTGTTGAAACAGACTAAAGACTTTGACCTGGTTGGCTTTTTTAGTCTATTTAGGGATTTCGCACCGTCAGACCGTGATTTTTAATCACGGGCGGGTGAGCAACGAAGCCAAAAAACTTTCATCCGTTTCAAACATTATCTAAGTCAAACTTGCAGCCTCAGCGTTTAAAGTGGCGCGGCTGTGGAACAGTTGCACAAACATATCGCTAACCGTGTGATCAGCAGGTGAAATGTGAGTCGTTGCCAGATCACCCGCGCGGTGATGCATTTCATAAATTGGTTAGGGAAGATTGCAGGTGTTAATTTCCGCAAACTTACACTTTCTTCAGGATACCGAATTGAAGACAAGATTTTAGGGTTGTTAAGTTTTTAGCGAATCCAGACATACGCGATCGCTAAGGTCATCCCCGTTACAGGCAGACCAAAGCGCAAATGTTCCCAGAATGACAATCGGTATCCCAGTTTAGCGGCAGCTTCAACGGTGATTAGATTGGCAACTGACCCAAAGATGGTGAGATTCCCGGCAAGGGTCGATCCAGCAGACAAAAGCAGCCAAGATTGGGTGTCATTATGGGCAATCAAAGGCTGAAGCAGCAGCACCGCAGGAACATTTGAGACGAGATTAGAAAGAATTGCCGTGACACTAATCAGACCCGCAGACGATCCGATCGCCCGTGTAAATGGCTCCAACAAGTTCAACTGCTGCGTTGCTTTGGTCAGAATAAACAAGCCTGAAAACATCAGCAGCAAGTTCCAATCGACTTCTCGCAACAGACGATCGGATTTAATGCGTCGAGTAATCAACAGCAGACTTGCTGCCACGAGAGCCGACTCAGCAAGGGGTAGTCCGACGACAAATGCAATTAGCAATCCTGTCGTGATCACGATCGTCTTCACAAACAACGGTTTATAGATTCGATTATCTGGTAGGGTAAATCGCTCTTGAGGAAGCGTTGATCTCACGTCTGGATAGAACACCCATAGCACTGCAACCTGGATGAGCAGACCAATGAGCGAGATCGGAGCCAATGATCTGGCAAATTCTAGATACCCGATTCCTGAAAACGACCCGATGAGAATATTTTGTGGATTGCCGCTCAGCGTAGCAACCGACCCGATATTCGTCGCGCCAGCCATCGCCAGCAAATAGGGAATCGGATTGAGGCGGAGAGTCTTTGACAGATTGAGGATCAGAGGCGTGATGATGAGCGCGATCGTGTCATTCAAAAAAATCGCCGACAAGATTCCGCTCCCAAAGGTCAACATCACCAACAACCCAAATGGACTCTGCGTAACACTCAACAGCCCCATCAACGCAAGTCGAAAAAATCCTGAATAAGCAAGACTTGCATTGACAATCATCATGCCGAATAGAAACACGATCGTCGTCGCGTCGATCGCGTCCCAGGCATCTTTAAGGTGCAAAACTCCCAGGGCAATTACCAATGCAGAACCCACTAGGGAGATCGCGGCTCGATTCATTCTCAGCCCTGGCAAATAGCCCAACGCCAACCCAAAATAAGCGAGCGAAATCGTCAAATACTGTAAGAAAATCATCCCTCAGCCTTCTCTCCATACGGTCTGCCTCACTCCTCTGGATAGGTTTCCACACCAGACATCCAGGGCATAATCAAACACAATTAAAGCTGAAGGCTAAGGAAACCACTATGAAAGTTCCATTTTACGACTGGTATCGCAATCTCATCCGCAACTCAAAATATCGCTGGGTTATTATCGTCGGCACGCTGCTTTATCTCATTAGCCCGATCGACCTATTACCCGATTTCATCCCCCTCGTTGGACAGATCGATGATGGCATCGTAGTGACTCTGTTAGTTGCAGAATTATCGGGAATGTTGCTCGATCGAGTTAAAGCTCAGAAAAATAAGGATGTAGTGGCAGATACAACTGTGGCATCGGCTGAAACTGTGGATGTGAATGCAACATCATTATAAATAGTCTAAACAATCAATTTGAGAGTGGTTTGTGATTAGAAAAACATCTGATTATGAGCCACTTTTTAATGTGCAAGCAAAAATCAAGGTCATTCAAATGTTACAGAACGTTCTATTCATCAGGGCGTTATCTGAGTCATGTGTTAGGCTGAGTTCAGCAAAGATTATTTTCGGCTGTGTAATTCGTTCTCACCAGCGTCTCTCCGAATCTAACTCGCTACAACTTCTGATTCTGGAGATATTTTATGTCGATTTACGTAGGCAACCTGTCTTATGAAGTCACTCAGGATGACTTAACACAGACATTTGCAGAGTATGGCAGCGTTAAGCGCGTTCAGTTG
>JBBRPT010000073.1:0-29813 GCA_038227635.1 Leptolyngbyales cyanobacterium | reverse complement strand
CTTAAGCCCCTTGTTAGGTGCAGCCTCCTAGAGAATTGGTGTTACGCGATGTGCAACTAAATTTGCTCTCATCCCAACCCTTCTTCTTGGGGAGAAGCGATTATCTTAAAAGTCAAGCAAATTAAGCTGACGAGTCAAAGAAATTAGGCAGATGGAGGCTGAGGTTCTAAAGTGAGTTGTAGTTTGGGTTGCCAATCTGTCCCTTGCCTCATCATGGCATTGAGAATCGTCAACAACTTATGCATACACGCAACCAACGCCACTTTCGTCGGCTTGCCCCGTTTGAGTAACTGCTCATGAAAAGCCCGGATCACCGGGTTATGACGCACCGCTACTAAGGTTGCCATGTACAACATCTGACGCACTGCACTGCGACCGCCAAAAATGGTGCGTTTGCCCTGCATCTGTCCACTATCTCGGTTGAGCGGAGCCACTCCCACTAAGGTGCCAATCTTCTGACTCGATAGCTGACCCAGTTCGGGCAACAGTGCCAAGAAGGTTGCCGCTACTACCTTACCCACACCTGGAACGCTTTTGAGTTGGGCTTGTTTAGCTTTCCAAATCTGACACTGATGGATCTGCGTCTCAATTTGCTCATCAAGTTGCCCAATCCGTTCTCGTAGCCAGTCCAGATGGGCTTCAACATCGCCTTGCGCCTTGCCTCGCAGTCCTGATAAGCGGTTCTGCTCAGCCGTCAGCATATCGACCAACTGTCGTCGCCGCGTCACTAAGTCTTGAAGTTCTGCTTGGACTTCACTGGCAAACCCCCGAATCGGCGGTTTCATCGCTTCTCCAAACCAGGCTAAATTGGCAGCATCGACCACATCCGTTTTGGCAAGTTGATTCGCGGCTTTGGCGAAGTTCCGCCCCTGTCTGGCGTTGATCACCACCACCGGATAGGCTAACTGAGATAAGAAAATTGCGACTTGCCGCTCATAGCCACCCGTCGATTCTAAAATGACGCGACCGACTCGTTCAGGCGGACTGAGATGCGTCGATAACTCGACCATCCCTTGCTCACTGTTCTCGACTCGGAAACTTTTTCCTTGAGGGCGCAAATGCACATCCAACCAGCGCTTACACACATCAATGCCCACCCATTGTTCGATCTCCATGTGTTGAATTCCTATTAGGTTTAGGGGGTCACTCAACCTTGCGTCATTCGGGATCAGTCGTCCCTGCCGATGATTCGAGTTTGACCGATTGAACCAGAGAGATGACCCTAGCTTCTCCACGATGTCGAGCATCCAAGGGCTGGCGGTCTATCTCTCTACTCTTAAGATACAAGGGTTGGGATGAGGGCGCATTAGTGGCGATTGCATGTTGTAGCAAGAACTTGTTGTAGGGTGTTTGGTCAGCGTTTTCTTTCATCCTTCTCCTGATGTTTAAGGCTCAGAAATGCTTTTCTTTAGGAGGCTCACCTTCAAACGGCTGCACTCCTGTTTCAGCGTAGTCATCGTCACTGGGGCTAAAAATTCTAGTAACGGCGGCGGCAATATAGTTGATGACTTTTTTCGGGGTTTCAACGATTGCTTGGATGCGAGTTTTGGTAGACATAACTATTCTCCTAGAGATAAATGACTCGACATTGGTAATCGGTTGCTCTAGTTCTAAAGTAGAGAAAAAAGTTGAGAAACTTGTGAGGAAGTCTTTGATGGCTAGGGCATAACCTCAAGCATGAACATAGGTTTTCCTTCTGCCTTCCGCCCTCTACCTTTTTCTAGCAAGTGAATCGCACCTTTTTCCTTCGTGAAAAAACCTGCATATGGGCAAATATAAATAAATATAAAGTCGCGCCAACAGCAAGCAAAATGATTCCACAATCACAATGAAACGCGATGTGCGACTAAGTTCTCGTCAGGAAAGTCTCCCTCATGCTAGATAGGTTGTACTTCTAGCATGAGGGAGACCAATGTTTTCTATCGAAGAGTTTATCATTGCTGTTTTTTGTTGTGTAGACGACTTGCTGAAGGAGATGACACAAGGGCAACCGATTCGACAAAAGGGATTTGCTCCCTCCTTGGCAGATAGTGAGGTAATCACAATGGAAATTGTGGCAGAGTACCAGAGCATAGATGCTGACCAAGCGATTTGGAAATACTTTCGGCGGCACTGGTTGGGTGTGACCTAAATTTGATGTTATGTTTCTGCCAAGTTGAATCCGTATTGATTGATCTTTGACCAGAATTGCTGCCAACGACCTTGCGAATAACTCAATGTCCTCAGACTCAAAACGATGGCAATTCCTTGTTCTTTCCATTTCATTCCTGCGGCACATAAGCGAGCTTTGATGATGACTTTACATCCGGCTTCGGTGACCCCCGAACCAATGGGTAAATGCTGGGAAAGTGCTTCAGCATAGTGCATTTGATGATGATGATTGCGAAAGTAAGTAATAGCATCTTGGAGTCCATCGCGCAGAGTGTGGGAGAGCGACTTTGGCGGTGCAATGGCTTCCACCTCCACGAGCAGACGAGTGGCTGCACCGACCTCGTGTTTGAGGGCGTGGCACTGCTTTTGCATCCAGCATTTCTGAGCGTCTAGACTTCGAGGATGAACCGCTTTGGCGACTCGGTCGAGATATCCGGTGGCATGATAGAAATCTAAGACCTGAGTCTCGGTCAACGGCTCTAGAAACGTCCAATTCTCTGGTGCGCCATCGGCTAATCCTTGATAATGAGCAGTCGGATACAGTCGCTTGACCTGTTCTATCTCGCGGTGCATTCGGTCTAGAAAGGTGGCTCGTCCAGACTCAGGACGGGCAGCAACATACGTCGTGTGTTGTCGTTCCCCGTCTGCATCGTACAGGCTAATCGTGCCGACCATTGCTTGTCGGAACCCGCCTTCACACAGCAGTAAGCAAGTGCCGTCAATGCCAAGACTGACCGTTGTGACGGGCATGGAGAGTTTAGGCGTGTGATAGTGCCAATGGGTGTGACCTGAATTTAATGTCCTAATAGATCCAAATTTTGCCCGACTATAGGAGATTACGTGAATCAGGGAAATGAGAAATGAAATTGCCCAGTAAATACCCTAAGAATCGCTGAAACTCAACATCATCATATTTTACAGGCTTGCTACATCAAATTTAGGTCACACCCGTGCCAATCTTCCTCTTTGAGCAAGGCAATACTGCCGACCGCTTCTGCTAGCCTTTGTAAGAAGGAACGCGGTACTATCCGTCCATGATTCTCTTCTAAGTCTTCGACCAGTCGAGGACTACTCATCTCCGCATACTTGTGGCTAATTTGTTTGGCAAATCGGGGGGTCGAGGTCATGATGATCCGTCCGTCCACTTCTAAAGGACAGTAGGTGGCGCCACCACTGCTCTTCTGATAGACATATCGTTGGATTTCTACGACTCCATACGGAGTTTGATAGCGCTTGGCCTGCTTGCCTTTACTCGTCCACTTTTCCCCAGCGACTTCTATCGCTGCCCCATCGCTATCAAACTGCTTCAAGCTTTCTCCAGTGGCGAGCGTCCCTGCTTCGTTCAGCACCTGTTGAATCGTCTCTTCACTCTCTAGCAATGACCGAGCGCTTAAAGGAATCTGGATTTGAATCGTGACCGATTCCGTCGTCCGTTCGATGATGGATGCTGTCATCTCATAAACTCCTTGAATCTGCTCAAGTAGAGCCTGATTCTTGAAAGAATATCAGCTTCTATGACTCACATCAAATTTAGGTCACACCCCACTCGCGCAGTTGGGTGATCTCCGCTTTGAACTGGAGTTGAATACTCAAGTCATGTCTCTAGACGATGCCCTCATCCAAACCCATCTCGCTAGTGCCGTGGTCGATCGCATTACCGCGATTACGACGCTCTCGATCGGGCGACCCGTGCAGGAGGTTGCATTGCCCCTAGATATTTGCTTTGGATACCCTTCGGACGATTGGAGTAGCACCTCTCTGGACGATGTGACACTCTTCCACACGCAATCGTCTGACTTGTCTGCGTCAGAGTTGGCTGACTTGCTGGAAGCTGCCTTCTTCTCGCCCCATGAGGACTCTGACGCAGATTGTTACGACACGCAACTCGATAATTTTCAAGAAGAGGCACTAGAACGCGCGATTCGGACACTCTTATCGGATGAGGCGGCTTTGAAAGCTCGAATCGAAATGACGCTCGATCGACATCTGCGCTGGGTCATGCCCAGCACCCTGCAAGTCGAGGTCATCGTCTCTCCGATCACTTCTGATGCACTCAATCACTGGAGTGGGTTTCGACGGGTCGTTACGATTCTGCCGTAGATCACAGGTCAAAAAAGCACTTACCGTTTGCCATCGGTCTGACGACAGGATAGGGCTGGGAAGTCCTCAACGCCCTATCCATCTGTAAAAATGGCAAACTGCTCTCACTCAGAGTCTCGACTCACTTCACTCCACACTTGCATGAGTGGTAAGCCAAGCACTTAAGTCTGTCGCACTCGAAAAATCCAGCAATGCCTCACCCAGATCCTCTATCCGGGTTAAGGATAACGCTTCAATCTGCGCTCTTACGGTCTCCGAAACGGTTCCCACCCGTTTGGTTAACAGTCGCAAAATTAGCGCTCGCTCAGCACGTTCAAATCCTTGAGCCTCAGCGCGTTGTTGCGTCGCTTGTTCCCATTCCAAAAATGCTTCCGATAATGCCATCAGTGCCTCCCGTCCCGTAAAGTCCTCAGTGTCGCCCAGCTCTATTCTAATCTTCCAACTCGCCAGCAATCTCAAGATCCCATTTCGACGCGGATGAGTCGGTGGCAACGCCAACACCTCGCGAATCGCACGCTTCTGCGTCTCGTCTCGACCCAAAATTCTGATCCATAGAGTCTCCTCTGTCTCTGGAAGCTGGTCGATCGCCACGATCGCCGTCTTGAAGATTTCTGAAAGAAAGTAGACTCCTGGCAGCCAATCCGATTTGACGACTCCACCCGCTTCACTAAGCAGTGGCTTGGACGTGGTTGCCGCCAAAACCCACAGCATCGGTAGTGCATCTTCGGGTAGAACATCAAGCTGCGCCTTACGCCGTTCGTCTTCCTGTATCCAGACCAGCTTCATCACCGAGACCCGAACATCGGTTCGCGTGGGTGTATTCCGATAGGGTTCAAGCAGGCACGGTTTCTGCACCATGCGTCCTAGAAGTCCCAAATCATCAGTTTGAGCCGCTTCCGAATTAGGCACAAACCATAGGTCAACAAACTTTGCTTCTCCTGGAATTTCATACTGACGTTGCACGGTGCCGATCGGGGTGAGAAAGTCTTCTAAATATTGCTTGGACAGTTGATCGAACGTATTTTGAGCCATGTCATCAAGGAAACAGCGGTAGAGGGATCAGGATCGACGGTCGATCAACCCGATGCGGCATAATTCTGCCCAGGTTAGCGATCCCAATTTTACCGATCAGAGCGCGTTCTGGGTGTAGAGAAGACAAATTGCCTGAACCGATGATGCTTCTGCTTCTGACCCACCAGAAAACGAGGATCGTTGGCTCAATGGAGCCAGGATTCCGCCTTGTTCAGTTCTTGTGTAATAAGGGAGAAATAATGCCCTTTCTTACACAAGAAAATCCTATGCTGCTCCTTGAATGAAGAGGCGACTCACTCTCAAGCTCCTGTAAAAGCATGTCCTTGCCTAAGTTGAAATTTGCGGTGCTAGCGATTCCTACTCTTCAACATCCAACCCTGCTGCCCTAAGAGCGCATTTCTAAACTAATCATTAAGCTTTTTCCTCCTGTTCGCCGAGTCGTTGCAGCATCAATCGAATCATTGCGCCTTGAATCATTGCCTCACTGACTTCCGGTAACAGTTCGTAATCTTTGCTCAAGCGGCGATTTTGATTGATCCAGGCGAATGTCCGCTCCACAATCCATCGTTTAGGAAGAAGGACGAACCCAACCTCAGACCGCTTGACCACCTCCACTTTTGCCCCACAGAGTTGTTCAACGACCCGAGCAAAATTCTCGCCTTGATAGCCTTGATCGACCCAGATCAGCTTCAAAGCTTTCGCTTGTTCCGGAGCAAGGTTGTCTACAGCAATCACACCACCGCGTTGCTCTGAACAGTTGGCATTGATCACGACGACTGCCATCAGCAACCCCAACGTATCGACCAGGATAAATCGCTTGCGTCCTTTGATCAGCTTGCCGCCATCAAAGCCGTAGACCTCCCCCTTTTTTCCGTCGTTTTGACGGATTGACTATCGAGGCTCCCAGCAGTCGCTTGAGGCTGTTTTCCCACCGACCTCCGCACCTCGACTCGCAGGGCATCGTGAATCTGCTGCCAAACCCCTTTGCGTTGCCACCGTCGAAAGTAGTTGTAGACCGTTTGGTAGGCAGGCAAATCTTTCGGCAGGTCGCTCCAGACACAGCCGTTGTGAATTTGGTAGAAAATCGCATTCAGAATCTCTCGTTGACACACTTGACGTTTACGTCCGCGTGCCTTCGGTAATGGCAGAAGTGGTCGAATAATTTCCCATTCCCGCTCACTTAGGTCAGTACTGTAGCGTTTGGATGCTCGTTCCCTTGCACGGCGAAATCGACGCGGTTTAAGTGTGGTAGCCATCCCTGAGTCACTGATAGAAAGACTTCTCAATCCTGATCCATTCTTCCTGTCTACCGGCATCTCTTTAAGCTTTTATTTAGAAATGCGCTCTAAGCTTTAATCTGAGCATCTTTATTGCCTCCTAACCTACAAACATAATTTCGGAACTTACAGAGTTACAAATATACAAAGTTACCAATATACAAAGTTACCAATATACGAAATAAGAGGCTCTCGCCTAGAAGAGTTGAGGACTGCAATCTGTGGCTCCTGAGTAACCTCATATTCGGAAGAATTGCTATGAAACCGAAGACAGACCTATCAGCGCCCTGCCAGCCCGGAAGCAAAGAGGCCCATCTGCAACTAGCAACGAAAGGGCTTGTTGATTCGCGTGATGTCATTTATCTGGAAGAACCCGACCTATCACCTAAACCACAGAGTCAGATTGTTGGAGGTCGTTCTATCGATTGATGAATTTTGTGGAGTGATGTAGAGCGATCGCAAAGCGCCTTGCCCTACATCACCGATTTTCAGACTCCACTTCTATTGATCGCGAGGCAGGGGCATCCTAAGCCCTAGGCGATTCAACCTGGCGACTTAAAGAATTAGATCCCATACCACAATCCAAGACCTCAATGACGATTTCCCAAATCGTTACAACTTCGGCTGCGAGAAGAGCGGCTCGGACTTATCGATACCTCATTGAAGCTGAACCAGTCACTACAGACCTCGAAGCTTACAGAACCACAAACTTACAGAGTTTGAATGTTTGCATAGCGCAACCTAACAACCTTGAATTGTTTGAAATCACTGTTGAGCTAAACCTCCCTGGCTAGGAGGTTCGGCAGTATTCAGTCCCCAAAACCTGCAATGAATTTTAGGAGCGCAAAATGTGGGGTTATTTCTTACATTTAAAGTCTCTAGTTTGCTCACCTAGAAGCACTTGACGCTATCGCAGATGGACAAAAGATCTAGACAAGCGCACTTGCAACCATTGCGGAGGTCATGGAGCGTGGCTCTGCCAGATCGCTGTGAAGCAGGAAGTCAAATTCGTAGCTTCAGAAGTTTGGCACAGCGATCGTCAACTCGAGCAGCGATTGAACTTCTTGGAGAACGCCCGAAAGCTTCGTTCTGTTTACAATTCAACGAAAGAAAGGGGTTTCACCTTGACAGAGACGAAATCATTTAATGGAAGCTGCCATGACGATAACATCTGACCACCAAGGAGAACTGATCGCATTTCTAGCCCAATTTACGGGAACGACAACTTACCATCGGAATTTCTTCAACAAACGATTCTTTCACACAGACGGTATTCAAGCCCTTGCAGAGAAGGCACAGGCATTTTGGTTGATTGATGCAATTTGCAGCCACCAACCGAAAGCACTGCGCCACAAGCTAGACGGTTCGCAACTTCGCGAATTCCAGTTGTGGAAACTCACTGTGAACTCTGATCAAACTGCCTGCTTGAAGTGCTCTCCCGATAGCGATGCAGAAAAGCCCTCAATCCGTCAAAGAATTCCGTTCACAGATTTTCCGCTTCAACAGATAAAGCTTTATGTGGAGCGTGGAGAAGACCCAGATTTAGGACTTTACTACTGCCTCTTACTGCCATCTGAGCATTAATCTATAGGTGAATTTCCCTCTGCGGAGGGCGATCGTGAGTCTTCTACACTGAAGATAAGCCAGAGGTGCATCTACCAGGGTTACAAACTCTGTAAGTTTGTGATGTATGAAGTTTGGAATTAGCTGAAGTGAGTCGGGTCTATCGGAACCATTATGCATTTGTTCATCACGAACATTTTGAGGGAGTTGAGAAGTCTCAAATTCTCTTAGATGCGTTAGATCTTCCTGAATTTAGTGTCTGGCTTGCATAATTCAGGCGATAGACCCAGTGAGTCATGATGAACCGAAGTCATTCAAGAAGTACATTTCCACGCGATAAGCTCTTCCCCTACCTCTTGGCTGTAAACGGGGTAGGGCGTAAAAGTATGAAGAAAATGCACCACCGCAAAGCCAGATATTGATACAGAAGGTGGTGCAGATATGGCGAGCAGGAATGGTAAAGCTACCAAAACACCCTGTACGTCACAAACTCTGTAAGTCTGCAAGCGGCTGAACTCATAAACGCGGTACTTACAGAGTTTGAAATTTACGAAGTGTTGATTTGAGAAAAGTAGGGATTTCTCGCTGAACAAGGCAGCGTGCTTGAATTTGATGCCTACATTGATTGAGCGCTTCTAGACTCTATGAGTCTGCAACTTATAGAGTTTGAAATTTACGAAGACTGCGATTTCTCGCAGAGAGTCATGCCGTTGCTTCAAACTCGTGCATGACTTCTGAAATTAAAGCCAAAGTGGTGACAATCTACGCCTTGTACAGTAGCCAGATTGTCCTTACGTTTAGCGAACATTGGGAAGCGCTGGCAGATCCCTCCATTTGAGAAGGAATTGGAAAACTCTTCTCTTAGGCAAAGGGGGCTTTAAAAACCCGCCTCATTTTTTAGCGATCGCTCAACTCAAAGGGAATAAAACTATGCCGCACACATTACAAATAGATTGCTGGACATTCCAGCAGGCTCAAATTCTTCAGCAAGCTCTGGTTGAGATCGGTGTGGCTTCTAGCCTGGAAAACTATTTCACTAGAGAAAATGACCCCCCGAATGTTCACCTTTGGGTACACCTCAACACTCTTGATAGCTTGAGTACAATCAGGGCGATTGCAACTCAACACACGATGACAACCATCGTTGACCGCCATCAGCAAACGCAGCACGTCTTCACGGCATTGACCGATGACGAGTTGCCTGCGGGTCAAGACATAGTTGAGCGCGGCTGGCTTCAGCCTGATGTCGGCACTCGATTTCTTCGCATCTGCATCGAAACCCGTGATGGCGAGCACGAATACAGCGATACCTGTGTTGCAATCTGTCCGCCAAATATTCAGCCAGAAGATGTCGCCCACGGGATTGCCTATTCTTGGAAAGACGACTTCGATCATTCTCCAATCGATCGCGATTGCTATTGGTTCGAGAGTTGCTGTATTGCCGTCAGCGTTGAGAGCGTTGAGGTCATTTCACAATCCGACTACAACGTTCTGAAACGCTATCTCACTGAACTTGAGCCGACAGAGCTTGAGATACAACAGGCGATCGCGTATCGAAGAGGCGAACCAACCCATCCTGACCTCTCCGATCTGGGCATAGAGCAGAATCTTGCAGATCAAACCCTTTTCATTAGCAGCGAATTAGGGATTGCGCGGGATATCAGAAAGGCTGCTGCGCCTTACAGAATTTCCGAACAAGATGATCTTTGCGTCGATGTTCAGACAGCACTCGCCCAATTGCGTCAACAAATTGAAGATGACAGAGCCGAAGAGTGGCAGGATGCTGAGTGGAATCTTCTGAAGCTCCTAGAGCGAGTAGGAGCATTTCCACACGTTCCTCAAATCCGTTTCATCTAGCCGGGAGCGATTGAACCAAGAAGCGTTTGTCGATCGATACTCTAACGAGTTATCAAGGGTCATTACCTTAAACATCTACCGTGTTCGTCATCTCACAGCAATCTTTAAGGAACCAAGCTTTCTTAAAGATTGCTAAACAGCTTATCGTTTCAATCTTCTTCGAGAAGGGCAGGGTTATTGAACAAGGTAAGCTGCTCTACCTCCTTTGATGCCAGTGTTTGTTCCACTTCGGCAGCGATCGCTGCCATTTCTTCTTCCAGATCTTCAAGCGTGGGTAGGCTCCTTTGAAACTCTTCTGGAAGCGCTGTGCCCATGTGGTAAGTGGAAATTCCAATCGATTTATGGACATCTCGCAGAGCATATTCGGCGACCGTTTTACTCTTGGTGCGGCAGAGAATAATCCCGATGCTTGCACCGCGCTTCGCGTTCGTCGGATTCTCGTTAGCACCCCGCAGTAAGTCATCCACCGCCGACACATAAAAATTCATTTTTCCAGAAAACTCTGGCTCAAATTCCACGACCTTCAGGTCGATCACGACAAAGCAGTGCAACAGGTTGTTGCACTGCTTTGTCTCATCTGGGTAGGCTTCTGCAAACGGGTGCATCCCAGTCTTGTAAGTCTCACTTTGAGAGCTGTCCATTCAGGTAAGCGCAACGCTGTAACAACACTTGAGGGACATTTCCCGCTTTCCACTGTGCGCCAGAGAGTTTGATCCGTGCCCCAATTTGTTTCACTGCCGATTCGACGCTGCCCGACCCAATCGACATGCCTTCGGCTTGAAAATAGCTGTAATTCACAATGCGATGTCGGTGTTTGGTGAGATAGGCAATAAAGAGATCGACTCGTTCATGCCGCCAATGCTTGAACTGCTCAATCGCAGCCTCGACGTTTCCGACCCACAAACAGGCTTCGACCGTTGCCAACGCTCGCTCTGACCCACCCACCTTGTGGAGGTTTTCGACCAGATGAAACCAGTCTAGGATTTCTTGTCGTTGACCTGTGCTGGCAATCTTGTCAAACAGGTTCCAGATGCCATCATGCCCATCGCCTAGGCAGAGGAGTGGGGTCGATAGCGGTTGGGCATTCACCCAACCCCCTAGCCGTTCGTTCTCTTGCAGAAACGCTGCTTGGCAATGTCCATGCAGACTCACCGCTTTATAGTCTTGCCAGCGGCAAACCTCTCCGAGCGGGGTGCGAATCCGCACCTTTCCCCCGTCCAGACTCATCTCCTCAACCACCGTGTCCACCGTCGGCAACTCGAAGGTTTGGCGATGCACCAATCGCTGCTGCGACCCTCGCGAGACATTCATGCCGGTCAGCACCGTCAAGTCTTGGGCGCTACGCTCATAGGAGACGTTCGCGCTCAAGAGCAAGCAGCATTTTTCTAAGTAGGGACTCAAGTGAGTATGGGCTTTAACGTTCAGCGCCGTTGCTTGGGTTTCCGTGAGACTGATTTTGCCGAGGATGCTCTTGAGTTGCCGACTTCGTCCACTCCGGGTGCCACTCGCGGCTTCGATAAAAAAAGACCGATTTGAGGACTAATCTGTTCCAAGAGGTGTCCGCGTACCGCGACTTCAATGCCTTCTAATGTCGTCAAGTCTTCTGGGGCGGTTTCGTCATACAACAACGCAGCAATGGCGCGGACATGAGCCTGAACTTGTGCCTGTTTATCAGCATCCATGAGCAGCGTTCCTCAGAGTACAACTTGATGACTCTTCGCATCATAGAACTCTGCTCATGGAAACTCTTGAGTATTTCTGCTCACTGCATAACTGGGATGCACCCTCTGCAAACGCTCGCATATAAAGCAGGTTACGAGATGAAAACCCTTTGATATCAGGAAATGCCTTCCGAAGGTCGGTTGCCAGTCGGCTGATAACTTTTGACCCCCATCCTTGCTGCTGTTGTCGATAGAGAATCTCTTTTCCAGTTTGCCAATAGAGAAGAACCAGTTCTTGGTTAACTGCCAGAGCTGCTTTTACCTGAGCATTACGAATCCGCTCTTTTAGCTCACGTAGAAATTCCTCGTAGCTTAACTTTGACAGTCCACTATCCATTGATTAGTCCGCTCCCAGCTTGTTGATTCTATCTAGCTAATCCCGGCGATCGTAACGCTCGACCAAGGCTTTTCCAGCTAAATAATGGCGCTGCGCCAGAGTGGTCGGAGAAAGAATCTCAACATGCTCCATATAGCGAGAGAGCCAGTATGAAAACTCCTGAAGCGATCGTGGTGGCAGCTTAATTTGATAAATTACATAGTGCGGTTCGTCGGTGTCAGCATCGAGAGGACCCACCGACACCTTCTGATGAGGATGGCGATAGTTTCCCTCTAAGATGAAGTGACTCACGGGGGGGTAGAACTTAACCTTAACCGTCTCAAAAAGCAGTTGTCCGGCTAACTCATCTTTCTGCTCGGAGGGATTCCCTAAGAATAGTCCCCATCCATTTTTGAGTAATCGGTGAGCCAGTTCTAAGCTTTGCCGCTGCGAATTGCTACCTCTTGCGTCACTTTTCAAGATTTTGCAGTAATTTTTGAGACGGTTCATTCGATAAATCACGAGATGTCTGTCCGCCAATCTCTCTCCTAGCAAGTACCAGGCAACATCGTGATAGAGCAGTTGGAGCGGGTACATCTGAAGAGTGGAATAGTTTTGGTTTCCGTAGAGATTCAGAGACTGCACTAGCTCGATCGATTGCCCTTGACAAATTGCAGTTTCCAAAACCTCTAGCTGGTGAAACAAGGTATCTTGGATTGCGCCTCGTCGCATCTTTCATCGGGATCGGTGGCCACGATCGCGCGGTTAAGATGCTCTCGCCCTAGCAGATTGACCTCGCGATCGAGCAAGGCGAATATGTAGCTCTAATGGGCGCATCTGGCTCAAGAAAATCGACTCTGATGAATCTCATCGGAGTGCCTCGATCGCCCACTGGATGGTCAGTATGTGCTAGAGGGCAGAAGCCTGACTAAGCTCGACAATGACGAGTTGGCATACATCCGCAATCAGCAAATCGGCTTTGTGTTTCAGCAATTCAATTTGTCACCGCGTGCTACTGCCCTTGAAAATGTCATGCTGCCGATGATTTATGCCAATGTTCCTAAACTCCAACGTCGTCAGCAAGCCATTAAAGCTTTATTCCGTGTGAGACTCGCCCATCATTTAAGCAATCGTCCCAGTCAGATGTCTGGAGGGTAACAGCAGAGAGTGGAGATCGCCCGTGTGTTAGTTAACAGACCTGCACTGGTGCTAGCCGATGAGCCAACTGGAGCATTAGATGCCAAAACTTCCCACGAAGTGATGACGCTTTTGACCGAGCTTAATCAGCAGGGTATCACGATCGTGATTGTCACTCACGATCTAGAAGTGGCGGCTCCAACAAAACGAACGATCTGAGTCCAAGATGGTTTGCTCCTGCATTAGACCTCCTATGAAACTGTGAAGTTTGGCGCAAACCCTCCTGTCTGCTCATTTCAATCGGGTGCATCCCAGTCGCACCTATCATCCGGGCATTCTTCATGGGTGCATCAAACCGGGTTTTGACTCCGCTCAACCCTCGCACTTTCTGAGAGTTGAGCGGAGCCGAAATTCACACCCAACGTGGGGTCTTTTGTTCCCAAGTTAATAGGATAAAACTGCTCTTACTGAGGATAGAAAAGCTTGGAAAGCTTGCTATTTCGTCCCAAAATCGGCTTATTAAGATTGGCGCAAGAGGTGAGATGCACCCGACTTTTCTAATTCATGGTGAGCGCGTTTGGCATAGCGTTTGAGGGTGTCGTAGGAAATGTCTAAGTCTTGTGAGATTGCTTTCAGGCTTTCTCCAAATTCTTGACGTGCAACGATGGTTGCCCAGAGGTCGGCGGCTTTATTGGCGCGTTCTCCCCCTTGGCGCTTTTTGCGGTTGAAGAAGAAGGCTTTAAGTTCGGCGTGTCGGTCTTGGATGAGTTGGGCTTTACGATCGCTCAAGGAAACGGGGTCTGAATGCTGAAGCGGCGGTGCTTGAGGTAGAGAAATTGGCTCAATGTTCCAACCGTGCTGCGTTTGACCTAAGCCAAACGTCACCTTATGACCTGTCCCAAAATAGGGAGCGCAGGTGATCAGCGCATGGACTAATTGAACATATTCGGGTTCGGCTTTAGCGGCGGTGGTAAAGCCAAATTGAACTGAACCGACGAAGCCTGTAACGGAGCCTTGTTTTCCGGCTTGAACTTTTTGAGAGTGAATGTCGTGGCGTAGAATGACGATGCAATCGTTGATCCATTCGAGGAATTCGTCTTGCTCAAATTCGAGATGGGCAAAATTGTTCCATCGGCGCAGATAGCTATGAAAGACATTTTCAGGAATGGGCAAGGGCATATGGTTGCGTCGTTTACGAAAGCTGGTTGCCGAGAGGAATGAAAGGGTGAGATCGGAAGACTGAACGCGAAGAGGTTTTTGGTTTTTAGCGTCAGCGTTCATCGTTTCGACTTCAAAACTTTCCCAAACCGTTTCATAAGTGGTTGCAGGTAATGTAATTTGCCATTGTTGAATGTGAAGAATTCCGCTTCTAAGATTCATTTCTTGAGGCGGGTTGCGAAGCCATTGTTGAAACCATTGGCAGAGGCGTTTGGAAAGGGCGGTGAGTGTCCACTGATAAGACTGAGTGGCGCTAAATTGGAGAGTGCGAGATTGAGCAGTGGCGAGGATGCCAGAGACGGTGAAGGCTTTTTCAGATTGTCCGTCGTGGAGGTAGGCAGACAAGTCGGGGTCGGTGAGGCGAACTTGGTTGAGGAACCAGGAGTGAAGCTCGGTGGTGAAGTGGGTGGGGGCGTGGAAGTCGGCTTGGGGTTGCAGGGTGAGGGTGATGCCGAGCAGAGTGGTGTTGGTTGACCAGGTGAGAAGGGACATGATTGGCGGGGGATGGCGGGTGAGTGAGGTGGGGTTAGGCGGTGAGAATGCCTGCAACGACATAGGCAGCATCGGCGACCATGCCAAGTAGGGTGACGGGATTATTGGCGGGTGTGATGTAGCAACTGCTGGAAACGGTGTAGAGATAGCTTACGGTCGATCGGACATAGACGACTAATACAGTTGAGGGGGGGAGGATTTTGAGCAACGCATCGATTTGAGGTTTTGCTTGGGTATCTCGATCGGGGTTGACTAAGCTGGAGAATCTTTGCTGGTTGGGTGTGACCCAATTCTCTAAATCGAGGATGACAATGTTGGCGGTTTCGTTGTGAAGTTGGGGTCGATCGCGCAGAAAGCGCACGTCTCGAAAGCCTCGGACGGTAAGGAGTTTAAATTCGTTGGGGGGTTGAATGGCGTTGGGAAGGTAGTAGTGGACGATCGTGTCGCTGATGATGCGCTCTCGTTGCAGGGTGCGTTTTAGGTTGTTGACTTCGGTTTGCACGAGCGCTGTGACGTGACCCTCGACTTCTTGGCGGATGGCATCGCGGGCGACTTTTTTAGCATCGTCTAGATTTTTGCCGAAGATGAAGGCGATCGCGCCTCCCAAAAAACCAAAGATGATCAGGACAAATTTCATGGTGTCCACGAAGGTTTTAAAGCTTTCGTTGAGGTCTTTGTTAGCTTGGGCGATGAAGTCAAGCTGTTTGCGGAGGAGTTCAACTTCTGGAGTTTTGGGAGCAGCCTGGGTTTGGGCGAGGTGGAAGAGGTGGGTTGGATCGAGGAAGGGGAGCCAGTCCATAAGGTGTTGTGTAAAAGCCTTGGGAATTATAGCGTCGATGGCAGCGGATGTCGGACGGCTGATTGGCAGCGGATGGAGTTTGTAAATAGCAGGGAATATCACATTGAAAGAGGCAGCGGATGTTTGACTCGTTCTTGCATGGTTTTCCTTCTCCATTCAGCCTACTTTTTTTCACACAGATCACTCATCCGCTCTCTTCATAGACGAGTAATCTTGGTGACGCAACCAACCTGACATCCGCTGCAACTGTTTCCGTCCCCTTGCGGGGAAGAGGTTGTGAAATATTCTCTCCTAAGCTTGTCAGTGCGATCCCGGTAATGTTTCCGTCCCCTTGCGGGGAAGAGGTTGTGAAATGCGAACCTTTAGAGGAATAGGTGAGCGATTTAAGTTTCCGTCCCCTTGCGGGGAAGAGGTTGTGAAATTCATACCACTGGCGTTGAGTGCGGTGAAGATTGCCAAGGTTTCCGTCCCCTTGCGGGGAAGAGGTTGTGAAATACCACATACCACATTCTGGCAAATATTATGAGCTTCTGTTTCCGTCCCCTTGCGGGGAAGAGGTTGTGAAATTCAATACGTGCCTACTCAGCAGCCTCAGCAGCAATGTTTCCGTCCCCTTGCGGGGAAGAGGTTGTGAAATAAAGTCAGCCAACGACGTGTCATTCAAATGGCGCTGCAGTTTCCGTCCCCTTGCGGGGAAGAGGTTGTGAAATACAAAGAAACATAATTAGGTGCGTGTAGCCAATAAGTTTCCGTCCCCTTGCGGGGAAGAGGTTGTGAAATTGACCTTGAGATACACATCGATACAGCACAAGTTAAAGTTTCCGTCCCCTTGCGGGGAAGAGGTTGTGAAATACCTTTCTGCACTCCCCACGCGATCAGCAGGGTGCGATTGTTTCCGTCCCCTTGCGGGGAAGAGGTTGTGAAATCTCGCCCTGGCGCTAACTGCTGTGCCTTTTCTAAGTGTTTCCGTCCCCTTGCGGGGAAGAGGTTGTGAAATTTTTAGATCTGAGAGTGTCAAACTGCCTGCTGAATCGATCGGTTTCCGTCCCCTTGCGGGGAAGAGGTTGTGAAATTTCTGGGCACCGCCATTAGAAGGCGATAACATAGAAGTTTCCGTCCCCTTGCGGGGAAGAGGTTGTGAAATACTGGCAGAAGGTCTCGCAAGATTTCAAACTCAAGGAATGTTTCCGTCCCCTTGCGGGGAAGAGGTTGTGAAATAGCAGACTATCAGTTTTATCCTCACTTTCGATGCGAGGTTTCCGTCCCCTTGCGGGGAAGAGGTTGTGAAATGCATGATTTTTTCCCGCGATCGTCCATGCCTCAGGGTAGTTTCCGTCCCCTTGCGGGGAAGAGGTTGTGAAATAGCCCATCGAAGATTGGCACCTGACAAATTTGCCCCCTGTTTCCGTCCCCTTGCGGGGAAGAGGTTGTGAAATTTTCAATGTGGCACTCGATCGTTTATCCGCCTCCATCTAGTTTCCGTCCCCTTGCGGGGAAGAGGTTGTGAAATGAAAGACGGCGTAAAATATTACGGTGAAAGTCCCTGGTGTTTCCGTCCCCTTGCGGGGAAGAGGTTGTGAAATTGCAGTCATGATCGGTCGCGGTGTTGACAATGGTCAGCATGTTTCCGTCCCCTTGCGGGGAAGAGGTTGTGAAATTTTCTCTAATCATGCCACAAACGAACATTCAAGATTTGTTTCCGTCCCCTTGCGGGGAAGAGGTTGTGAAATTTGATCTGGGCTGAAGCCCCGTGTCTTTAGACCGGGGTGTTTCCGTCCCCTTGCGGGGAAGAGGTTGTGAAATTTTTCAGGGATATTTGATGGCGCGATCGCGCGTGCTTTTGTTTCCGTCCCCTTGCGGGGAAGAGGTTGTGAAATCCTACCAGAATGCGAAAACTCGACAAAGAACTGCATCGTTTCCGTCCCCTTGCGGGGAAGAGGTTGTGAAATGATATGCCCAACCATTACCTGATTTTGTTTGACGACGATCGCACGTTGTTTCCGTCCCCTTGCGGGGAAGAGGTTGTGAAATAGTATTTACTAGCTGAGTTTGAATCTATTCAGCTTAGTTTCCGTCCCCTTGCGGGGAAGAGGTTGTGAAATTGTTCTCATGCTTACTACACAGAAGGTATGAGTCAATGTTTCCGTCCCCTTGCGGGGAAGAGGTTGTGAAATGTACATTTCTGGCTCGATCGCGTAGTTATTTACGAGTATTTCACAGTTTCCGTCCCCTTGCGGGGAAGAGGTTGTGAAATGTCGTGATTGGCAAAACATCAAATGGTGATTACATCGTGTTTCCGTCCCCTTGCGGGGAAGAGGTTGTGAAATTAATGCGATGACTGACGAACAGAAAGCTCACCTCACCGATTGTTTCCGTCCCCTTGCGGGGAAGAGGTTGTGAAATGCTAACATCCGCGACACCGTGGACGAATGGCTCAGGTTTCCGTCCCCTTGCGGGGAAGAGGTTGTGAAATTGAAGTATTTACGGAATTACATGAGAGGCGCTATAGGTTTCCGTCCCCTTGCGGGGAAGAGGTTGTGAAATAAGTCGTTATCGACAACGAGGGTGATGAAGTTGAGTTTCCGTCCCCTTGCGGGGAAGAGGTTGTGAAATCAAGATGAAGTTAGTTGGAACGACGTACCAGGACACCCCGATGGTGTGGTAGGTGATACAGTTATCGACGTGTTTCCGTCCCCTTGCGGGGAAGAGGTTGTGAAATCCTCAGTCGATCGACATGGAAGAGGCGATACTAGGAGTTTCCGTCCCCTTGCGGGGAAGAGGTTGTGAAATCCAGGGTTAAAGACAAGTCTCACACGGCTGTATTGTTTCCGTCCCCTTGCGGGGAAGAGGTTGTGAAATTTGTGCCCTCATTTGTGTTGTAGGTTGTTTCTGTGTTCATCAATCCACTACCCCGCAAGGGGACGGAAACCTTCAACGATGCCCCAGTTAAAGCGTTGACTTGTTGTTCATCAATCCACTACCCCGCAAGGGGACGGAAACAAAATGCCATCATAGTCGTTAAAACAGCTATGTAGAGTTCATCAATCCACTACCCCGCAAGGGGACGGAAACTCCTCTCAGAGTAGTCACACGTTTTGCGTGAATGTTGTTCATCAATCCACTACCCCGCAAGGGGACGGAAACCTTCATACAATAAGTACCTAAATTGTTAGGTTTACAGTTCATCAATCCACTACCCCGCAAGGGGACGGAAACAATTCTATAACTGGACTCAGTTTAGCAATGGAGGTTCATCAATCCACTACCCCGCAAGGGGACGGAAACTGGCCAAGCTGCGCCATTGATACCGCTAGTGCATGCGGTTCATCAATCCACTACCCCGCAAGGGGACGGAAACCTTCACCAGTTGGCTCTTCGTCATCATTCTCAGAAGGAACGTTCATCAATCCACTACCCCGCAAGGGGACGGAAACATTTTACAATTACGAACTCACCACTTTCATGACGAGTTCATCAATCCACTACCCCGCAAGGGGACGGAAACATTGTAGGCATAAACTTTAATGGGATGCGAACTAGTTCATCAATCCACTACCCCGCAAGGGGACGGAAACGTGCTCCTCCTCCGTAAAACCAAAGCTTATGATTGTTCATCAATCCACTACCCCGCAAGGGGACGGAAACACCAGCAGCGGATGTCGGGTAGGTTAAGAAGCCAAGCTTCCTCGTTTAAGAAGAAGCGGATGTGTGATCTGTTTGATGCCAGAGTGGGTTAACTGAAGAGAAGAAACCGTGGAAGAACCAGCAACACATCCGCTATCTCTTCAAGCCACTATCCTTGCAACTCACGATCCGACATCCGCTGCCCTCATGTCCACCCACCCCCATCTCACCTACCAAATCATCGGAGCCGCCATGCGCGTCCACCGCAACACCCCCCGCGGACTCCGCGAAAAACACTACCAGCGCGCCCTCACCCTCGAACTCCAAACCCTCGGACTAAACACGATCGAAGAACACTCGATCGAAATCCACGATAGCCAAAACCAATGGCTCGGAAACCTCCGCCTCGACCACTGGGTCAACAACTGCATCGTGATCGAAGACAAAGCCTTCACCCGCAGCCTCGGCAACAAAGAACTTGCTCAAATCATCGCCTACCTCGCCGCTACCCAAGCCCCCGTCGGACTCCTCTTCAACTTTGGACGCATCCGCCTCGAATACAAACGCATCCTCCCACCCAAAACCGTCACCGACTGGCAAAGCAGGATCGCACCATACTTATCAAAACCCAACACGATAGAATAAGAGCGCTGGATGTCCAACGATTTCATTAGACAACCTTACCGACTGGCTGAATCAACAGTAAAACCCTCTTAATATCCGCATCATGACCACACAGCGAGTCACCATCGAACTTCCAGAAGACATCTTTCGCCAATTAGTCCGAATCGCCGAAGCCACCCATCAACCCATCGAAGCCCTCGTTGCCCAAAGCGTCATCAGCAACTTACCTCCCTCTGTTGATCGCGCCACACCAGAACTACAACCAGAATTCCTCAGAATGCAAACCCTCAATACTGAAGAATTAACCACGATCGCACAATCGCAGATCGACCCGACTCAGCACGATCGCCAAATTGCCTTACTCGAAAAGAACTCAGAAGCAACGCTGACACCAGAAGAACGGCGGGAATTATCGACACTCCGCCAAACTTCAGATCACCTGATGCTCTGCAAAGCTTATGCTTGGTCTCTCCTACGTTGGCGCGGACAAGCAATTCCAGCCCTTGAAGAATTACCCCTGCCGCAATGACCATTTCAGATCGGCTACGTCGGCAAGTGATTGAAGAAGCAAGACATCGCTGCGAATACTGCAAAACTTCATCCCGACTAACCGGAACGCCACTCATCATCGAACATGTTTTCCCAAAATCGTTGGGCGGTAGCGACGATCGTAGTAATTTAGCCGCATCCTGCTACCGCTGCAACGAATTTAAAGGGACGAAAACAGACGCGATCGAGCCTGAAACCAAACAAATTGTTCCATTATTCAATCCCAGAACTCAATCTTGGACAGATCACTTTGTCTGGAGCAATGGCGGAACTCACATGATTGGAATGACCCCCACGAGCAAGGCAACGATTATTGCACTTCGACTGAACAACAATAATCTCGTCGAAGCCAGAGCAATCTGGATTGAATTTGGCTGGCATCCTCCTTCTGAGCAATGATTTGTTTCTACCCTTTTTGCGATCGCTTCTGGTTCAATGCGCCTTTTTTATTCCGAGCAACTGCATTGTAAGACTCATGCGAAAGCACCTGTAATGGCACAATCCGATCAGCCTGCCAGCGACACAACAATCGATATCGATACCAAACCGGAATCCGCAGCAACGTGCGATCGAAGTCAAAACGCTTACCCTGCATCGATCGGGGGGCAACTCCTTGATTGAGTAACGCTAGAATGCGTCTGACCCTGATCACGATCGGTTTAGGCAGATGGGTGAGATCGATCGGGTCATGAGCAAAACTCTGCCGCCATTGCTGTTTGGCAGTGTTCTTGGAAGCTGCTTTTTTAGGGCGATAAATCACAGCATCCGCCATCACTGGCACCTGAGATGGTTCAGCAACTCGAATGCAGCGATGGCAATATTGACCCAACCCTTGATGTCCACAGCTAAACTGCTTCAATCGCTTACGGCTGCGCTTGACCATGTTGACTCCAGAGGTGTGAAGGATAAAGGAAGCCTGCTGAACGATGAAGTGGAGATAGACGACAGAAGACCACGATCGCACGCACCTATCTTCACTTCATCATTCAGGTTTAATGGCTCTAACCCTGCTTTACCCAGGCAGCAGAATGCTCAACGAGCCGAGCTAAATCGGCTAACACCTCCTGATAGCTGTGGTGCAGTTCTTGTCCGGTTTCTGCGTCTAGATAGTCGCACAGCACAGCAAACTCAATCCAGACTTGAGTGGTGGCTGCCTTGGTTTCGGCTTGATTGAGTTTGGCGATAAAAGCAGACTGATAGCGGCGTTTTTGCCATGCTTGCGCGATGTTGACACAAATCAACCGGGACGATCTAACCAGCGGGATTGCAAGTTGAGCCTGTGAGTCAGGAGGAAACTCTTGCGATCGCTCAAAGATCAACAGAGCATTGTCGAAAGCAGTTTGGTACACCCGTAGCTCTCGATAACTGATCAAGAATTGGTTGTTCATCATTGACCTTGCGGGGAATCAGGACTTCAGACAATAAAAACAGAATCATCTACTTGGTGTTGAGGCTGCGTCCCCAAAGTAAGAATAATCTGACGATGGCGAGGAGCCATTGGATAAAAGCGAATCTGGTCTTCGTCGGGATTGAGATAGCGCTTAGTCTGAAATCGCCGTTGCAGTAGCTCATACTGATCCGGTGTTAAAACACATTCAAAAACTGACTTCTGCACACGAAGCCCATAGCCTTCAAGCAATCGAGAAACGCGATTACGACGACGATCGTCCACCACGTCGTAGCAAATCAAATAAAACATTCGTGGCTCCTGCGAGGAATTCGGGCATTGAAAATCTCCGGCTCTGTGAAAAAGCCGGAGACTTCGGTTAGAGCTTCAAGAGCATGGGGCGATAAAAGTCTTGATCTTCAAGAAGGCAGGCAATGTATTCATCTACCTGAGTCTCTATGCACTGGTGATAGCTGATCTTGCCCGCGTAAAGATGCTGAACCTCAGTCGAGAGAGCGATGTCCCAGTGTTGAATAAAGCGTTCTAGCGCATCGGGACACAAAAAGATGCCTTGCTCAAACCCAATAAAGTCATTGGGAGCAATTTGGGCGGATTGAAGAAGATCCATAACTAAGCGATCGACGATCGTGCCCTGAAATTCAGTCAGAAAATCGCAGACGAGAGGCGGACGGGTGATGGAATCTAGGTGGAGATTGGCAATGTCTAAATCTAGACCCACGGTTTGCAAAATGGTTTGAATGCGCTGACTGAGGAGAGCAGTTCCCAAGTTAGTCAATCGCTGAATGGGGTTGAGTCCCTGATTGCGATATCGGAATGAATAGGGGAGTAGCTTATTGAGGGCAGCCCGATAAAAGGAAGATCCGGTACTTTCATAGTGCTTGAGAGCGATCAAGGAAGGTGCCATCGGCAGATCGTCTAGGAGGCGTTGCAGGAGATTAAGCACTTGTTGCACCGTGGCGGGCTGAGGATCATGGCTAAGTTGCAGCAGCAACACTCGTGCATTATGCAGTTTGGCACGAACCAAGCTTTCGGCAGTGCTGCGGGTACACTCTGCCTTGCGCGATCGCTGCATTTGCACGGTTGAATACTTGGCTGGCTCCAAGGAGTCAGAACTGAGGTATTCCACGCAGCGTCCATCGGGTTCAAAATAAAGAACTGGGATGTGTAGAGACAGCGCGAGGTTGGCAGCTTTGCGTGTCCAGGGCTGCTGACCCAAAATCACCAGTTGGTTGATGTGGTGAATCGGCACTGCAAAGCAAAATTGTTGCTGATGGAAGACTTGAAGTTGACGAGACTGAATTTTTAGCTCTGTCTGAGGTTGGGCGATATAAATCGTGGTCATAGGTTTTATGAGCATGAATGTGAAAGAGGCGTGGTTTAGAGCGCCTTGCTTTTCTGGACATCTCTATGCTCTCAAGCGGGTATCGGAGTATGGATCTAAGTACTTGATCGAGCCATATAAGTTGAAATATAAGTTGGTTTCCACTCGCTGGAGAAATCAATTGAATGGAAGCACCATAGTTTGACTGAGTGCCCTTACTGGATGCTGCTGCATCAGCAGTTCTGTAGGCAACCAGCCATCCTCAACGTGCAATGTTTGATGAACCCCTTCCACAACCGTTGCGGCTATTGCCAAACCGATTGCTTTTGCCCAATCAAACCATTCTCTAAAACCAGCAGGCATCACAGTCTCGGCAGGTTGTGGAAGGGGTAGGTTCCACCCCTCGACGATCGCTCTATACAGGTAGCCAACCGGATTCTGAATCGGGTGTCGCTGCTGCTGATGTCGTAAGTAAATGATCGCAGGCTGCACCCGTTCAGGAAACTCGGAGACTGCCTTCGTTAAAGCGATCGGTAAGGGGGAGCCAGGAGGATGGGAGATCACCTGAGCCACGGCATCAAAAAGTTCTGGGAACTGGGCGGGTTGAACATCAGAATTCTTCCCAGAACTAGCCGGGGAAAAGTGGTCTGCTTTAGAACGGCTAATCTCTACTTCAGAAACCTGGTCGCACTCTGTCATTTCCATACCATTGGTATTCCCAAGACTTTGATCAATTTGTGGAACAACAACCGTTTGTGGTTCTGAAAAAGAAGTATTTGCAGAAGTGTCTGTATCTGTGGTGCGCTCAGCCTGCACCTCGATCGGATCACTGTCCACAGATCGAAATGTGACCAGATCGCACAGGTCTGAGGCAAACGCTTTTAACTTCTCGTAGTCAATGCGATAAAACATGACTCGCTTGTAAGACGTGATCCAGTGCTGGGCAGTCTGAATCAGCTCCAGCTTTTTAAGATTGGCGATCGCTTTTCTCAAACCGTACTCACTCATCCAGGGAAACTGCTGCTGCCAAGTCTTGAGGGAGTTGTAAACCCACTTCACGCCGTCCACCATCCAGCCTGTGGTGCCCGCGTTGAGTGTCCAGTAGTGGAGTTGTTGCAGAAAAGCGCCCTCGTCAAATCCCGTTCCTGACCTGCCTAGGGTTTGTTTGAGCAAGCCAGCCAGGTGAGGCGGAATTGGGATTGAGTTGGGTTCTAGCGTTTTATGGCTCATGATTGCTGCCTCCTTATAATCGTGAGTGGTCAAGTGGGTGCATCAGAGAGTTCTGGGAATTGACTCGCCTGAGTCGGCTGCCTGTACCCCGAACCAGTTGCCTGAGCTTGAACATCTCAGCCTCAACCTGCTGGCACTGCTTTTCTAGAGCTTCCACCTGCTGCCCCCGCAAAATCGCGGCTCTAACCTCGCCCACGGCTCGATAGGAAAGGTGTTTCGTTTTCACGTTGGGCTGCCCCGATTTTTTGCGTTCTCCCGTCAGCCAGCGCAGTTGGTGGTAGGTGTACTGCTTTCCGTTTTTGGACTTGGTGTAGCTCTCAATCCAATAGCCCCGATAAGCTTCACCGTCTGCGGTCACGGCTTGAATAGCTTGAGTCAGGTGATCGCGTTCGTGCTGCAAAGCGGTGAGGGCGGTCAGGTAATCGGGTAGCCAATCGAGTTCTGGGAATTGTTCGAGATCTAGCGCGAGGATGTTCCCAGAACTGGGTGTGCTGCCCCGTAACACAGGGCTGATCGCTTCAGAAGTAAAAATCTGCATTGGAAAACGACCTACGACGGCGGTAGGTTCTAGAGCGGGAGAGGCGCGATCGCTCAGGCACTTGCACTAGCCGATCGCGCTCTTTAGAAATGCTTCAGAGAGGCGTTAGAACGGCAAGGCAGCATCCTGCAAGTCTTGGGAGACCAGCACTATCCACCAACCACTGCGATGGCTGAGGGCAACGCTGCCCAAGCCAAGGCGTTCTTGGTTCTGTTCCCAGGTGGCGATCAAGTGAAGGGCAGAGTCGAGGCTGGCGCTCCGGGTAAAGGCGATCAGTGTGGGATAAGTCGGGACAGAACGGCAGCCTTCGGTATAGCCTTTGAGGTAGTGGAGATTAGTTTGAAATTGCGGATGGGGAACGCGGCGGTTCATTCCATCTCGATATCCAGCACTAAAAATCTGATCCGGTGCAAGGGGTGTGCCTTGCCGGAGATGTCTTGGTATCATAAGTGATAGGTCTGTAAAGGACATTTAGAGGGCGATCGCTTAGTTTTCCAGGACGGAGCGATCGCTTTCTCATAGGCTCCCTCTGCATCTTTCAACCTGACTTGGGACAGGCTACGGTTGCATTGCTCCTATCAAAATCTTCAGAAAAAACGGCTCACCAATTTACCTCTTCGATTCCTGTGCAGGCGGACTACAAAGTGAGTGATGGTGAAGAAGTAGAGATTTAGAGATTATTAGAGCGAAGTTAAACAGTTAGGCGAGAGGCACTAGTCGAAATCAATCACGACGGTCGCTTTTCTCTTGATCTGCTAGCGCTGTCAAAACAATCCGTTCGACCAAGTTAGACACAGTTCGTCCTTCCCGCTCTGCCCATGCTTCCAATGCCTGCTTAGTGTCAGAGGTACAGGTAAAGGTTACTTTTTCTTTCTTCGTTGGAGCCATTTCATCGGACAAGAGAAACTGGGATGCAGAAATCATACTCTTACCTCGTAAGTAATGGAAAAGCTTCGGAAGCTATTTGACAGCTTCCGAAGCTATGCTACCATGCTTCGTAAGAACCGGGACACGAACCTACCACTTCGCATTAAGTTCTTTCTGGAGATTACGAATATGACTGAACATCCTGATTTATCGACAGTTGAGCCGACGACAGACCCGATCGCTTTGTCCCAAAGACCTTTGAGCGAAATCGTTGCAACGTCCCCTGCCACTTCTCACGAAGGAAGTACGAACGCTCGACCTTCCCTCTGGCGACCCACCGAAGCCCAATTTACGAAAGCAATCGCCCAATATTACGGCGTGTCTCGAAAATCCGTTCAGCAATGGTTTCAAAAAGTTAAAGATGCCTGCCCCTGGTTTACAGAAGGCGACCTAAAGCTGCCCGATGAGCGCTACACTCCGCTCTGCATTGAACTGATGGGGAGCTACAGAACGTCTGGCTTACCGTTTGATGCCTGGAAAGCCCACCTGTGGGAGCAAAACCCCGATCTGGTGGCAGTGTACCAAGCCTCACAGCCGTCACAGCCGCCTCAACAAGCTCCGATTCCTGCGACGAGCGATCGCTCCGACCACATCAGGCTGCACCTGGGATCAAGCCTTTTCCTACCTGCCATTCCCAGCCTCACTGCGCCAAGTGACGAGACCGCCTACCTGAAGCAGATCCAGCAACGGATAGAGCAATTTGAAGCCCTCCAGCAGCAGGTGATTACCCAGATGCAAGCGCAGTATCAGCAGACGCAATCGCTCAACGCGCAGTATCAGGAAGCCTCAAGCCTCAACGATCAACTGCTTCTACAGGAATTCCAGCTCAAAGGCGTTCAGCTAGGCTACACCGCCCTACACCTCAAGCAGCAAGCGTTCAAAGCAACGATTCAAGCGGCGGAAGCTGGAACTCTGCCCGTGCCGGGAAAGCCTCAAGCCGAAGTCGCTCAACCGCAACCCGCCTGATTCTTTTAGCGATCGGCTTGCTTCTCATTTGGCTGATGGTTCCTCACGTTTCCAAACTCTTTCACAGCCCTCAGACTCATGGAAAGCCACACACTCGCTGACCTGATGACCGCACAGTTTCACTTGAAGCGATCGCTCTTGCAAATCCAGGACGGGCAACGAAATTGCCGCCTGGCTGAGATGACACTTCAAATCGCAGAAGCAGAAACTGACCTCGCCCTCATTCTCCACGCCCAAACCCAACTCACCCTCAAGAGGTTCCAAAATGGCAAGACCTAAGAAAAACCCCGTGACAGAAATGCCCATCACCGAAATCGAACCTATCGCAGGTGAACCCGGCATTTTTGAAACTGAAACCCAGCGCAGTAAAAATAACGTCGTGCCGATTTCCACAGGTTCCGAATCCATTGAGCCTTTTAGAGACTGGAGTGATCTTGATCGGGTTCTCTCTAATGTCGTCAACTTCATCTAAGGAGTCATCACAATGCCGTTTAACCTTCCTCAAACCTTTGAGGTCAATTTGCCAGACCTGCAAGAGTTTGCCAACAACGCCATCGGCTTTGAGCCAAACCCAGACTTGCCCCGCGTTAGCGACCCACAGCGAGAGCAAGACGCGCTGGCGTACCGAGAACAGATGAACGCCGCTGCCAACTTGAAAGACTCGATTCAAGTAGCCAACAAATATGTAGACGCAGGAATCTCCGCCACTAAGCTTGGAAAATCCTTAATTCAGTACCAGATCGGCTTGCAAGACATCCGATCGGAAAAGGTGAACTTCCAAAAAGCCGTCGTCAAAACGGAGATCGCCCTGACTGAGCTTTCAGAATTAAATCTCAAGCTGGGCTATCAAAATGCGTTTCTCCCAGTTTTGGAGCAGGATTATATCCATCGCTTAACCGAAGCTCAAAGCAAAGCCGAACTCTCGCAGCGCAAAGCGATGGCTCACCAGCACGAAGTTGAAATGAAATACCCCACGATCGACGTTCAAACCCAGCAGATTGCCGCCTAAGCCTAAGCCCCTAGCGAAGTTATCAGCCCTGCTAGGGGCATCCCTCCCAACCACTTGCACAGACAGGAATTGGAGTTATGGTATCACTCACCTCCTTTAGAAACGCGGGTCAGCACATCAGTCTCGTCGGGTTTTTAGGCAGCGCGATCGCCCTCATCACCTCGACAACGATTTACGACAATTCAAAGATTGCCAGTCTCTCAACGCTATCCGGCACCCTCTCCCTATTTGCGTGCGTCAGGATTGAGCGGAGCCACGATCGAGACCGCCTCAAGCAAGAGCTACAAGCCAAAACCGACACGCTCCTCAGACTGGAACACGAACTTAGAGACGTGGACTATCAGCGCAGCCAGCTTTCAACTCAACTCAAACCCTACCTGACCCATGACGGCATTCCCGTCGATATCCACGCCCTCAATTCTAACAACGAGTCTCTCCGGTGCGAGTTGAGCAAAGTGGAGCAACGCCTGAGCGATGTCTCTCTCCAGCTAGCTGCCGTGCGAGACGAGCGAGAATCCTTGAGGCAGGACTCCGATCGACTGAGAAAAGAGGTAGCGATTGCTGAAGGAAACAAAGCTTACTGGAAACAGACCTTTGATCGAGTACTCACCAACCATGAAACCGAAGTCGAAGCGCTGACTGCCAAAGTGAACGAGTTGAATCTAGAGAATATCCACTTCAAAGCCCAATTTGAAACTGTCGATGAAGTGGCGAAACTCCGCGCCAACCATGAGCTGTACGAGATCCAAAGCAAGCTGAGAGATCTAAACGATCAATACTTTCAAACGGCAACCCTCTACAATTCGGCGGTCGCCGATCTCAAGAAGCTCAATGCCGACTATGTGGACGAGTTCACCGAGTTAAACGAAGCCGTTTCTAAGGGAATTCCGAATGCGTTCCAGAGCGTATTAGATGCCCGCGATCAGGAGTTGATGAGGCTTTCAGGGCATCTCAGCGTGCTGTTGCAGCCGCAATACTTTGAAGCCATCGGAGAATACGAGCGAGCGAATCGGCTGATCAAAACCCTGTGGGAGAGTGAACAGTGCATCTACCTGGATGCCTCTGAAATCGTCCCGTACAGCGACCAAACTGGGTTTGACGTGTATTTCAACCTGCGCGATCGCAAAAGCAGAGGGCAAGCTTTTATTGAGAGCTTGAACGATCGCGGGAACGAGTTCTCGATCGTCTGTGGCTGCATCAAAGATTTGAAGTTTGAATACGACCGCATCAACCCGCACCGGATTAAAACAGCGATGATGTTTCGCAAAGCTCAAAAGGCGGAATCGAAAGCCACGATCGATAAACTCTGGGTTCCTGCGGCTCAATTCGAGAAAGTCTACCATCTCCTCAAGAAACCCGTCAGCCGCATCATGGGTTCGACGGGCGAAGGAAAAGGAATTTTTGCTAACCTGCTGCTGGCGATTGAGGCGAATCAGCTCAACCCAACCTTCACCCGTCTCCACGACCCGATGGACGGCTCCAGCGAAGACTATTGGCAGATTTCTAAGGCTTCTAAAGGCACCTCAGCAACGAAGAAAGCCGTCAAAGCCTTTGTCTCAGAATTCAAGCACCGTTTAGAGAATGGCATTTCTGAACCCAACACGCTAGATGTGTTTGATGAAATTGACATCGTTGCAGACAGCGATTCCTCTATTAACAAAGACTTCCTCTCGTGCTCGAAGGGAATGCGGCACAACGGCATGAGAGCGTACCTAATTGGTCAATCTCCAAGCGTGGGCAAAAAGTTTTGGGAATGGGCAGACATGGACAATTTTAACTGTGTCTATTTTGGGACGGCGATCGTCACAGCAATAGACAAAACGCCTGCCCTGAAATCTCAAGCATCTGCGCTGAAGAAGAATTATGACAAGTTGAGAGAATTTTGTGACAAACAAAATGAAGACCTGGATCTAGAGGGCGGCAATCAGTACCGTTTAGGGCTGCTCGTCACGAG
>JBBRPT010000072.1:0-30896 GCA_038227635.1 Leptolyngbyales cyanobacterium | reverse complement strand
TTTTGGCAGCAGGATTTGGATAGCTGCTGCCAGATGCGAGTGCAGAAGAGAGCTTCCGCCTGATTCAGCACAGATTGCACTAAGCGTCGAACCCGCCCTGGGGCTGGAGGTTCCAGTTTTAAGTCTCGCAGATGTTGATACAACCGCTCTGTCAGCTTGGGGGCTTGATATTCTGAGCCTAAAACTTGCTCACTTAACCAGAGTTTCAGGCTCTCTTGATCCGCCTCACTGCATTCGCGGAACTCAAAATAGCTGCGAATTTCAGCCCGATGCCGTTCCATCGTCCGTCCAGAAAACGGGTAGCTGCGGAATGGTCCTAATGAAAGTCCTAATTGACGCGCCAGATAAGACACCATGGGTCGTGGTGCTTCTCGTTTGGTTCGGGGAAATCGGGCTTCGAGTTGAAAGAATTTGAATAGCACCGCAAAACCCAATCGATTGGACTCTGGTTTACTCTCAAACAAAACTTGCTCTTGTGGCAGAATTGTAAACTGTTCAACCAATGCTTCCGTATCCCAGACTCGTCTCATCTTCGTTCCTCCACACCCAGCGACTAGGCTGTTCGACAATGCAGCGCATTGATAACTTTAACTCATCTCTGAATGACCAAGAGAAACCTGCTGGAACAGCAGAAGTCCATCGAGAGAACAAGGGTTTCAGGACGAAATGAGCCCTAAGATTACGCATGTAGTATGTCAATTTTGAACATAAGAAGTCCAATGTTAGTCCAGACACCTTGTAGTATGCTGAATCGAACGCATAGTAGAACTTATACGTCAAGGTGAAAGTGTAGATTAACAAGATGCTCTTATGGATAGAGCATCAACACTTTTTACAATGGCTGGTTGCTGGATTAAGTAATGCTGTGCAATGTAAAGTTGCAGCGCTCTACGTTTTCGCTGAGATTTCTAGATCAAACCTAACTCCTGAAAGCTACATGGGGTAAGCTTTTCAGCCTTGTCGTGGCGGCTGGCGGCAGCTTCGCTACTTTTACCCCAACCAATGGTGGCTTCGATGTCTGCTCGAACCCGTCCAGTTGAACCAGGCAACCGATTTTTCTCAGCCGTTATCATTTCCACTAGCTGATGGCGACGAGTCACCATGTCGTTCAACTGCCGAGTTTGGTCACTCGGGAGCGTTCGTGCCGTGGGCTGCATCACTTCTGCAAAGTGAGCCAAGACGGCCGCATCAATGGCATCCGTTTTAGCAAGCTTCCCTGCTGCCCGGGCAAAGTCTCGAACTTGTCGAGGATTGATCACCGCTACTTTGATCTCAGTTTTAGCGATCGCTGTGGCAACGTCAAGATGTAATTTACCGGTAGCCTCTAATACGACGAGTTTCGGTACCACCTCAAGAAGTCGCTGAACTAACGCCTGAATTCCCGTCTCATTGTTTGGATAAGAGACGGTTTCTCCAATGGGACGAAGATGGACATCTAACTGCTTTTTGGAGACATCAATTCCAACCCATACTTTGTTCATAGCACCCTTGGTTAAAAGAACACCCCTCACACTCGCGCTTGCATGATTCGGGCTACGACACCCAGGCAACTGTTCGAGTTTGCGATTGGCTGGGTGGTGACCCTTGCTAAGGTCGGCTTCTCAGAACCTGCGTTGTTTCGGTCTACCACCCTCTTCTAAAATACAAGCGTTGTTTTTGGTCCATTTGCTACGGGAACGCCAGCTTACGGTTCACAGGTGAAGCACCAGATTAGTGAGATGGCAATCAATGGCAGTGGCATCCGAGACACCGCACGAGTACTCGGCATTAGCACGACCACCGTGATGGAAACGCTTAAAAAAAAGTCCCCGATTGAAGGCGGTGAATGAAACGGTGTTAGCGGCGCTGGAACCCACCCAAACGATGGTTCGACTCTGCCTTGTAGACGACCGCGAGGTAGAAGCCGAAGTGGATGAAATGTGGAGTTTTGTCCAATCCAAGACTCAACAACGCTGGTTATGGTGGGCAATTGATCATGCGACGGGTCACGTATTGGCATACGTGTTAGCCGACCACAAAGACAAAGCTTTTTTAGAGTTAAAAGCGCTGTTAGAGCCGTTTGGCATCATGCAGTTCTATAGCGATGGCTGGGCCGCGTATGAACGTCATATCCCTCCTATGTTTCACACGGTTGGGAAATGCGATACTCAGCAGATCGAGCGCAAGCATCTAACCTTGAGAACCCGAATTAAGCGATTGGCACGGAAAACGATTTGCTTCTCCAAGTCAATTGTGATGCACGATGTAGTCATCGGACTGTTCATCAATCGCATCGCCTTTGGACTATCCATTTAGACCCAAACAACACGTCTAAGACATTACCGTATGTAACATTATTTACTTTTCGACGGATAAGTTAATTTGGGTTATATTTTGTCAAGAGAATGCATGAAGGCACACCCTCCTGTAGGAGAAAGCTAAATTAGTATTTGCTTAAAAACCACAATACAGAATGGGGCATGGAGCTGCTCATTCCTCTGAAATAGCTTTTAAAGAATAAGTGACCCGACTGATGGACCTATTACTTTTTATACAAAAAGCTGCGTAAATGGCATGATGATATTTCAACGAACACAACTGCGCCTGTGGTTAGAACTGGTATCAGCCTTAGCTTGCATCACAACTTTTGCAGGTTTGGACGGCCATATTGCTCTGGCTCAGGTTAAACCAGACAATACACTAGGAAGTGAAGGCTCTGTTGTAAAGTCCGACATTATTAAGGGTTTACAGAGTGATCGCATTGACGGCGGGGCGATTCGAGGTACAAACCTGTTTCACAGTTTTTCAGAATTTAACGTTGGCGAGGGGCGAGGGACTTATTTCTCTAACCCAGCAGGCATCCAAACGATTCTGGGACGCGTGACGGGTGGTGGTGAATCCAGAATCCTCGGCACTCTTGGTGTTTTGGGAACTGCTGACCTATTCCTGCTCAACCCTAATGGAATATTTTTTGGGGCGAACGCAAGCCTAGACGTTCAAGGATCGTTTGTTGGCAGCACTGCCAGCAGTGTGAAGTTTTCGGACGGAACTCAATTTGGTTTACAAGACTCTAAACCCACATCAACTCTGACCATTGGTGTTCCAGTAGGGCTGCAGTACGGAGATTCTCCAGGCAGAATTCGTTCAGAACACGCCATGCTCAGTATACCAATCAACAAAACCCTGGCATTAGTTGGAGGTGATGTGACCGTAGAAGGTGGCGTTCTGCAAGCTTCAGGGGGACGTATTGAATTAGGTAGCGTAGGTAACCAGGGACTTGTTAGCTTAGCTCCCGATAGTAAAGGATTCGTGCTGGGCTACGCAGATGTAAAAGATTTTAAAGACATTTTAGTTTCTGGCAGCGGGATAGTCAGAGCAAATGAGCCGGGAGGAACGCTTACTCTACAAGCCAAAAAAGTTGTAGTCAGGTCGGGTTCACAAGTTCAAACTACTACACTTGGCACTGGCGATGGCGGTGATTTAGTCATACGAGCTACTGATGCAGTCGAGGTATATGGCTTTTCAAGTAGTGGACAAAGAGCCGGAGTATTTTCAGGGGTGAATCCGGGCGCAGAGGGAACTGGAGGAAATATAACTATTGAGGCAGGGAAGTTAAAAGCTATTGATGGCGGTATCATCAATGTTTCTACATATGGTAAGGGCAATGCAGGCAACTTAATCATTCGCACCAATACTTCCGTAGAAGTAGGTGCACAGCAAATTCAGACTAGTTTTACTTTAATTAATTCAGGAGGAAGTCTAATATTTGTACCTGCCTTTGATGGCAGTGGTATCTATGCTCGTGCCTTTGAAGGTGCTGAAGGAAACGCGGGAAATATCACAATTGATACAAAGGATCTCAAGCTTCGCAATGGCTCTTCGATTTCAACTTCAAATGGGAGTATTGGTAAAGCTGGAGACATCACCATAAGGGCGAGTTCAATTGAATTAAACTTTTCTGGTATATATGCTCAAGTTCTAGGAACAGACGGAACGGGAGGTAATATTACCATTAAAACAGGCACTTTGGAATTGAAGCGAGGTTCTACTATTGGTGTCAGTAATTTCGGAACTGGTGGGGGAGGTAATCTGGAGATCAGTGCACAAGACGTTTTTCTTGGTACTCGTAAACCCACATTAGGCGATAGTCTATTTAATAATTCAGGAAGCCTCACTTCTCAGACTGTATCAGGCAATGGTGGTAATATCACCCTCAATGTTCAGAATCTTTTACAATTGCGTTTCACTAGCCTCATTTCGACTACGGGTGGTACGGCCGGAGGAACTGGGAATGGTGGTGATATCACTCTCAATATGCCATTTCTTGTTGCAACTCCTGCAGAAAACAATGACATCCGAGCAGATGCTTTTAAAGGTGCAGGAGGAAGGGTTTCAGTTGCTGCTCGGGAGATTTTTGGCATTCAACAAAGATCTCGTGACACGCCCAACAGTGATATTACAGCCAATTCTACTATCGGTGTTTCGGGTATAATTACAATCACCACGCCTCAAATTGATCCGATTCGTGGAAGGGATCGCTTACCAGAGTCCTATGCCAAAGTATCAGGCATTCCAGCGCAAGGGTGTGAGTCTACCAAAGGGCGCACTGGCAGTTTTGAAAATAAGGGTAATAGCACTGTTCCATCTGACCCTGTAGATTTGCTTAGTCAAGCTGAAAGCCCTGGCTCAAAGGCGACGGATGACCCTCGTCCCATCGTTGAGGCTCAAGAGTGGGTTAGGAATCCGAACAACCCAAGTCAAGTGTTTCTCCGCACTCACCCATCCCCCATTCGTCTTAGCTCTTCATTTAGTTCACCTTGTAATGCTCGATAAGCATCTTAGAATGTCTAAGCTGACTCCGTATCAGTTTGGTTTGGCTACTTCCCTGATCAGCCTAACCGTTCTATCCTTTCGTGCTCAAGCAAATGAAGCAATTCCGATCCGCTCCTCAGCTATTGATTTACAACCAGTTGCACAAATCTTGCCTCAAGAAAGGTTGCAGTCACCCTCACCAATTCCTTCTCCAATAGTTCTGCCATTACCACAACCCACCAAACCACCAGTAGAGCTGCAGATACCGTCGTCACTTCCCACATCTGTTCAGCAAGAAGCACCTGTGCTAACGTCTGATGCATTTCCTGTTGAGACGTTTGATTTTGAAGGCAATACTGTTTTTAGCGACGAGCAGCTCCTGAATGAGGTTGTCAAAAAAGTCATTCCTGATCTATCGAAAGGAATTACATTTTCTCAACTACTACAGATTCGTTCTTCAATCACTCAATTCTATGTGGATAGAGGATACATTACGTCTGGAGCCTATATTCCACCTCAAGTACTTGATGGTACAACCCGTATCATCAAGATGCGGATAGTTGAGGGCAAACTGGTAAATAATATTGTAGTAGAAGGAACAAATAATTCAACTCAGGAGTACATTGAGAACCGTCTCAATTTGAATATTGACAAGCCACTAAATCAACAGGATTTGTTAGAAGCGCTTCGGATTCTTCAAGTCGATCCAAGAATTAGTAAGGTGGATGCTGAATTACAACCTGCTGAGCCGCCTCGACCTGGCAGAAACCAGCTTTTTTTGCGTATTACAGATGCCGAACGCTCATGCACATTTGGAAAAACCAATCCAATTTGTGCACTTGTTCAGCTTGCTGTTGATAACGCTCGATCACCAAGTGTAGGTAGCGATCGTCGTCAAATTCGACTCAATCTTGATAATACAATCGATGAATGGAATTTGGACCTAGTGTATGGTAACACTAGAGGGAGTAATTCGATCGATTTTGCCTTTTCAAAATTGATTACTGCGAACGATTACGGCTCTAAAGAAAGCTTTGAAGCGAATCGATCTGTAAAGTATCAGTCTGTAATTTTCAGAACTGGTCGTACCTGGAACAACATTATTGAACGCCCTTTTAACAAACTAGACATCAACACTGACTCAGCATATGTTGATGTGAACATCCGCAATTCAAATGCTCCACCGGGAAGCAGAAGCGAATTTGCCTGGAACTTTACTGGCTCTTGGCAACAGAGTAAGAGTTCTTTGTTGGGAATCGATTTACCTCTCTCACGAGATGCAGATATTACAGGTAGAACTAAAGTCTTTACGTTGCGAGTCGCGCCAGAATGGACGCTTCGCAAACCTCGCTCAGTACTATCGATGCGGGGAGAAGTCAGTTTTGGTTTTAATGCTGGTCCTGGAGAAACATTTGCAATTTTTCGAGGACAGGGGCAGTTGGCTAAACTGCTAGCACCCGAAACTCTTTTTCTGGCAAGGGTTAACACACAACTGGCGAGTGGCCCTCTACCAGTCTTAGAGCAGATTGCATTCGGCGGACAGGATAGTCTGCGCGGCTATCGTCAGAACTTCCTACTAGCAGATAACGGTGTGTATGCATCGGTGGAGTTACAGCTACCTGTTCTACGGTTTCAGCTGTTTAATGAACCAGCGGTGATTCAAATTGTTCCATTTGTTGACTTTAGTATTGCCGGAAATAGTAGTAAAGCAGAAGATGAGTTAAAGATTCCACCGCTTTGGTCGACGGGTGTCGGGCTACAAGCTCGATTGAGCGATCGCTTCAAAGCTCGTATCGATTTCGGCATTCCTCTAGTCACAACTGATTTCCAAGGCAATAGCCTTCCGAAACAAGGTACTTACTTTACGGTCTCAGGCATATTAGCATTTTAACCGATGTATCCTTTCTAATTCTGAATCAGCTACTTCGCAATCTCTAAGATAAAGTATGTCAAACCGTCAAGCCATTCATCTAATCGTTCTAGCTTTACTGGGAATTTTAGTTGTCTTAGGAGTACACGAATTCTTTGAAGCTCACGTAGTTGCTCAGCCAATTCATGTGGCTCAAAGCAGCTCAGTAGGAACTCTCCAGAACCACTCCTCAAAGTTAGCAGAAGGTGGACAATCCAGTAGTGAGAATGAGCAATCACTTTGTAAAAAAGCACTTTCAAAAGATTCAGAAGAAGTGATTGGCGGAAACGCGCAAGAAATGCGCGAAAGTTTTTATCAGACGCGTGATCGTTACATGAGGACAAGAGACTTCGACGACCTTGAATGTGCATTAAAGTTTGCAGGATCTGTGTCAAAAATGTATGGTAAATCCTCAAATATCGCTCCACAGTCTCTCAAGAATTTGAGCTTATCGCTTGATGTTGTGCAATGGCTGGAAGAAGCTCAAAAGCAATTAAAAAAAGAAATTTGGGTGCCTACGATCGAGAAAGAAAAAGATGCTACGAAGAACTACCTAAAAGGATGGGTAGATGATACAAAAGGTCAAATTAATGACATTCTTACTCCTAATAAAATTAGTCAATTGCAGACAACTCAAGGTATAGGATCAGTTTACATTCAACTTAATGCTGCCCGTAGTTTGATTCGCCTCATCACAAATGACTCAATTCGGAGTGCTCTAGGGTTTACAGAGAATCCGGATGCTACATTGGCATGTCAAAGCCCTTCCTGGCAATCTACTACCTGTGTAAATTTACTCCTTAAAGGAGCATTAGATAAAGCGTTTGCAGAAACTAAGAATCCTTTGGAGCCAAATTATTTGTTGGCAAAAGCTTATGCTCAAGGCTTCATTGGACAGTGGTATGAGAAGGCTTCAAAGATGCCGCACAATATCTCTGCTAATAAAGCTTCGAGTGCAACTCCATTGAAAGAAGATATATCTTTTTCCCGGTCGTGTTTAGATCAGGATCATGAGGTACATCTGTCTGCTAATTCAAAGGAAAATCTATCACGCGCTCAATACTGTACCCAGAAAGCACTAGAAATCACGTCATCTATTAGTGAAAAAATAGATGCTGCCTATCAAGATTATCAGTGGCAGTGGCAACTAGGACGTATTCATCAATTAAATGGGAAGGATCAGGACGCAATCCTTGCTTATGATACAGCGGTTCAGACTCTCAATACTATACGTAATAATTTAGTTTCAGCTCCTTCTAGAACGCAGTTTTCTTTTCGAGATGATGTAAGTCCTGTCTACCGAGAATATGTAGGTTTACTTTTAGGTTCTGATGGAGATGAGCAGCAGAAACAAGCCAACATCAAGAAAGCACGTGACTTAATCGAATCGCTACAGTTAGCAGAGCTGAAGAACTTTCTTAAGTGTGAGATCAAATTAACTAAGACAGCTGAAGAACTTACAAACGAGGATCGTTCAGCTGCTATTATTTATCCAATTATTTTAGAAGACCGCTTGGAAGTTATCATTTCAATACCTGAGGAAGGCTCAAGACGTAGCCTGAAGCACTACTCAGCCTCTCTCTTAAAGGAAGAGCTTAAAGAACAGAACTTTAAGACGTTTCAAGAAAAATTTGAGGCGGTGCTAAAAGAATTGAGATACTCACTAGAACAACCTTACATTTCTGAGGAAGGCAGAAAAGCATCCAGACAAATCTATAACTGGCTAATTCGACCAGCTGAAGAGTTTATTGTACCGGCTGAACAACAGAAGTCACTGGGCTCAAACAAAGTTCCCATTAAAACCTTGCTATTTATTCCGGATGGCGCTCTGCGAAGCATTCCAATGGCAGCGCTCTACAACGGAGAAGAGTATTTAGTTCAGAAATATGCAATCGCCGTTTCTCCTCGTCTTCAACTGCTAGTAGATAAACCTCGAAAAAGTCATAAAGCACTCATTGCTGGATTAACAAAAGTAGAGCATAGTGAGGAGGGATTCAGTAGCCTAAAATATGCTGAAAAAGAAGTCCAAGCAGTTAAAAGCATTGTTGGAAATTCTGAGATACTAATCGGAGAAAACTTTAATAAGGATAGCCTCGAAAAGGCTCTGAAGTCATCTGACTACAATATTGTTCATCTAGCAACTCATGGAGAGTTCAACTTCCAACAAGACCAATTTCAGCAAAATCAAACATTTATAGTCAGTGGTAGTGGAAGAGTTTACTTCAAAGATCTTCAGAGTTTATTTGAGGCTAACAACAATGTGCTTGATCTGCTTGTTCTGAGCGCCTGTGAAACAGCTAGCGGCGACGACCGTGATACTCTAGGAATTGCAGGCATGACTGTAAGAACTGGCGCTAGAAGCGCGATTGCGTCACTTTGGAATATTGATGATCCTGCCACAGCAAAATTGATTGAGGTATTTTATACTGAGTTGATTAATAAGCGGAAAACCAAAGCTGAGGCTTTAAGGCAAGCAATGCTGAGTCTTCTAACAGATAAGTCTAATATCTACAAACCGTCTCAGTGGGCACCTTATCTTTTAGTTGGAGATTGGCGTTAGCTACTTCAACGCCTTGCAAGGAGATCATAAGCTACTTGTAATTGCTGCTCCGGTTTACAAAGGATCTGTTTATCTTGCTTCAATCCGACCTCTTCTAGTAGTTGATCCCAGTATTCCTTGAGCTTCAGATCTTGTGAGTTTTTACAACGAGACATTATTACTTGTGTGACCGCTTCGTACCATATATCGTTATTGGCATAAATCTCAATCTGTTTTGCTGAATTGGCAGAAGATAGGCTGTGATGAAGTTCAGTAGCAGTAGAGGCCTGCCACTGTATCCAGCCGTCAACACTAGGATTTTTGGATGGTTCGCGAGGGGCACACAAGATTGAGAAGAACCAATGGTAGGGTTGATTAGGCTTGAGCCAGCCATGCTCAGAAAAGAACATTGAAGCGGATTGACCTGCTCTCAACCATTCCTCACGAGAAGGCAATTGAAAGCTCACAATACCACTTTCGTCAGATAAACGAATAGGAATTGGTTGCTCAAGTAGATGTCCACTTTCATCTTGTAAAGTGAATTCTGCAAAAGAGACTTGAGAAGTTGACTCTTTACCCTTAACTTTCTTCTGAAAACTAGGAATATAAAACCAAAACTTTGGATCATCGCTAGCTGTAAAGCCAATGGAGTTTTGTAGATTGTCTGGTAGCTCTACTGCACCCTGGTTTGGATCTTGCTGTAAGACAGGTACTAAGGCCCTGAGAGAGCTATCAAATTTGCTACACTGGCCACGCCTGACTGCATTGCGAGTTTGAGAAGGCCTAGTGATTGTCTTACTTCGGTTGATGCAGAAGACGAAGAAGAAGCAAGCCCTCTTGCTATTTTGGGAAATTAGTAATTGCTCATCAGACTGAAAGTCCCTGTTTAGCGTTTGAGAGTAGGGAATGTTAGCAGTACTAGCTACAGGAACAATCTCAGCATAAACGGGCATAGCATATATGAAAACACTAATTATCAGGAGTGCGACCGTTAACTTAGACACTAACCGATACAACAACGACTTGATCTTAATCATGAGCGAGACTTTAGTACTTGTATTTGCTTTCGCACCCATTTAGGCGTCCAATCAGCCACCCAAAGAACACCGCTTGTGAAGACCACTGCTAGAACTGTAGGAACAAACGGCACCCAACCCGCTTGCAAAAAAAACACCCAACAGATGCCAAATAGTAGAAAAGGTATAACTAAAGTTAAAGCTAAAGACCATCGCCATTGAGTACGCCAGGTCATAAAACCACTAAGAAAAGCCCATACCAAGATCCATACAGCCTCCACCTCCGGAGTCCAGTACCAAATAAGCTTTCGACCGCCAACGACAGCACTAACTAACTGACTAACCATATGTGCTTGTAAAACGACCCCTGGCATCTTTGGATCAATGGGAGTGTAATGGATATCCGAATTATTTTCTCCTTCGTTGCTGGTGTAGCCAATGATCACGATGTTATTTTCAATTTTTCTCTTTAAGTTCTCGTCAACTGATGGAGCTTGATTTTTTGCTTGATTCGACAAAAATTTATCTAGAGAAAGCCTTTCAGGATTTTTTTTTGGATCATCAATGGCACGATAATTTATTAACATTTGATATCCTGCTTGATCATAATTTTGATAACCGACAGTAGGGCCCTTCTCTGTCCAAAAAACATCACCCATAGGATTTATAGGAATCATCAAACCTTTCTTCTTATTCTCAAAAGTTAAATAGTTATTATTCCAATTAGGAGCATAGCCTTCTGCTTGTAAATACTTGGTAGCCACCTGATAACTCAAAGCGTATTCCGCTGTACAAGCAGCTTTTTCTTCAGGAGGCATACGCAGAAGTTGTCGGCGAATTGGTGGTTTTTCTGTTTGCTCATTTTCTTTTCCTGTTTGCTCATCTCCTACAACATCGCCAAAGCTTAATTGCTCAGAAGGGATATCTTTAGGCGGTTTAACACCAGGTATAGCTAAGCTCTTTTTATTTTTACAAGTAGCAACTATCTCTTCATGCTGTTTGATATAACTGACTAAATCATCATGTTCTGTAGAAGCCGTGATTGGGGATTCTGGTCGTCCTATCGGACGATCTCGGAATATATCCAAACCAATTATTCGTGGTTTATAATTTTTGACCAGATTATCCAAAAGTTTATTTAACGTTTGGTCCGGTATTTCATCATTCTTTAAGAGTTCTGCTAAATCGTCTTCACTTGCTCCAATCACTACAACTCTCTCATCCCAATTTTCAGGGAAGCGTTTATTCATAAAAAAGTCATAAGTAGCCAGCTCAGCAGTTTGAAACCCTCCTTGAGTACGAACCATTCCGATTAACGCAAGTACTCCAAGACTTGCAAATAACGACCTAACAACTCTTGATTTAAGAGAGAATTTCGTCTGATCTGCTACTTCATCAGAAATTTCTCCCTGTTCCCTATCATTGAGAACTAGCTCCCCTCTTGCTTGTTTTGCAAATTCACGTAGTTCAGAATTTCCCGGATTTTCTGTACGAGCTGCAGTGAGTAGATCGTCGAGTTTACCATTAGGCTCAGCCCAATTAGTAATTAAATTGAATATGACATCTTTATAGTTCTCTCCACCTGCTATCGCAGCCAAATTTTCCTCTAGCCGCGTATTGACCATTTGCTTTAGTGAGTCCTGCGTAGGAAAAGCACTAAGCAACGCATCTCGAAACTGAGCACGCTGTGAACCTGTTAGTTTTATCAACTTCATTCCCTGTTCTCTAAGCAGTGCATTACTTAATTTTTAGGTCAAATCAATCAATTCTCAAAAGGGGTGATGAGCGCTGCAATAAAGTATCAAAGCATTTTACTCCTGTGAGAGCACCCTAGAAAAGTAAGTTACCAAGCTCTAAACTTCTTAATGGCAGCACGAATCCCTTGAGCAACGTTTAAGAACGCTTCATCTCGATCTACCCACTTGGTAACGGGAAGAGCGTTTTTGGGTAGGGCTTGCAGCTTACCAAAGGGGGCAGTAGTCCAGTCGCAAGGTTTGAGAATGATTGGAATGACAATTGCTTCTCCTGCCTTATAACGCTCCATTGCCTGCCCTAGCTCAATGTCGTAGCAGTAATCAGAGGCAAGGAAATTAGAGCTAATTAATAACAGAACGACCTGAGCCGAGTTGAGATGAGCATCAATTACTCCAGCCCAGTTGCTACCAGCAGTGATTTCGCGATCGTGCCAAGCGGCAATAACTCCCTGGCGTTTCATCATACTAAGATGATTTGCCAGTTCGTCGCGGAGTTCTTCATCTTTGTGCGAGTAGGAAAAAAAGATCTCAATCGGTGCGGTTGCTGCGCTGGCTTGGTTTACCCTTTGAAGGTTAGAATCTGTCGGCGTCTGAAGAGCAGCATTACCTTGTAAAGGAGCGTCCGTTTTAGGAGATGTGGCTAACTCTACAACTGGTTGAGAGAATCCCAGTTGTTCGGCACATTCACGTAAAGATGAGTTGCCAGAGTTCTGAAATCGTGCTGCTGTGACGAGATCTTCTAGTCGTCCTTCAGCTTCAGCCCAAGCAATCAAGTTAAACACCACTTCGAGGTAGTTTTGCCCTCCAGCAATGGTGTCAAGATTTGCATCAAGTTGAAAGCTGACCATCTGAACCAGTTTGCCATGAGTTGGAAATGCACTGACTAATGCTTGTTGTAGCTGTTTTCGCTGTTTACCGGTTAGTTGCATTTCGCTCAATTGGAGTAATAGTCTTATATTTAGTCCTTCATAGCAAAATACCTGAAGAATCGCAAATGTTTTTTTGGTTTTTTTTACGGGGTTAAATGAGTAGCCGTACAGAAAATCACGCTAAGGCTATTTCCCTGTATCTGCTGTTCCCGTAGCGACCGGCTTAAAAACAAGGCTCAAGATATGGTCGATGGCATGACGACTCGCCTTGCCAATCCCTCATCTTTTAACAGCGCCAGCATCAGCGCCAACGGTTCGGTCCACTTCAGGTAATTGAGATACTGCTGCTGTAGCATCAAGTTCGACATCTGCTCAACGCGCTTGAGTAGATATTCAGCCGCATAATATTCCTGAATCAATTGGTGGCGAAACTCGATCTGATCCCCATTTGCCTGAATCAGGTGATGCCGCACCAGATCATCCAAACATTTCCGAGCTGCGCCTTCAGGCTGGGGTTCCTTAGGCTTCAAGCATTCAACAAAAATCTGGTAAACCTTAGTTTTAGAAATGGCAACGCGCAACTCACATCAAGAACCGAGTGATTACGATGCAACTCCAATGTAGAAAGAGGTTGGCTGTGCATTATGGCAAAGGCCAGAGTTTGCAAAAGTTCTGACCACCAGCGTCGATCACTTTCGGGAACAACATCGTGTTTCAACTTGCGCTCATAACTCTGAGTAAAAGCGCGAAACACGCCACCCAAATTGGTGGGGATCTGCCCCATTTGCTTAAACAGGCTACACAGCATCCACAGCAGCAGAGGTGTCTTCCCAAATTCCCGCAACTGATCGCCCAACTGCCGTGAGTTCTGCCCGATCCTCCAGATGAGATCGCACAAAGTCTTGCATCTGAGCTGTCGTCAGCGATTGCATCTCCAGCTTCTTCTCAATGCCAAAATCTTCCCCCAGGTTCAAATCTCGTGTTGTGAAGATAGCGGACACGTTGGGGTAATCCCGGGGTAATTTGGCAACGTCCTGTCGGGCAGCTTCAGAGGGCAATTCATTCAGCCCATCCACCAACAGCAGCCGATTGTGAAACAACAGATGCTCGGTCTGGGAGCGGTTCAGATACAGGCCGTGTCGTCCAAAGAAGTTGCGGATTAAATCAACGATCGAGGTTTGCCAGAAGCGGAGTTCCACTAGGACTGGGATTTGCTCTGGTTGCTCTCGATCAGTCTCAGCAGCGGAACTGCATTCTTCCAACAGTAGCCGCGCTAACGCCGTTGATTTACCCAAGCCCGGACGACCTACCAGCAAAACACAGTCGTCCGCATACTTGCTGATTCCCTCTAAAACTGGCAACTGCTCAATTTTTCCCTGAGGACTGGAACCATCTGGGCCAGGCTCTTCTGCCTCTGGCGCCGATTGCTTCTGAACCACCTGCACTGTCAAGTCAAAGTCAAAAGAGGCATCCCAGGTGACAGCCTGATGTTTTAGTTCCTCTTTGCCTTCTGCATCGGTCAGCGTGTAGAGGGTACACCACTGTTGATAGTGCTGACTGGTCGATTGCAGGTAGGGCCGAAAGTCGATCTCACCGCTTTCGTTGGAAGTCGCATCAGCCATGTAGAAAAATTAACCGATGAATTCAGAGGAATTTTCTGTCTATAATATGCGATCGCTCCTGAAGTCCAGGTGATTTCGCCTCACACAGTCTGTCAATAGCAACCTTAAATTTCCTCATCTCTATTCCGGATAACTGCTAGAACGCATGTACTATTAAATAATCCTATTTGAACCAGAGGAATTACATGTCTAAGCAGGAAGCAGCGCAATCGAGCGTCAGTAAAGGTGAGCTTGGGGAGAAACTAGAACAACTTACAAGGGAGGAGCAGCAGGCAGAACGGGATCTAAGGCAAGTTCAAGAACAAATAAATTTTTTGAAGAAGAATAGTTGAACCCAGCAGCAAGTTTTGCTACGATTCAGCCTAATCTTGACTTAACCTTACCTAGAAAACTGAAACTTTATCTATATAAGCCGGATATCCAAGTCTTCGTGAGAAAGAGTAGTTAGAAAACAAGCCTACCTACTCTACTCCGAATAATGACGTTACAAGAACAGTACGAAAAACTATCCCGTGAACTGCATGAAGAACAATATAAGCTTCATGCATTGAGAAAGAAAATTCAAGATTCAAGAACGATTGTGGATCAAATTATCTCACCTGCTCAGAAAGTCGGTCAGTTAAAAGAACAAGTTGCAAACATTGAAAGATATATAAATCGATAAGCTCATCAGTCGTAGCTTGTTCTTCTAAAGTCTAGCCTTAAGATAATCTAAGCGAGATTTTAATTCGACCTTCGCTCTATCATGCATGTCCTCAGGGATTCTCGTTTTCACAATTTCCAAAGCCTGCATGTAAAGACTAATGTTGGGCAGCAGCGGTGGATGAGGCTCTTGTAGAAGATTATTGCTCTGAGCGACGATGGCACGTCGAATTAAGTCCAAATATTGCTCAAGCTGGAAGGAAAAATCATCTAGTTCATCTTCACTCAGTTGCGGGTTCTCTTTCTGCACTTCTCGACAAGCCCTTTTTACAAGGAAATCTTGCTGAGAGTAGAGCCAGTTGATTGCTGTACGTAAATTTGAATCAATTTCATTAATTAACTGCTTCTCAATAGGAGCGATCTCCTCTCTGAGACCCTGTATGACTAATTCCTTTTCTGTTGCTTGTACATGTAGTTGCTCCAGTTTCTCTTTTTCTAAAATCGCTTCATTCTCAATCGGTACTGTATCTTCCTTTTGTAGCCCTAAGATCGTTTGTAAATCCTTTAGCACAGTGAGTGATGCTTGGCTTAGCGGATATTCTCGCTTAATTTCTGCCATGAAGACGGCTCGGTACTGTTGTAAGTTTTTTTGATACTTCCGCAATGATTGCAAAACTTGCTCTTCAATCTCTGCGGCTGCTTCAAGCGGTAAGCTTAACTGTGAGCGAAATATGTCTAAGATGGCCCGTCCTCCGGGAGATATTTCACCGCAAATTGTATGTCGCTTGACCTCTTCACGATACTTGAGTTTGGAGTTGGTCAGGTCTGGCTGAGTCAACATGAAGGGAGGCTCCAGGTTGAATGAAGCTGAAGATTGCACCTCTCGATTCATGTCCTTCAGGTTGGTGCGATCGCTCGGCTGAGGACGGTCTACTTTTTTGCCAGGGACTCCACTGCTTTCCGAATCCCCTGCACTACATTCAGCAACGCTTCATCTTGATCGCTCCAGGAGGTGACGGGTCTGGCATCTTTGGGTAACACCTGAAGTTTGCTGAAAGGCGTATCCTGCCAATCGCACGGTTTCATGATGATGGGAATGACACGTACGGTTCCTGCCGCATGGCGCTCCATCGCCCGTTGCATCTCTTTGTCAAAGCAGTACTCAGAGGCGATAAAGCGGGGCGTGATCAGCAGCAGAATCACACCTGCTGACTCCAGCCGGGCTTTGATTTCCGCATCCCATTCCGTGCCGGCCTCGATCGCCCGGTCTTGCCAAGGCTGAATCTTGTTTTGTCGAGTCAGGTTGGCTAGGTGGATGTAAAGTTCGTCTTTTAAGTCCTCATCTTTATGGGAGTAGGAGATGAACACCTCGATCGGTTCGTTCGCTGTGGAAGCCGGTGAAGCTGGAGGGGTAGACTCATACGGTTTGGGTTGAACGGTGGCGTCGCCTGTGGTGGACTGTTTGAGCAGCACGGGAGTCAGGTTTTCGGCAATGCCTTCCAGGCGAATCGCGGCACAACCCAGCTTGTAGGCGAATTCAATCGGGCGACCGGCCCCCAACGCATCATAGAAGCCGACAGCAAAGGCGATTGCTGCTTTATCCCCGATCGCTTGGTTCATACCGATGACATAGGGAATATGTTGTCCGATCGCTTTTGCTTGCACATCTGAGTAGCACCCATTCAGCACCACACAGGTGATCTGATCAGCAAACAGTTCAAAGAGTCCTGCTAGGGCAGCCCCGTCTACCAGCTTGGTGTTGCCGATTTCATCCTCAAAGACCAGCCCTTGCGCTCCCTCTCCATGCCCGAAGAAGTGAATGATCTGCGGACTCACATCAAGCATGGCGCGTTGAATATCACGGGGACGTACTGCCAGGCGTTGCTCTAAGTTGAACTGGTCTCGTTTCTGGGCCCGTTGCAGCCCTTCGGCAATGTCCCGTAGCTCCTGATCCAGCCGCAGGCGACCTGTGTCCTTCGGGTTAGCGGCAAGAAATAGAATCGTTTGCGTATCTGGATTGGAAGAGGCCATAGCAATGATGAGGGCAGCTAGAAATTTTGATTGACTCAATTATTACCGCTAAAGAGGGAAAACCTGGTGATCTCTATACCCCTGTCCTAGAAGCCACTCCCTCTAGCCTCAAAAAATGGATTTGTCTCCCACTATGGGCCAGCGGGCGCATTTGAACAGAAAGTTACGGTTTCAGTGCGTCAGGAAACTTAGAGCTGACCATGTAACCTGATTTTGCTTGCTTGATGAGTTTTCTTGTGCTGATTAATCCCTCCTTTGTCACTTTGGCAGAGGCAAAAACTGAAAGTCCTACTGTATCTACGTTTTGCTCTTTAGTCATTCCCGAGTCGTCACAATAGGAAAGCTGCGCTGTGAACAGGTTCCAGATTTCACTTTAGCAAGAGTGACAAATGAGGGATAAGACCTCATAACGTCAAAAAGCTCGGCACAAAGAAAACGGTCGTTTTCTAGCTGTTGCCTTTACAGGAGATGAAAGCTCTACGGAATAAGGCTTTCAGTCAGAACCGTAACTTTCTGTTCAAATGCGCCCGCTAGTCCTACTCAGGTGGCGCTTCTCTTATCGGTGATAGCCTTTCATAGTAATGCAGCATCATTTCTGCGCTCGCTCCCATCAAGTATGCAACATCTGCTAGATCTATCCCTTGCTCCATCAGCCTAGTCACACAAGTAACTCTCAACATCTGAGGATTAAGATTTTCCAGACCAACTTTCAGACCATATCTTCTAAGGACATCCCGCACCCCTGTGGACGTCATACCTCCTCTCTGCCCGACAAACACAGGTGCTTGGCTGCCTGCTTGTGTTTGATAACCCAGATCAAGTAGAGCAGCACAGACCTCTGGAGGCAGCACAATCCTCTTATCTCGATAGCTTTTTAGCTGCCTTACCAGCAACACACCTTTTTTAGCCTCAATCTCTATATCTGCCCAGCGTAACTGACACAGTTCTCCCACACGTATCCCTGTATATAGAAGCAACTTGACGATTGCGAGATCGCGCAGGTTCTGGTCTCGCTGCACTGCTTCAAGCAGGCTCTGTTGTTCTGCCTGGGTTAGGGAATTCGGTCGTTCAGCTGAGACTGCTTTAACCGGGTCAGGCGTTTTGGGAAATCGAAATTTGGTTGACCTCTCAGTTTGCTGCAACCAGGTATAAAAGCTCTTCAATGTTCCCATTCGCCGATTCACGCTGCGAGGGTTCAATTTTTGCTGGTTTAACAAAAACTCCTGATACTGTCTCAGCTCTTTCGAGCTTACCTGTGTGAGACCAGGTAGCGCAGGCTCAGAAGTGTTTAACCATTGCTTAAAGGCCTTCAAATCCGCATGGTAATTCTTGACCGTGAGCGGACTGCGCTCTAATTGCTTCAGGTGGGCAGCAAAGCGCTCCCAGTACTCCTTAAACTCTCCCTCAGCTGCACCAGACTCGATCATTTTGCCTACAAAAGAGGAATTAAGGCCTATCGTTTAACGATACTTCTATCACACTTAATATGATAAAAGTATCACTGCAGCAATAACTTCTATCAGAGGATAAGCTTCTATTCATGTCAAGTGCTTGCTCCTTCAGAAGATGAGGCGAAGCATAGAAGCCACCCCAGGACGGTCAGGCTCGACCTAAATTCATTTCAGGAGAACTAGTAAAACCCACAAACTTAGTGTATATTTAAATATACCGCTTTCCTATTCTTCTCTCTTGCGTAGAGGCGGTCTTTACCAGCCGTATGCGAAGACAAATCGCTTCGACAATTCCATGCGGCTGCTCGCAGAAGTTGTTGAGGCGATTCGATAATACAATGACAAATCTACAAATAATTCAAGGCTCTAGGGGGACACCTGCTGAACGTAGAGTGAAGAAGACAAATGATTATCTACGTGAAGCTTTTGGTATTCGGACAAGAATTGATTTAGCAGGCAATAGTCTAAGGATTAGGAAAACGCTCCCGCCTCGCCCCAAATCGGGGCGTACTGAGTGGTATCAACAGACCATTACACTGGGGCTTAAGGCTGACCAGGAAGGATTAAAACAAGCGCTCAAAGATGTCCTTGAGTTAAACAGCCTCCTCTCTCGAAGAAAGTTTACTTGGAAAATCTGGGACGAATATATCGGTCGTCCCTGCAAAGCTCGTGTTACTCAAACTGAAGTGATCGGGGCACAGGTTGCAAAGTTTAAAGCGCACTTCCTGGCTTTACGAAAAAATAAGGTCAGCCGAGCGGAAGCTTGGAAAACAGATTGGGCTCAGTATTTGAATAAACTTCCTTTGGACCAATACTTGACAGACCAAGTTATTTCAGATGTGATTCATCACAAAACTAAGGAGGGAACTTCTAGCCGCGAAAAACTTTGCAGCAAACTTAAGCAATTCCTTGAGTTTTTAGATTTTAAGACACATCTTGATTTGAGAGAGTTAGGTAAGGGGTACAAGGTTTTACCGGTCGATGAAGACACGTTGCCGACCGATGAAGAAATTTTGGCGGCTCTCGATTTAATTGATGATCCGGAGTGGCGGACGGCTTATCTCCTACAAGCTATCTTTGGACTGCGCAATCATGAAATATTTTTCTTAATTCGCAGCGAGGTTCGGATACACGAGGGCATCGCAGTCCTTAAAGTTACCGAGAAAACAAAAACGGGGTTTCATCCCGTGGCCGCTTTATATCCTGAGTGGTTTGATGATCCGGAGTGGAATTTAAGGACTGCCAAACTCCCCGATGTTGAGCTTGACTTAGAGAAAACGACCCTAGCCAAAATCGGTACTGAGGTCACAATGGCCTTTGAAAGATTTAAGATTCCTTTCACCCCTTACAAACTGCGCCACGCCTGGGCTCGAAGAGCAATGATATTTGGTTTCCCCGATGAGACAGCCGCAGAATTTATGGGACATACCGTGGAAGTTCATCGTGAGTATTACCACAGGCTGATTGTCATGAAGGAGGGCCTCAGGATTGCCCAAGCTTCGATGGCCAACCCTAATCGTCCTAAACCCCCTCAGAGATCAATCACAACCCTATCTTAAGCAACATCTGTTAGATGTAGCTAACACCAAGGCTACCATCAGTGAACGATTGAGCCTATTTTCTAGAAAGTAGTAACTTGAATGAATTTTAGCGCTTGAGTAGTGTCTATAAAGCATACACGCAAGCAAAGGGGCGATGCATTGATAAAGACCCATTTAGCTGCTGATAGTTCAAACTTCCGCTTACAAGTTAATGCTGGAATTTCGTGAGATATTGAAATGTAATTCAGATAATCATTACTAAAGCTTTACTAATTCAATGTCATATTTAGTGTCTTCTTGAATCATTTAATTACACTAAACTAGCCCACAAAGTTAGCAAACCGTTGCTACACACTAAATGGAAGAATTCAGACATCATCAATTATTCTCAAATAATCTACTAGAATGTCTTATTTAGAAGACATTCTAGTTTTCGGAATCATCTACGTAGTAAGAGTTAGAGAGATTCAAAATGTTGATAGTACTAAAATTGTACTTTACCGCCCCATTTAATCCTTAACGAAAAATAGCACTCGCGACCCTGATGCAGGATTTCGTTCAGATGCGACCGCTATCCGGGTGAAAGCTCAAAGCTACAAGATAATTAATTGCACCAGAAGTTAGGACTTGATGTACTGACTCTTGCAGTGACACAATCCCGCTCTGAAACATCAGAAGTGCTTTCGATAGCCTGCCTCGGATTCCAAGCTTCTTAGGGCGGTAGAGTGAGTGGACAAGTGAATTTAGGACTTAGTTTTCCCCTATCAATTAGGAAAACTTAGCCAAAGATACTCCAATCCCACAGTACGTCTCGCGCTGGAACGACTGGCAGAGCTAGAAGCTATATTCGCGCGTGATTCACCGGAAACACCCCTCGTAGGAGGCGCAAAACTCTAATCCGGCTTGACTCAATACTACTGCAAAAATCAAACCATTCTCGTCACACGTACTTTCCTTTTTAGCTCACGCTCCAAAATGAGCAGGGCACGCAAAGCGGAGGTATCAGCGATCCGGTGGTTGATGGCAAGACGACCCCATGCCATCAGTTCATCGTTGCATTGCTCAGAACCGCTTTGGGCGATAAAGGGACAACTTGCGCCGGTGAGAAGCGCTGTTTCGGCACCGGTCGTTTCTCAGACGGAACTTCCAAAGCTTTCCCGCAGCGAACTACATGCCACTGCCATCGAGATTTGCCAGAACCGGGAACGCTGATATCCCGGTAGTGATAGCCCGACTTGAAAAGTCCTCTGCGTCTCAGCTTGCGGAGTTGCTCAGCGGAGACCCCGATGGCCTGAGCTGCCTCCTGCGTCAGTCGCCAGTCCGGTTCAGGCCGAAGCTGGGGGCGAATGGATTGGGAATCTGGAACGAGCGTGAGATCTGTCTCGGGGATCGTCACTTCGCCCTCTTCTTGAGCGGGAAGCGATAACTCTACATCTAACCCAATCTCGTACTGCCACTGCTGGGCTGGGGTGAATGTCATGCCGAAGATGCGCCCAGTTCGATAGGATCTGTGACCGTCCACTTCATGAGCCCACTTAACGCGCTCGCCGAAGTGGAACTGAGGTTGAGTAAATTCTTGGCATTTCGGTACTCCGACGAACCAAGCGAGGTCGGAGTCATGAGTCAATATCTTGGGCTGGGACATAAAGCAAATTCCTGGTAAACCTTGAGGGGTGACTGCATTCGCTGACCCACCTTCATAAGGTGGCGAGAGAAGAGACGAAATGGGGAGCAATGCAATTGGTTAGAGCTAAAGATCGTCGGTTTCTTTATTGACTTGAGTGGGAGTTTGTGAAGCAGCCTAATTTCTACAGAAGTGCGATGATGGCTGAGGTGTTTTCCGCGGTTGGTGGTGCGGTAATGGCTGAGGTGCTTGACCTAGCGTGCACCGCACCCATTTCTCTCAAGTCACCGCACCACCGCACCTAAGCATTGACGCGCCAGTTCCGATTCGGAAGAAACGTTAGGAGATGCTGGGACTTGGCTACATAGATCAGCGGCATCAGCACTTCTTTCCCGCGTCCCACTCCGTTGTTTTTGGCCCAGTTGTCTTGAATCTGTTTGAAGGTAATTTCTTCGCCTTGGCGCTTCCCCAGCCACAGCACAAAGGATTTCAACTTCGTCTGAGATTCGTGAGTCAGTTGAGCGGCCAGCTGTTCAAATCGGTCGATAGAACTGGGGTCTGGGAGAGCCGGGTTCAGTGGCTTCTCAACGGGTGGGGGATCGGGATGGGGACTTCTTGAGCGAGCCCCCTGGTTGGCCGCGTCCGGGACAATCGCTGACTTTGATGCAGCCAGATACTGACGGGAATCGCGATCGTACCCGGCATAGTTTTCCAGCTGCGGCATCGCATACTAGAACTGACCGTCACACCACGCCCGCTTCACGGGAGAGCGCGCCATTTGAGTTTTGACTTCGGTTAGGTTGCGAGCCGTGTCTGCCACAAACTTCGCCGCCAGCACCGCTTCCACCTGCATCTCTTCGCCTTGCAGCCCAATGATCAGGGGTCGCAGTCGGGACCGCGCGGCTCCATTGATTCCTAAGTCATCCACATGAGCGGACTGCCCCGCTTCCCAGGCATATTTCTCTCGCGAGTCCCCAGAGCTCACGAGTCCTGCCACCACATCAATGTACCGCTTGCACTTAGCCCGGATAAGCGTGCCCTCGTTGCAGATCAGCAGTGCCCGTTCTGGGATGGTCAAGAACTCATCCAAGCAGGTATCGACCCAACGGGTAATCTCAGTATCGGAAGACGTGGCGACGTTCAAGCGATGAACCGTGACGTGAGGCAAGCCAAAGTAATAGCCGTATTCCTTGGAGTCATCTTTGCAGTCCATCAGCACGATGGTGTATCTGGGGTAAGCCGTGAGGAAGACGCGCAGGGCGTTCGAGAGCAGAATGTCTTTGCCACCGCCTGAAACTGCGATGATCAACGCCGTTCGCAGGCGATCGCCGAGCAGATAGTCGATGGGAGAGGCCAGAGGACTCTCGGAGTGCTGGGCGGACGGTGCCGAACGTTGAGACGAACCCAAAAAAGCGGCACTGGCAGCAGGTGGATCATTGACTTGGGCAGGAGGCACGGTCACTGCAGCAACATTAATGGTTGGTTGGGTATGCGGGAGGTCTTGTCCTCCCCCTGCTTTGACCGATTGAGCAAAGCCTTGATACTCCCGCCGCGTTTCGGCGTCCAGATAGAGCGTGAAGTCTTGCCCATCTTCGATCAGAGTTCTAGCAGCTCGCTTGGCGTGGGTGCCATTCCAAAACTGCTGGGCGAGAATAAAGGCTCCTGCCGTCAGAGCCATCGGAAACCCAATGAAGGCTCCCGCCAGAAGGGAGCCGATGCCCACTCCGGTGATGCTCACAATCATCGAGGTGGCGTTGTCTTTGCCCAGTTGCTGCAACGCGGCATCCCGATAGATCGTCACCAGGGAACCTGGGTCCGTTTTGATTTGGGCTTCAATTCGTTCAATCTCGAGCGCGCGTTCGTCGGGGGTGAGGGTCTTGAGGTAGGCAAACATGGTTCTGTTCCAGAAGCGACAGGGAACGTCGGTCAATTAGTCGGAACCCGAGAGCAAATGACGACCCCGCCGAATCCAAAGCCAGACAAAGAAGCCTAGCTCCACCGCAAACAAGGTGATGGCGATTCTGAAGGCGTTGTTGACATCGAAATCCGCCAGGGTGGGAGCGGCTAACACGAGCCGCAGCTTCGACCAGCCGCCGCGAATGGGTGGACAGGCATAAAGACAAAGGGCAAAGTCGATGCCGTAGGCAATCCACTTCGCCGTGTAGATGGTATCGACCCAAGCTGTGGGAATGAGGTTGTGGCGTTCTTTGAGAAACGCGATCGTCGGATGGTCTTTCTCGGTGATGGTCAACCGATTCTGCTGAGTGAGGGTCGCAATCAGTCGTCGCAGGGTACGGGGACTGTTTTCGAGCAGCAAAGGCGCAACTTCGCCCACTTGCAGCAGAGCGTAGAGAAAGAGCATGCCCCCGATCGATACGAGGGAAGCGCCGCCACGGATGAGCCAGCCCACAAAATCACCGAGCCAGTAGGTGTGGTGGATGAACCAGTGCAGCCAAGGAGGAATCTGACTGGTGACGGTCGTGCGAGCGAGCCCTGCGCCGATGCCGACGTACACTTCGACCGATTGCCAGATCAGCCAAATCGTGATGCTGGCAGCGAGGAGTTGAGCGGCCGCCAGCGCCAGCATGAACCCATCCCATTGGGGCTGCTTCAGGTCTTGTCGGGTGTAGGCGGTTTGGTTAGAAGGGCGGGAATGAGGCGGTCGATCCGTCTCGGGGTAAGGCGGCGTATTTCTGGGAACTGCCATGTGTTCAGAGACCTTTGGCGGGGTGGATAGGGTTGAGGGCGGGAAGATTACTGTTTCGGCGCAGAGTATTTGAGCTTGGAGTGGTCGCTGCCGTCGTAGCCAAAGCGAGCCAAGGCAGCGTTGACGTTCTCGCGATTAGCGGTCACTGCAGGTTCACTCGCAACCCCGTTTTTGATCACGGCCGTCAGTCCGTGTTGGTCACAGACCTCAATGCCATCTGCTAGAAAAGCCCCGGGACGCGACCCATCGGCGACGGGCTTACCAATGTCAATGCCCGTCAAGAGCCGAGTGTTGTGAGACGAGACCACCACGTTGCAGCCTTGGTAACGCTCGTTGGCGATCTCTTCTCGCTGTTGACGGGACTCTTGAGCAATCTCGAGTTGACGGTTGACGGTTTCGTCGGCGCGGCGTTGGGCGGTTAGTTGAGCTGACATTGCTTGCTCTTGCTGAAAGTCGCCCGAGGCGAATTTAGAGCCAAAGCCCACGAGCAGAATAGCGGCTCCAATAGCAGTAATCGGATTGCGGTGCAGCCAGGATTTCATGGTGGGGTTCCTTAGGGTTAGGGGATGCGGGGTTGATTAGAAGTCCGAGAGTGCCAGAATCAATCCCTTGGCGTGGTGAGGCGTGAGGTCCGCGAGCGTGTCGAGGATGCTGGCAAAGGCATCGGTGGTCACGTCGTCATCTTCGGGAATGGCGCTGGCAGCGCTGACCTTCAGGTCAATGCCGCCGTGCAGTTTGTAGATAGGAATGGCGTTGAGGTAGCAGTAACTAGCCAGCGTCAGCACGAGGGCGTTGCGATCATGCAAGTCGAGATCCTGAAGGCTGGCCCCGTATTGCTGGGTCAGTGCATCAATCCCTGGGGTTTGAACGGTGTACTGAATCGGTTTAGTCATGGTCGAAATCTTCCTGAGCGTTTACAGGGAAAGGGGCTCCTCAAATCGAAAGTCTTGAATCGGTTGTGGCCGAGGTTCAACCATTGCGATCCCGGTTGAGTAGTCTTTGGGATCGGGGTCGGCATATCGGGCGGGGTCAAGTTCCCACGTCCCCAGCAGGTGTTTGGCATATCGGCTCACCAGTAGGGCGATCGCTTGCGACGGGGAACTCGCTTTAGTCACCCCTTGAATCTGATCCACGAGCGCGCGGGTGTCGCGGTCTAAAACAATGCGGCTGGTCATGGGGTTACACCGTGGTCATGCCGATGAGCGAAATCAGTTGAGCAAACCGCTCCATCTGCGGATGCTTCACGACTTTGAACCGCCCTTTGGTCACGTCCTCCAGCGGTTGGGCGAGAGCCGCAGAGCCACCCACGATCAGCACTTCTCCAATCTCACTCATCCACTGATTCCAGCGGGTTCGCAGTTCTGCTCGCAGGTCCGAGAGCCACTGCTCACGGCACACCTCAAATGCCTCCTGGAACTGAACGCCGCTGGTGCCTAAAGCAAAGTCTCGTCGTTCGATGCCATCCATGATTTGGGACAGGTCAGGGCTGTTGACTAGTTGCGGGGTGAGCCGAGCGCTGATGCGTCGCGCGAGGTCATAGGTACCAGGGAGAATCGCATCGGCTTCGCGAATCAAGGAACCGCCCACGCTATAGAGTCTGCCGATGCCAGTCCCGCCGCCGAGGTCTAAAACGCCATTCAGTTGTCGCTTACTGCGGTATAGGTCTCGCTTCATGGCAAAACTGTAGGCTGCTTGGGTTTCGTCGATCGGCTGCACATGATGCACGACGGCGGTGATCCGCTGACCGTTGCGGGTGAACTGGTGGGTGCCTTCGATCTGCTTGAGGTCTGCGAGGTCGGTGGAGTTGCGGCTGTTGGGGAGGGCGATCACGAGGCGGTCGATCGTGACGGCGCTGCTGCCGGGGTGCGGCTCGAGGGCGGCGAGGACGAGCTTTTTCGCCAGCTCACATTTGTTGTCTTGAAAGACGGGGGTGCCTTTCATGTCACGAGCAACGGCACCGAGGCAAAAGTGATCCTGGCCTGTGCTGATCACGACGCTGTGGTCGTCGGGGGTAGGGTCATCAAATCCCGGCTCGAAGGACTTGATGAAGGCGGGGATGAGGCGAGGTTGATGGTCTGGGTCAATCCACTTGAGGGTGCGGTTGCCACCATCGAAGACCACGATTGGCCGGTTGAGGTCAGGGGTCGTGGTTGGTTCGTTGGGGAGCCACAGAGGGGATGCCGTTTGGCGGGTGATCATGGAGCTGATTTCTCCTGAAAAGTAGGTCAAGGGCTAGGTCTGTCTAGGTTGAAAGCTGTTTGAGGCAAGACTAGAAGCAACTCTTCATGTTCGTGAGCTGTTCTCTAGCTGCTCTTTTCATGAACGCATGGTAGCATAGGTTCAGCACTTTGTAATTAAATGCTGAACCTATGATGCACTCACGCTTTAATCTCCTCCTTACAAAGCTTTTAAGGCACAATTGGGTACTAAGTTCTGAAGATTTCAGTAACCCTATGCCGACGAAGCAACCTAGAATCAGCTTTCTAGCTGATGAGGAACTCAGGCAAAAGCTAGAAAGAATGGCAGATGAACAGCACAGAACCCTGAGCAATATGGTCTATGCCATCTGCCAGGATGCAGTTAAGCAATGGGAGACTCAAAAGCAGAAACCCTCTGTCAGCGAAGACAAAAGCAAATAGGAGGCCATGTCTATGACGATTGGAACTCAGAAGCTGAGGCTTGAAGAGTATCTTGTTCACGATAAGGGGACGAACACTCTATGAATTGATCGATAGGTAGCTAATTACCGTGCCCCCTGAAGAGTGTATTAATTCTTCAATCTCATTTTTCCTGGAGCTAGAACTCGTCAAATTGATTCCTCTCGGCTTCCATCGTTTAAGAGATGACGAGCGAGATTGCATTGTCAGTCCTAGAGCAAAAACCAAGCCTCAGTTTCAAGCGCTGCTACTGATTGCTATCAGGTACTAAACGCGAAGAAGTAGAGAAGAAAGTGTGATTCAATCTCTTACCTCTTGTTCAATCCGAGCACGATTACTTCGCTCTCATGGAGGCGACAAAAATACAGAAATATTTGTTATGGATCGAGCCTTGATCAGAGAAAATGTCCTGATACACTTAGACTCACTTCACCGCAGTGCAGGACAGTTTATGATCCACCCAGTCTTCCCACTTGAAACGAAAGGAGTGACCCCGATGTTCTAGGAACCCTAGAAGCCAAAAACCCTAACTGGTGAGACAGAAAGGGCTTTGAAGGCTAAATATTTAGTTTGAATAAGAGGGGCGGGGACGCTAACTTGAAAGCTTTGGCGAGCGGATTGTTAGGTCTCCCAACGTGCCATGCCTATATTATGGTTTATTCACCCCAGATGGCAACACTTTTTGTTGCTTATTTTGGAGAAGTTTTAAGTCATACCAGGACATGGTTCTCTTCCCCTCTCTCCACACCAGGGACGGAGAGCTTTGAATCTTTGGTAAATTCACCATTGGATCGACTGTTTCGCTGACTCCACGAGTCAGTCCTAATCGCTCTTTGTCTCTGTTTTTGCCCACAAAAACAGAGAATCATGCTGACTCATTACTTCTTTCAACCCCCTCAGATCAGTGCTTACCCCTGCACAAGCCAACCTTTACAAACTCTTGGGTTGGCAGTCCTCATCCTCGACTTCGCGGCATCTTTTTTCAGCGATCGCTTTCTACGGGAGGTGCAGCCATGAGCACCTCCTTCACAACCGCATCCCCGCGCCGACCCTCTATTTCCCCTGCCCAAGCACTCGTTCATCCTCCTAATTCAGCCGCTCTACCGATAAAGTCCAGCCTGACACTCGACCAGTTTCAGCAACAGATGCAGCAAGAGTGCTGCCAAGGCAGCGCGATCACTCCTGCTCTCACTCAAGCCGCCCTCACTCTCGTCAGCGACATTGAACTCCTACCGGGAGGAGAGGTCAGCTACCCGATTCATGAAGCCCTCGGCTGGCAGCGCAGCCGATTTCCTCACCAAGCCCATACGACTCAATACGCCGCCCTCTTTCGAAACGAAGACGGTTCCACTTGGCAAGCGAAACTCGCCCGTCCCCTCTTGGACAAGAAAAAGGGGAAATCCCGCAAGTATGAGACTCCCGTCGGTCAGGGAGCACGCGCCTTTCTCCCATCGGTCACCCTGGAAATCTGGGTGAGGGTTGCTAGACGCTTTGGGGTCACTCCTGCCCTCCCAACTTGGGTGCAATCTGCTGTGACCAGAGGACAATCCACCCTCAAGAGCAGACCTGGAGGCTTCAGTCCGCATCCCGTCGGCAAAGCCCAAAGGACTGATCCTCTCGTCTCCCAAGCAGACCCAGCGCTGACGACTGACCCTAGCTCACCCCTCTCAGATCCCATCGAGACTCACTCCTTCTGGGAGTGGGTGCAGCAGATTCCTCGGATCGATCTTGTCTTGACCGAGGGCGGTAAGAAAGCACTCTCGCTTCTGACTCAAGGCCATGTCGCGATCGCCCTCTATGGCGTGGATGGGGGGTGCTTAGTCTACGATCGCATCGCTGGCGAGAAGATTCGCAAGCTCAAGCCCGAGCTGATTGCAGACCTACAACGCTTTGCCGTTCCGGGTCGTTCCATCACGCTGGCCTTCGACCAAGACGAGAACGCCGCCACCCGCCATCGCGTCAACGCCGCCCTTGGTCGGTTAGGGGGACTGCTCTGCACCGCTGGCTGCACCGTGACGATCGCCCAGTGGGACGGTCATCAAGGGAAAGGAGTCGATGACTTGATCGTCAGCAGCGGTGCTCAAGCCTGGGAAGCCGCACTCGCTCAAGCCTTACCCCTGGAAGCGTGGTTCATTTGGAATCGGCTAGAGCGCAAGCTGACCTGGAAGCCCTCGCTGCGAGTTCACACTCCTCACCTGACCCAGTTGCCCCTTCCCTCCCTTCCTCAAACCGGGATCGTCGCTCTTAAGTCGGCGAAAGGCACGGAGAAAACCAAGCTGATCGTTGCCCTGACGCAAGACTCCCCCAAACTCCTCGCCATCACCAACCTCATCTCCCTGGCTCGCAACCTGGCAGAGCGGTTAGTCGATCAAGAGGGCAGAACTGCTCACTACCGAGGGGACCTAGACAGAGCAAAAGGCAGCTACATTAGCGCCTCTGGTTATGCCACTCGCATTACAACGTGTCTGCCCTCCCTGCTGGCGATCGACCCCGAGCAGTTTCGGGGCTGTGACTTAGTCCTTGATGAAGCGGTACAACTGGTGCGCTGTCTCATCCAGTCGTCCATCTGCAACCAAGACGGCAAGCGTCCAGCCCTCCTAGCACGGCTGGAGGAACTGCTCAAAGCGGCAGGTCGAGTCATTCTTGCCGATGCGGACTTGGATGATGCCACCCTGCGCTACCTTCGCAAACTGAGAGGCGACGAGTCTCCTGTCTTTCTAATTCGCAATGACTACACTCCGGTCGGCTACTCCGCGATCGTTTACGATGCCCCTGACCGCTCGGAGATCGTGGCCGACCTGATCGAGGACATCGAGGAACTGGCACCCGGAAAAATGATTTGGGTCGCGACGGACTCGAAAGCCTTGGCGAAAACGCTAGAGCAGTTGATTGTTGAGCTGACGGGTCAGAAGGTATTCAACATCAACTCGGATACCAGTGGCGGAGAGTTCGAGCAGGCGTTCATGAAAACGCCCGATGCCTTCATTCCTCACCTACAACAGACCGGCGTGAAGGTGATCCTCTGCACCCCTTCTGTGGCCACAGGATTGTCCGCAGAAATCCAAGGGGTGTTTCAACGAGTCTATGGCCTGTTCATGGGGGTCTCCCTCAATGATGCAGACATGGCGCAAATTCTGGTGCGACTGCGAGAACCGGTGGAGCGGCGGGTTTGGTGTGCTCCCACGGGTCGTAATTTTGCTCAGGTGAGTCAAGCGACGACGCTCAAGCAGTTTCGTTATGACTTGGAGCGGCGCACGACGACGACGGTGCGATTGATTCGCTCCAGCTTGCGCCCGGATGTCGTCGACCCGACGGCTGGATTGGATAGCTACGCTTGGAGCGAGAATCCCCATGTGGAGGTGTACAGCCAGATGGGTGTGGAGCAGAATCGCAGCATGGGTCATCTGCGAGCGGCGCTAACGGTGCGATTGCAGCATGAAGGCCACCACGTCACCGTAGTCAAACGCAAAGCAAATCAACGGATCAAAGAGCGCCTGAGCGGCGCGAGAGCGATCGTGCGATTGCAAGCCGCTCAATCGTTAGTGACCGCCGAGGTGCTGAGTTATGCCGACGTGTTGATGCTGCAGCAGAAGGCGGAAAAGAGGGTTGTGTCGCAAGAATGGTAAGGTGAGGAGGCTCATTTTTCTCCGACCTCATTCTAAATGGCTTCCCAATCCCTGTTCAAATGGTGTCATTTTCTGCCAGAAATCATCTTGCTGAATGTGCGATGGTATTGTCGCTAT
>JBBRPT010000071.1:0-31728 GCA_038227635.1 Leptolyngbyales cyanobacterium | reverse complement strand
TTGCCGTTAGATTAAGGGTGGACTTTTAAACACATCGATTTACAGCGCGAGGCGATCGAGATTGGACGAAAACTATCAGACCTACCTTAATCGGGTGATGCGGATGACGCTCCCAGACACCTACAGGTCGCAGGTGCAGCATATTCAAGAGTCGCCCAAGTTTCAACGGCACCCCCTCGAAGGGTGGCAACCAGTCGATTTTCCGGGCTACACGGTTGTTACCCCTTGCGGGGCAGCCGATCACGAAAATGCGGCTCTTTACGATCGCTTGAAACCTTTGCAAGCGCAATTGGTGCAGCAGTTGAGCAAAGATCTTCTGCTCTCGGTGCCACCCGAAAGCTTTCACATGACTCTGGCAGATTTAATCTGGGACAGCGCCTATCGACATGCTAGCGAGAATTCTGACTTTGAGGAGCAGTTGCGCGATCGCATCGCTGACAGTTTTCAGCAAAGTCAGGCGCTCTCTCAAAACAGACCTATTCGCTTTCAGGCATTGGGGTTAATGGTGATGCCCCGGGCGATCGGACTTTGTTTGGCTCCGACTGATGAAGAGTCTTACGATCGAGCGCTCAAACTGCGCCGAGCGATCTACCAAAACCCGGGTGTGATCGCGATCGGAATCGAGCAGCAGTACTATTTTACGCCCCACATCACACTGGGCTATTTTGGTGATGTTGAGACAGGTGTAGATCCCGATCGATTAAGCAAAGCCCTAAATGATTTTAATCAACAGTGGGTAAACGGTCAGCCTCAAGAGTTTTGGGTGCATCGAGCCGAGCTTCAAAAATTCGACGACATGACTCACTATTATCGAGAACTTGATTGGGCAGCGTTTGAGTTTTGACGCTACGAATTGACTGCCCACAACACGCCTGCTGTCGTTAGCAAAAAGAGTAGCCCCATCGCCCCTGCTAGGGGCTTTTTTTTAAGACCAGTCAGCCATTCAGACGTGCGCCCCGTATAGCGAATCAGGTCGGCTGAGTCTAGGCTTGCCATCCCAAAAACCCAGCCTGCGTGTAAGCCCCAAGCAAGCCCTAACTGATTGTGATCGACGATCCGCGCCAAACAGAGCACCATGCCCATCAGCCACAGCCCCGGCAGTTGGGGAATGTTTTCTCGTCCTTCCCAAACCAGATGAAGCAGGGCAAAAATCAGGCTGGAGACGATCGCGCCACTCCAAAGCCCATAAGCCTGCTCTAGTTGCCCCAATAAAAATCCTCTAAAAATCAGTTCTTCGGTGACACCAATCCAAACTCCTAAACACAACGTTGGCAGAAGCACCGATCGTACCTGTTGCCAGTTCTCTGATTTCCACTCGATCCAGCCTAGTAAAGTTTGAACGCCAAATAGAATGGCTAACCCGATCGTTCCTAATGCCAAACCGCGACTAACTGAGATGAGAAGATCAAGATTCCAAGGCAGCCCATAGCGAGCGAAAGGAACGTTTTGAACCCAAGCTGCTACCCAAAGCACGATCGGAGCCAGCAAATAAAGTGACGCAACGAGCGGCAGCTTTTGACGAATCTCTAAAGGCTTAAACGGGTGCCACTTGAGCGTGATCGCCAGAGGCACCGCGATCGGCAACCAAATCACGATCCAAACAGCAAAAAAAAGACCTACCTTCACAGGCACTGACGCTTCCGCAAAGAATGCAAAAAATGGGTGAACCCGATCAAAGGTAGGCATGAAGCAGACTAGAAAATGAGGGATTTTAGCGATCGCGCGATCGTCTTTTACGCTAATTTACTCTTCTTCATCCTCAATCGCACCGTTTTGCTCAGCTTTATCTGCATCAATTTGAATCAGATGAATGTGCTTATAGCCCAGCTTAATTTCAAACTCATCACCTGGCTTTAAACCCATTGCTTTGGTGTAGGCTGCACCAATTACAATTTGTCCATTTTGATGCACACTCACTCGATAAGTCGGCTCTCGCCCCCGACCATCTTTTGACCCTTCTGGACTGAGTGGAACCCCTCTTGCCTCCAACAGAGCATGATAGAAATCTGTTAAGTTGACGCGAGTTTGACTATTTTTAGTAACCGTGTAATAGCCACAACGCTTTGCCCTTTCCCGACGCGGCAACTGTGACAGTTCTTTTACTTTTTGAAGTAACGCCTTCCCTGTTAAAGGGGCAGTTGCAGTTTCAGTCATCTGCTACAGAATATCCCTAGATTTCCGAAATGGTAATTAGAGTCAATGGTTGATGTTTGACCTAATAAAATATATCTCTAATCTGCTCTATTTGCACAATATTTTTGCTTAATTTATTGAGTATTTGTTAGGTCAATAATCTTTTCTCGATCGCTGCCAGAAGCCGACAATTTTAACTTGCTGACGTTAACCTCGTCCTAGCTTCATGAGAGATTGCATGAAAAAAGTGATCCAAATCTCTCGCTGCAAAGCTCTTTTTTAGGTATCAAGTGGTTCTATCAATTTGGGTGAGATGCTAGACTAAGACTTGTAAAAGCGCTGATTATAGCTACTATAAGCAGTCCTATATTCGCAAATCAGAGAACGGTTTTTTCTGTAACAAGCTATTAACCTTAGCAGCCATCTATTTGAGAAATAGCGCTCTCTTCTAGCTACGGTTTCTCTCATTCCGTATCTTTCAGATCCTTAAAGTTGCAGTTTTTGGTTTCTAGAATGCAAGTTGTTTTCAAAATCGTCCGCCAAAATCAAGATTCTTCGCCCAGAGTTGAGTCCTACACGCTTGATGTTGAATCAAGCAATACCATTCTTGACTGTCTCAATCAAATTAAGTGGGAGCAAGACGGCACGCTTGCCTTCCGAAAAAATTGTCGCAACACGATTTGTGGCAGTTGCTCAATGCGAATCAATGGTCGATCGACGCTAGCCTGCAAAGAAAATGTAGGCAGTGAACTGGCTCGGTTCTCAACTACTGAAATTCCAGAAATCACGATCGCTCCTATGGGCAACATGCCTGTGATCAAAGACCTCGTGGTAGATATGCAGGGTTTTTGGGCAAACCTCAAAGCCGTCGATCCCTATGTCAGCACAGCGGCGCGGCAAATCCCAGAGCGAGAATTTTTGCAAACCCCAGAAGAGCGATCGAAACTCAACCAAACTGGAAACTGCATCATGTGTGGGGCTTGCTATTCTGAGTGCAACGCTCGTGAAGTCAATCCTGGGTTTGTCGGTCCTCACGCGTTAGCCAAGGCATATCGCATGGTGGCAGACTCTCGCGACGACCAGACTGAAGCCCGACTCGATCACTATAATCAAGGCACCGATGGGGTTTGGGGCTGCACTCGCTGCTATTTTTGCAACAGCGTCTGCCCGATGGAAGTTGCGCCGATGGATCAAATTGGCAAAATTAAGAACGAGATTTTGGCGCGGAACGATGGGCAGACGAGCCGATCGATTCGTCACCGTAAAGTCCTAATTGATCTGGTCAAGCAGGGCGGCTGGATTGATGAGCGGCAGTTTGGCTTACAGGTCGTGGGCAACAGCCTTAAAGATCTTAAAGGACTAATGAGTCTTGTCCCGTTAGGGCTGCGAATGCTAAGTCACGGCAAGCTTCCAGCAAAGTTTGAGCCGTCTGAAGGGGCAAAACAGGTACGATCGCTGATCGAATCTGTCCAGAAATTCAAAGCAGCATCAAAAAATTCTCAATCTTAGAAACATCACTCTCATCTAAATTAGTTATGACTTCCCCATCCAAAACGCCGATCGAAACCCAAAATAGACCCGAACCCGCCTTCGGTTGGACTGCTTACGCCGAGCAAATTAACGGACGCTTTGCCATGATTGGCTTTGTCAGTTTATTAGCTCTAGAGTTCTTTGCTCGTCAAGATTTCTTCACTTGGTTGGGCTTGAGATGAAACTTTACGTCATTGTGGATCTGTGGGCACTCCTAGCGGCTGTCCGGTACGGCTGTAAAGTAGAATATCCCACTGTCCTCTAGCGTTCGACTCAAACGCGATCGTGGCTCCATTAGCGCTAATCGTTGGGTTTCTCACCTCGGCTCGAATATTTTCGGTCAAGTTGCGTAACTGGCGAAAGTCACGATCGTACAAATAAATCCCTGTGATTCCCTGCCGACTTCCGGCAAACACAATATATCGCCCGTTGTCTGAGATTGCTGGACTCGATGCCATCAGATCGAGAGCATTCAGCCCCGGCAAGTCTAATAACCGCTGCTCAACAGTGTCATATAAATAAATATCTTGACTGCCCCGACGATCGGACGCAAACACAATATAACGACCTGCCATGCGCGGAGACACGTCTGAGAATGGACTATTTAGACTTCGCCCCCCCGGGTCAAACGGAAACGGCAGCAACTGCGCCCCTGCACAGCCATTGAGCAGGGTGACGGTAGCTAATCCCAAAAAAACAAAACGCTTCACACACAAAACCTAACTAGGGAGCCGTTGTCGGTGAGTTAGTCGGACGATCGTTGGGAATGTCTAACTCGACAAAGGCACCTCGATCGAGCACTTCAATATCCCACTGTCCGCGAGTGCTGCTCTCAAAGGTCACATATCGCCCATCGGGACTAATGCTCGGACGACGCAGCCACCCTTGATAAGCAGACATCAGCACCTGCGATTGTTGAGTCGCCCGATCGTAGAGCCGGATCTCAGGAATGCCGCGATCGCTGGCGATATAGGCGAGATAACGACCCGTGTAGCTGAGGCTCGGATTTTCAGCGATCGCGTTGGGGCGATTGAGGCGTTGCAGATTGACGAACTTCTGCTGCTCCAAGTTATACAGCAAAATGTTGCGGCTTCCGTCGCGACTCGACACAAACGCCAAAATGCGACCATCGCCGCTCAGAGCAGGTTGCTCATCGTTATAGCGGCTGTTGAGCGACATTGACCCGATCGGCGAAACCCCCGTCGAGCTACAAGCGGTGAGTGAACCCAACAAAAGCAACCGGGTCATTAGACAAATTCTGGATCGCAGGGCACTTTTCACAACACAAACGCCATTCATAACGAATCCCCCCAACTTCTCTCAGCGCAAGAAGCAATGGGGGGATCAAGACAGGTGAGATTAACGATCGACGCGCCTGAACAAACTGAACGAGCGAATTAAGACCCGCCCCAGTTATCATTCTCGTCGTCATTTGACTCAATGGGACGATAATCGACATAATCTGAAGACGGCTCCTCTGCATTTCTGCGACGGCTAGCTGTGTCTTCATCGGTTGGGCGAGGTCGTCTTGGCGAAGACCCCTGCGAAGGACTACTTGATCGGGGAGCACCATTTCGGCTGCGAGAGCGATCGTCAAAGTCGTTATCAACGGTCGCATCAATCACTGGGTAGTCTTGCCGGGAGCGAGGTCTACGAGTTTTGTCAGACGGGTTCAGACGCTCATCACGAGTCCGATTTGAGGGACGACGGTTGGCGCGATCGTCATAGTCATCTCGCGGCGAACGCACGTCTTTCGTACCTTGAATTCGAGGACGGCGGATTCGCTCGTCGATCACGTCTTGATCTTCAAACTCAGCACTTTGGCGATAGCGAGAGCTAACCGGACGGTCAGAGTCTACGATCGGCGTATTGCGCTTTGCCTGCTCGGTTGAAACTTTACGCAGGCGCAGATTTTCAAGCACGAAGAAAATAGAAGCGCCTGTTAGCAACACTTGACCAAACTGCATAATCGGGTCAAAGCGCCAACCATAAAAAATTAAAATCAAGCCGCAGAGCAAGCCAACGGCAGAAAAGAAAATATCAGAATCTCTAGACAATTCAGGACGAAACGATCGGACAGCATAAAGCCCCGCCCCACCGACCGCCAAAATAATCCCAGAAATACTAGCTAGATTGAACTGAAAGTTAACCATTCCCTGTCTCCTAGGTAAGCCTTATGGTAGCGAGTTATGCCTAAGATCTCTACTGTAGCAAGCACCCACTCGCTCAGACCTATCAAATGTTCTTTATGCTCTATTGAAGCCTAAATTTTGCACCCCAAAGCAGAAACCTCAGCGTTAGCAGGGAGAGTGAACCAAATTTAACCACTGCCCCACTGCAACCGAGGTTTTACCATAGCCAAAAAATTGATTGGGTCACTGCCTGACGTTAAGAACGTCGAATTTTATCTTTTTGACTGATGAAGATCAGCCCGATCGTGGCAGGAACCACCACCACCACCACGCCAGCCAGCAAGCTCAACAAGAAATTTGTTAAAGAAGGTGTCATACGTCTCAGCGTCCTCTATCTACAGCAAGCGAATCACCATAATTTTAATAGGTTGCCACACGGTTGTATAGATGTTTGAAAAATGGGATCGCGATCGCTCGATACCCCACTCATTCAGAACTCGTACCTAGTGAAGCACCTACACCAACCGCTAGGCGGTATGGTCTAGGCTTCCAGTTTCATCAGCTTTAGCCCTCCCTACATATGCAGTTCAGGTCTTACGAAGCCTCTAGAGGTTTGACGATCAAATCGCCCTGACTCTCGCATACGTCCCGTGACGTTGCCCTGGCAGACTCCCTTCTTCCAAAGGAGTTTCTTACTCAATCCTCTACGGAGGGAAACCCTCCTCCAAGGTTGAGCGCTTGATTTCTGATTCGTGCAACACACCTTGGATTTATGGCAATAGCCAACCAGCTAGGCATATTCTTTCCCCGATCTCTTTTCTTTCCGTGGCAAGCGTATAACCGCTACTTAGCCTATCTGTTCGAGAAGTCGGGAGGGTCAACAACCATTTGCACTATACCATAAGCCCTACCCTATATGCGTTTCACTCGTTCACCGCCTGAGAGTTTGTTCCTTGCACAATGATGATTCTCTCGTCGAACATCATTCACCATCGCACTGCAACTTACGCGCCTTTCATCCCACGCCAACAAAAAGTATGGCGTGGGGATTCCCGTCTAACCAGCTAAAGTTAGAATCAGATGAGACTTGTTAACAAAGCTTCAACTTTCTCATAGAACGCCCCATGATGTCTTCTACAGTTGTTTCGTTGATTCTGAGTATCTTACTCGGACTGATGATTTTTTTGTTTATTATTCGCATCGTTCTCACCTGGTATCCGCAGGTGGAGTTAAAGAAATTTCCCTTTAGTCTAGTGGCAATCCCAACCGAACCCTTTTTGGCGATTACGAGAAAGCTGATTCCGCCTATGGGTGGCGTGGATATCACCCCAATCGTTTGGGTCGGTTTGTTTAGCTTGGCAAGAGAGATCCTGCTCGGACAGCAGGGGCTTTTGACCATGCTCAACTGACAGAGAAGCTTTACCCGTTATCTTTTGGCTGCATCACTTTTTCAACAAAGTTCGTGTATATTTCACCTCTGAGAAACTCTGGCGTTTCTAGAATTCTTTGGTGAAACGCGATCGTCGTGGGCAGTCCTGTGATGGCGCATTCTCGTAACGCTCGCTTCATGCGGCAAATCGCCGAGGGTCGATCGCTTGCCCAGACAATCAGTTTGCCAATCAGCGAGTCGTAGTAGGGCGGAATCTCATAATCGGTGTAAACGTGAGAATCCATCCGCACACCGGGCCCGCTGGGCGGTAGGTAACCGCTAATGCGTCCAGGACTGGGACGGAAGTTGAAATCGGGATCTTCGGCATTGACGCGACACTCGATCGAGTGCCCTCGCAGAACCACTTGGTTTTGATTCAAGCTGAGTTCTTCACCCTGAGCAATGCGGATCTGCTCAGCAATCAGATCGATGCCTGTGATCATTTCGGTTACAGGATGTTCGACCTGAATGCGGGTATTCATCTCCATAAAGTAGAAATCGCCAGACTGGTCGAGCAAAAATTCGACTGTTCCCGCCCCGACATAATTGATTGACTTGGCGGCAAGTACGGCTGCCTTACCCATTTTTTTTCGCAACGCTGGGGTTAGGGCAGAACTGGGCGCTTCTTCTAACAGCTTTTGGTGACGACGTTGAATCGAACACTCCCGTTCGCCCAAGTGGATAACATTGCCGTGGCTATCTGCCAAAATCTGAAACTCAATGTGTCGAGGATTTTGAACATACTTCTCGACATACACGCCTCCGTTTCCAAAGGCGGCTTCTGCTTCGCCTTGCGCTGCCATGTAGAGTCTGCCCAGATCCTCATCTGCTGTGACGAGCCGCATTCCTCGCCCACCGCCGCCTGCGGTCGCCTTAATGATGACCGGATAGCCCATCGATCGCGCGATTGTCCTCGCTTCCTCTTCATCCTGCACCAGCCCTTTACTGCCCGGAACGGTCGGCACTCCGACTTGCTGCATGGTTTTTTTGGCAGTCGATTTGTCACCCATCGATCGAATCGAGTCGGGTGAAGGACCGATAAAAACAATTTGATGATCTGCGCAAATTTCTGCAAATCGGGCATTTTCTGCCAAGAAACCATAACCGGGATGAATCGCCGTGGCGTTGCGAGTCAGCGCTGCCGCAATAATGTTGGGAATGTTGAGATAGCTTTTACTGCTGGGGGGTTCACCAATGCAGACGGCTTCGTCTGCGAGTTGCACATGCAGCGAGTGACGATCGATCGTGGAATGAACCGCAACGGTGGCGATCCCCATCTCTTCACAGGTACGAAGAATTCGTAGGGCAATCTCCCCCCGATTGGCAATCAAAATTTTCGAGAAATGCATGTTCTATGAGTGGGTTCTATGTTCAGAAGATTCACACTTCTGAGGGACGCTGAAAGATAGCTTGCCGTGTTTCAACATAACCGATTCAGGACGGTCATTGTTCATCAGCAGCATGACAATTTCAGTCATCGTGTAGTTGCCTCATGACTGCCGATGCAAGTCCTGACCAGATAGGGGTTTTAATGTTTGCTGCGTTTAACCCGTCTGCTGCCCAAGTGTTGCAGGTTCGTAAAATAGAGTAGTGCCCGATCGCTTCATAAAACCCGCTGGTCTCGATCGAGGAGTCTTGAATGCGAATCGGCTGCCCTTGAGGGTCACGTTGAAACGAGGCGCTAATAAAGTCTACTAATTGCAAATAATCTTTTTGGTTCACCCCCACGCATTTCAGTTCGACATTTTGCTCGTTAGGTAATTCTGAATAGCCTTCTACATATAAAGCAGTCGAATTTCCAGGCATGAATAAACTTCTGAGAACATTGGGAATTTTGACCTGTGACCAACTGGGCGTATTCATATAGAAGTCTCGATCGCCCCAGCCAAATTTAAGATATCGATAGTTTTGTTGAGCATCTCGCCCGATCTGATCAAGAGGCAAAACCTGACCCCAGTTAAAGGCTTGATTATGCACCGGAAGAATCAAATTGACGTGCATCGGGTCGCCTGCAACATAAATTCTAAACGGTTGAGTTTGGCAATTGTGGGCAAGCGTTCCCCATCTTCTAGGTGTAACGTAGCCTACTCCGAGAAGAGTTGCGGTGATCAAAATGGGCGCAACAATATATCGCAAAGTCCGCTTTAGAAAAGTAGAGTGTTCCTTGAAAAAATTTTGATTCATGACGGGTAGACTAACCTCTGCAATTACCCTATCGGTGCGATCGCACTCTGCATCCACGTTGCTAGAAAAACTTCACACTCTGAAGATTGATTAACCACAGTAAAATCTGAACGTGTTGCAGAAGGAATGAGTTCTATGGCGAGAAAACCTGCTCCAACTGAGAAAAGAATCGTGTTGCCAGGGGTCAGTTGGCAGCAGTTTGACATGCTGTTAGACGAGTTGGGAACTGAGCGCACAGCTCGACTTACCTACGATCAGGGCAAGCTCGAAATGATGACTCCGCTCGAAGAACATGAGCGCTGTAGTCGCCTGATTGAGTCACTCATTCTCGTCATTGCTGATGAGATGGATGTAGAAATTCACTCGATCGGCTCAGCCTTGCTTAAGCGCGCAGATTTAGCATGTGTCGCTCAACCCGATGCGTCTTATTACTTGACTGAAAAAGTACGGCTCTCAAGGCGAGCAGAACTCGATCTCAATCAAACTCCACCTCCTGATCTTGCCGTTGAAGTCGCGATCACCAAAAGCTCGTTAAACACCTTCGGAATCTATGCTGCCCTGGAACTGCCAGAAGTTTGGCAATATTGGACTACGATCGGCGATAACGTCCTTAAAGGAACCTTGCTAATCTACCAGTTGCAAAACGGTCATTATGTTGAGCGCTCCACAAGTCCAGCGTTTCCGTTTCTGCCAGCCAAACGAGTGCTAGAGTTTCTAGATCAGAGCGACAAAATTGGATTGGCTCAAGCGCTGATGGTATTTCGGAGTTGGATTCAAGGGCAGCAGCTCAATACTTAATGGATCTTTGTTATCTTCACGAACCCCAAGGGGCAGAAGCCCCGATCGTGGCAAATCTTCCGCACAGTGGCATGTTTGTTCCTGACGCGATCGCCGCGCAATTTACCCCCGACCATTTGCAATCGCTCCCCAACACCGACTGGCACCTTGACAAACTCTGCGCATCGCTTCCTGATTTAGGGATCACGGTTCTGCAAGCGACTCACAGCCGATATGTCGTCGATTTAAACCGTCAGGTTAAAGATCCCGTTTTTGGCGACTTTTGGACAGCCGCGATTCCTGAGAAAACGGCATTTGGACAACCAATTTATCAATCTATTCCCAGTTCGTCAGATATTGAGCAACGGATTCAAGACTTTTATCTGCCTTACCACGATCGATTAGCGACGATTTTGCAAGAAAAGCTCGATCGCTTTGGCAAAGTCTATCTCCTCGACATCCATAGCTTTATGGGTCTGATCACCGATCAAATCTGTTTAGGCAATCGCAACGGAGAAACGTCTTCAGAATTTTTGATCTCTACCGTAGAAAAGAGTTTCTTAGAAGCCGACTATCAAGTTGTGAGAAATAAAGTCTTCACGGGAGGTTATATCACTCGACACTATGGGCAACTGCCAGGAGTCGAAGCGCTGCAGATCGAAGTCCGATATCCCGTCTATTTAGACGATACTCAGCTTGAAAAGTCACAGCCTCCTGACTGGCGTGTTCCTCAATTTGGTGTCGCCCAGAAAAAGTTTAAAGCTATTTTCGGCTCTCTCAAAACCATGCTCACCCATTCTCCACCAACGCATCTTTAGTCATTAAACCTCCTGCATAAATCTGGACAGCACTCCTCACGAAGTGGGGCGAAGCCCTCGCTTCTCGCCAAAGAGAAGGGAGCCAGAACCTCTTGTTCCCTCTCCCTGGGGCTACCGTGTACACACAACTGGTTAACTTGCTTCGTTTCAGTCGGCTTGTGTTCCCTAAATCCCCTACGTCACTTGCTTTAAGTCGGGGAACCCGCCCAACGCAGTGACTTATCAAAATTGGGGGACTTTGAACCCGATCAATGGCTTGACCTCTAAACCCTCGTTTGATCTCAAAGTCCCCCAGAATGGCAGGGATAATTTAAGGTCAAGAAAGAAAATATGTACCCGTTATCTTGCGTCGAGGCATCATTTGATGCTGAACGAAGACTCAAGCTTGTAGACTTTATCTGGTGACAACTAATCAGCCCTGCCCAGAATGGGGGATTTAAGGGGCGAAGATCTCTGTGGTGACGGGATCAGAAGACTTGTGTATACACGGTAGCTCCCTGGGGAGAGAGCTAAGGTGAGGGCAAAGTATTCGTGCAGGAGGTCTATTTAGAACAGATCCGTAAATTCCCTGAGCTTAGGCTACACATCTGACAGATTACTTTATCGCTTCATAATAAACTCCACACTCATTAGAAGCCTTGATGAAGATGCACAGTCATGTGAGAAGACACCAGGAAATTGCCATAGAAGTGATGTAGTCCAAGCGACCGACCTTTTTGAGCAGAATCCTGTTCATCAAGTTTTCTCTATATCTTGTTCAAATTCAGCCAATTGGCGCTTGGGAGGCAGCTTCTTGCATAACCTTCCGAATTACCCCCTAAACGAGATGTAGAGAGTAGAAGACACTGATACCTGTCGATCGCTCAAATCAACTCAGTCGGACGCGTGGCTACGGAACTCTACCGAGTGTTCTCTAGTCCCAGAAGACGGGAACACTATCACAAGCAGCCGACTGACCCCATTTCTACTGAGAGCAACGGAAAGACTATGATGCCAGCAACCTCTTTTTACGCTGATGCAGAATACGGAAACTCTTCTCCAGAGAGCTTTCGTCCTCAGAGCTACGATGCAGGGTATGTCGATCGCGACATAGAGCCGGCCTCTGATGACCTAATGGATGTCGAAGTTGAGTATGTCGATCGCGCAGGACTTCTCGTACCAGCCCGTCGAACGACAGACTTGGTGAGGCTATATCTTCAAGAGATCGGTCGCGTCAGGCTGCTAGGTCGAGATGAGGAAGTCTCAGAAGCTCAAAGAGTGCAGCGCTATATGCGACTTTTAGAAGAGCGGAATGAAGAAGCGCTTAAAGGCAATGCCGCGATCGAGCGCTATGTGCATTTGATAGATGCCCGCGATCGTTTAACCTCTAGTCTGGGACATCGCCCTTCTCTAGAGCGCTGGGCGGCTGAGGCGAGTGTCACCGTCTTAGATCTCAAACCCATCATGGCAGAGGGCAAGCAACACTGGGCAAAGCTCGTTGGTCTGCCCGTCGAAGAACTTGAACAGATTCAAGCTCAAGGGCTTCGGGCAAAAGAACATATGATCAAGGCAAATTTGCGCTTGGTAGTGTCGGTTGCCAAAAAATATCAAAATCGAGGTTTAGAACTACTGGATTTGATTCAAGAAGGCACGTTAGGTCTAGAACGCGCCGTTGATAAGTTTGATCCAACAAAAGGCTACCGATTCAGCACTTATGCCTACTGGTGGATTCGTCAAGGCATTACTCGCGCGATCGCCACTCAGAGCCGCACGATTCGCCTCCCGGTTCACATCACCGAAAAGCTGAACAAGATCAAGAAGGCCCAACGCAAAATCGCTCAAGAGAAAGGGCGAACCGCCACGATCGAAGACATCGCGGTTGAGCTAGAAATGACGGCTCCTCAAGTGCGAGAAGTGTTGCTGAGAGTGCCTAGATCGGTGTCTTTAGAAACGAAAGTCGGCAAAGAAAAAGATACCGAGCTGGGTGACCTGCTAGAAACTGAAGAAATCTCGCCTGAAGAAATCTTGATGCGGGAGTCCCTTCGCCGCGATTTGCTGCAACTGCTGGCAGACCTCACAAGCCGAGAGCGGGATGTAATTCAGATGCGCTTTGGTTTGGGCAGTGATGGGCACCCCTACTCACTCGCTGAAATCGGTCGAGCGCTCGATCTGTCACGCGAGCGAGTCCGTCAGATCGAAGCAAAGGCGCTGCAAAAATTGCGCCAACCCAAACGCCGCAATCGGGTTCGTGACTATCTAGAATCTTTGAGTTAGAGCACTCCAACTAAAGTGAGGCTATCTCATCTAGAAAGGAACTTAAACCCCTCCTTTACTGGATTAGAAGCCTCACTCTCGCTGTTCTCAGTCTTGAAGATGATTCTCAACAAGGCGACTTTCTTGCAAATCGCCTTGTTTTTTTATATGCTATATTCTCAAGAAAGGAGGCTTTGTTGAGAATATGAATGCTTCTGTATACACTGCGGCTTCTCTGAAAGCTGAACTGAACGAAAAAGGTTGGCGCTTAACTCCACAGCGCGAAACCATCTTGCAGGTCTTTCAAAACTTGCCTAAAGGGAACCATCTGAGTGCAGAAGATCTCTACGACGCGCTGCAAGCAGAGGGGGAAGGCATTAGCCTATCGACAATTTATCGCACCCTCAAGATGATGGCGCGAATGGGAATCTTGCGGGAGTTAGAACTGGCTGAAGGACACAAGCACTATGAGATCAATCAACCTCACCCCTATCATCACCACCACTTAATTTGCGTACGGTGCAGTAAAACGATCGAGTTCAAAAGCGACCCCATTCTTAAAATCGGCACTAGAGCAGCCCAGAAGGAGGGCTATCACTTGCTTGACTGCCAGTTGACTATTCACGCCGTTTGCCCAACCTGTCAGCGATCGTTGCTGCCCGGTTAGCGGTAAGCGACTCTGGCATCGAGACCCCGCGAACGTAGTAAGTCCGACTGCTTCTCAGCTCTGTTTTGGTTAGGGAAAGCCCCTGCCAAAACATAATCACCAAGCTTAGATCTTGCCTCAAATGCGCTGGGAACCACCTGTCTGACTTTGAATAACGTGTTGTAATCTTGTTTGGGTACAACAACAATGTAGTGATTTACCCGATCGTAGTTGTTTCTAGCCGTCGTGCTTTCTAACCCTGTCAGCGTCCGCGCATCGGCAATGCCTGTTACCGGAAGTTGTCTATCTTGCTGAAAACGTTGAACCGCGTCACTGGTTTGTGTCCCAAAATAACCTGTCACTGTTCCACTGAAGTATCCAAGGGTTTGGAGACGACGCTGAAGGTTTTCAACATCAGAGCCACTGTCTCCGATCGTCAACTGTCGCCCCGACGAATTGTAGCTAGTGTTAGGAACAGGTGGATAAGACCCTGAAAGAGCTTGTGTAACCTGATAACCTGCAATTCCATCCATGGTCAAGCCCCGTGCTCTTTGGAGGCTGAGCACTGCATCTTCGGTCTGTTGCCCAAACACACCATCGATCGCGCCGCTATAGTGACCAGCCGAACTTAGACGACGCTGTAAATCACTGACAGCACTTCCTCGATCGCCCTGCCGAAGAACTCCGCTATAAGCGCTGTTACTAACGTTTTGATTAAAAGAATCAAAGCGTTGACTGACTATTGGGCTACCTTTTGACAGCACTGCTTCTGTGGCAGGTCCAACCATGCCATCTGGGTCGAGTCCGTTGCGTTGCTGACAGTCAACCACCGCTGCTTTGGTCAGAGAACCAAAAACACCATCAGCAGAACCTTGATAACAGCCAGCCGCCGCGAGCCGATTTTGTAAATCAGAAACCTCAGCCCCACGGTCTCCCTGCTGCAAAAGCGCCATCGCAGAACTGGCGATGCTCAAAATTGTCAAGCTGACTGCAATGCTTAAAAACCTAACCCAAGCTGCACTAGAAAGCTTCTGCCAATTTAGCCCATTTAATAAAGAGATAAAGCTAGGTTGAGCAATAAGTCGATCGCTGTCAGGCAACTCGTTAGCGCAAGCTAAATGCAAATAAGCAAGGGTTTCCATAGTCTTCAGGCAGGAGGTGTTTAACGAGGCTAGTGTGAAAAGTCTTTTACTCTTCCTTCACAGACATCTTAGCCCCATCACCTGTAGAGTGCCTAGACCTTGAGGGGAAATCTCTATTCCGCTTCGGGATTTTCTTTAGATACTTAAAACAGGCTTACGGATCAACTTACTGAGCGGTCTTCTCAATATTTCCAGCTTTTACCCAGCCTTCACGATCGCCGGATTGCAGTTTTACCTTTTGCCAGTCGCCATCAGAGCTAGTCTCTAAGACAATCACTTTATCGTTGTATTCAACGCCGCCAATCTGTCCTGAATCTCGACCTGGTGCATTGCGAAGGATTAGCCCAATCGATTGACTGACTCGCCCTTCATAAGCCCCTGCTGGCAAAGGTTTAGGAGACGCATCAACTGTATCGGGTTGCTCAGTAGAAGCCGCTTTAGGTTTCGCTGCTGCTTTAGTCGATGACGATGGCTTGTCGTTAGAGAAGACAGGTCTGGGAGGTGGAGTGCTTAACTTTGCGATGAAGAATTGAGCCGCAACAAAACTTCCCCCCGCTAGGATCGCGATCGCCAGAAACAAACCTGTGAAAACTTTCAGTAAACCCGACCAGCTCATGCTACTTTCTCCAAGAACGGCGAAGCAAGCAAAATAGTAACATCTGTCGGCACAGAAGCACGGCGAATTTTATAGGGCTGCCCATTACTCAGGCTGTTGGAGCTGACGTTGAATGCGATCGCTCAAACTACTGTGTTTGGATGCGAGTCGCGCCTTTCCTGCGGCTGCCCATTCTTGCAAGAAATCGATTTGTTCTTTTGCAGTCCGGGCAAGAGGGACAATTTGACTTGCCGACTCTAAAATGTCGTCCGTTGTGAAATCTCGATTTTGACTAAAGCCAAGGTGCATCGCTTCAATCAAGGTTTGCTCAATTTCTGCCCCAGAAAAATCAGGCGTTTCGTAGGCAAGGCGTTCTAAATCATAGTGCTTGAGGTTGTGAGGACGCAGACGAGACAGATGGACGGCAAAGATGGCTTGTCGCTCTTCTTGAGTAGGCAGACCCACGAAAAAGATTTCGTCGAATCGTCCTTTTCGCAGCATTTCTGCGGGTAGAGACTGAATATTATTTGCGGTAGCAACGACAAAGACGGGAGACGTTTTTTCGGCTAACCACGTAATAAACGTGCCAAACACGCGACTAGTCGTCCCGGCATCGCCTCGACTATCTAAGCCAGCAAATGCTTTATCGATTTCGTCGATCCAGAGAATGCAGGGAGCTAGCGCCTCAGATAACTGGATCATTTGACGAGTTCGCGATTCTGACTCGCCGACCAATCCTGCAAACAGGCGACCGACATCAAGTCGCAATAATGGCAGGTGCCAATGGTGAGCGATCGCTTTTGCTGTCAGCGATTTGCCTGTGCCCTGAATGCCGACTAAAAGCAAGCCTCGCGGATGAGGCAGTCCATATTGCCGCGCTTGCTCAGAGAAAGAACCGCCTCGTCGAAATAGCCAGTCCTTAAGATTATCCAGTCCGCCGATATCAGCAATGTTTTCGGTTGCAGGATAGAAATCTAGGATTTGAGTTTGGCGGATCGTTTGACGCTTTTCTTCAAGAATTAAATCAACATCGTCGGGCTGGATTTCACCGTGAAGCGCGATCGCCCGTGCCAAGACTCGCCGGATTCGCTCGGTCGATAAACCTTGGCACGATCGGACTAACTCATCCAAAACTTTTGCATCCAGCCGTTGCCCTGTTGCGCCCAAGAGCCGCTCAATCTCAATCTTGATTTCAGCCGCATTTGGAAGCGGAAACTCAAGCACGGTCATGGCTTCGCTCAGATCATCAGGAATCGAAATTTGAGGAGACAGCAATACCAGGTTTTTCGGCTGAGACTTGAGGAGTCGTGCTAAGTTGCGAAGCTTGCGCGACACCGAGATGTCATCCAAAAACCGATGGAAATCTCTTAAAACAAAGATCGCTGGTGCACTTGCCGGAAGCTTTTCGACCAACTCTAATGCCTGGAGAGGGTTGCGCTTACCAAATCCAACATCGTTAGGATTTCCTTGATAACCATCGACAAAATCCCAAATATAGACGGCGCGATCGCCCTGACTTTTAGCGCACTGCACGATCGCCGCTTCGACTCGTTCCTCTTCGCGGGTGGGAATGTAAATGATCGGATATCGTGCTCTTAGCAGCAGATTAAACTCGTTGCTGAAGCTCATAACAAGGTATTGGCAATGGGAACGATGGCAGAAGCCGTGAGCATCTCCTTAACCGTACACGATGCAGTCTTCTTGCCATCCCTCTTTATGAGGGAAGCTGACCTTTCAATGCTTCCAAAGATGCCCAGCGGCGATCGACCCCAGGATTGAGAACAGTATCTGAAACTTCGATCCCAGTGCATTGCTGGTCGCACAGTTGTTTTTGAGGAATAGCCAGACACAATTGCTCATAGAGCCAGTCAGTGGGTCTAAAGAAACCGTCTGGTGGTAGGCTTTCGACCAAATCATCAACTGAGAGATCTTGGTCAATAGGCAGCATTCCTGAGTCATCTTCGGCATCGGTGAGCCAAATTATCTCCGACGCGGCTACAGAGAGTCGGTGATTAAATTGCTGTAGGCAGCGATGACAGACTAGCGTTACGATCGTGTCGGATTGGGCTGAGACTTCAAGATAGTTTCCCTGGTGGGTGACCTTTAAAACCCCTTGCACTGGAGTAAGCGTCTCAATACCCTTCAGGTTTTCTTTAAATTCGGTCGTTTCGGTGCGCTCATGCGCTTGAGCAATTTGAGGAATATGAATTGGTTTCATCTTCGGAGCGACCCTCCTAAAAACTGAGAAGCCTGCACATTTTCAGTACAGGCATTCTCTACACTTTACTATTCTAGCGATTAAGCAGATTCTCCATCTGAACTGGCTGGCTGAACCACTAAGCGACGATCGGGTTCTTGCCCTCGGCTATAGGTTGCCAAATCAGCACTCTCTTTAAGCATCGTGTGAATCTGTCGCCGCTCGGCTGAAGAGAGCGATTTAATTTCAACCTCTTTGCCCGTTTGTCGAACGTCCTCAGCAGCTTGTTCGGCAATTTCTAGCAATTCTTGCTGACGGCGTTGACGATATCCCGCTAACTCGATGGTGTAAGCACCCTGCTGGTCTTCTGCTTTGCCCAAGTTAAGCGTAGCGTTTGCCAAATATTGAATTGAGTCTAAAGTGACTCCCTGAGTTCCGATTAAGGCTTCGATTTGGTGAGGTTCTAAAGCTAAGTCATCGATCGTCAACCAACAACTGGTTTCTGAGAATGTCTCTCTCATCTCAGCCGTGATAGGTGCAGACAAATTCGCAAGCTTTAGAAATTCTTCTAACCACTGCTGACCCAATTGTTCAAGACGATCGCTCATAGTCTTTAGTTAAGCCTTCTTTTTGCGCCCAGGTTCAAACGGTAGAGTCGTCTCTCCACCTTTCGCATCTCCACTCTTGGCTTCTTCAGCATCAACAATCTTTTGCAGATTTTCAGGGAGCGGCTCTTTCGATAGAAAGAATGTCTGTGCCGTCTGAAAAATATTGCCGATCACCATATACATCAGCACCCCAGCAGGAAGCGGAAAGAACAAAAACATCCCAGAGAAAATGACTGGAGTGATCTTGTTCACCGTATCTTGCTGTGGATTGCCACTAGCTCCACTTTGACCAGAGAGCATCTGGTTCACATAGAGGCTGAGACCAAAGAAGATCACCATGCCGATGATGTCCCAGTGAAGCGCGCCATCGGGATCGATCGCTCCCACCCGTCCCAAAGCATCAATAAATAGGAAGCCTTTGTTTGCTGCCAATCCAGGAACGATCGCTTGCAGAGTAACATCACCGGGCTGAAGAGCCTCGATCGTGCCATCGTCTCTAATCTGAATTCGTTCTGCCCCGTTAACCACCTTGAATTTAGGAGTCAAATCGCTGTCAGGATACTCCGTTGCTAAGGCATCAAACGGCTTGCCTTCAGTCGTCTGAAACTCAATCTTGGTTTTGTCACCTACGGCGAGACGAGTTCCACTCGGTGCGACCGCGGCAATTTTAGTGTGAACGCTGTCTGACAAATAAATGTTTTGAGGAGGCGTGACGAATGCCTGAGGCTGAATCTGCTCAATCTGTTCTCTAGGCAGAATTTGGAGATTCACTGAGTAAGGAACATCCGAGAAGGGTGAGCCTCGCAGCGTCGCAAACAGCGCAAACAGAACAGGCATTTGCATCACAACGGGCAAGCATCCTGCTAGCGGATTGCCAAACTCTTTGTAAACTGCGCTCATCTCTTGCTGCTGCTTAGCAGGGTCGTCTTTATGACGCTCCTGAATCTCTTTGACCCGCTTTTGCATCGCAGGTTGAGACACCTTCATGCGGCGCATACTGCGGATAGAACCAGCGCTGAGTGGGTAAAGCGCAAAGCGAATTACCAAAGTCAGTGCCACGATCGCCAAACCATAGCTTGGCACGATTCCATAGAAGAAATCGATGATCGGCAGCATTACATTGTTGGAAAGAAAGCTTATACCGAAGTCCATTCGCCTTACGTCTCTACCTAAAAAGTCTGGGTTTGCTGAATTCGATTTGCCGAGCTTGAGTACAAAAGTCTTGCACGTTGGCTTAGAACAAGTTCAGTGTAGCTTGTAGTTCGCTCGTTAAACGACCGAGAGGGCAAGCTAAAAGGTTGGGATATCCGAACGGCTCAACCTTGCTGACCCAATGCACCGCTTGCTTTTTTCGCCCGTTCAGAGAGCTTCTCATTGATGAAGTCATACATTTCCCGAAACTTGGGAACTGATCGCATTTCGATTCGGCTACCATCCCGGAGCGTCAAAACCATATCTCCCCACATCCCAAGCCCACGGGGAACAGTAACCACTTTAGTAATGTCAGAATAAATGACATCTACCTGGTCGCGACCCATCCAACCACCAGTGACCCCGATCCGCCGATCCGTTATTCGGTAGCGCAGCCACAGCGCCCGGACAATTGAGCCGATCGTTAACGGCAAACAAATGACCGTCGGCGCCAAAAGTATGCCGATGATGAGATCCCCGATGTGAGGTCCACCTTCGTAATACACCTCTTCTTTAATCGCCATTCAACACCTCAGCATTTGTCAATAACTGCTCTAATTCTTGCAGAAGTTGAAAATAATCGCACTCAACTGCTTGCGGACGAACGATGATGACAAGTTTCCAGCCAGAAGACATCCGAGGTAGAAGGTGCCGAAGCGCCGCTCTAATTCGTCGCTTGATCCGATTCCGAATCACCGCCCTCTTACTCACCTTACGACTAATTGAGATACCAAGCTGAGACGGAGGTAGCTCTAAAAATGGCTCTAGCTCAAGAGATTTTTTAGAAAGCTTTGAGTGATGCAACGCTCTTAGAGTCAGATGGGTCGAGTTGCGGCGAAGCCCACGTTGATAGACTCCGTTGAAATCTTTGTGGTGCCTCAGTCGATTGGGTTTAGACAATGCCAAAGCAGACCTCACCATCGATCGCGTCTAAACCGCTCAAGTTTTTTAGCCAGAAACAGTCAAGCGAGCGCGTCCTTTCTTTCGACGAGCCGTGATCACTCTCCGACCTGTTGCCGTCCGCATCCGGGCACGAAAGCCAGACTTTCTTCTTCTTTTACGGCTGGTTCCTTCTAAAGTTCGCTTGGTCATTGTCGTTGTTTCCGCTAATTGAGATGTGAAAAAGACCGTGGGGAAGCCACAGTCTATAAATATAGCACTATGTTTAGTGACTCAAATTGAGGAAATTTGAGTGGGTCAAAAGACCGGGACGAAATGCCATCGCCCCGACCTGCTGTGACTTGCTCAAGTCATTAGCTGATGGTCACGATCCAAGTGCCGATATCCCGCAGGAGGGGCACATCACCAGGAGACAACACTCGGCAATTGAAGTAGAACATGCCGCCACTGCTGGGGTTTTTGACGTTTGAGAAGATTAGCTCCACATTCGACCCTGCAGGAACGGGATCTTTAGGGAAAACCTCGATCACATAGTTCTCTTTTTCCCACTTGACTTCTTGAATGGCAACTTTTTTATCGTTAACCATCAGTTCGACATTTTTGGGATCGAAGGTGCCTTTGTAATAATCGGGATAGTCGATCGAGAACTGAGCCACTGCAACTTTCATTCTTTTGCGCTCGATTCTCATCCGGTAGCGATCCCACGAGTTGGTGTTGCCGCCAAAGTCTAGCCGATAGTTGAGCTGGTTTTCGCTCTTCACACCACTAAAGAGGGTGAGACCGGGCAAGCCTTGAGAAAATGCCACGATCGGAAGCCCTGCGACAAGGCAGCCTGCGATCGCCAAGGTTGAAACAACACGTCGCATCGAAAATCCTCTGAGCAGCATAGGCGTTTGACCTGAAGAACTAGGGTGAGTGGTTGAGTAAACAGACTTCATTGATGTTGACATTACCAGGAAATTAGGTGAAACAACTCAGTGAGGTAGCGACTAGTCAACGATGACGTGTCAATCTCCTAAATTGTGCCTTGCTTAGAAAACCCTCTGAAAATTGATTATAACGATCGTTTGTAGCTATCCCAAAAGTGACGCAAGAGAATAGAAACTAGCGGTGCTTAGGACGCATTTCAACTAAGATCCCATAGATATTCGCACCTTAATTTAAGTTAACGTTGTCTCTCATTTTCTACCTCTTAGAGAAGATGAGGTCTTCTTTAATCAATTCGTATGATGACCTTTGCAGGAATTGAAACATAAAATATCCTAATAAAATTCAACTCAAATTCTTTGACCAATTACAGGTTGAACTTAACATTTCCTAAAGCCTTATGGCTTTAAGAAAAAGGCGATCCCAAATTACGATTGTCTCAGCATTGATTATGGAAACTTTAGAATTAATAAGAAAAAATCTGAACCAATTGTGGCGACGATCGCGTTGGTTTCGTAGCCTTAGTTTGGTCACTGCTTTCACATTAGGTGCGCTGCTGATTGTGCTGCCTGTGCGATCGCAGCCCGTTGTTTTAACCTTTTTGATGAATGCCCCGGAGGTCTCTCCATTTCGACCGATCATTCGAGAGTTTGAACAGAAAAATCCGGGCATTCGCATCAACATGGTCGAAGGTCCAAATGCCTCTAACTTGATTGAAGACTTAAACACGTCTTCTTTTTTATTAGGCGGATCTCCCTATGATTTGATCAATATGGATATTACCTGGGTGCCCAAATTTGCGGCAGCAGGTTGGCTAAAAGATCTCACAGGTCTGATTTCTCAAGAGGAGCTCTCGCAGTTTTTGCCCGGTGATATCAATGGCAGTCGTTACCAAGACAAACTCTATCGGCTTCCTTGGCGCACTGATGCGGCGGTTTTATATTATCGGACTGATTTGCTTGATCGAGCAGGGCTAAAACCTCCTGAAACCTTTGCTGACTTGACGCAAGCTTCTAAAACCTTGCAGGACAAAAAAGCTGCCCAGTGGGGCTATGTCTGGCAAGGACGACAATATGAAGGCATTTCTGCAATGTTTGTCGAAGTGCTGCAAGGCAATGGCGGCTTTTGGGTTGACCCTAAAACAAAGCAAGTGGGCTTAGACCAACCGAAGGCGATCGCGGCTCTCAAATTCCTGCAAAGCACCATTCAGCAAAATGTCTCACCGGGTGGGGTCGTCAACTATATGGAAGATGATGCTCGTCGTCTGTTTCAAAGTGGCAACACCGCCTTTATGCGAAATTGGCCTTATGCGTGGGAATTGCTTAACGCGGACGATTCTCCAGTCAAGGGGAAGGTGGGCATTAAGACAATGATTCACGCGCCCGGTCTGAGCAGCGCCTCTTGTTTAGGAGGATGGGGTTGGGGCATCGCTAGCACAAGCCAGCATCCTCAAGAAGCTTGGAAAGCCGTGCAGTTTTTCACCAGTCTCGAAACTCAAAAGAAGCTGATTTTAGGGACGGGCTATTTGCCGAGTCGTCGCGCTCTTTATAATGATCGAGACCTGCTGGCAAAATATAACTTCTTCCCACTGGTGTTAAAGGCGTTAGAAACTCCAGCGTTGCGCCCTCCGATCGCTCAATATGCTCAAGCGTCTGACATTTTGCAACGCTATCTCAGTGCTGCCCTATCGGGACGAACTAGTGCAGAAGATGCGATGCAGTCAGCCGCCCAAGAAACACGAACCTTGCTAGGAGCTTAGTTTGTCGTTATGGAAGATGTCATTCGTCAACGAGAACGACGAGCAGGGTGGGCGCTTACGATTCCGGCGTTGCTGATTTTAGCGCTGGTGTTTGTCTACCCGATCGTCAGAGCCTTTTGGCAAAGCTTTTTTACCCAAAACTTAGGAACTCAGCTTCAGTCGGAGTTTTCAGGGTTTGCGAATCTTGCTCGCATGGCGCAGGATGGACGGTTTTGGCAAAGTTTGGAAAACTCGGTTGTGTTTACGTTCTTCTCAGTGCTGCTGGAGTTTATTTTAGGGTTGGGCATTGCGCTGGTATTGAACCAGACGTTTAAGGGACGAGGCATTGTTCGGACGATCGCGATTCTTCCTTGGGCGTTGCCAACTGCATTAATTGCTCTGGCGTGGACGTGGATTTTTAATGATCAATATGGTGTTGTCAACGACATTCTATTGCGATTAGGAATCATTCAAACTGGAATTAACTGGTTAGGTAATCCGACGTTAGCCATGGTATCTGTGATCGTAGCAGATGTTTGGAAGACGACCCCGTTTATTAGCATTCTATTGCTAGCGGGATTGCAGTCAATTCCGGGTGACTTGTATGAAGCGCAAGCGATTGATGGTGCAACTCCCTGGCAGAGCTTTCAACAAATCACGCTGCCGTTGCTACTGCCACAAATTGTAATCGCTCTGCTGTTTCGATTTGCCCAAGCCTTCGGAATTTTTGACCTGATCTCAGTGATGACGGGTGGCGGTCCGGGTGGAGCGACGGAGACGGTTTCGCTATACATCTACGCAACGATTATGCGCTATCTAGATTTTGGCTATGGGGCTGCTTTAGTGATTGTGACCTTTTTGCTGTTGGTGTTAGTCGTTACGATCGCGAGTTATTTTCTGAGTCGATCTAGAGCTACATCAGGAGCCGTTTAATTATGACCACTGTTTCTCCGAAAGATATTAATCGTGACGCTCAAAAGGGATCAGGTCGCGGGATCGTCCGACGATTGATTTTGCCAATCTCAGCAGTGTTGACCGTCATCTTCTGTCTTGCCCCAATTCTGTGGCAATTGCTGACTTCCTTTAAAGTAGATGCGGATATTGCTGCGATTCCTAACATCTATATTCCAGGTCGATATACGCTAGACCACTATCGAGCTTTATTTGAGCGTCGTCCGTTTTTTAACTACATTCTCAATAGTGCTATTGTCTCGATCGCGTCCACAATCCTGGCTTTAGGGTTAGGCGCACCTGCTGCTTATGCACTGGCGCGATTAAAACTTCAAGGCGAACGCATTCTGTTAGCCGCTATTCTATTAGTAACTCTATTTCCACCGATCCTATTGTTTTTGGGATTGCTCGAAGTGATTCGATATTTACGTCTTGGCAATAACTATTTGGCACTAATCATTCCCTATACTGCGATTAACTTACCGTTAACGATCTTGGTGATGCGGAGCTTCTTCCAGCAATTGCCCAAAGATTTAGAAGATGCTGCCAGAGTCGATGGCTACAACACTGGGAGAATGCTGCTAGAAATCGTGTTGCCGATGACGATTCCAGCCCTCGTCACAACCGGAATTCTCACCTTTATTTCTGCCTGGAACGAGTTTATTTTCGCCCTCACATTCATCACCCGTGAAGAGATGAAAACCGTTCCAGTAGCAGGCGCACAGCTTGGAGGAGCATCGCCGTTTGTGGTTCCCTACGGTCCGATCGCAGCAGCAACCGTTTTAGGCACCATTCCCTTAGTGTTACTTGTGCTATTTTTCCAACGTCGGATCGTGCAAGGTCTGACCGCAGGGGCTGTCAAAGGCTAATCATTCTTTATTCTTTTTAAGTGGTTATGGATAAACAACTTGAGCTTGTCGATTTGCGTAAAGCCTATACTCCGCAGATCATTCCAGTTAAAGACGTGAGCCTGACTGTAAAGCAGGGAGAATTTCTGACGCTTTTGGGTCCGTCGGGCTGTGGCAAGTCAACGATTTTGCGAATGATTGCGGGGTTAGAACAGCCGACAAGCGGCAAAATTTTGATTGATGGGCGAGATGTGAGTCGATCGAGTCCGGGCGATCGCAACATTGCAATGGTGTTTCAAAGCTACGCGCTCTACCCGCACATGACGGTGCGTGAAAACATCGCCTCTGGTTTGAAACTTAGAAAAACGCCGCTTGGAGAAATCCAGCAGCGCATTCACGAGGTCGCTGATTTTCTGGGCTTGCATGAATTGATGAATCGCAAACCCGGACAACTATCGGGAGGACAACGCCAACGAGTCGCTGTGGCTCGAACGCTGGTACGTCGCCCCGATGTGTTTCTACTGGACGAGCCGCTGAGTAATTTGGATGCGTTGCTAAGAGAGCACGTCCGGGCAGAACTCAAGCAATTATTTCAGGCGCAAAACGCTCCGGTTGTTTACGTGACTCACGACCAAACTGAAGCGATGACGCTCTCGACTAAAGTTGCACTGCTTAACAACGGCTTTTTGCAGCAGCTAGACACCCCAGAAGGCATTTATAGCAATCCTGCCAATCAGTTTGTCGCGGGATTTATTGGCAGCCCCCAGATGAATTTTTTGCGCGTTCTGTGTGATGGAAAAAGCGCGATCGTTGGCAATAGTCGCATCCCTCTTCCTCACGAAGTCACGGCTTCTAAAGAAGTGATTTTAGGAATCCGTCCAGAACACGTTCATCTGGCGAACTCTGAAAACGAACCCACTATCCACGGTCAGATTTTCTTAGTCGAAAACTTGGGGATGCACAATCTAGTGAGCGTCCAGGTTGACGGCGTTCAGGAACCAATGAAGGTGCGAGCATTAATGAGGGTGGGCGATGGGGCTAGCAGCGGTAGCTCTGTGAAATTGGCATTTCCGATCGAGTCGATTCACTGGTTTAATGCGACAACAGGCGATCGTTTGTCAGGTGCCCCTGTAAAAGTGATGATAGAGAGTTAGCATGTCCCTTTGGACGTAGGTGATGAGGAATGCGATCGGGGCTGACGATCGTTCTTTAGAGGTAGGTCATTTCTATTGCAACTTGTTTAGACTGAGTTTTGGCTAGGAAAAACGGATTTGTGTCCAGTTTTCTCAACAAATCATCCACTTAGGAGGAACAGCCATGAACTTGAACTTAAAACGCGCCTTCATGCCGGGTGTGCTAGCTACCAGCTTAGTCGGAGCGACCTTTCTACCTGCAAACCCCGCCTCTGCCGATCAGAACTTCTTGCGGGATATTGGGATTGGAGCCGCAACAGGCGTAGTGTCTAGTGCAGTCACGGGGCATTCGGTGTTGCCCAACGCCATTAACGGTGCAGCAGCAGGTGCGGCGGTTAATCAATCTCGTGATCTCTTAACTCGTAAGGGTCAACGCCCCGACCTGCTTAAAGATGCGGCGGTCGGAGCAGCAGCCGGAACGGTATCAGGTCAGGTGGTTAATCGTCGTCATGCGGTGAGAAACGCGGCAAATGGTGCGGCAGTCGGAGCCGTAATCAACGTTCTAACGCCTAACGTTCGTCGTTAGTTAACGCATTGCTTTGCAATCGCAAATCATTAAGAGCCAAATGTCTAGAGAACGCCTCTGATGTTTGGCTCTTGGTTTTTCAGCCATTTTTGCTTGATTGGCATAGGATTGCTATAAGTTTTCACCTTGAGCGATTTGCCATGTCTATCAAAAAGATCTTGTCGATCGGGCTACTCATTTTCGTCCCCATCTCGATCGCAGCCGAAAAGCTAGAGTGGGGCACGATGACGGTTTTCGTGACTTCGGCATTGGCGATCGTGCCGCTGGCAATTTGGTTAAGCACCGCGACTGAAGAAGTCGCAGTTGTCACAGGTCCTTCAGTGGGTGGCTTGCTGAATGCCGTGTTTGGCAACGCGACTGAACTGATTATTGGTCTAGTTGCGCTCAGAGCCGGACTGATTGACATCGTAAAAGCCAGCATTACCGGAACCATTATCAGCAACTTGCTGTTAGCAATGGGAATGTCAATGTTTTTTGGGGGATTGCGCTTTAAAGAGCAAGAATTTAAACCGATCGTGGCACGAGTCAACGGGTCATCCATGACGCTGGCGGTGATCGCAATTTTGCTGCCCTCAATGGCATTTCATTTTGCCGGAGGAGTCGAAACGCTGCCCGTTAAAGAACTCTCCATCACGGTTGCTGTGGTGTTGATCGCAGTTTATATCATGACGCTAGTCTTCTCGCTCAAAACCCACAACTACTTATATGAGGTCGGCATCTCTGAGTTAGGCGAAAACAACCGCCCCCCTAGACATAAACCTAACGTCTGGTTTTGGCTCGGAGTCTTGGTGGCTTCGACGTTGGCAGTCGCTTATGAATCTGAGATTTTTGTCGGCGTGGTCGAATCAGCAACCAAAGGGTTAGGGTTAACGCCTCTGTTTACAGGAGTGATTCTCTTGCCGTTAGTAGGTGGTGCCGCAGAATATGTTACGGCTGTTGGCGTTGCTGTTAAAAATAATATGGATCTGTCGGTCTCAGTTGCTATGGGGTCAAGCCTACTCGTCGCGTTGCTGATGGCTCCGATGTTGGTATTAGTGGGACAAGCGATCGGGCAGCCAATGGATCTGAGTTTTAACCCGTTTGAAGTGGTGGCAGTTGCCGTTGCAGTCATTGTTGCCAATCTGATTAGCTTAGACGGACGATCGAACTGGTTAGAAGGAATCCTCTTGTTAGCGACTTATGTGATTTTGGCGGCGGCGTTCTATTTCCAGCCTGCGTGACGCGATCTGAGTCCTGCCGAGTCTGTTCTCGATCGTCCATGCGATGACCCATTAGAGGATCGGTAGGTAGACCATCGTGCGGATCAGGAATCACCCCTCCTCGGCGAGACAGATCTTCTCACTCACCAGTCTTAACTCTGCTTTGACGAGTCTTTGAGTGTCTCCCACGAGTCTTTGCATCTGGCGCATGGGTCTTTGAGTGTCTCCCACGAGTCTTTACCTCTGGCGCATAGGTCATGGCACTCGGTTCGTGAGTCTCCATACCTGGTTGATGTGTCTTTGCCCCTTGAGCGAGACTTATTGCACCCCTCTCATGACTTCTGGCATCTCTTCGCCAACCTAACCGTGTACAGTCAAATCTCAGCCGCGACCCATTGAGCAACGCTATGGGAATACCCCAGACTCGCTACAATAAGGGTCTGTTCTCCTCACCCGATCGTGCCTACTTTGACTGTTATAAAACCCCCAAAAATCGTTCTCGTTGATGGTCATTCCCTAGCGTTTCGCTCCTACTTTGCGTTTGCCAAAGGGCGAGACGGTGGGCTTCGCACCTCAACGGGCATTCCGACGAGCGTTTCTTATGGGTTTCTCAAAGCGCTGCTAGAAACGGTCGAGTTAGAGAAGCCAGAATATGTCGCGATCGCCTTCGATTTGGGTGGACCCACGTTTCGCCACGAGGCAGACGACACTTATAAAGCCGATCGCCCCGAAACGCCCGAAGATTTCATGCCCGACTTAGAAAATCTTCAGGAGTTGCTCAAGGCGATGAATTTGCCGATCGTGGTGACTCCGGGCTATGAGGCGGATGATGTGATCGGCACTCTGGCACTCAAAGCGCGGCGAGAAGGGTTTGATGTCAAGATTTTGAGCGGCGATCGAGACTTGTTTCAGCTAGTCGATGCTGAGAATCACATCAAGATTCTCTACATGAGTACCGTTTATGGTCGAGGCACTCAGCCGCCTAGAGAGTTTGGGGTGCAGGAAGTCAAAGATAAAATGGGCGTATTGCCCTCGCAGGTTGTGGACTTTAAAGCGCTGTGTGGCGACCCGTCTGACAACATTCCTGGTGTAAAAGGCATTGGCGAAAAGACGGCTGTGCAACTGCTCACGACCTACGGATCGTTAGAGAAGGTTTACGAATCGATCGACGAAATCAAAGGGGCTGTTAAGAAAAAACTCGAAGATGGACGCGATGCGGCGTGTCACTCGCAGTGGATGGCGCAAATTCATTTGGACGTGCCGATCGAGATCGATCCCGCTGCCTGCAAACTTCAGGGCTTTGACGAAGAGCAGGTCACCGCGCTATTGGAGAAGTTTGAGTTTCGATCGTTCCTCAACAAAGTCAAAAAGTGGCGTTCGCAACTTACCAGTGACGGCACCGAGTTATCGGATGAGGGCACGGAGACCGCTGTCCAAACCAATCAACCCGTTCAAAAATCAGTTCCTCGCTATGGCGACAGTGATGATCTGTGGTTTTTCAGCGCCGAAGACACCGCAAATGCTGAGAAAATCCAGCCCGTGATTCTCGCGCCTCAGATCATCGACACCCCCGAAAAACTCAGCGAACTGGTTACCATTCTGCAAACCTGCACAAATCCCCAAATCCCTGTCGCGTGGGACACCGAAACAACGGCACTGGAGCCACGCGACGCAGATTTAGTCGGCATTGGCTGCTGCTGGGCACCCGACAAAGATACGGTAGCTTACATCCCGATCGGGCACTCATCCGGCAAAAACCTAGATAAAGCATTCGTATTAGAAACGCTGCGTCCCATCTTAGAAAGCGCCGACTATCCCAAATCCTTGCAGAATGCCAAGTTCGATCGCTTAGTGCTGCGATTCCAGGGCATTCACCTCGCGGGCGTGGTTTTCGACACGATGCTTGCCAGTTACCTCATTAATCCCGAAGGCAGTCACAAACTCGGCGACCTCAGCCAAACTTACTTAGGCATCCGAGCGCTCGACTACACCGACCTCGTGACCAAAGGCAAGCTCCTGGCAGACATCGACATGGCTGCCGTCGCTGACTATTGCGGCATGGATGTCTATAGCACGTTTCATCTCGTGCCCAAGCTGCGATCGCTGCTCGAAGACGTTCCGCAGCTACTCCGTTTGTTATTAGAGGTCGAACAGCCTCTCGAACCCGTTTTAGCCGAAGCTGAAGCCTGCGGGGTACGAATCGATGAACAATATTTGAATGACTTCTCAAAAAATTTAGAACGCGACTTACAATCACTAGAGAAACGCGCGTATGAAGCCGCAAACGAAACATTTAGTCTCGGTTCACCCAAACAACTAAGTGAATTGCTGTTTGATCGATTGGGACTCGATCGTAAGAAATCACGCAAAATTAAAACCGGATTCTCAACCGATGCAGCAACGCTAGAGAAACTGCAAGGCGATCACCCCGTCGTCGATTTAATTCTCGAACACCGCACCCTCTCAAAACTAAAATCTACCTACGTCGATGCGCTGCCCAACCTGGTACGCCCAGATACGCATCGAGTTCACACCGACTTCAACCAAGCCGCGACTTCAACAGGTCGGTTGTCGTCGTCTAGCCCCAACTTGCAAAACATCCCGATTAGAACGGCGTTTAGTCGTCAGATTCGCAAGGCATTTATTCCGGCAGAAGGCTGGCTGATGGTGGCAGCAGACTATTCACAAATCGAGTTGAGAATTCTCGCGCACCTCAGTCAAGAACCCGTCTTGCTTGAGACTTATCGAAATAACCAAGATGTGCACACGCTAACGGCTCGGCTGTTGCTCGAAAAAGATGACATCAGTTCTGAAGAACGACGACTCGCGAAAATCATCAACTTCGGCGTAATCTACGGCATGGGTGCCCAACGTTTTGCTAGAGAAGCCGGAGTCAGATCCTCCGTTGCCAAAGAATTTATTGAGCGGTTTAACGATCGCTACTCTCGCGTCTTTGCTTATCTGCAACAAATGCAGCGAGAAGCGATCGCCAACGGCTATGTTGAGACGATTCGCGGACGGCGGCGTTATTTCAACTTTGCCAGCGACTCCCTCAAGCAATTGCGCGGCGTGAACCCCGATTCGATCGACCTGGGCAAAATCAAACTGCGCGACCAATTCGATGCACAGCTTTTAAGAGCCGCCGCCAACGCTCCGATTCAGGGTTCTAGCGCTGACATCATCAAGATTGCGATGGTGACGCTGCACGAGTTGCTGAAGCGATATGATGCGCGTCTATTGCTGCAAGTGCATGACGAACTCGTGTTTGAGGTTGCCCCCGATGCTTGGGAAGAATTGCAGCCCCAAATCAAGTCTCAAATGGAAACCGCCGTTGAGTTGAGTGTGCCACTGCTGGTCGAAATCCACGCTGGACAAAACTGGATGGACACCAAGTAACAGCAAAGGAGGGCATCTGATTGTTTTTAACCTCCTGCATGAATCAGCCCTACCTAAAATAGGGGAGATTCTATGAAGGTTGAAGAGGGGTAATGCTTGCAAAGAGTGGTGCGATCGCCCTCCATCCCTCACCAGTTGAGCGTTGAACCTGAAATTTCAGCCTTTGAACTCCAACCTTCAGCCTCAAAGCCTAAAACTTCGAGATCAGAACTCGGAACTTTGACCTCAGAACTCGGAACTTCAGCCTCAAAGCTTGAAACTTTGACCTCAGAACCCGGAACTCCAAGCTTAGAACCATTTGTGACAACTTAGAATCTAGGTTCAAAAGTCAAGTAGGGTGAGGAGACAAGTTTAATCTCTGACTCTGCTTGGCTTTGGGCAAGCGTTTGACAATTCCTAAATCTTTGTTTTCGGGTGCGGTGAAATAGCTGAGCGG
>JBBRPT010000070.1:0-31852 GCA_038227635.1 Leptolyngbyales cyanobacterium | reverse complement strand
CCGGTTTCGCATCCGCATTCGCGAGTCGGAGTTGGTGAGTGATGGGCGGCAATGGCTCAAAACGGCGATTGTGTTTCAAGATCTACAGCCTCAGCAGTCCAAGGTGCTGTCACGGAAACGACGGCTTTGGGGTCATTGGCTTTGGCAGGATTGCGACTCAATGATGGGTCGCTGCTGGTGGTGGCTACCAACCATGCTCCCGCCACCGCAATCTCTGATTATGCTTTGCGTTGGGGCATTGAAACCTTGTTTGGTTGCTTAAAAACTCGTAGCTTTTGCTTGGAGGCGACCCAAATCAAAGACCCGGAACGGCTCAAGAAGCTCATCGCGCTCTTAACCTTAGCATTCTGTTGGGCGCATCGAGTGGGTGAATGGGTTGCAGAACATCAGCCCATCCCAGTTAAAAAGCATGGGCGCAAAGCTAGGAGCCTCTTTCGGGCTGGATTGGATCATCTCCGTCAGATTCTACTCAATCTCGATACTCGTCAAGCGCAGTTTGTTCACATTCCGAGTTTCTTGTCCTGTACTTAGATGGCTAATTGCTAACCGTGTTTGATTTCCCGAATTCCGGGTTGACCCCAATATGCCTTTAAGAAGACTTAATTAGAAGGTTTCTGAATTTGCTGTTTCAAAAACTACAGTTTAGACTCTAGAGGCATCTACTCAAACATCATTGCAAACACATGGAGTCTTATTCGCTCGACCCGAATAACTGGGTTGGGATCATTTTACGGCTAGGTTTGGCGCTTATAGTGGGCGGTGCGATCGGGTGGAACCGCCAACGGCGACACAAGCCAGCAGGGTTGAGAACTCATATGCTGGTTAGCATCGGAGCCGCGCTGTTTGTCTTGATTCCCTTACACAGCAGTATCCATTCAGGCGACGCAGCTAGCCGTGCGATTCAAGGAGTCGCTACTGGGGTCGGCTTTTTAGGAGCCGGAGAAATCTTGCATCTGTCGCGTTCCAATAGTTCTAACCCCAAAGTTACAGGACTCACCTCTGCCGCTTCGACGTGGGTAACGGCGGCGCTAGGAATCGCCTCAGGCTGTGGCTGGTGGCAACTTGCTGTCTCAGGAACCGTCATGACCTTGATTACCCTCGGCTTCATTAAGATGCTAGAAGAAAGCCCGTTTGTTCGTCTAGACGATGGAGACGACTAAACTTTATTACAAGGTGCTGTACAGTGACTTTTTATTTGTCGTGGAGACCTAAGTACAGGACAAAAAGTGTAGAGCATCCAGAAACTCATCCATTTTTTGGTCTAGGTTGAGGACGATGGTGCGGAGATGGTCAAATCCAGTGCGAAAGATGCTCTTGGCGCTGCGTCCATGCTTTTTAACCGTCAGGGGCTTGATCTGATGCAACTACTCCCCCGTGAGTACCGCCCAACATAAGGCTAATGACAGCAGTGCCAGAGTTTGCTGAGTCGGTCAGTCTCTGTGAGGTGGGTCGATTCCAGACAAAACCCCCGACTTTTGAAGATGCCAAACAAGGTTTCAATCCCCCATCGTTTGGCATAATCTGCGATTGCCGACTTGGGAGCGGTTTGGGTCGCGATCACCAAGAGAGAACCGTCGTCTAATCGCAAGGCGGCAATGTAGAGCCAATGTCCCCAGAGGTGTCGCTTATGACGGAGGACTTTGTGCGCGCCCACCTGTAAGTCCTGAAACAGCACTCGGACGCTGAGGCGGTAACGACCCTTACCGAGGGTGTGATTCTCGCGAATGCGGATGCGAAACAGCGTATCGGGGTCTGCCAGCAGATAGCCGAACCACTCCTTGCTCACGAACTCGCGGTCTGCGGTCAGGCAGGCAATTTTTCGTGCCCCAAACCACTCCATAAACTGATTGAACAGATTCATGCGCTCATCGCTGTTGGAACTGCCTCGCTTGTCGAGCACGCACCAGACCAGCGGAAAGGCAACGCCCTCATGCACCACGCCCAACATTAAGATATTGAAGATGCACTCGCCAAACTGCCAGTCGGTGCGATTACCCTTCGGGAACTGCAAAGCAAACGATTGACAGCACTCACGGTTCTGAAATCGCCATCAACGTCACCACGGCTTGAGCTATCTCTGCGTAGTCCAGATCATAGTGGCGAGAAAAGCGTTGCAGACGCTTGTAATGAGACTCCGTCTGAGCCTTGCCACTAAAGCCGGTGGCGAGTTCGCTGAAGTTGACGGTCTTCACCCGCAACAGGGCGATGAGAAAGGCGGCTAAAAAGCTTAATCGGGCACCATGCCACGCTAGGTGAGGTCGCAACGCGTCTCGCAACAGAGTAACTTGATTCATAAGGGTTTCGTGGTTAAAGAATGTAGCAATTCTCATGAAACCCCTTCCTGCTCTTTCTTAGCAAGTTTTGTCCTGTACTTAGAGTAGCCAATGGTGCTGTAGCCATCAGACAGCAACAGGGTTGAGTATTAATGAACAATAGACTCAGGGGACGCGCCATCTTAAAACGATCGGATCACAATCTCCAGTAAAACCCTTGAATTTCCAGCCCGAATTGCTCCAGTTTCATCTTCTCGGAGAGGCGGTGTCTCATGCGCTAAAACGAGGCTCATGGATTCATTCCTGTTTCAAGTATGCCGCGATCGTAGCTTAACGCATAGCATTATCGCCAATTTCAGAAAGATGCCTTTAAGCTTTTATTTGCTTCAAAACAGTCAATACTTTCTGTCGTAAATTCACGGGTAATCAGGATAACGCGAACCCGATTTGGGCTTTGGTGGGTGACGCTGATTTGCCTTGAGAAATGAGCGATCGTCCCTCCTGAGTGTCTCTGATTTGAACGAGTCGAAGTCCGAGTAGAAGCTTGGTTTCTAAGAGGCGATCGTGCCGAATCTTCTCTATTTTTCTGACTTAAAGTGAAAGCTTTCTAAATAATTGAGTTTGTCTTTTAGGTAAGGAATGGCACGATCGAGAAAACAATCTCACTCAGCATCCACCCACTAACATTGGCAAGGTGCTTCAGCATCTTAGACCTGACACCGTAAGAACTCACCACATTCATGTCACCCCTTGTTTAAAAGTAGTTTGCTCAGCGCAGTAGGCATCTCGTTGATCGCCAGCACATGTTTAACGGCTCCCAGAGCGATCGCCTCCTTCGGCATACCAAACACAATGCTACTCTGTTCATCTTGAGCAATGGTGATGCCCCCGGCTAAGGCAACATCTTGCATTCCGGTAGCCCCATCTCGACCCATGCCTGTCAACAAAATGCCGATCAGCCCACTGCTATAATGCTGAGCCGCCGATCGCAGCATCACAGTAACAGATGGACAGTGCCCATCCACCGGAGCTGATGCGGTCCAGATAAACTGCCCCTGACGACCAAATTCTAAATGCGATCGCTCTGATGCAAAGTAAATAACTCCAGGTAGTGGTAAAGCACCTGCTTGAGCAATCTTGACGGGCAGACGACACTCTGCTGCTAGCCAGTTGACCAATCCTTGTAAAAAGCCTTCACTAATGTGTTGCACACAAAAGACTGGCACAGCCAAATCAGTAGGCAGTTGCGTTAACAGGGTGTGAAGTGCCTGCGGTCCGCCCGTTGAGGCTCCAATCGCGATTGCTCTGACGGGAGATAAAGGCGACTGCGAGAAAGGCGTTGATGGATGGATTCCTGACAGTAGTCCGCTTGCTGGCTGTGCTGGTCTTGTAAGAGGGGTGCCTCCTGGCTTTCCGACAGATGGTCTCGTGCTATATCGTGTAAAAACTTTAACTCCAGCAAGCACTTTAATTTTGTTGATCAGCACTTGCCGAAACGACTCATAATCTCGATCGCTGCCGACCACGAGTTTAGGAAAGATATCCACTGCGCCTGCTTCTAAAAGGCGAAAAACATTGTGTTCATTTTCCTTGGGATGCACCGATGTGCTGATCACCAGGATGGGGCGGGGAAACTGACTCATCACTCGCCGTGTAAATTCCAGCCCATCCATCACGGGCATGTGGTAGTCCGCACAAATGACATCGGGCTGAAGCGCGGGTAGCAGTTCCAGCGCTTCCTTGCCGTTGTGGGCGGTGCCAACTACTTCGATCTCCGCAGCCGTTGCCAATAGTCGCTTAAAAACTATTAAAACGATGGGCGAATCTTCAACTAAGAGAACGCGGATGGGATGGTTCATGGATTGTTACGCCTGATTCACAGCAATTCGTCACTGGCTAGACATTCGTCACTGGCTGGACGGAGGCTAGACCAACCGCTTCAAGGTTTCGATCAACAGCGTCTGATCAAAACTACCTTTGGGAATGTAGGCATTGGCACCCGCCTCGGCTCCTCTCCGTTTGTCTTCATCACTGGCTAACGATGTCACGAGAATAATGGGTAGTTCGCTGTATTCTTTGTGCTGGCGCACTTTAGTGGTGAGGGTTAAGCCGTCGAGATTCGGCATCTGAACGTCAGAGACGATCGCGTCAAAGGATCGAGTCGGCAGCTTATTGAGAGCATCTAAGCCGTCTACAGCCGTGATAATCTCATAGCCTGCACTTTCGAGAATGCGTTTTTCTTGCGTCCGAATGGCGATCGAATCTTCAACCAGCAGCACCACCTGTTTAATATTGGTGGCTTGCAGTGGAGTTTGAGCCAGATTAACGATCGCCTTCTTTTGCACAGATTTCATGAGATCTGGTGGGTTCAGCACCATGCACACCTCCCCTGTGCCTAAAATGGTTGCTCCAAAGACGTTTCGCACCCGTTGCAGCAATTTGCTCTGCGGTTTCAACACCACATCTTGCTCGTCTAAGAGCGTATCGATCAATAGCCCCAACCGTTCTTCACCGATTTTGAGCACGATGCAAGGATAGGTAATAGGAAGCAACGATTGAGGAAGAGAGGCGGGCATTTGCTTCAGTTCCAGTAAATGGGCGAGTTTGACGATCGAGATGGGTTGCTGATCCAACAGGATGGTATTGCGCCCCTCGATCGCAAAGATTTCGTCCGGTCGCACCAACAACGAGGTTTCGACAAATTCAACCGGAATGGCATAGGTAATGTGCTCCACTACCACCAGGAGTACGTGAGCCGTTGCCAGTGTGGTTCGCAGTTGAATTTGAAACGTTGAACCAACGTTAGGGCTAGACTCAACCTGAATCGTCCCTTTGAGATGATCCACATTGGTTTTCACCACGTCTAGACCAACCCCCCGACCAGACACTTCTGTCACGAAAGAACGAGTCGAAAACCCAGGTGCAAAAATCAGCGCTTGAATCTGACGATCGTTCATCTTTGCCAGATCATCTGCACGGCAAACGCCTCGTTGCAAAGCAGTCTGTTTGAGGGTTTCAAGTGTTAGCCCGCACCCATCATCAGCGACTTCAATTACCACATTGGTAGCCGTTTGATAGCCGCGTAGAATAATTGTTGCTGTGCGTGGTTTACCCAGGCGTTCTCGTTCAGTGGGCGACTCAATGCCGTGGTCGATCGCGTTTCGCAGCAAATGCATCAACGGATCTTTCATCTCTTCGAGAATGCGTTTGTCAGCGCGAGTGTCGCCGCCTTCAATCACCAACTCGATCGCTTTACCTTGTTGCCGTGCCAGGTCACGTACCATGCGAGAGAACTGATTAAACAGAGAAGATAGTGGCAAGAGGCAGAGTGCGCGAATGTCCTTTTCCAAATCTGTGGCAACGCTTTCGAGCCGAGAACTATCTTCATACGCCGCCTGTTGCAACTGTTGGAGCATCTGCCCTACCTGCTCTAGACGCTCCTGATGCCGCTGAGAGTCGTTTTGCGCGTGGGTGAACTGACTGACCATACCTCGCTCCGGCGATCGAAAGATGGTACGGTGGTTAAACGTATCGCGGCTCCAGTCTTCCCACACCGTTAACAACGCTTGAATATCAACTAGGCGGCGATTGATCCGAGTTTTGGTCACGGTTAATTCACCTGCCTGAGTCATCAGCGTATCGAGTTTTGCTGTCTCAACCCGGATGGTGTTGATGCGGTAAGTGGAGGGCGAAAGTTGGGGAGGGCGGGAGTGGTGGAGTGGTGGAGAAACCGATGGGAGCAGTGTAGTTCGATCGTCCAAACTGTTTACGTCGGTATGTCCGTTAGCTTCACGTCCATTAGCTGTACGTCCGTTAGCGTCATGGATGATGACTGGCTCTACTGCTGCTAACGTTTCCGCTTCTGCAACATCCTCTGTGCCGTTGCCATGACTATCATGCGCGATCGCCAGCTCAGATGCTTTAGGCGCACCCATGAGATACGCCATGACCTGAAGCAAGTTGACATCTGCTGCTGTACCCGTGACGGCTTCATGCAGGAGTTGAAGAACCGCATCCAAACCTTGATAGAGGCGATCGCTCAGGTCTACAGAAAAAGGGGCTTCGCCTCGCTTAACCGTGCCGAGCAGATCTTCAAACTGGTGTGCTAGGGTGCCGATCGCTTTAAGCCCCAACATATTGGCATCACCCTTCAAGGAGTGAATTTCTCGCAGCAAATTTTCGAGCGTAGCATGGTCATCTGGATATTTTTCGAGATGCAAGAGATTGGCTTCGATCTGCTGCAAATGCTCTTCGCCAGTCACTCTAAAGACTTCTCGAAATTCATCATCGTCAATAAACATTAGACTGAAAACTCCTTAAACGATCGCCTTCAGATTCAATGCAGCCTCGTTCAGTTTTTGGGTGCCAACTTTGGTTTGCGTAATACCTGACGCAGTTTGCACCGCACTTTGATTGAGCGCATTCATCGCGTCACCGACCTGTTGGATGGCGATCGCTTGTTGTTTAGCGGTTAACGAAATTTGCTGGCTGGTCAACGCAATATCATTCACCGCTGTGACGATCGTCTCGACCGTTTTGCTGCCCTCATCCGTCACCATAACCGTAGAGTTTGTGGCATTTTTAATGTCAACCACCAGCGCATTGATGCGTTCTGCTGATTTCTTGCTTTGGTCAGCCAGTTTGCGAATTTCAGCCGCAACCACGCCAAAGCCTTTGCCATGTTCGCCCGCTCTCACCGCTTCGACGGCAGCGTTGAGTGCCAGCATATTGGTCTGGTTTGCCAAATCACTTACCAGCGTTGAAATAATGCCAATCTGCCCCGTTTGCTCACTCAAGTGCAGAATCTGCTCGGTGATTTGCCCCACTTTCTCGCGCAAGCTAGAACCATTGGTGCCCATGTAACCTGCTTGCACCGTGTGCCCATCTACAAGAGTTAACACCTGCTTAGCACCATTCGCGGCGTTTTCTGCTTGCTCTGCTGATTGACGCGAGGAGGCGCTGAGTTCATCCATTGTCGTCGTCGTCTGGTTAACAGCAGCAGCTTGTTGGGTCGTAGTGCGTTCCTGTTGCTCAACTGTGACGGCAATTTCAGTGGAAGAGGTGCCGATCTCATTCACCGCCTGAGTAATGGTGCGGGTAATGCTGGACGAAATGAGTAGCGCAATGCTCAGGGACAAGCAAATGAGAAGGATGGAGCCAATCACCAAAGCCAGCAAAAGGGTATTCATAGCACTCTTCGCTTGCTCGGTCTCTTTGATCAAAAGGGTTTTTTCAGTCTCTTCCATTGCCTGAGCAACCTGGTCAATTTCTTTAACAAATTGAGTTAGTTTGCTTGCTTTGAAAAGAGCGATCGCTTCTGCTTTTTTACCCTGCTGAACTAGCTGAAGGATAGATTGAACACCTTTAGTCTCATCACTACCTTGGTCATAGAAGTTGACCAACTCCAACATGCGCTTCAGGCGTTCTTTTTGCTCAGGTAAAACAATCATTGGTTCAACCGCTTGAGCGCTCGCCTGCAATTCTTTCAAGTTCTCGGCATACTCCTGAAGAAACTCTGGCTTTTCAGCAACCATATAGCCTCGAAAACTGCGAACCATCCCATTCGCATTGAGGTTGATTTCATACGCCTTTGAGCTAACCGTTTGCACCCGCTCGACATCCTGAAACGTGCGTGCGACCTGACTGGCAGTGGAGTAGACCAGACCAGAGATGCCAAGAAAGATCGCTGTGGGGATGGCATACCCGATCAGCATTTTGCTTTTTAGCCTGAGATTAGAAAACATCAACGACTCCTTTGTTTTGTATGGGCTTTGTTCTAAGCATGTTCATTCACGACCAGTTCTCCCTGAGTCATGAGTCTGGGTAGGTCTAAGAGAGTGATCATTTTGTCGGCGTAGGCAGCCATGCCGTTTGAGTAGGTTTGGCTCTCAACCCGTGCAGCGGCAGGCAGTGGCTTAATCGTCGATGGATGAATGTAGGTGACATCCAGGACTTCATCCACCGTGATGCCAGCAGTAATGTCTTCGACCGTAACCACGATCGCCTTGCGTATGTTTGCTTGAGCGGTATTGAGAAGGTGATGCAGCGATAACAAGGTGACAATTTCACCGCGTAAGTTCAGATTGCCAATGACATAATCTGGACAGCAAGGAATAGGAGTGACATTGCTGACATCTGTAAACTCCCGCATGACGGTTGTCTCAATCCCAAAATATTCCTCTCCAATTTTTAACACCGTAAACGACAGCAATCCTGCGAGTTCCTGAGTCTCAGTTCGCTGCATCAAACTACGAGCACGATCGCGCAAGATGGTCTGTTCTTCGAGGGAGAAGTGAGAAGATGTAGCAGTCGGTATGGCACGAGTTCCTTGCTGTAACGAAACGGATACATCATTCTTAGCTAGAGTTGCTGACAGCGAAATAGTATGAAACAGGCGTTCAACCTGAAGCAACGTAACGAGGTCGTCATCAAGTCTGGCAATCCCTGAGGTAACTGAATCCTGCACCGCTTTGGCTGTTGCGTGAGCGAGTTCTGTACTAATGCAAGCTCTATCAATCGTTTTTACGTCATGCACCTGATTGACGATTATGCCCATCAACGCATCTTGATGCTCTAAAAAAATGATGCGATCGCTGAGCTGATAGGCGCTGGGCTGCTGCCCGAAATGCAAATCCAGATCCATGATGGGAACAATGCGATCGCGCAGATTAATGATGCCTACAATGCCAGCGGTTGCTGAGACCAGAGGCATGAGTTCGGGTAAAAGAACAATCTCCCGCACGTCTAAGGTTTCTACGCCATACAGCAAGCCATGCAGACTAAATAATAGATAGGACTGATTTTCCATCCTAACTCCGGTTAAATTCAGTACCAAAAAGTTGCTTTCAGTAGTTGTGTGAGTATTCCCGTCGGCACCCTACTTATGCGTTGTTAACCCAGTGAGTACTTACAAATCGTTACTCTTGGGGATCGGTAAGCTACCTGATAGATAATGCACAGCCTGACCCTCTTCGGCAGACAAACTGAGTGAGGAACCGAAAGTATGGATGGATCTGGGATCGATTACTGCATTAACTCTAGAGCAGACACCTGCATTTTTTTTGCTCTACTTGTATCCCCTTCTTGTGTGTAAAGAGAGCTTAATTCTAAGTAAGCTGTAATCGATGTAGGCGCTAAATAGACGATTCGCTTTAACAGCTTTTTGGCTTGGTCGAGAAGCCCCTGCTCGCGTGCAATATGAGCCAGTAGATAGTAGGGTTCAACGGCTAGGGAATTGATAGCGATCGCTTTTTCGCTGTAGTGCTTGGCTTGATCATTCTCTCCCAGGTTGGCGTGCGCGTGGGCAATTAGATGATGCAACTCAAATGAGTGAGGTGAGTGAGGACTGTGAGCGATCGCTCGTTGGGCAATCTGGATAGTAGTTCTATAGTCTTCTTTGTAAAAGCATTTTTCCGCTTCAGAAAGAGTGTCTGGGCTGATTTGTGGTGCAATTGAGGGTGTAATGGGGCGATCGGGCTGAGAGTCCGTTATGTCTAAATTTACGGTTTGAATACTGAGTTGAGGTTTGACTAGCTTGCCGTCCTTGCAGTCAGCAGACTGAGGGGTTTTTAAAGCGTGATCACAACGCTGGTAGATAAAGGACTCAGGAAAATTTTTTGTTTGAAAATGCTCGACAGTTTGGCTATGTAGCTCAGCATGACCCGTCATCAAATAGCCATTCAAACTGAGCGCTCCACTCAATTTTTTTAGCACTTTGGCAATCATTTCAGACGTGAAGTAAATAAAAACATTGCGGCAGATAATTAAATCAATATTGCTGAGATTAATTGGAGAAGCTAAAAAATTATCGTTTACCAGATTGCCTGGATGAAAGGTCACCAGTTTACAGATCTGCTCGTCCAGCTTCCATTCATTTCGATGAGCGCGAAAATATTTTGTTTGGGTCTCTTGATCTAGAGTGCGGAAAGACCAGGAGTTGTAAATGCCTTTTCTGGCTTTTGCGATCGCGTCTGCATTAAGATCTGTTCCTAAAATCAAAAGATTCCAGCTCGCCAGATCAGGAATCAGTTGGTGTACCACGATTGCTAGTGAGTAAGCTTCTTCCCCAGTCGAACAACCCGCACTCCAGAGCCGGAGAGTAGGTTTTGTGTGATGGATGGTGGCATAGCGCGATCGCTCACGAATGAGTTCAGGCAAAATCTGCTGCTGCAATAATCGGAACTGCCCTTGATCGCGGAAAAAATAACTTTCCCCTGTTGTCAACAATTGAATGAACTGTTGCCATTCATGATGGGCTTGAATACAGCCCACCTTACCTGCATCAACGGGACTAACTAAATGCTGGTAATACTGTTCGGGGGTTGCTAGCTTAAGCGCGTGCATTCGCACTTGAATCTTTTGCCAGAGAAAGCTGAGGTCTTGCTCCCGAACATGCAACCCTGTGTAGCCTTCAATGATTTCTGTAAACTGCTGGATAATCACAAGCGTAAAACCAGAAAATATGGACTTTGCGACTACGTTTTCTGGCGTTGCTTGATAAAAGTATGAATTTGCCCCCTAGCCGCCAATTCTGGAGGAACCGAACCGTTCAAAGCCTCCAAAATTGGAGGATTCAGCGGGCTGGCAGGATTGCAATCATTCAGCAATTCATAACTTTTATTCACAACGCTCGTTTTCTCTACCTTAGTGCGATGAAGCAGGGGCTTTGATGAGTTTTCTCATGATTTGGCGCAATTGCTCGGCATCAAATGGTTTGGTTAGATAATCTGTTGCGCCAGCTAACCGTCCCTGCACTTTATCAAAGGCACGATCGCGACCCGTCACCATCACGATCGGGAGAGCTTGAAATTTAGGAATGCTCCGAATGGTACGACAAAAGTCCAGTCCATCAATTTCAGGCATGGTAATGTCAAGCAATAAGACAGAAATTTTCTCTTGATTAAGCATCGATAGCGCATCGATAGCGCTCCGACATAGCAGAACCTGATAGTCGTCAGACAAGGCTCGTCTGATTAGCTCCTGTACTGTGGGACTGTCATCGACTGAGAGAACCTTTGCTTGTACATCAATACACATGGGGCTAACGTCCTTGCTCTAGCGTTTGTGGCTCATTTCTAGGTGCTGTAGGTAGCTGGATTGGAATCTGTAGCAAAAACTCGGTGCCTTGTCCTAAAGCAGATAAGCACCTCATGCTGCCGCCATGTTTTTCAACAACAATTTGATAGCTAATAGATAATCCCAGTCCTGTTCCTTTGCCAACAGGCTTTGTTGTAAAAAAGGGGTTAAATAGTTTTTGTTTAATGTCGTCACTCATACCTGTCCCATTGTCTCGAATGTGGATGGCAATCTGAGGTGTGCAAGTAACCTGCTCTTCGCTAGAAGCATTGAAATCAGGACAGTGAATGACCTCCGTTTGAATCGTAATAATCGGATCGGGGCAATCGTCTACGGCATCGATCGCATTGCTTAAAAGGTTCATAAAGACCTGATTGAGCTGCCCTGCATAGCATTCCACAATGGGTAATTCACCATACGCTCGACTGACCCCAATGGGACGACCTTTGCTGGTTGCTTTGAGTCGGCTTTGTAGAATCAGTAGAGTGTTGCCAAGCCCGTCGTGGATGTTGACGGGTTTCACCTCTGCCTCATCTAAGCGGGAAAAGTTTCGCAGTGACAGCACGATTTGACGAATGCGATCTGACCCCATTTGCATCGAAGCCAATAACTTCGGCAAGTCTTCAATGAGAAACTGCAAATCAATCTCGTCTGCTTTTTCTTGAATTCGATCCTCTGGGGTTGGATAGTATTCTTGATAAAGCTCTAGAAGTTCCATCAAATCGCGAATGTAACCTGAAACATATGTAATGTTGCCGCTGATGAAGTTAACCGGATTATTGATCTCGTGTGCGACTCCTGCTACAAGTTGACCCAAACTAGACATCTTCTCGTGCTGGATTAACTGCGCCTGAGTTTGTTGTAGCTTTCGCATCGCTTCAACTAAATATTCAGCCTGGGTTTGAGCGGCTAGAGCAGTTGCCCGTGAGCGAGACAAAAGTTCTGCCTGGTCGAGGGCGACTGCCAATTGCTCGACGACCGTCTGGAGTAGCTTGACTTCACGGTCTGTCCAGGTTCGGGGTGTATGACAGTGGCTACAGACGATCGCTCCTAACTCTCCTGACTGTGTTTTGAGGGGAAGCAAGAGTTCTGAGGTGAATCCCAGTTGAAGTAGTTCCGCTTGAGCCTCTGCTGCTAGCTGCGTAGTGGTATGAACATCATCAATTTTTAACAGCGTCTGGCTGGAGATGCTTGCCGTTAAAAATGATCCATATCGCTCAGAAAGCTGATCAAACAGACTAGGTAATGTGGGTGTTTTCGCTTCATGGGTCATTGTGGAAATGAGTTGATCACCTTCAGACAGACACCACACAAAGTAGCAGCGATCGACTTTCAATAAATTACGAATTTCCTCGACAGCAGTTTGCAGAATGGTGTTGAGTTCTAGAGAGTTGCGAAGCTGGTTTGCTAAATTAAGCAGAATTAACTCTTGTTGACTAAAAAATTCCTGTTCAATAAGCTGCTGCTTTAAGTGCTCAACCTCAGTCGTGGTGTGCTGAAGTTTGAGCGTATGTCGCTCTAGCTCTAGTTGCGCCATCACTTGGTGGCTTAAGGTTTCTAACCCTCTGATCTGCCTCTGATTCAAGTCGCGGGGTTCATAGTCAATGACGCAGAGGGTGCCCAATGCAAAGCCGTCTGTTGTAATCAAGGGCACGCCCGCATAAAACCGAATTTTAGGATTTTGGGTGACTAAGGGGTTATGGGCAAACCGCTTATCGGCTAAGGCATCTCTAACAACAAAGATCTCTGCTTGCTGAATGGCATGGGCACAGAAGGCGACGCTGCGAGACGTTTCGGTGATAGCTACTCCTACTCGCGACTTAAACCATTGCCGATCGGCATCGACCAGGCTAATAAGCGCGATCGGAGTCTGGCACAGTTCAGCAGCTAACGTGGTTAACTCATCAAAGGTTGAGGCGGGTGGCGTATCTAGAACCTGGTACTGATAGAGTGCGTTGAGTCGGGCAGCCTCGTCACCCAGTTGCAAGTTCCTAACAGCATCATGCTGCTCTAACACCTCTGCTAGACTCAGCCAGCGATCGGGTTGCTGCTTCAATATTGTGTGAGTGCTCAGTGTGGTCTGTTGAAGCAAATCTGATTCCGGTGCATCTCCACTCATTACTCGACCTTTACGTTATGAGAAGCTGAATCTCAGCTAAACTCAACGGCATCGGTTTTACCACCCAGATTGTACTGACTTTATTTCAATGGATCGATAGTTTTAGGCGGTGATAGCACCATCCTCATGGGAGCAGACAAGCACTCTTGGCACCTGATGAATCGGATGCCAATGCAACCCAGCATAGGTTTTCTGGTCGTCTTAGAGACATTGGGGACAGAATCTGAACAACTGGGGCACGCTCACCAAGCTAGAGATTCTCTTGCTCTCGTCGATCTTGAAGCAATAACAGGTGCGCCATCTTGAGTGATAATCGGCTCGTCAGGCAGTTCGCTAGATGAGTTTGACTGCCAATGCACGTTTCAATTCACGAGCATCACCGGATTGGTAGATAAAACTAAACAAATCTTGCATAGCATCTTTTATGGTTGTCATCAGGGGTCACGACCTACTCGACCTGCATCTTACGACTGATTTAGAATTGCTATCTCTGTGTTGTGAGAATGCGGATTTACCGTTGTTCATCGGTAGGAAAGGGATCTGGGGTTTTATCATGAGAGAGGCGGATTGATTGCTGTCGAGTTCACCCATGCTCAACGGGCACAAACCTAAATCATAAGAATCCTCAAACCATCAGCCTTTAGGAGTCAGACTTAGATGAACGTCATGGAATTCTTTCAACAGAGTGAAGGCAAATGGCTATCTCAGCGCACAACCCATCACTTGGCATTCAAGCGATCGGAGGGCGGAGAATCAGAAATTTCCGTTGAGACGTTAACTGTCGAAGATTCTAAAATTCTTGAGATTTGCAAACTGCACAACGTTGACCCCAGTTTAGCGATCGGCGGCGCACAGGTGCAGTGGATGGGCACAATGGCGTGGGATCGCTCCAGTGAAGAAAACCACGAAGGCTCGACGGTGTTTGTCTTGGTGCCTGACGAAGATAACCCCCGCAACGGCAGACTGCTGCGAGAAGTTGGATATGCCGAAATCGTGCCTGTGATCGGTCGCTATGAAATGGACGACGAAGACGGACTCGTGTTGATTACAGAATACGACACGATGAGTTCTAAAGAACACTTCTGGTTTGCTAGCCCAGATGTGCGAATTCGGAGCGGAACCGTCAAACGATTTGGAGGGTTTAGTACCGCTTCATTTTGCACCGAGACGAGAATCCAGGAGACGGCACCGGAGGAGACAGATTTGCCCTCTCAACAAGTCAAAGATGTCTCTGAGTCGAGAGCCTTCTCATCTAGTTTCGGCTGGTGACGATTCTGACTCGCTGTGAGAACCTGGTCTTGAGGAGTCTTGAGGTTGGCAAGCGCTGCTAATCTTGAGGCTCCTATTTTATGAGCGAGTCGCTGAATTTGGCAGCAAAAAGTTGTGCTAGAGCATCAAGCTGAGTTCATGAGGCTAATCTTGCAGTACCCTGAGTAGAATCGATTCAATAACCTGTCTTAACCATGCGAGTTTTCGTTCTTTTATTTAACGCCCGAACTGAAAACGAGGGAATTCACACGATTAGCATCGGCGATCGCAACGTGGTGTTAATGTTTGCCGAAGAAGACGATGCCACCCGCTATGCTCTGCTGCTCGAAGCCCAAGACTTTCCTGAACCTGCTGTCGAGGCGATCGACCAAGATGAAGTCGAAGACTTTTGCAGTGGAGCGGGCTATGAGTGCAAACTGATTCCTCAAGGCTTTGTGCCTCAAGACGAGTTCGATCGCATCCTACTCTCTCCGCCCGAAGCCAATCTTGACAACACCGACTGGAAGCCCGAAGGCAGTAAACCTGAACTTGAAGAGGCTGACACTCCAGACCCCGAAATCGAGCGGATGCGGCGCAAGCTAGAAGGACTGCTTTAATCATGCAACCACTCGAAACACGGGGTCATTTGCTGACTGAGCAGGTGAACCCCGACAGTTTGAATCTCGATCAGTTGTCCTCGATCGAGCTTGTTGAGCTATTCAATCGTGAAGATGCCAAGACGATCGCCGCGATTGCCGAGGCAAAATCGTCAATGGCTGAGGCGATCGACTTGACTGCAACTTCTCTCCGTCAAGGCGGACGGCTCTTTTACGTTGGGGCTGGAACCAGTGGACGATTAGGCGTGCTCGATGCGGCAGAATGTCCGCCCACGTTTTGCACCCCGCCTGAACTGGTGCAGGGCATCATTGCTGGAGGTGCAGGGGCTTTGGTGCGAAGTTCTGAAGGTTTAGAAGATCGATCGGACGATGGAGCCGCCGCGATCGCTCACCATCAGATCACTCAATTAGATGTTGTGGTTGGCATTGCCGCAGGAGGCACGACTCCTTATGTTCATGGCGCACTTCGAGCCGCACGGCAGCGAGGCGCAGCGACAGTTTTTATCGCCTGTGTTCCGGTTGAGCAGGTGAGCGCTGAGGTGGATATCAACATTCGATTGCTCGTCGGTGCAGAAGTCGTGGCAGGCTCGACTCGACTCAAAGCCGGAACCGTTACAAAGCTGGCACTCAATATTCTCTCGACGAGCGTGATGGTGAAGCTCGGCAAGGTCTACGGCAATCGGATGATCGATGTCGCAGTGACGAATCAAAAGTTGCACGATCGAGCGATCGGGATTCTGCAAGACCTGACTGAGTTGAGCCGTGAAGATGCCGGATCGTTATTAGAGCAAAGCGGACGATCAGTGAAACTCGCGCTCTTGATGCACTGGACAGGATTAGAAAAAGAGGAGAGCGATCGGCTTTTAGCTGTCCATGAGGGAAACTTGCGGCAAGCCGCTTTGCAGTTCACGTCATCAACGATCGATTAAGCTGATTGGCTGTCGAGACGGTCTTCAACCAAAGCAGTACAGATGCGATCGCTTTGTAGCAATCAGTCTGCTTGCGAGGTCTCCTTACAAATGAACGACAACAGCCTCTTAATTCAACGGAGAGGGAGGGATTTGAACCCTCGGAACCTTTCGGTTCATCCGATTTCAAGTCGGACGCGATCGACCACTCTGCCACCTCTCCAGCAGTCAGATTCTATATTACCTTAGTCAAGAGCAATGGAGTAGAGGGCTGAAAAATTAGCGGCGATCGCGCTAATTCGTCTAGCAATTCATAGGTTGCGGCGGCGATCGTCCTTAGCAAGACTTGACGCAGACTGTGGTGATGTCCTTCGGGGCAGATGCTTTTATGGCAATATTTGCAAGGGACATTGTGAAACAGCGATAGTGTTCTAGACATGGGGACTGATAAAGTCAAACTGCCCGTCCAATGTCATGGAGCCAAATGGGGCGTTGCTGAATGCAGATATGAATTACCCTCCTCACGAAGTGGGGCGAAGCCCTCGCCAACCCCTCTCTCGCAGGAGAGGAGCGCTAGACATCTTGTTCCCTCTCCTGCGGGAGCTTGTCATTACCAACAAGTCTTGAAAGCGGTGCCAGGACAGGACTTCAGTCAGGTGCCTCATTCTCAATAAATTCTCGCTGTTGAGAATGAACTACGAGAGAATCAGCATTCTGGAAGAGTAAACCACTGCTATCTTTTTCTACGAAAAAGATATTGGTAATGGCAAGCCTGCGGGAGAGGGTGAGGGCAAAATCTGTGTTTCACAGATCAATTCAGCAACGCCCCATTTGGACTCGGGGAAGCAGATGGTTTTGCGCGCTAACCGCTTAGTTCGAGTTCGCAATGCTAAGTGTTTCCGCTCAGCTTTTTAGGTGTTCCACTTGCCGACGACAGGCTGATCTTCATCTAACAATCGGGCATCCGCTCCCCTTCAGTGCCCTGTCGCAAATTTGTTGCTTCACTTGTGGCAGGTCACCCCGGTCAGTGTATTCCAACCCAAAACTATGACGACTACACTCAGAAGTCCGACATTTGTAGCGTTGTTTTCCTTCAGCAGTCTTTTCAGGTTGGACAATGAACGGGTTCAAGTCCCATCGCAGTTGTTTTCGAGTCGTTTAACTTGACTGAACTGCTCTAGTTTTCCTTCCCCCTCATCCCCATATCTAAAACATCACTGAGGACGAATGGCTAATCCGGTTTCAAAGTTGAAGAGATGAATTTTTTCAAGGGCGATCGCTAGCCACAACTCTTCGTCTAACTGCACGGGGCGATCGGGTTCGACTCTCGCTTGCAGCATCTCACCCGCTAAATTCACCGCTAAAAACGTCTCATTTCCCAACGCTTCGACTAATTCGACTTTCACAGGTAGATGATTAGAAGCCGAATCGCTAACGCTGAGATGTTCAGGACGGATGCCTAACAAAACCGTGTCACCCTCATAAGATTTTAGAGTCGATGCCCAACTATCCGGCAGCGTGAGCCGGAACTGGGGATGACTCAAATCCAGCGAATCTTTTACCTGAACAGGCAAGAAATTCATGGGCGGCGACCCGATAAACTCCGCGACAAAGCGATTAGCTGGATAGTTATAGAGTTCCAGCGGTGTGGCGAGTTGTTGAATCTGCCCCGCATTCATCACGGCAATGCGATCGCCCATCGTCATCGCTTCTGTTTGGTCGTGAGTCACGTAAATCGTCGTTGTCTTTAACTGACGCTGAAGTTTGACAATTTGAGCGCGAGTTTCTGCCCGCAGTTTGGCATCTAAATTCGAGAGTGGCTCATCCATCAAAAACACTTGAGGATTGCGTGCCATCGCTCGCCCTAAGGCAACTCGCTGCTTTTGTCCGCCCGAAAGCTGTTTGGGCAAACGCTCCAACAGAGGTTCGATTTGCAGCATTTTAGCCACGACGCGAACTCGGTGATCGACCGATCGCTCTCGATCAGACTGATAGCGCAATTGCTTTGGCAATTTGCGAGTCGCCCCCACTAAAAGAGTTTGACCCCAATTAGGAAGCGGCGTTTCAGACTCGTCTCGACTTGCAAACGCTGTTCGTCTCAGCCCAAAGGCGAGATTGTCATAGACCGTCATGTGGGGATATAGCGCATAGTTTTGAAACACCATTGCGATATCTCGCTCTTTGGGTGGCAAATCATTGACCACCCGATCGCCCACGCGAATGGTTCCTGCCGTCAGTTCCTCTAATCCTGCAATTAGGCGCAGCAGCGTGCTTTTGCCGCATCCAGACGGACCCACCAACACCATAAATTCGCCATCTTGCACCGTCAAATTAATCGATCGCAAAACAGCAGCAGAACTTTGAGGTTTGAGGCTTGAGACTTGAGGTTGGGCTAACTCAGCACTCAACACCAGAGATTCAGAATCCTGTCTTGCTCCCTTTTGGAAACTTTTATAGATATTTTCGAGGTCAACCTGAGCCACGATCCTAAAGCAATCCAAAAATGAATATTGCAATGGTAACGCAGATAGCAAGATGAACTCTACAGCGGTTGTAACGAATTCATGCGACTGAACATTGTGAGGGTTGGTGACCGATCGCGAATGCGGTGTTCTATCATTTAGTGACTAGATCAGGAGAAATAAAAATGGTGATTGCTGCACCAGAACCAAAAGTTGAATTGCAGCCCGTCGGCGAGCAACGAGTCGTCTTGCGGGGCTTATCGTGGGATGCGTATCTGCAAATTCTAAATGCGCTGCCTCAATCTCGTGGCTCTCGGTTGACCTATGACGATGGAGTATTGGAAATCACCGTGCCTCTAGAAGATCACGAGTTTTCCCGTTGTTTGATTGAGTGCTTCATTCGGACGCTGATTGAAGTGATGGGGATGCGAATGAAAACGATGGGTTCAACGACTATGAACTATCCGCATCTCAAAAAAGGTGCAGAACCAGACAACGCCTACTACATTCAAAATCAATCCCTAGTCAAAGGTCGGAATGTAGATTTTAGCCAAGACCCACCCCCCGATTTGGTTGTTGAGGTAGATATCACTCATACAGACATTGCCAAAAATCAGTTCTATGCCAGCATTGGCGTACCAGAGTTTTGGCGCTTTAATGGCAAGGTATGGCGGATTTATCAGCTTCAAGAAGGGATTTATGTAGAAGTTGAGGTCAGCCCCACATTTCCTCAAGTGCCCAAAGAGCGGCTATGTGCTTTTTTGGAACAAGCAAAAGAGGATGAAATTGAGGCAATGCGATCGCTTAGAGCTTGGTGGGAGGGGCAACAGTGAGACAAATCGCCAGCCCAAAATTCAATAACAGTTCCCTTATTTATTCCTCACCTTCGCCGTGCTCGCTCAACAAAATCGGCAAACTCACGCCAACAATCTGCTCAGATTTGCCGAGGTTGATAATACGATCGCCTCTCCCATCTTTCGTCCCTACTTTGATTGAGTCCACTGCAATTCGTGCCAAGTGATTCTCATTGGTCAACAAGAAAACGAGCGCTTCTGGCAGCACGGCAACCACTCCAACTAGGGCATCGGTTTTGGTCGTAAATTGAAACGCCTGAGTTCCCAACTCTCCAGTATTGGCGCGGCGCAACGATTTAATCGGAAGTTGTTTGGCATAGCCCTGCTCTGACACTATTAAGAACGTGTCTTCTGCGCTAGTGATCGCCCAGCCGACAATTTTTTCTTTCTTGCTGATTCGCATTCCCGCATTGCCTTGAGACGTGCGACTAGCGATCGGCACCTGGTCATCGTTGACTTCAAACCGCAGCACCCGACCGCTCGATGTCGCCAAGACCACCTGCTCACCCACTTGAGCCACACTAGCAAACAGAACTTGGTCGTCTTCTTTGAGCTTGAGAATGGTTAACCCGCGACCTGTGAGATCAGAAAACTCCGAGAGCGGTAGACGCTTCAGCCGTCCCTGCTCAGTGACCAATAAAATATATTGATCGTCTGTGTCCTCCGGCAAGATGAAACTACCCGCGATCGAGTCCGGCGTTCCTTGAGCGGCGGCGGGCAACAGAGTCACCAGGGGCGTACCGCGAGATTTGCCCGACACTTGAGGCAGATCAGACACTTTGATTGCATAAGCTTTGCCACTGCGAGTCATCACCACCAGCGATTGTGCAGTTGTTGTAAATTGCGTTTGCACTCCGAAGTCATCTGCATCTTCTAGATCAATCGTTGGGCTGTCATCAGTGCGATTGCGACTTAAGCGATCGTAAACTTTAGGAACCATTCGTCGTACATACCCCCGTTGAGTTAACTCGACAACGGTTTCTTGAGCTTCTTCTTCATAGTCGAGGGTGAGAGAAAGGTTTGGAGCTTGGGGTTTGGGGTTCGGGGTTTGGGAATCGTTTTTTTGATTCGGTTGTTTTTTGGTGCCTTTTTCTTCTTCTGGGGGTGACTCTACTCCGATAATGCGAGTGCGGCGATCGTCTGCATATTTCTTTCTCAACATCCGCAAATCTTTTTTCAACGCTTTGAGCAGTTCGCGACGATCGCCCAACACTTTCCGCAAATCCTGCATTTGAGCTGTGAGTTGCTCAAATTCGGTTTGCAGACTTTGGCGCTCCATTCCTGTCAAGCGGCGCAACGGCATGGAGAGAATTGCATCAGCTTGACGATCGCTGAGATCCAACCGCTCTTGTAGCTGCACCTTTGCCGTCGTGCCATCGGGGGCATTTCGCAAAATATCAATCACCGTATCCAGGTGAGCTAGAGCCGTTAAGCGACCTTCCACGACATGAATCTGAGTTTCTGCCTTGTCTAACTCGTGACGGTAGCGCCGAGTCAGCGTCGTTTCTCGAAACGTGAGAAATTCTTGCAGCAGTTCTCGCAGGGTCATCTGCTTGGGCTGGTTGCCCGTCAGCGCCAGCATGATTGCGCCAAAATTGTTTTGCAGTGCCGTCTGCCGATAGAGAGCATTGAGAACCTTTTGTGGGTTGACATCTCGACGCAACTCAACCACGACACGAATGCCGTCTCGATCGCTCTCATCTCGCAGATCGCCAATGCCCTCAATCTTGCCTTGGTTCACCAGCTCAGCGATTTTCTCAATCATCGCCGCCTTATTCACCTGAAAGGGCAACTCGGTGATAATAATTGCTGTTCGCCGATGCTTGCCCCGCCCCACTGCGAGTTCCTCCACGTTGGCAACGCCCCGAACGGGAATGCTGCCTCGACCCGTCATATAGGCTTCTCGAATGCCATCCGTCCCCAAGATTTCGCCCCCGGTCGGAAAATCAGGACCCGGAATCAACTCAAACAATCGCGCATCCGACAGATCGGGATTATCGATTAGCGCCACCAATCCATCGACTACTTCACCCAAATTGTGAGGCGGAATATTCGTCGCCATGCCGACCGCAATTCCCGAACTGCCGTTGAGCAGCAAAATCGGCAACTGAGCCGGAAGAACCGTGGGTTCCTGCTGTGAGTTGTCAAAGTTGCCAACAAAATCGACGGTCGATTCTGCAATCTCAGTTAACAAAGACTCGTTGCCGATCGCTGCCAGTCGCGTCTCGGTGTAGCGCATCGCCGCAGGTGGATCGTTGTCTACGGAGCCAAAGTTGCCGTGACCGCCCAACAGCGGATATCGACTCGAAAACTCTTGCACCAGACGCACCAGCGCATCATAGACTGACTGATCGCCGTGGGGATGATATTTACCCAGCACATCACCCACCACCCGGGCACATTTGCGATAGGGGCGATCGGGGGTCAACCCCAATTCGTGCATCGCGTATAGAATCCTGCGGTGGACAGGCTTAAGCCCATCTCGAACGTCAGGCAACGCTCGCCCAACGATGACGCTCATGGCGTATTCTAGATACGACTGTTGCATCTCCGTATGCAGGGCAGTCGTGATAACCTGTCCTGTTGGGAGGATGTTTAACTGATTCGCCATGAGCCTTGTCCCTTCGTTCCGAACGTTACAAAAATTCGTTTTAATTTCAGTGTAATCAGTCTTACCACGGTTGCGCTGCCCCAATCGGGATAGACATGGTGTCTGACCGTGATCCTTCGATTAGCCCTGTTGTGACTCGCGCAGAGAGGATAGCGCTTATGAAGACCGTTTTAATTGTGGAGGATGATTTGATCAATGCTCGCGTTTTCTCCAAGATTTTGACCAATCGAGGGGGGCTTGCCGTCAAGCACACCGAAAATGTCGAGGAAGTCATTCAAATCGCCCAAGCAGGAGAAGCCGACATTATCTTGATGGATGTGTCGCTAGCAAGGAGCATTTACCAAGGCAAGCCCATGAATGGGATTCAACTAACTCAGCTTTTAAAGGCAGACCCTCAAACGACAACTCTTCCGATCGTGCTCGTTACCGCTCATGCGATGGAGGGCGATCGAGAACGGCTTCTCAACCAAAGTGGTGCAGATGGCTATATTTCAAAGCCCGTCACTGATCATCAGTGGTTTGTCGATCAGGTGCTAGCCCTATTACCAACCTCGTGATGGATCGTCAGATATCACCCTCTTATCGTAAAAACATTAGTACTACCTTAAGTTAATTTTAGCCAGTCGTGAAGTTTATTTTTTTAGCTGATCCCTTTACTGTGAGGAATTTCAAGTGACCACTATTTTAATTGTGGAGGACGACCCAACCAATGTTCGCGTGTTCTCAAAGGTGTTGACAAAGCGGGGAGGCTTAGCGGTTAGACACACTGAAGATGTAGAAGAGGTGATCCAAATCGCCCGATCGGGAGAAATCGCCCTGATTTTAATGGATGTATCGCTAACGCGCAGCGTTTACGAGGGCAAAATGATGGACGGTATTAAGATTACGCAATTGCTGAAAGCAGATCCGCTGACGATGAACGTGCCTGTGATCTTGTTGACTGCCTATGCAATGGAGGGCGATCGAGAAAAGTTTCTCACCCAAAGCGGCGCAGATGACTACATCTCAAAGCCCGTGATCGATCATCAAGCTTTTGTGGATCAAATCAAGGCTCTTCTGCCAAATTGAAGCAGCGGACTATCCTATCAAATCTGCGTTCTGAAAAAGCCTCCTCAAACAATCACGAAACTAAATTCCTGTGGACTGTAAATTTTTGTAAAAGTGCGTTAGATTGTATCGGCATACACCAAACAAACTAGGAAAAACATGGCTGACATTGTTGATACTGCCGTTAATGCTGGTTCTTTTACCACCCTAGTTGCTGCCGTTAAAGCTGCTGGTCTAGTAGAGACGCTCAAGGGCGCAGGTCCTTTCACCGTTTTTGCACCCACGGATGAGGCATTTGCTAAGCTTCCCGCAGGCACCGTTGAAGGTTTGCTCAAGGATATTCCTCAACTTAAGAAAATTCTGACCTATCACGTTGTCTCAGGTAAAGTGATGGCGGCTGATGTCGTTAAGCTGAAATCAGCGAAAACTGTTGAAGGCTCAGAAGTAAAGATTGATGCCTCTAACGGTGTTAAGGTGAATGACTCCACAGTCGTAACCCCTGATGTTGCTGCTGATAACGGCGTGATTCACATCATTGATGCCGTTCTGCTTCCTGCGTAAATTAGCGCTCGACAGCACTAAGATTCAATAATTGAGTAGAGGCAGTAGCGATCAACCGTTACTGCCTCTTCCTGTTTAAATGGGTTTATGTCCATCCTATAGTTTTAGTCAGACCATGAAGTCTACAGGTGAGATTTTGGTGATTGGGGGCGGTGTGATCAGCTTGGCGATCGCCCTAGAGCTAAAACAACACGGTGCCTCGGTGACGATCGTCAGTCGCGATTTCACCGAAGCTGCCACTCATGCCGCTGCCGGAATGCTTGCCCCTCACGCCGAACGCATTCCCCCTAGCCCGATGTTAGATTTGTGTCTCCGCAGTCGTGATCTCTACGCCGATTGGACACAGAAGCTAGAAGAACTCACCGGGCTGAATCCGGGCTATTGGGCGTGTGGGATTTTGGCACCTGCTTATCAAAAAGATGCCATCAATATTCAATCTTCGGAGTCGGTTTGGCTCGATCGTGCCACTATTTATCAACATCAACTAGGGTTAGGCTCGGATGTAATAGGCGGTCAGTGGTTTCAACAAGACGCGCAGGTAGACAATCGATCGCTGGCAAAAGCGCTGTGGGTCGCTGTTCAAGAATTGGGCGTTGAAATTAAAACTGGGGTGACGATCGAGAAAATTGTGCACAGTGGCGATTGCGTCTCTCATCTGCAAACCTCTGTCGGAAGCTGGCAAGCCGACCACTACATTTTGGCAACCGGAGCCTGGTCACAGACGCTTTTGCCGATTCCTGTGACTCCCAAAAAGGGACAAATGCTATCGGTGCAGATGCCCGACTCGATGCCCCTAAAAACAGTGCTGTATGGGTCAGACAGCTATCTCGTGCCTCGACAAAACGGACGGATCATCATCGGTGCAACGAGCGAAGAGGTTGGATTTACTCCGGGCAATACGCCTCGCGGAATCCAGAGTCTTTTGTCGGCTGCGATTCGGCTCTATCCCGCGTTGCAAGACTATCCGATTCAAGAATGTTGGTGGGGGTTTCGACCTGCCACACCGGATGAACTGCCGATTTTAGGGGCAAGTCCCTATCGCAATCTCACCCTGGCAACCGGACACTATCGCAACGGAATTTTGCTGGCTCCGATAACAGGTTTATTGATTGCGGAGTTCGTACTTCATCAAAAATCAGATGTTTTGTTAGAGCATTTCCAGTGGTCACGATTCATGGCGTAAATTTGGGCTAAATCATCCAAGTCTTGCCCCGTCAGCTTGCGGAGTTGCAGTCGATCTGTCTGGATTTCAGCCATAATTAAAACTCTCACTCTTGCTTCAGTTTGAAAGCAAAAGGCAGAAAAAAAGCCAATGGTCGCTATCCCTACCTCGATCGTTTATCCCGATTCTGACGGGTTGCCGATGTCAGATAACACCCGCCAGTTTGAGTATATTGTTTACGTCAAGAAAGGCGTGGATTGGTTATTTAGTGACGATCCACAGATTTTTGTTGGGGGAGATTTGCTTTGGTATCCTGTTGAAGGCAACCCCAAGCTTCGCCAAGCGCCCGATGTGATGGTGGCATTTGGACGACCCAAGGGCGATCGAGGCAGCTACCAACAGTGGAAAGAAGACAATATTCCTCCGCAAGTCGTCTTTGAGATTATCTCTCCAGGCAACACGATTCCTGAAATGACTCGAAAGTTTCAGTTTTATGAGCGTTACGGCGTGGAAGAATACTACATTTATGATCCCGATCGCTTAAGTCTAGGAGGATTTCTTCGACAAAACGATAGGCTAGAAGCGATTGAGGTGATAGAAGGATGGGTGAGTCCTCACCTGGACGTGCGCTTCACCCTCAACCAAAACGGGGGGTTAGAACTCTACCGACCCGATGGGCGACTATTTGAGCGTTATGAGGAAATTGCCGCACGAGCCGAACGAGAACATCAACGAGCCGAACAAGAACATCAACGAGCCGAACAAGCCGAACAAAGGGCAAGTCAGGCAGAAGCCGAGGTCGATTGCTTAAAAGCGCAACTTAAAGCAATGGGTCACAACTCAGACGATTTGATTGGAACCGAAGGAAGGGACTAATATGCAGACACTCAATAGACCCATAGAACATCCTTTAGAAGATGGTTTAATAATTGCCGGACGAACGTTTCGATCGCGCCTCATGACCGGAACCGGAAAATATCGCACCTTTGAGGAGATGCGTCACAGCATCGCAGCGAGTGGCAGCGAAATCGTCACTGTCGCCGTGCGCCGGGTGCAGACCAAAGCGCCAGGACACGAAGGACTTGCAGAAGCTCTAGATTGGACAAAAATCTGGATGCTGCCCAACACCGCAGGCTGTCAAACGGCTGAAGAAGCGGTGCGAGTCGCTCGTCTCGGTCGCGAAATGGCAAAACTTTTGGGTCAAGAAGACAACAATTTTGTCAAACTCGAAGTGATTCCCGATGCAAAATATTTGCTGCCCGACCCGATCGGCACTCTCCAAGCCGCCGAGCAGCTTGTCAAAGAAGGCTTTGCTGTGCTGCCTTATATCAATGCCGACCCGCTACTGGCAAAGCGATTAGAAGAGGTCGGCTGTGTAACAGTGATGCCGTTGGGTTCTCCGATCGGGTCAGGGCAAGGCATCAAAAACGCCGCCAACATCCAGATCATTATTGAAAATTCAAACGTTCCGGTGGTCGTTGATGCTGGAATTGGTACACCCAGTGAAGCTGCTCAAGCGATGGAGATGGGAGCCGATGCACTGTTAGTGAATACCGCGATCGCTCAGGCAGTCAACCCGATGTCAATGGCAAGAGCGATGATGCTTGCAACCGAAGCGGGTCGTCTTGCCTATCAAGCCGGACGGATTCCCATCAAAGTTTATGCCAGTGCGAGTTCGCCCACGACAGGCACGATCACGAGCTAGCTTAAAAGTCAGGTAGGCAGGTGATTATTTGCCTACCTTTTTTCTATTTATGACAAAAAGATACAAATATTAGAAGTTATTACCTTAGGATGAGAGCAATAACCAAAAGTTTGCTAAACTTAACAAAACAACTTCAGGAGAAAATCCTATGCGCTACACCGTTGAAGAAGGCGGACGCTTAAATAACTATGCGATCGAACCTAAAGTCTATGAAGCGACTCCTCCTACCGCATCCCAAAAGCGTAACTATTTGGTCTTAGGCACAGTCGGCGCTCTGCTGGTCGGTGGGCTTCTTTATGTTGCGGTTGCAGTTTCATAAAATCCTGATATTGAGAGCCAGACAGTTACATTGCTCGGTAAAATTCAAAATTTAATAGCTCTAAGCCAGGTCACTTTCTGTCGTGAGTCCCTGGCTTTTGTTTGTCTAACGAGTTAACCTTTAATTGATCTCGCGATCGACCTGCTCCAGTTCAGGCAAATCGCTTAATCTGCTGAATGGTGGGCTGTCAAAATCCACTTTCTAAAGTGTCCATTTCATCCTGACATCAGTTCAACCGAGTCGAAAAGAATGACATCTCCATACCGTCATTTTGTGTGACTCGGATTACTACTGATGCCACTTGTTGACCATCAACCTGTTTCTAGCAATTCTGTGACCGAGCTTGTTTCTGATCACAGAAGCTTGAACCAACCCATCTACCTCCGCCTAAGGCTGGCGTTGAGTCTCAACCTGCGCCGTCAAGTTTTTATTGCCGTCTGTGACGATGTGCGGCTGCGCGATCGCTTTGCAGCAAGACTTCAAGCAGATTTAGAAACATCCCCCCTTAACTTCGGCGTTGAAGAATTAAAACTAAATGTAACCAACGGCAATTCTTCAACCACTGGCAAGGCAGACAGCATCCCTACTTTGGTGACGCTTAACCTTAATCTGTCAAACCCAAATCTTTTAGAGCAAGTTCATCACTGGCGATCGGCAAACTCCCGACGCATTAACTCGGCATTTGACCCGATTACCAGCTTTCAAATTGTCGGCATTGAGCGGCTGACTCGTCAACCTGTCTACCTTCAGCGAGACTTTCTCAACTCGCTGCAAACCTTAGCTCACCAGTTTGCAACCGTAGATTTTAATCTGGTTCTGTGGGTGACTCGTCCTTGGTGTCGATCGATTTTGCAATCCGTGCCTGAGTTTTGGCAGTGGCATACCGGAGTCTTTGAATTTGAAGGAGACCCAACCCCAGTCGGGGAGGCGAAACAAATTCCGCCAGTCATCCAGTCACCAGCCATTAGCCACCAGTCGTCACCTGTTAGCCCTAAGCCGATCGTTGTCAGCTCTCAGCCATTACCTAGTCCAACCAAATCGCAAGCAGACCTTGACCTCACTGATTTGGTTCTAGCTGCGGTCGAACAAGGGATTGCTGCAACAGCCAATTCCCCACGCGAGGTAGAGCATTTTAGCGAACCGCTTCGCCTCTTGCAGCACCTAGAGGCGTTGCACCTTGAGCAAGCCCCTGCCGCTTCTCTCTCTGCCGCTTATCAACAGCTAGGAGATTTCTATCGAGAACTCATTGAGCAAGGTAGTTCATCGGCTGAGACGCTGACGATCGCGATCCGCGCCTATGAACAAGTGCTGCGTCTCTCAGAGCCAAACTCATCTGAGGTGCCAGATCTGCTCAACGACATTGGCAACCTTTATTGGATGCTGTCTCGTCAAATAGATCAACTGCCAAACTTAGAAAAAGCAATCAAAGCGTATGAATTCGCGCTGGGCAAGATCGATCCAGAAACGCGATCGCAGACCTACGCCATGATTCAAAATAATCTGGGATCGGTGTATGGCGATCGAGCCTACCGCGAAGATCCGGTAGAAAATTTGCAGCAAGCGATCAACGCCTATCAAAATGCCCTGATGTATCGGGCAGCAGCCGATGACCCGTCTCGCTATGCTGCCACTCAAAATAATCTCGGCACGGCTTTTTGGAATCTAGCACAGCACAAAACGCCGATTCTCAATTTGCAGGGCGCGATCGCAGCCTATATTGAAGCGCTGCACCACTACGACTCAGAGCAGGAGCCATTGCACTATGCAATGATTCAAAACAACTTAGGCACCGCTTATTGGAACCTGTCTCAATGTCCGCGAAGCCACGACCCGTCTGAGCAACTCAACGCGACTCCAGAAGACTTTTTGATGTTAGCGATCGGAGCCTATCGCATCGCTCTGATTTACCGCACGCTAGAATCGGCTCCTGCTGCCAATGCCGCCACTCAAAATAATCTCGGCACGGCTTACTGGCATATTGCCAACTTACCCTCGACTCACTACGACGATCGATCCGGCTATTTGCACTCGGCGATCGCGGCTTATCAAGCAGCCCTCGCCGCCGCTCACTCGCTTGCAACGGTCGGCGCATCTCCTCTAACGTTCGATGTGTGGGCAGCCCATAACAATTTAGGATCGGCATATCATCAATTAGCCACCGACGATCGCGCCAATCTGGATGCAAGAACCCGATCGCAGTATTTAGAAGCCTCTCTCTTTCACCATGTTCAAGCTGTGCAGGGTTGGCAAGAGAAACCTGAGTTTTCTCAAAGCGCAATGGCTCATCTCGTGCAGACTGTGAGAACGTTGCACGATCGTCAGGGCATTCAAGGGCAAACCCTGGCATTCTCCAAAATCCCGGCTCAATTGATCCCAATGGTAATGAAGCAGCTTTAGGGAGATTGAGGTGCAGCACATCCGAAATTTTAATTCGGCGTTTCACCGTTGCACGTAGCATAATTTGCATAGAAATCTTTCTACCTTGCCAATGCTTAACGAAAGCGAATACTTTGAAAAAGCCGCAGCCACACGAGTCCGAGTTTTGAGTGAGGCGCTTCCCTACATTCAACAATTTGCCGGACGCACGATCGTCGTTAAATACGGCGGTGCTGCGATGAAGGATGCTGCTCTTAAAGAGAAGGTTATCCGTGATGTGGTATTTATGGCGTGTGTAGGGTTGCGCCCGGTGGTCGTGCATGGAGGCGGACCCGAAATCAACTCCTGGCTTGACAAACTTGGCATCGAGCCGCAGTTTAAAAACGGGCTACGCGTCACCGATGCCGCCACAATGGATGTCGTTGAAATGGTGCTCGTCGGTCGAGTTAACAAAGAAATTGTCTCGTTGATCAACCAGGCAGGCGGCTCTGCTGTGGGACTCTGCGGCAAAGATGCGAGCTTAATCACCGCCCGTCCTGCTGACGAAGAGGGCATCGGGTTTGTGGGCGAAGTCACCAACGTCAACATCCAGATTCTAGAGTCGCTGGTGACAACGGGTCACATTCCAGTGGTCTCTAGCGTCGCAGCCGACGAAACTGGGCAGGCCTATAACATCAACGCCGACACCGTTGCCGGAGAACTCGCTGCCGCTTTGGGTGCCGAAAAATTAATTCTGCTCACTGACACCGCAGGAATTTTGCGCGACTATAGAGATGTCTCTACCCTGATTCCGCGACTCGACATTCAAGACGCTCGTAAACTCATTGATGATGGAGTGGTGTCTGGAGGCATGATTCCAAAAGTCAATTGCTGTGTGCGATCGCTGGCTCAAGGCGTAAAAGCTGCCCACATTATCGATGGTCGCCTCCCTCACGCGCTGCTGCTCGAAATCTTCACCGATACGGGCATCGGCTCTATGTTAGTTGCCTCCGAATTTATGGGCAATCGTTAGCCATTAGAGGGCGGGGGGAGTAATGGAGATGGAGTGTTCGCAGACTGTCCCCCGATCCCTGACTCTCTCATCTACTTTTATGCTCAACTCTTTTTCTCGTATGAGCTATCCCATCCAGTCGGCTAATCTAGCTCAACGGGTGAATAGCCAAGAAACTAAATTGCCTGTAAAAAATGAGAGCTGTCGATCGCAGTTCTTGCTCCATAAGGCTCCTACCTCTAAAGTCTGCTTGTTTTTTCACGGGTTTACGGCGGCTCCCTATCAGTTTTTGCCGATGGGACAGATGCTTTATCAAGCAGGATATAACGTCTTGATCCCCAGAATGCCGGGTCACGGTCAGGCAGGTGATTGGGGTCGCGACAATCCACCACCGCTGCCGACCAACCCCGACACCTATAAGCAATTTGGACTGGATTGGTTGCAAAAAGCCCAGATGTTAGGCGATCGCGTGATCGTGGGTGGGTTGTCGGGCGGAGGAACTCTCGCGGCTTGGCTGGCTTTTGAGCGCGCCCAGGAGATCGATCGAGCGATGCTATTTGCGCCCTATTTCAGCGGCAGCAACAAAGTCGTTGATTTGTTTGTTAAAACCTTCAACACTTACTTTGAATGGATTGATGACACACCACCCGATCAGGTGATTGGCTATAAAGGCTTTATGGTCGAGGCTTTGCGGGTCTATCTCGATATGGGCAAAGAGATTCTCCACCGCTCAGAGGATGCAGATTCAGCGCCAATGTTTATCGTCTCGACCGAAGCCGATAAAGCCACCAGCGACACAGATCATCAAGTTCTCTTTGAGAATATTCTCAAGCGTCAGCCTAAATCTTGGTATTACGAGTTCGATCGCATTCTCAACATTCCCCACACGATGTTGACCAAAGCCGAGGGCAATAAATGGGAAAATCTGCTCAATGTCATGGCAAAAGCCTATGTGCAGAGCGATCTTACCTGGGCTGAAGTTGAAGAAATCGCTTATCGAATGACCGACGGTAAAACGTTTAACCAAGTTGTCGCCGAATTGAAGGTTGCCGATCGTGCCTCTCCTGATATGCCCGCTTTTATCACGATGATAGATAAACGAGCGATCGTCCTCAAACGCAATCCCAGCATGAACCCTGATCTAGTCTAACGTTATTGAGGTGTCTACACATTCAGTGCGATCGTGCTCGTTGAGTGGATCACATAGACACCTCTCTAGGCAAGCCCATCTCACAGCATCCTCCTCACAGAAGTGGAATCTACCCTTTAGCTAACTCGGCGGGAATCCCCACACCATACGCTTCGTTGGTGTGGGATGAAAGCTAGGGTGATGGACTGCCGTCTTGTTTGGGGTCTTCACCGAAGCTGGAGAACAAGCAAGGCAGGCAGTCCATCACCAAACTCCTAGAAACGAAGCGCAGCAGCCTGGTATAGTACAGATGGTTGTTGACCCGCCCGATTGCATGGAACAGACAGGCTAACTTCAAAGTAGTCAGACTTGCCGCAGATACATCAAAGTTCGGG
>JBBRPT010000069.1:0-32158 GCA_038227635.1 Leptolyngbyales cyanobacterium | reverse complement strand
TGACCGTTACCTGAGTCAAAGCTTTCAAGTTGATGGGATGAATTCAGCTTTTCAGGTGGGCGAAGCGTGTCTCGATCGCGATCTATTCCCACGGAGACTTTGTGGTCAGCAATCTATGTAATTTTTCATCTTGTGTAGGGGGCGCATCTAGCAACGCCACAAATTGCTTAAATTTAAGTTCATCTAACCCAAAAAAACTCCGCTCCAGAAGAACGTCTTGGGCTTTCTGATAAGCTGACTCAAGCATAAACTCCGATCGACTCTTGCCCTGCACTTCAGCCGCGTGGTCAATGAGATCACGTTGATTCTGTTTAGCCCGAATGTTGATGGTGACATCACGGGTCTGGCTGGCTGACCTTTCACTAGCTGAGGCATCCATAGCGGTTGGTTTTTGAATAGGAGACTCTTCTAATTTAAGAACTTTGTATATACAATGTCAATACAGACGACAGAACGAAAGCCAAAACGGTGAACCGCACGATGCTCACTTTCACGTTTACGGTAGCGTTGAATGGCTCCTGTAAGCACTAATGTCTACTGCGTTGCTTGGTCAATAAATTGTTTCACACGCTGCTTATACGACTCTGATAGATGGTTATCGTGTCCTCCTCCCTGAATGATGATGAGCTGCTTAGAGCCAGGAGCCGCCGCATACAGCCGTTCTCCCATTTCAACCGGGATTTGGATATCTTCAGTCCCTGTCATGATTAGAACTGGCATTTTAATTGACTTCATTTTCTCCAATGACTCAAACCGTTGTCGCAGAACTAGCTCGATCGGCAAAAACCAATAGACCCCAAATCGCTTTGTCATGTCACGCATACTAGTGAACGAACTTTGCACAATTAGCGCGGCTGCCTCTGGATGTTTGACAGCGAGATCAATGGCGATCGCGCCACCAACTGAATGCCCATAGATAACAATCCGATTGGGTAAAAGCTTACGCGCTTGAGTCAAATAATTCCAAGCGGCTTGAGCATCTTCATACAGTTGAGGCTCGGTCGGAAATGCCCCTTCGCTCTGACCGAATCCTCGGTAGTCAAATAAGAAGATTGAGTATCCCAGTTTGTGAAACTGAAGTGCTTGGCTGACATTTGCGCCAATATTGATCGCATTGTGATGAAAATACAGCATCACAGGTGCATCAGGCTTTTCAGCAGGAATCCACCAGCCATGTATACGATCGCTTTGCCCTCCTGTTTTGGCAACGGGAATCCAAACGTCTTGATACTTGAGTTGATATAAAGAGGGCGTATGCTCGAATGTATGGGTAGGAAAAAACATGAGCCGCTGCTGCTGAGAGTAAAGCGCGACGCACAGCAAACTGTATCCAATCGCAAATCTTTGAATGAAGGATCGCGCCCAAGTCAAATGGTTGTTAACCATTCCACTGATCATCTTTGGAGCCATAGGTTAGTGCTAAAGAGAACAGAATTGGGAATACTGTACTGAATGCTCCAGTTCTAACTATAGATGCTCGATCGCCCTCGTTCCCTTAATTGTTTTTGCTACCGATAGTTCGTTTGCTATAAGAATATGCTTGAACTAGTTAAGCGCCTTCTGTCACCGAGCCAATACATCTCTGATGGGCGTTGCTGTTTGTGGCAGATTCCTTTGGCGTGGCTGCATCTCATTAGCGATGTGCTCATTGCCACTGCCTACTTTTCTATTTCAGCCATGCTGATTTACTGCGCGCGGAAGCGAAGAGACCTCTCGTTTTTCAAAGAATTCAAGCTGTTTGGAGCGCTCATCGTCCTCTGCGGCACTGGGTACTTACTAGATGTTTGGACGCTCTGGCATCCGGCTTATTGGGTTTCTGGCGGAGAGCGGGCAATCACCGCGCTAGTTTCTTGCTATGCCGCCCTGCGGCTGTTTGAACAGTTGCCTCACTTTTTGGTACTGCAACCGCCACAACACCTAGAAGCCATCAACCCAGAACGAGAGAAGCCGGAGACAGAGCGGCAGCGCATCGAAGAAGCCCTGCGGATGATTGTCACCGAGCGAAAACAGATAGAAGCAGACCAGTTGCAGCAGATGAAGTTGGCAGCGCTGCGGGCAGATATTGGCACCGCCTTGACTGAAGGTGAATCGTTGCAAGATATGTTGAGCCGTTGCGCGAGCTCTCTGCATAACCATCTTAATTCTGCCTTTGCTCGCGTCTGGACGCTCAACGAATCAGAGCAAATGCTGGTTCTGCAAGCAAGTGCCGGGATGTATACCCATCTCAACGGCAACCATAGCCGCATTCCTGTAGGTCAGTTCAAAGTTGGCTGGATTGCTCAACAGCGCCAACCCCATTTGACGAATCAGGTGACGATCGACCCGTATATTATTGATCAGGAGTGGGCGAAACGCGAGGGCATGGTTGCCTTTGCGGGTTATCCGTTGATGATTAAAGATCGACTTTTTGGGGTCATGGCAATCTTTACTCGTCACCCACTCGCTGAACAAACTCTCGAAGAGATGGCATCGGTTGCTAGCGCGATCGCGATTGGCATCGATCGCAAACTGGCAGAAGAGATACTTCGTCAGACCGCAGAGCGAGAGCGTGCAGCCGCTCAGGTGCTACAGCGGATGCGCGAGACTCTGGATCTAGAAACCATTTTCCGCGCAACGACCGAAGAGTTGCGACACGCGATCAAGTGCGATCGTACTCTGGTCTATCAATTCAATGCCGACTGGAGCGGACAAGTCATTGCCGAATCAGTCGGCGATAGATGGAATGCAATTATTCCCGTTCCGACCACAAGGTCTGAGTTAAGCAAAGTAGCAGTTGCCCAAACCAACTGCATTGTCAAGCGACTGAACGGCACAGAGGTTTTAATTCGAGACACCTACCTGCAAGAAAATGCGGGAGGACTCTATCGCCAAAAAACGAATTACTGCTGTGTGACTGACATTTATCAGCAAGGGTTTAATGCCTGCTATCTAGACTTGCTTGAGTCGCTTCAGGCACGAGCTTATATTACCGTTCCAATATTTTGTGGCAATCAATTATGGGGGTTACTGGGTGCCTACCAAAACGCCGAACCTCGCCCTTGGCAGCTAGCCGAAATTCAAATGGTGTCGAAGATTGGCGTTCAATTAGGGGTTGCTGTGCAGCAGGCAGAACTCCTTGCCCAAACGCAGCACCAAGCCAAGGAGCTAAAACGGGCAAAAGAAGCCGCCGATGCCGCAAATGGGGCTAAAAGCGAATTTTTGGCAAACATGAGCCACGAACTCCGCACCCCACTCAACGCGATTCTAGGCTTTACTCAGTTAATGCAGCTAGACCCATCTCTGCCAGCAGACCATCAACGATCGGTCGAAATTGTCAACCAAAGCGGTGAACATCTGCTGAGGTTGATTAACGACGTGTTAGAAGTGTCTAAAATCGAAGCCGGACGGGTCACCCTAAACAAAACAGCGTGTGATTTGCACACGCTGCTGCGTAGCCTAGAAGATATGCTGCAACTCAAAGCCCACTCTAAAGGGTTAGAACTCATTTTTGACCGTGACTCAACCGTAGCCCGATACATCAAGACCGATGAAAACAAGCTGCGTCAGGTATTAATCAATTTGTTGGGTAACGCCATCAAGTTTACCGATCGAGGTAGCGTGATCTTGCGGGTGAACGCGAAGCCAGTTGAGAATGAGCAATTAAAAACTAGACCTGAAACAAACGCAATGCCACCAGCCTCGTCAGCATTTAATTCTCAACATTTAATGTTTGAGATTGAAGATACTGGATCTGGGATTGCGGCAGATGAGTTAGGTGACTTGTTTGAGGCATTTAAGCAAACCCGATCTGGGCAAAAATCCCAAGAAGGAACGGGATTGGGGCTACGGATCAGTCAACGATTTGTGCAGTTGATGGGCGGTGAGATTACGGTTCGGAGTGAGCCGGGTAGAGGCAGTTGCTTTGCCTTTCATACTCCAGTTGAGCTAGCTGAAGCCACAGCGATCGCAACCGCAGTAAAATTTTCACCGATTGACCGTCCTGTTAGCACTGCGCCAAAACCAGGTAGTCGCCGTATTCTCATCGCAGACGACGATGCTGTGAATCGGATGCTATTAAACAAAATCTTGAGTAGCTTAGGGTTTGAACTCCGAGAGGCTGAAAACGGGCGAGCCGCGATCGACCGCTGGCAACAGTGGCAACCCCATCTAATTTTCATGGATATGCATATGCCAATTCTCAATGGCTATCAAGCAGCCCAGAAGATTCGAGAACTAGAGCGGAGCTACGAACCTGAAGAAGACAAAGACCTTAAGATGCCGAGGTGCGAGACATTCAAGGATAACCCTCTACTGATTACCCATTATCTTCCTGCCCATCGATTCTCTTATCCTCCTACCAAAATTATTGCTCTGACTGCAAATATCTTCAATGAACAACGGCAGGAAAGTTTAATAGCAGGCTGTGACGATTTTGTCAGCAAACCATTCCGACGAGAAGAACTGCTTGAAGTGTTATTTAGACATCTAGACGCGCAGTCTCTCCATATGGCAGTTGAGGAAACGATCACACCCTTAACGTCTCGTGCACTAAACTATCGCCTTGATGCGGCTGCTTTAACCGTCATGCCAGCAGAGTGGATTGCCCAATTACACTTTGCTGCTGCTCAAGGCAATGATGTCACTAGTCTCAAGCTAATTGCTCAAATTCCTGCTGAGCAAACCTCTTTGATTAAAGCCTTAAAGAAGTTGATTGAAAAATACCAATTCGATCGGATAATAATGCTCACCCAACCCACCCACATAGAGGATTGTTAGGACAGACCGATGGACAGTGAACATAACCTCAACCATTCCTCACCCTCTGCTGTTCAAGCCGATATTCTAATTGTGGACGATGTACTAGAAAACATCCGCCTCTTGTCAAGGATATTGGACTTGAATGGTTACCATACTCGTAAAGCAACCAATGGCGCAATGGCATTGACTGCTATTGAAACAACGTTACCCAGTTTAATTCTGCTAGATGTCAGAATGCCTAACATGACTGGCTATGAGGTGTGTCAACGACTTAAATCAAACCCTAAGACCGTTCACATACCTGTTATCTTCTTGAGTGCAGCAGACGATATCACCAACAAGATAGAAGCGTTTAGAGTAGGTGGTGCAGATTACATTACCAAACCATTTCATGTAGAAGAGGTCTTGGCACGAGTTCAAAATCAACTCTCTATCATCGAAGCTCAACGAACTATTCGACAGATCAATACACAGTTAGAAGAACGGGTCGAAGAGCGGACTCAGCAGCTAGAAACTGTAAGCTCCCAGTTGTCGGAAATGGCATTCCGTGATCCGCTCACATGGTTACCCAATCGGGCTTTACTCATAGAGCGCCTCCGCCAAGCACTCAGTCACCAACAGACGAACCCTGAAGATCGGTTTGCTGTACTTTATCTAGATTGCGATCGGTTCAAGCCTGTTAACGATTCTCTTGGGCATCAAGCAGGAGATGATCTGCTGATCGCCATCTCTCAACGACTGGGTTCTGTTTTGCGGCAAGAAGACCTCCTCGTTCGTCTAGGAGGGGATGAATTTGTCATTTTGCTCAACAACTTAGTAGAACCCTGGTTTGCAACTCAAGTCGCCAACCGAATTATCAAGAGCTTTGCACTTCCATTTCGTTTAAGAGAGCGAGATGTGTTTGTCTCATTTAGCATTGGAATTGTTTTAGAGTGTTCATCTTACTTCGATCCTGAAGAACTATTGCGAGATGCTGATGCCGCTATGTATCAAGCAAAGGCTTCAGGGAAAGATCAGTACCAAATCTTTGAGCCTTCTCTGTATCAGATAGTGTGTCATCGACTACAGATTGAAACGGATTTACGGCAAGCGATTCAGCTTCAAGAACTCGCTCTGCACTATCAACCCATTGTTGAATTGGCAACAGGCAAAATTGTCGGAGCTGAAGCATTACTCCGCTGGAATCATCCTACTCAAGGGCTGATTCCGCCAGACCAATTTATTTCAATCGCCGAGGAGACAGGGTTCATTTTAAAGCTAGGTCACTGGGTACTTAGAGAAGCCTGCTGCCACCTTCATCAGTGGCAAAAACAGCACATTGTATCCCCATCCTTTGCAGTCAGTGTCAACGTATCAGCTTACCAATTTGCTCAACCAGATTTCATCAATCTGATTGATGAAATCTTAGCAGAAACACAGATAGATCCTCGGTGCTTAAAGCTAGAAATCACCGAAACAGTAATTATGCAGGAAACTACCGCTGTCACAGATAACATCAGCGACTTACAAAAGAGGTCGATCCAACTCAGCATTGATGATTTTGGGACAGGCTACTCGTCTCTTAACTATCTTCATTCATTTTCAGTTGAGAATCTCAAAATTGATCGATCGTTCATCCAGAGCTTGAATAGGAAAAAAAGCAATTTTGGAGTAGTGACCGCGATCGTTCAAATTGCTAAAGCGCTAAGAATGAATTTGATCGCCGAAGGCATTGAAACAAGTGAGCAACTGGCTCAGTTGAAGTTGCTGGGCTGCCAGTTTGGTCAGGGCTACCTATTCTCTAAACCCTTGCCATCAGAGGGCATTGTTGAGCTTCTCTCTAGTATTTGTCAAAAGCATTCAGAGGCTTCAAACAACTCGTCTTGTTAATCAGGTAGGAGTCACTCAAAGCCTAAATGGCTTCCTTACGTCATCCTTTCTGACTTCTCTTCAAGCTTTTAACCCTTTTTTATCTCTTGCAAGGAGTAAGTTCAGAACAGGAACAGGGAAGTTTAATGCTGCTCAACGAGTAATCTCTACCTCAAGAGATGCTCGATCCACGATCCGATCAGGCGATGCCTTTGTTGCGATGGCTAATATGAATGAGATTGCAGGGCATCTTGTGGCGACAGTTGCAGCATTGGGGTTAACTAGCTGGCTCGATCGGGCGTAGAAGTCTGTCAGCAGAACTGATTAAGCATCACCACGACTAGAAGATTCCCGGAGCTTTCTGCTTTTACGAGGTCAACTCTTCACAGTCTACTTGTCTGGTTTTTGGAGAATTCATATTCACATTTTAGATATAAGCAATTTTACTGAAATCAGACCCATAAGGAGTGACCTAAGCTGTAGCTAGGCTCTCAATTATTGACTGAGCAACTTGATAGAGCATTGTTACTACGTGAGAGCTTTATTGATTTTGCTGCGGGTGCATAGAAATGCGATCAACAAAGTTACCAGGAATTTATAAAATGACAGCGACCAAAACTCGTCCAAAGAAGGTACAACAAAGTACAGAAAGTACAACTGTTGAAGAAAATATGTCTAAAATCACACTGAATCAACTCATTCAAAATGAGATTGCACGACTTGCGGAAGTCCAAGGCTTAGATACAGCTACACTTGAGGCATTTGCTCAATTTATAATTGAGCATCACAAGAAGAAGGATTCTAAACCCAAGCCGTCAAAAGTTGTCAAGCCTGAAAAAGTTAAGCCTTTAACCTTAGCTCAACTCAAGAAAGCCATTTTGGGTCATTTTGACGTTAAAGATGTCAAAGAATTAAAAAAATCTGGCTCCTTTGAAATGGCGACGAGCGGTATGGAAAAACTTGACTTTAGCAAGAAGGATAGCTGGGAAAAGCTACATCGCAAGTTTATCGGTGTTCTGCCAGGTGAAGAAAACGAGACTGGCTATGGCTGTATCAATGGCATCAATATCTTTAAATATGATCTGGTGTGGAAGGCGTTTGGACTAGATCCTCAAACAGCAACTTCAGAAGATATCAAGTCTGCCTACCGTGAACTCAGTAAAGTTTACCACCCGGACATTCCTAACACAGGAGATGCTCAAGTTTTCGCTCGTTTGAACGTGTTTTACAAGAGTCTTAATCAAAGGTTTTAGAGATGGCAGAACTATACATCACCTCTCAAAAGTTAGTCGAGACATTAAAGATTGCCACTCAAGACCTCATTGAGACTGAACATTTTTTTGACTCAATCCCAGATGATGAGTGGGAATTAACTGAGGGCAAGGATTACAAAGTAGTTAACAAAACTAGTGGGTTACGGGAATATACTTCATCAGGAGCTTATACAATCGCTCGTTACCTTGAAGCAACGCAAAAGCAGACATTTTGGCAGCGTCTGACAGAGTGGCTCACCCATACTAAAGAAGAAATTCGTAAAGCGTTTGTTAAAAAACACATTCTTGATAACTCTTCATCACTAGTCAAACGTAATGGACTGTTCTTTGTTTCAAGGTCAGACCTTGTAGCAATTTTCAAAACTAAGTCTGTCTATTTAAAGAAGATGGCTGAACACACTCAAACAACTCAGTATCCTCTGATTGAAGGTGAAGATTTCCAGGATTTAGTTGATGAGGGCGGCTTGTACTACTCCTTGGCAGGTATTGAGAAACTATCTCGCTCTTTCAAAGAATGCCAGTCTAAAAAGAATCGTCAAGAATGGTGTGGGGATGTCGGAGAAGTTGCTAAACCCCAAGTTGATGCCATCGTAGCGCAGATTCAAAATCGTGAAAAGCGAATTCAATTAGCAATGGACAAAGCTAAAAAGCGAGATGGCAATACTTGTCAGGTAACGGGTCAGAAGAAAAATCGTGTTAACAAGCTCAAGTTAGCGGCGCATCACTTATATTCTCAAAATGGGTATCCATATTTGGCAGACGTTGAAAACAATCTGCTTACCCTAGTTCCCGAAGTCCATGAGCAGTTTCATCAAGACTACCTAGGAGGAACTCAGAAGCCCTGCACGATTGACGATTTTATCAACTTTGTCCAAGCCTACTATCCTAGCAACGCTAAAGTCGTAATCTGGCTAGATGCTCAGAAACGAGTCTTAGGAAATCCGCAGCCCGAAAATGAACGAAAACCTCATGTCCTTTATCTTCCAGCAAGCAGAGTGAGTTAATCACTAGACTAAGCGCGATCACCGTTGCTGTTACAACAATAGGAAGAGAAACGCGATCGCTTTGGATAATCTTGACCACGAGAAGCACAATGTCAGCGATAACTCCGAAACCAGCGCGAAAAGCTACGGCAACCGTCACTCTAGTCAACCGGATTGAGCAAATTCTTGCCGATCGAGGCTTCATTTTTATGATTGCTTCAGTCGCTCATTTTCATCCATGATCCGCCTCTCCCAATAAAGAAGAGTAAATGCCTTTGCTGCATCTGGATCAATCGTCTCAAGTGCTTCGCGGATGTCGATCGCTGATTCAGAAGCAATCCCCATTGTGGATGCTAGTTGAAGCAGAGACGAACCTAAGTACGACCTACAGTGACCGTTTGAAGCACTGGATGGTTGCTCCGCAGTTCCCCCAAGGGGAAAACGCGCGTCTTTTACCCAAAATGCAGCGAGTCGCGATCGAGCGCTCTCACCGACGAGCCGATACAGACGGACATCTTTACTTTTTACGGCAGCGCATTCCTGATGGGATATTCATTGTTGTCTTTGATATCAGGATCACAAGCGGCACTATTCAAGAAGATGTGCAGCAGATTGACTAACCTCGATCGGACACTCACCTACTCATCAGCACCTAAAAGACTACCCTAAATAAGCTAGTTTCTATTTAGGAAGTCTGACGCTTGCTTTCAATCACTCATTTTCTAATTCATCCTGCGGCACTCAGCCTGTGGGACAAAACCAGCGGCACCTGGATCAACGTCGCCACCATCCTCGGAGGCACCCTTATCGGACTCCTCCTAACCGAAAGCCTGCCCAGTCGAATGCAGCGCATCATCACACAAGGACTCGGCTTGCTGACGCTGTTTTTAGGGGTCACTCTAGCAGGCAGCTTGTTAAAAGTGAAAGTAGGTGCGATCGATGGAGTCATCATTGGTCTGTTGGCGATTGTGCTCGGTGGTCTGCTCGGTGAATGGGGACGCATAGAAACTCAACTGCAAGCGATCGGCAACTGGCTACGCGACTTTGTTAAAGGCGGCGGCAACTTTACCGAAGGATTCGTCGCTGCCAGCCTATTGTTTTGCATTGGTCCTCTAGCAATTTTGGGTAGCCTCAACAACGGCATAGCGGGCGACCATGCGCTGCTATTTATCAAATCGGCGATGGACGGATTAGCCTCGATCGCCCTCAGCAGCAGTTATGGCATCGGGGTCGGATTTTCTAGTATTGCCATCTTACTCTATCAAGGTAGTTTGTCGCTCTGCGCTGGCTTCTTGGCGCAAGTGTTGCCCAATCCGGTCAATGCTCCTCAAGTGCTATTAACCTCTGGAGTTGGCGGCCTAATGATTATGGGATTGGGATTGAACTTGCTAGAAATCACACAGTTAAGCATTGCGGCATTTCTTCCGGCATTGCTGCTTGCGCCAATATTTTGCACGATCGCTCAACGGTTGGGTTAGCAGTCCTATCAACCTTAGGAATACAAACTAACTAACATTGACCCTTCTTGCGAAAAAGGGAAGAGGTGACCGCATGGCGATCATAAAAGTGGTGACATTGATAAAACTGAGATGACTCCTAGAGCAACTAAAACGATCGCTTCAGGCAATCCTATAAACGATTTTTTTAAGATTTGATTCCAAATTCTAAAAGGTCTCTATAATTGACGACGATGGTCACAGTGGTGATAGCAGAGTCAACGCCTCGCGAATTGAAAAATCAATCAGCGGTCTCCACGAGTCACACATCTTTTGTCAAAACTCATTGGGTTAAAACCTTTTTTAGGGGATACCTAGAGAAACTCGTTCACATCACTCAATTATTGAGGACAACAAAATGGCAACAACCAAACGAAGATCACCCACATCAACGCTAGTGTCAAAAGCTGCAATCAGCAGTGCATCATCAATCTTGGAAGAATTACCCGAAAAGCCCAAAGAAATTTGGTCACTGCGAGAAGCGATCGATTTGCTAAAAGAACCGATTTCAGCAGCGCTTGATCGCGGCTATAGCTACGCAGAAGTTTCAAAAATGCTAACGGAAAAGGGAGTGGAAATCAGCCCGTCAACGTTGAAGTATTACCTCTCATCTGCGCGTAGAGAAAAAGATGGTAGCAAGCCCAAAACGAGAAGACGACGCAAAACGCAAGGCATTACGCTAAATCCTGAAACGGTGACATTATCGAATGGTACCGCAAACGGAGCAGTCGCAAGTCTTGCCGAAGAAGATGCTTCTGCAAAAGTAACCACAGCCGCTAAAGCCAAAACCACCGCTAAGACTCCTGCAAAATCTGCTCCGGCAGCTAAGGAAAAACCTGCGGCAGCCAAAGCCAAAACCACCTCGACCAAAGCGGCTTCTAAAACCCCTTCTGCCAGAGGTCGCAAAAAAGCGGCTGAGTAAGGCGATCGAATTGCACGAGATAGGGGCGAGGCAGTGAGCGCGGAGTCCCTTGATCGATTTTGACGATCGTCACCACCCATTCAGACGATACTGTAAATAACAGATGACTCAACCCTGCGATCGCTGTAAGGGTTATTTTGCTGTTTACTCAACGTTTCAGACCGTTCGATTCTTCATTAGGCGCTCACCATGCAAGAGCTTATCACCTCCTTGATGCCAGACAGTCTTGACGCTTTCTGGATGCCCTTCACCGCCAATCGCCAGTTTAAATCGCAGCCTCGGTTAATGGTGTCTGCAAAAGGCATGTATTACACCACTGCTGACGATCGTCAGGTACTCGATGGCACCGCAGGGTTGTGGTGCGTCAATGCCGGACACTGTCGTGAAAAAATTATTACCGCGATCCAAACTCAGGCGGCAACCCTCGACTTTGCCCCCACGTTTCAAATGGGTCATCCGGCTCCGTTTGCGTTAGCCGATCGTCTCGCAAAAATGCTGCCCGGAGACTTAAACCACGTCTTCTTTGCCAACTCTGGATCTGAAGCCGTCGATTCTGCCCTTAAAATCGCGCTGGCATATCATCGCGTTCGAGGAGACAGCAGCCGAACGCGACTGATCGGACGAGAGCGAGGCTATCATGGCGTAGGCTTTGGCGGTATCTCAGTCGGCGGCATTGCCCCCAATCGCAAGTTCTTTGGCAGTTTGCTTCCGGGGGTTGATCATCTCCCTCATACTCACAGTTTAGAGCACAACGCCTTCACTCGCGGTCAGCCCCAGTGGGGTCCCCATTTAGCCGACGAGCTAGAGCGACTGGTAACGCTTCATGATGCCTCGACGATCGCAGCCGTCATTGTCGAACCCGTGGCTGGCTCAACCGGAGTTTTAATTCCTCCTAAAGGATATTTAGAGCGGCTAAGAGCAATCTGCGATCGCCACGGCATTCTCCTCATTTTCGATGAAGTGATCACCGGATTTGGACGATTGGGAACTGGGTTTGCCGCTGACTATTTTGGAGTCATCCCAGATTTAATGTGCGTTGCCAAAGGCATTACCAATGCGGCAGTGCCAATGGGAGCGGTGTTTGCGCGTGACAGCATTTATGACGCGTTTATGCACGGTGCAGAGAACGCGATCGAGCTTTTTCACGGCTACACCTATTCAGGGCATCCTCTCGCCTGTGCGGCGGCTCAAGCCACATTAGACATTTACGAAGAAGAGGGCTTGTTTGATCATGCAAACCATCTGTCTGGCTATTGGGAAGAGGCAGTTCACTCACTCAAAGGGTTGCCCCACGTCATCGACATTCGCAATCTGGGATTAGTGGCTGGAATCGAATTAGAATCCATTCCTGGTAAAGTCGGAAGTCGTGCCTATGATTGCCTCGTGCGTTGCTTTGAGAACGGATTATTAATTCGGACAACGGGCGATATCATTGCGCTGTCTCCACCTCTGATTATTCAAAAACAACACATTGATCACATGATAGAAATGCTAGGGACAGTGCTGAAAAACCTTGATTAACCTTAAAAATGCGACGTTGAATGAAATGCGTTAGTTCCTAATTTGGGAATTTTGACTGCGAGTGCACTCATCCCCATCCAAGTGATGCGGCGTTAAAGTAGATCTAGCACATGACGTAAGGAGAACTCAGCCCTTCTGAAAGTGCGGCAAATAATAGTAGATTTGTCATGCCCAACCTCGATCGAGCGATGCTTTCGAGCGCCTTGGTTCACGAAAAAGGGCGATCCCCGCAGATCCCGACGATCGCCTTTCTGTTATTTTGTTTAACTTCCTCAAGTTTCTTGAAGATCATCGCTTAGTGTAGTGTTGGTTACTTCTTCTGGGCTATTGCCAGTTGTAGGGTGCCCACTGCAGATAAAATCAGCCGATTTTGATAGGAGAAATCAAACAGCCTATGTCTGGTAAGAACGATCGCACAGGAATGACCCTGGAAAACCTCAAGCAAGCCCTGAGAGACAATCTTTATTACATCCAGGGCAGAGATGAGCAGTTTGCCACGCTCAATGATTACTACATGGCGTTGGCTTACACCGTGCGCGATCGCCTGACCGATCGTCGCATCAAAACCGCCCAGACCTATTTGAAGAAAGACACCAAAATTGTTTATTATCTCTCCGCCGAGTTTCTCGTTGGGCGACTTTCTGCTCACAACTTGATTAACCTGGGCATTTATGACCCGATGAAAGAAGCCGCCAAAGAAATGGGGCTAAATTTAGAAGATTTGCTAGAGCGAGAGGAAGAACCCGGCTTAGGCAACGGAGGACTCGGACGACTCGCCGCCTGTTTCCTCGACTCGTTAGCGACCTTAGAGATCCCCGCGATGGGATACGGAATCCGCTACGAATTTGGCATTTTTGACCAACTGATCGCCAATGGCTGGCAGCACGAGCGCCCCGATAACTGGCTGCGCTATGGCAACCCCTGGGAAATTGCTCGTAACGATTACACAGTCGAAGTCAAGCTAGGGGGTCACACTGAGGCAGTCACCGATGCTCAAGGCGGCTATCGAGTCCGTTGGGTTCCACAAGCGACGGTCTATGGCGTGCCCTACGATACGCCTGTGCCGGGATATGGCAACAACACCGTTAATACCTTACGCCTGTGGAGTGCCAAAGCCAGTGAAGACTTTAACTTCCAGGTGTTTGACGCGGGCGAATATACTCAAGCGGTTTCCGAAAAAACCTTTTCAGAAAACATCTCGAAAGTTCTCTATCCCAACGACAATACGCCTCAAGGAAAAGAACTGCGACTTCAGCAGCAATACTTCTTTGTGTCCTGTTCGTTGCAAGACATCATCCGATCGTATCTCCGCAACCACGATAATTTCGATGTCTTCCCAGAGAAAGTCGCGATTCAGCTAAATGACACTCACCCCTCGATCGGGGTTGCCGAACTGATGCGTCTGCTGATCGACGAACATGCCCTCAGTTGGAATACAGCGTGGGACATCACCTGCCGCACGTTTGCCTACACCAATCACACGCTGCTGATCGAGGCATTAGAGCGTTGGGCAGTTGGCTTATTTGGACGGTTGCTGCCCCGACATCTAGAGATCATTTACGAAATTAACTCTCGCTTTTTAGATGAGATTCGGCAGAAGTTTCCGGGCGATCGGGCGCGGCTTGAGCGAATGTCTCTGATTCAAGAAGGCGACGACAAGCATATTCGCATGGCGCATCTGGCATTTGTGGGCAGTCACACCACAAACGGTGTTGCGGCACTGCACACCGAATTGCTCAAGCAGGATGTCATGCACGACTTCTATGAGATGTATCCAGAGAAATTTCAGAACAAGACAAATGGGGTGACTCCGCGTCGCTGGTTGCTGATGAGCAATCCCAAGCTCTCGGCTTTGATTACGAGCAAGATTGGCGATCGCTGGGTCAAAGACTTGTCAGAACTGAGACAGCTAGAAGCGTTTGTGGGTGATGTCGAGTTTCAAAAAGAGTGGCGTGAGATCAAGCAAGCCAACAAGCGCACCCTTGCAGATTACATCCAGAGCAACAACGATCTCGAAATCGATCCCGATTCGCTGTTTGATGTTCAGGTCAAACGTATTCATGAATACAAGCGGCAATTACTGAATGCTCTGCATGTGATCACGCTATATAACCGGATCAAACAGCACGGCGCTAACCCCACTGACGTTCCCAGAACCTTTATTTTTGGCGGCAAAGCGGCTCCGGGCTACTTCATGGCTAAGCTGGTGATCAAGCTGATTAACTCGATCGCCGAAGTTGTCAACAACGATCCCGATGTGAATGGGTTCTTGAAGGTTGCATTCTTGGGCAACTTCTCAGTCTCGCTAGGGCAGATTACCTACCCGGCGGCTGACTTGTCTGAGCAAATCTCAACCGCCGGAAAAGAAGCCTCTGGCACCGGAAACATGAAATTTGCCTTGAGTGGGGCACTGACGATCGGAACTCTTGATGGTGCCAACGTCGAAATTCGCGAAGAAGTGGGCGAAGAAAACTTTTTCTTGTTTGGGTTAGATGCTCAAGAGGTGATGGCAATGAAGGCGCAGGGCTACAATCCTCTAGCCTACTATCGCAACAATGTTGAACTCAAAACTGTAATCGATCAGATTGCCTCTGGTTTCTTCTCGCCTAAAGAACCGGGGCTGTTTAAGTCGATCGTAGACTCACTCTTATATAAAGATGAGTATATGCTTCTGGCAGACTACCAGTTTTATGTCGATTGCCAAGAGAAGGTGAGTCTGGCTTATCAAGATCAAGTTCACTGGACACGGATGTCGATCTTAAATGTGGCGCGGATGGGCAAGTTCTCGTCAGATTACACCATTAGCGAGTACTGCAAGAGCATCTGGAATGTTCAACCTGTACCCGTATCGTTAGAAGAATGTGAGTTGCCAACGGTGGAGCTAAAGCCCAGTTTGGTTGACTAAGAACACGGACTTATTGATGTCGAGATCTTTGCCCTCCTCACGAAGTGGGGCGAAGCCCTCGCCTAACTCCTTCTCCGTAGGGAGAAGGGGGTTAGAGTCTTGTTCCCTCTCCTTGGGGAGAGGGCTAGGGTGAGGGTGAGATGTTGCACCTTAATAAATCCACGATCCTAAGCTCAGCTCAGCGATTAGTTGGATGAGTGCCCGTTCTACCTGGAGATATCCTTGAGGGACGGGCGCTTTTTTGAGACTCTTTACTGACCGTCTTCGTGGAGTGGTAATTGCACCACAAAAGTCGTCGATCCTGCTCCGCTTTTCACCTGAATGCTGCCGCCCAACCGCTCGACTAGTTTTTTGACGAGCGCCAATCCTAATCCGGTGCCTCCTTGTTTCCAAGGATCGGCTTGGGGCACTCGATAAAAGCGCTCAAAGATTCGAGGAAACTCTTTCTCAGGAATCCCAGCCCCAGAGTTACTGACAATTAACTCAATGTGCGGCGGCGACCAATTTGCCGACACGAGAATCTTGCCAGAGGGAGGCGTATATTTACAAGCGTTGTTGATTAACTCGACGAGAATGCGCTCTAAGCTGGGCTGATCAGAGAATAGATCGGGTAACTGAGATGGGACTTTGACCGCGAGAGACTGTTGACGCGCTTCGGTGCGTTTATAAAACGGCTCTACGATCGGCGGTAGCCAATCTTGTAGACAAATCGGTTCAGGGTAGGTGGTCTGAGCACCCGATTCTAAACGCTGCAAGTCTAAAAGATCATTAATGAGATTAGCTTCACGGGCACACTCGTTATCAAGAATGGTGAGGTAGCGCGATCGCTGCGGCTCTTCGGTTGAGATCTTGAGGAGTTTGATTGCCATCTTCATATTGGTCAATGGCGTCCGCAATTCATGAGAGACAGTGCTCAAAAACTCATCTTTGAGTTGGCTCATAGAATTAAGTTCATGCACCTGTCGGTCTAGATTTTCTTCAACCTGCTTGCGATCGGTGATGTCTTCTAACAGCAGTAAAATCCCCTCCGACAGATGGAAATCTTGAGAATTGGTTGGGTATATTAGAGGTTCAAACTTGAGGTCGATCCAGCGATCGCCGCGCTGCACCTCATAGGGATGTGCTTGGCTGGTTTGATGTAGCTTGACGACCTGCTGCCACTCGTGGGCACTGATCCACTCCGGTACGAGATGTTTTTCTAGCTGACTGCCTCGCTCAATGATGAGCCACTCTGCTGCAACCGGATTGCAAAACCAAACCAACCCATCTAAATTGGCAGCGACTAATCCTACTGAAAGACTGCGAGCGATCGCCGCTTGAGTCGATTGCGATCGTCCAAATTGCTCGGTTAAGGCAGCTAGTTGAGTGACTGGCTGCATAGAGGGCAGAGCCGCCGGATGGGTCAACTCAGAGGTTAGCTGCGGCGGAGTCACAAGATCGCCTTGGTAGACGCGCCAAAGCTGCTGCACCTGCTGTTGAAGAAGTGCATTCATTCTTAACCGCTCTACCACGATTGTGGTCAGAGTTGTGTTAAACACCAAGCAGAGAGGCAGCGCAACGGGCAGCAAGTAGCTTCCTTTCAAAAGAGCCACACTCATGCCAACCCAGCCCAAACTTAAAATCGCGGCGATCGCAACCTGCTGTTCAGTGCGTCGATCGCCAATCAGCCATCCAAGCCCCGGAGCCGCCATCACAAAAATGAGCAGCAGCCAAGCTCCGTCGATGGGCTTTAGGGTATTGTGGTGCAGCAGATTGTTGATCAGCGTTGCCTGAAGATGTACGCCGTTCACCAAAGGCGGTTGAGAAAAGGGCGTGAGTTGGGGTTCAATGCCCGATGCAGTCACGCCGATGAGCACGATTTTGTTGCGAAACGCACGATCGTTGACTTGACCTTGCACCACGTCAGCAAATGAGTATTGTGGCGGTGGCGTTCCAGCCCAGTTGAGCCAGAGGGGTTGATTCAGATCAGGAAGCTGAATCATGGCTTGTGTCAGAGAATAGCCTTCGACTGCCGCAACGCCTAGCGCCCGTTCTCCATCAGCCTGCGGCTCAAGCTTGCGAATCAGCCCATCTGCGTTTGGGTGAATCAGAATGTGCCCAGTTGCGAGGGCTGCTTTTCGGAGGGGCAACACAGGTAATAGGGGCTGCCCGGTGCTATCCCTACCTTGTGCCAAAATCACTTGTCCAGATTGAGTTATGGCGCTTGCTAGCGCTGCGTCATCAGGGGTTGATTCTGACAGCAGTAAGTCTAAAACAATCACGCTGGGTTCAGCGGTGTCTAACTCGTTGATTAACTGGGCGTAGGTGCGTCGTGACCACGGAAATTGCCCCAGCTTGCGAATGCTGGCATCATCAATCGTCACTAACACTAGGCGATCGTCCCAGGGAATCTCTCCCCGAAGCTGGAACAGAGCTTTATAAGAGAGATTTTCTAACGGCTGCAAAGCCCCCAACTTGAAGAGCGCTGCTATTCCTAAAGCAGTGATACTTCCCGGTAGGAGCCGCCATCCAAATTTACTCAAGCGCCAATTCATAGGTCTCAGTTTTTCCAAGCGGGGTGGTGACGACAACCTTGACGCGGGGGTAAGACGAGGCATAAAACAAAGCACTAAATCGACCTTCACGATCGGTGGATTGGGCAACCCCATCAACCGTGAGCGCATTGACTGAATCAGTTTGACCGATCAGTCGAAATCTACGAACTCTTTGCGAATCGATTTCTTGCTGCACTTGATAGCGCAAACTTGGATCGTTCTTCAACGGTACAGGGATTGAGGGCGGTTCGCCAGAAACTGTAAAATTCTGATACCCTGCCGTGACTCTAACATCGGCTCCACTTGCAGACGCCACGACTGCTCCCTGTCGCGTCGCCAGCCCCGTTTTGCCACTCGGCTGAATGGATAGACCAAACTCGGTTCCTCGAACGCCACTTAACCCGGAAGGTGTTTTGATTTCGAGCCGTGAACCGGGATGGGTAAAGCGACGTAGCTTTAGATAAACCCGCCCTTGAGGAACTTCAAGCCGGGTGATGCGCCCGTTATCAGAAGCCATGCTCAGCGACTGCACCCGCAAAATTGTGTTTTCAGACATGTTGATCGTGCCCACTCCTGTATCAACCAGTAAGGTGGCGGTGGAGTTTTTGCCCGTCGAAAGGCTGTCTCCTACCCATTCAAGTCGATCGCCAATTTGTGCCGCTTTTTGAACGGTGTCTCGGCGATAAGTCACTATCCCTTCAATCTGCTGAATAGCAAGCCATCGCTCAACGCGAATCGGAATGGAGCGCTGAGCCATCATTTTTGACCCACCCAATAGACACGAACTTGCAACCAACGCTGCGGCTAGCAATGATTTATACTTCATAAGTTCTGTAGGGTCAAAGACGAAATCTGAGGTTGAATCAGAATGATAGTGAATGGTGAGAAACCCGGAAACGTTAAGTGCTAAGGGATGGTGGGGCAACCCCATCACTACGATGTGCTTACTGGCTTATTACCTCTTAATTCTTTTGCAGAACGAATCTAGAGTCTCTATCGTAAGGGATGAACAGACATCTCGATCGAGACATCTGTAAAGCTGTGATAAAGAATACACGGGGTAGAAGCCTATTCACCTCAACCACTATCAGGTAGGTGACGACTTTGCCTGACTCACCCTACAATTTCAGTCCACCTGAGTTCACTACTGTTATGAAATCTTCGATTCGTTTTACTTTAGGACTGTCTCTGACATTAGCAGTGGTTGCTCCTATGTCTCAAGCTACTGCTCGATCGGTCGATCAAGACATTGCTTGCGATGTGCTGGTGGTTGGGAGCGGATTAGCAGGTGTGGCGACCGCTTATGAGTCGCTAAAGTCGGGTCATACGGTCTGTATGACGGAGATCACTGATTGGCTGGGCGGACAGGTCTCGTCTCAGGGCACGTCGGCATTGGATGAGAAAAAAACGCAGCGATCGCAGCTTTATTTTCCGCAGGGCTACAGCGAGTTTCGACAGCGACTCGTCGATCGCCACAAAAATCAAAAAACGCCGGGAAACTGCTGGGTGAGTCTGGTGTGTTTCTTGCCTAGAGACGGACACGAAATTTTGCAAACCATGTTGCGAGAAGCCGAACAGCAGGGAAACGGCAAACTGCGATTTTTCCCCAATACGGTGGTGAAAAATTTGCAAGTGGAAACAGTTGGCACTGGGCAGCAGATTCAATCCGTTCGCAGCATTCAGCATCGTCCCGCACCGGGTGCGCCGCCTCTGAATAGTGAGCCGTTGTCTCAAACGATCGCTGACAGCTATAGCGAAGACGATTCCTCTCGATTCACAAAAACGATCGTTCGCTTTGTGCCGCCGCCCTCTGGAAAATGGTATGTCGTCGAAGCCACCGAGACCGGAGAGTTACTAGCGTTAGCTGATTTGCCCTATCGTCTCGGCGTAGATGGACGGACTTATACGAATCCATCTTCGTCTAGTTCTAGTGATGATCCCTATTGTCCCCAAGCGTTTACTTACACGTTTGCAATGGAGGCAACGACAACGCCCCAAACGGTTGAACCGCCAGCGTTTTATTCACAATATGCCAAGTCCTATAGTTTTAATTCTGACCAATATGCTAAGGCTCCAGAATTGGTGTTTACCTATCGCCGAATTTTGAGCAATCAAGCTAGCGCGGGGTCAAGAACGATCGCGCCCGGTGATATCTCAATGCAGAATTGGAACTGGGGCAATGATTATGCACCTGGCACATCGGCTGATAATTATCTCTACACGCGGCAGCAGCTTGCCTCGACAGGACAACTTACACCCGGAGGCTGGCAGGGTGGGCTGCGACCTAGTAGTTTGCGAGGCGGCGAGGAACAAGCGCTAGGCTATTTCTACTGGTTTGCGGCAGGCACGAGCGATGCAAAGCTAGCAACCAAGAAACCATTTCCAACCGTGAGATTTCTCAAAGGATTGGATTCGCCAATGGGTACGGCTCACGGGCTGTCAAAGTATCCCTATATTCGCGAGTCGAGACGGTTGGTTGGACGCTATGCTTACGGCTACCCGACTGGATTCACGATCGATGAAATCTCAGCCTCGCGCAAAAACTTTCGCGACACTCCTTACTATCAAAATCTTCCTGACGACACGTATCGAAATCTAGCAACCGCATTGGCAGGATTACGCACGATCGACGTGATTCAAGGCAAGATTTCTCCGCAGGAATTGCAGTGGCGATCTCGAGCGCACATCTATCCTGACAGCGTAGGTATCGGTCACTATAATCTCGATTTTCACCCCTGCATGGTCGAGTCGCCACCCGAAAAACCAGGCAATCAAGAGCGTCCTGGAGAGCGGCAGGGAGCCGATGAAACCTATCCGTTTCAGATCCCGTTACGGGCAATGATTCCGCCGAAACTTGATAACTTGCTGGTAACAGGCAAAAGCATCGCGATGGATCACATCAGCGCATCGGCATATCGCGTACACTCGATCGAGTGGTCAGCTGGAGCCGCTGCTGGAACCACAGCATCGTTTGCGTTAGAAACGGGACTAATGCCTTATCAGTTAATTGAAAATTTGCCCAGACCGAATGCAAACTTGGAGCAGTTACAAAAACGCTTAAACGCCAATGGCAATCCTACGGCGTTTCCAAACACATCGATCTTAAATCTCAACTGGAAAGACTGGAAATAAGACCTTTTGCAGACGCTGTTAATAAGAAAGATAATACGGCGTTGCTATCAATTTGCCCCCCAACCACCCAGAATGGGGGACTTCCGGACTTAGGGGGCGTTCAAGAGTGCAGCGACTCAACGGTTTGTATCTGCATTCAGCAACGCCGATAATAGGACGATCAAGAAGAGAAACGAACGATCTACAAACAAGCATGGAACTAGAAGTCTGCAATTCCATGGCGAAGATACAACAGCTAGTTACAGAGCTTTACCATTGCTTAAGGGGGTTTTAGCGTTGTGCAACGTGCTAATTGCCTGAATGAGCTGCTGTGGATCAATTGGCTTTGACAGATGCAGTTGAAACCCTGCGGATAGCGCCTGCTGTTGGTCGATTTCTCCAGCGTAGGCAGTGAGCGCGATCGCGAGAACTTGTCCACCCTGCTCTGGTGCGAGAGTTCTGACGTGCCGAACGAGGTTATAGCCATCCATCTCAGGCATCCCAATGTCACTCAAAAGCACATCTGGATGCGATCGTGCCAGCTCTTGCACCGCTTCTGATGCTGAAGACGACGTAATCACGGTTGCGTGTTCTTGTTCTAAGACAAAAGCAATAAAGTTGCGTGAATCTGCTTCATCATCGACGACCAAAATTCGTAATCCGGCAATCGGTGAAGGTTCGGCTGCGAGGAGAGTTTGGGATTCATCCTTTGTTTTGTCTAGCTTTGTTCTTAACAGGGGGAGCTTCACCGTAAAGGTTGCACCTTGCCCTTCACCTAAACTTTCTGCTAATACGCTGCCGCCGTGCAGTTCAACAATTTGCCGCACGATCGCTAGTCCGAGTCCCAATCCTCCAAACTGGCGCGTGGTTGCCCCATCTTCTTGACGAAAATGCTCAAACACATGGGGCAAGAAGCCAGGTTGAATTCCTTTGCCTGTGTCAATGACTTGAATTTGGGCATGATGCTCGATGTGCGTCAGCCTGACCTCGACTCGACCGCCTGCGGACGTAAATTTAATCGCGTTAGAAAGAAGATTCCAAATGACTTGCTGTAACCGACTGGAATCGCCTAACACTGGGGGGACATCGAGTGCGATCGTCGTCTGAATCTGAATTGATTTAGTTTCAGCCGCTAATTGCACCGTCTCCATGGCGGCTTGAATGGTCAAGACCAAATTGACTGAGCTAACCTTCAAGCTAAATTTGCCTTGCAGAATCCGAGAAACATCGAGTAAGTCTTCGATCAGTTGAGTTTGTAGTTGCGCGTTACGCTCGATCGTCTCCAGAGCACGAGCCGTGACAGCTTCGTCGTGTTTTTTGCTTCGCAGCAGTTTTGACCAGCCCAAAATGGGGTTTAGCGGTGTGCGAAGCTCATGGGACAGGACTGCTAAAAACTCATCTTTAATTTGGTTTGCTCGTTCAGCCGCTTCTCGTGCGGCTTGTTCTCGGTGCAAAATTTGTTCTCGTTCCGCTTCAATGCGCTTTGCTTCACTAATATCTTTGAAAAGAATAGCGACTTTGTGGCTCTCCAATTCTCCAACGCGGCAAGCATACACCTCAAACCAACAGTTCTTTGTTTCCCATCGATTCTCAAAGCGGAGGGATTCGCCCGTCAGGGCAATGTTTCCGTAGGTCTCAATCCAAGAATTTTCAACACTCGGATCTAGTTCACGAATTGTTTTGCCTACTGCCTGTTCGAGTCCTGTTTGTTTGATAAAAGCGGGGTTAATTTCTAAAAAGCGATAGTCGATCGCCCTGTCGTTTTGATCAAACAGCACCTCAACAACACAAAAGCCATCGTCGATCGACTCAAACAGCGTATGATAGCGTTCTTGAGATTGGCGTAAGGCTTCTTCGGCTTGTTTACGATGCGTGACGTTTCTAAAATAAACCGTGATGCCATTAGCAGCCGGGTAAGCGTGAGCTTCATACCAGCGATCGTGATCAGGGTAAAACGATGTCACGGCAGACGAGATCTGCTCGTCGGCAGCTTGATGATAGGCACGCTCAAACTCACTTCCTGCAAGTCCGGGGTACTCCTCCCACAAAATCTTGCCGATCAAATCGTCTGAGCTGTGATTGAGCAAGCGTTCTGCCTGCGGGTTCACATAGGTAAATCGCCAATCCTGGTCGAGCGCCATGAATGCGTCAGTAATGCTTTCTAAGATGGTTCGGCTCCGTTCTTCGGTTGCTTTTAATGCGTTCTCGGTTTGCTTGCGTTCGGTGATGTCAGTTACGATTCCGAGCAAACGGAGGGGTTTTCCGTTAGCATCTCGATAAGCGCTACCGCGTGCCCAGATCCAGTGCAGGGTTTGATCTGCCCAGATAATTCTGCACTCAAACTCCCAATCTTCGTAGGTTGACAGCGTGTGGTCAAACTTTTTCGCGACCAGTTCACGATCGTCTGGATGAACATAAGTTAAAAATATGGCATAGCTCCACTCTGGCAAGAGCGACTCATGACCAAAAATCTGATCATGCTTTAACGATCGATGAGCCGTATGCAGTTGATTTGATAAATCGAGATTCCAGTCGCCAAATTGTGCAGAATCTAAAACAAATTGCAGTCGGCTGCTGCTTTCTCGCAGAGCATCTTCTATCTGCTTGCGATCTTCAATGTCAACACAAGAGCCGACGTAGCCCAAGAAGTCGCCTTCTGGTGTCAATCGAGGAACTCCTGTGTCTAACAACCAACAGTAGATGCCATCAAAGCGTTTGAGGCGATACTCCATCTTAAAGGGTTGACGGGCATCAAAAGCCGTGACATAAGTCTCTAAGCACCGTTGAGAATCATCGGGATGAACGCCCTCTGCCCAGCCGTTGCCCATTTCTTGTTCGATCGTTCGCCCTGTAAAATTTAGCCAAGGGAGATTGAAGTAATGACAGAGTTTGTCAGTGCCAGACATCCAGATCAGGACTGGAGCGATATCTGCTAATTGCCGAAAGCGGGCTTCACTTTCTCGCAGTTCGGCTTCTGCCTGTTTGCGTTCACTCAAGTCCAGCACAAAGCCGATAGCGGTCTCTTCGCCTGCCAACACTGAGCCAATTAGAGTAGACACACGAGAACCATCTTTACGGATATATTCCTTCTCGAAAGGGGCGCAGACTCCAGCAGATCTCAGTTCTTGCACTGACTGTTCGCTGATCTGCTGATATTCAGGTGGAGTCAGGTTGTGCCAACTCACTCGACCCGATCGCAATTCTTCCTGCGTGTAGCCAATCACTTTTAGAAAGGCATCATTGGCTTCAATCACTGAGCCATTTAAGTTAGAAAAAACCATCCCAATGATATTAGACTCGGCTAAACACCCAAACCTTGCTTCACTTTCGCGAAGAGACTGAAGGGCTAACTCAGTTTTTTGTTTGGCGCTGCGCTGCGACTGATTGAGCAGGCTAATTACAATGACTTCTAAGGTAAATGTGCTAAGCCTAACGACCGTTGCCAAATTTACAACGTCTAGGGAATAATATGGCTCAATAAAGAAGTAATCAAGTGCCAAGGTAGACAGAACGGTTGCTAATAATCCTTGTTGCCAACCTCCATACAACGTGCTGATCGTCACTGCCATGAAAAATAGTGGCGTTGGGGTAGGATGGAGCAGGGAACCGAGCATCCAATCCATTCCCACTGCTAAGGCAACGCTCAGGAGAGTCACGCCATAGCGCAACGTAGTCTTATTTTTTCTGCTGCTTGTCAAGCTGGGTTCAGAAGCTATCACTCGATCGGGCACACTTTCTGCTCCTTCTTAAAGGCTCTTGCTTGGCTTCTGACCCATTACTACTGATTGAGATATTGGGTCGTGACTGAGCTTGACCACCGAACCGATGCAGCAGTCCACCAAATTTCTCAGGCGTTGCTGAATTGATCTATAAAACACAGATCCTACCCTCGCCCTAGCTCTCTCTCACTGGAGAGGGAACAAGATTTCTCGCTCCCCTCTCCCGCGGCAGGGGATCGTGGGTGAGAGGCATTCGTCTCTGCATTCAGCAACGCCGTTTCCCATTACCAAGGGTGAAGGCATTGCTCATTCGGTTTCTCAGTGATCTTTTGACGAAGACGTAGCTTCCAGTTTAGCTGCAAATTTCTACTGAGTGAGTTCCATATATCTATAGAACTCAGTGAAACCTATCGCTTAACGTCTCTTAAGAGACTAGGGGATGAGGGTCTTCAGTTTAATTACGCCTAGTATCACTGGCAGCGATCGCAGCATCCGTCCCAATTGCAGTGCCAATACCTGCTTGAGCTGGCACAATCATGACGGTTCAAGTGATGTCCGTTAAAACTAGCGTTGTCGCGGTCTACCAGAGGATGATCGCCCAGCGATTATGGTTGCTTTGGGCTGTGATCGAGGCGATCGCCGCTGAATTGGCTCTGGCTTGGCATTGGGATCAGGCTCAAAGCCAGCGACTTCTTCTTGAGGGAGCGATCGTTTCATCCGCTTTTCGATGTCTGCGAGAAGTTTATATTCATCGACGCACACTAGAGATAGCGCGGCTCCGGCTGAGCCTGCTCGACCTGTGCGCCCAATGCGGTGCACATAGTCTTCGGGCACGTCGGGGAGGTCAAAGTTGACGACCTGCGGCAATTCACTAATATCAATGCCACGGGCAGCAATATCGGTTGCGACTAGCACTTGCACTTTGCCGTCTTTAAATTTTGCCAGGGTTTGAGTTCGCACCATCTGGCTTTTGTTACCGTGAATCGCTAAGGCTGTGATGCCGCCCTGAGTTAGCTGTTTGCACAAGCGATCGGCACCATGCTTAGTGCGAGTAAACACCAACACCTGAAACCAATTGTGTTGCTTGATCAGGTAAGTCAGCAGCTCAGACTTACGATCGCGGGCAACTCGATAGATTTTTTGGTCGATTAGCTCGGTGGTAGCTTTGGGCGGTGCTACCTCGATCAGCACGGGATTATTGAGAATCGTTTGAGCCAGTGACTTAATCTCATTTGAGAAAGTCGCAGAAAATAGCAGATTTTGTCGTCGCTGGGGCAGCTTGGTAATAATGCGGCGAATGTCACGAATAAAGCCCATATCGAGCATTCGATCAGCTTCATCGAGCACCAAGATCTCAATCTGTGACAAATCGACAGTGCGCTGCTGCAAGTGGTCGAGCAGCCGTCCGGGAGTGGCGACGAGAATATCGACTCGGCTTTTGAGTCGGCGGATTTGAGGGTTGATGTTGACTCCGCCAAACACCGCCATTGAGGTGAGATTGAGATGTTTGCCATAGTCGCGCACGCTTTCTTCAACCTGGGCGGCGAGTTCGCGGGTGGGAGTAAGAATCAGCGATCGGATCGGGGGATGGCTAGGCAAGTCTGCAATGCGCTTAGCAGACAGCCGTTGCAAAATCGGGAGCGTAAAGCCTGCTGTCTTACCTGTGCCTGTTTGAGCACCTGCTAATAAGTCGTTGCCCAGCAAAATCGGGGGGATCGCCTGCATCTGAATCGGGGTTGGCTCTGTATAGCCTCGTGCGGTGACAGCACGAACGATTTCATCAGACAGACCGAGGGTTGAAAAAGACATGAAACTCCAGAGATAACATCGGTCTGTTGCCGTTAGGGGCACCAGTCTTGGCAGACAGATATAAGTTGTGAAGGGTTGACGCGATGTTCGGTTCTGAAGACTGGGAGCGGAATTCCGACTTATGTATTCTATAGCAATTGTGGGTCGGAGGGGGTATGTCAAATTTGAAGATGACTGACGATCGAGGGTCGGTTGACTCGATGCCATAGAGGATGTTCGATCAAAACGTTGGAGATAGATCGGTGAGTCGCCCGATCGGAGGTGATATAAAATGCACTCATTCTCTGCGCCGATACTGAAGTCAGCGATCGGTGAGTCAGATTTCTAATGAGGTTGAAGATGGTATTGCAATCTGGAATTCGAGACAACCATCGTAGAGGAACGGTCGGAGACTTTTTGCAAACCAAGATTCAACCGGGTTCTAAACTCTCGATCGTGTCGGCTTATTTCACGATTTATGCGTTTGAGGCGCTCAAGGATCAACTAACGACGATCGACGAACTGCAATTTTTGTTTGGTGAGCCGCGTTTTGTGCGATCGCTCGACCCCGATCGCGTCGATAAAAAAGCCTTCAAGATTGAAGATGAAGGATTGACGTTGAGCAATCGGCTTCAGCAAAAGCGAGTGGCGCGAGAGTGCGCCGACTGGATTCGCGACAAGGTGCAGATCCGATCGATTAAGCAGGTCAATTTGCTGCACGGCAAGATGTATCACATCGCTCCGCAGGGCGACAGACCCGATGCGATTTTGGGCAGTTCTAACTTTACGGTGCTGGGGCTGGGGCTGGGCAATTCGGGCAACAACATTGAACTCAATCTGGAGGTGCAAGATAAGCGCGATTTGTCGGATTTGCAGGCGTGGTTTGAAGAGATTTGGAGTGATGATGCGCTGGTTGAAGATGTCAAAGAGCAAGTTTTGCAGTATTTAGAACAGCTTTATCAAACGCATTCACCCCAGTTTATTTACTACAAAACGCTGTTTCATATTTTTGAGCAATTTTTGGCAGAGCAAGATCTAAGTGGGCTGCTGAGTGAGAAAAGCCAACTGATCGATACGGCGATTTGGGAGGCGTTGTTTGAGTTTCAAAAAGATGGGGCGCGGGGTGCGGTGAACAAGATTTTGACTCACAATGGCTGCATTATTGCCGATAGCGTGGGGTTAGGAAAAACCTATGAAGCGTTGGCAGTGATCAAATATTTTGAGTTGCTCAATTATCGGGTGCTGGTGCTGTGTCCCAAAAAGCTGCGGGAAAATTGGACGGTGTATCAAGCTCAAAATAATAGTGAGTTGAATCCGTTTGGGCGCGATCGCTTCAGTTACACCGTTTTATCTCACACGGATTTGAGCCGTGATTCGGGTCGGGTGGGCGATATTAATCTAGAGACGTTTAACTGGGGCGCTTATGATTTGGTGGTGATTGATGAGTCGCATAACTTTCGCAACAACACTAAAGGGCGGCGCGATGAAGACGGCAATGTGATTCGGCAGAGTCGCTACGATCGCTTGATGCAGGAGATTATTCGAGGTGGCGTGAAAACGAAGGTGCTGCTGCTGTCGGCAACTCCGGTAAACAACGATTTGAAGGATCTGCGAAATCAGCTTTATTTGCTGACCGAGGGGCAAGACGGAGCGTTTCAGGAGTCGATCGGGATTCGCAGTTTGCAAGAGACGCTGAAAGTCGCTCAACGGACGTTTACAACCTGGGCAAAGCTGCCGGAACGCAAGCCGAGTGAGCTGTTGGCGAAGCTGAGTTCTTCGTTTTTTAAACTGCTGGATGAATTGACGATCGCGCGATCGCGCAGGCATATTCAGACGTATTACAAAGACACGATCGAGCAATTGGGGGGATTTCCTGAACGGCAAAAACCGATCTCAGTCTACGTCGAAGAGATTGATTTGAGAGGAAGATTTCTGTCGTTTGACAAAATCAATGACGAGATTTCGGACTATCAGCTATCGCTGTTTAATCCCTTCAAATATGTTTTAGAACCTTATCGAGAACGCTATGAAGATCAGTCCGTGTTTGGACAAGGCGATCGCGAATTTTATCTGATTGCAATGATGAAGGTAAACTTTCTCAAGCGATTAGAAAGCTCAGTAAAATCATTTGCGATCACAATGGAGAACACGATCGCCAAGATTGAAGTATTGCAAAAACAACTCAGAGAACATCAACAAACGGCACAAGGCGTTATCGAAGTTCCGCCACTTAATTTGGATGCGGTTGACGATGAAGAATTTCAGGCAGCAACACGAATCGGTAAACGAGCCTATGAGATTTCTCACTTAGACGTGAATGCATGGCTCAAAGATTTACAACGGGATAAAGATCAGCTTGTGGGGTTGCTGAGTCCGGCTGAGGCAGTCACGCCCGATCGGGATGCTAAACTTGCTCAGTTAAAGCGACTGATCGAAGAAAAAGTAACCCATCCAACCACCAATAAACTGGGGAAATTGAACCGGAAGGTGATCGTGTTTACGGCGTTTGCGGATACGGCGGTTTATTTGTATGAATCGCTTCAGCCGTGGGCAACAGGATTAGGCATTCATTCAGCGTTGGTGACGGGCAATTCTGCGAACAATAAAACGACGTTGGGCAAAGCTGATTTTAATCATATTTTGACGAACTTTGCTCCGATCGCTAAAAAGCGCGATCGCATTAACTCGATGCTGCAAGATGCGGAGATTGATTTGCTGATTGCGACCGATTGCATTTCTGAAGGGCAAAACCTGCAAGACTGCGACTATTTGGTGAACTACGATATTCACTGGAATCCGGTGCGGCTGATCCAACGGTTTGGACGCATTGACCGGATTGGCAGCCAAAATCTCACGGTGCAAATGGTCAATTTCTGGGCGACAGAAGACTTAAACAAGTATATCAATCTCAAAAATCGGGTCGAGTCGCGGATGGCGCTAGTCGATGTGACCGCAACGCAAGAAGACAACCCGTTTGTCGATGTGGAACTGATTAGCGAAGAGTTGAAGTATCGCGATCGACAACTCCTACGACTCAAAGATGAAGTCTTAGAACTGGAGGACTTAAACGAAAGTGTGGCGCTGACTGACTTTACGCTGGATGACTTTCGGATCGAGTTGAGCAAATATATCGAGAGCAATCGCCAACTGCTGCAAGATGCGCCGCTCGGACTTTATAGCGTGGTGCCGACGCATCCAGACTATCCGGTGATTCAGCCGGGGGTGATTTTTTGTTTGCGCCAAAAAGGAGAGGTGACGGCGAATCAGGTGAATCCGCTTCAGCCGCATTTTTTGGTTTATCTGCGTGATGATCAGGTGGTGCGATTTAGTTTTGTGCAGCCCAAGCAGATTTTAGAGGTGTATCGACTGCTGTGTGCTGACAAAACGGTTCCTTATGAAAAGCTGTGTGATTGGTTTGATGAACGCACTCAGCAAGGTAGTGATATGACGGCGTATGACGAGTTGCTGAAGGCGGCTGTGGATGTGATCGTGGGCACGTTTAAGAGGCGATCGCTGTCTCAGCTTCAGTTGAGTCGCAGTGCGGTGTTGGCTGACACCCAGCAGCAAGTGCAAGACCTGACGGATTTTGAGTTAATAACGTGGTTGGTGATTGGACATGAGCAGTGAAAAACAGGTAAAAGAGAGCATCTTGCGGGATCTCAAGCGGTTTGAGCAGGGTGATTTGGTGGAGAGCGCGATCGGGCTTTTTCAGACGTTGGGCTATGGGACTGATAAGCGAGTCAGTTTAGATGAGCCGACGGCGGCGAGCTTTTTGAATAGTTTTAATGGTGATGGCATTCTCAAGCCCGAAAAGGCGCTGGTGGATGAGTGGCAGTGTATCGATCTGCTGTTTCAACTCACAAAGGATGAGATTAAGGGGAGTGATCAGCTTGGCATTCAATTCAGCGATGGAGCGGTTGATAACACAATCATTGAGTCTTATTTGTTTTTTGGGATTGGGCTGCGAGGGGAGTCTTATTCGCGGTCTAAATTGGCGGAGATCACTCGCGAAGTCAATAAGCTATTTCCGATGCCTGTGATGCTGATGTTTCAGCATGGAAAAACGTTGACGCTTTCGATCATTAATCGGCGGTTGAATCAGCGCGATCGCTCGATCGACGTGTTAGAAAAAGTGACGCTGATTAAAGATATTGCGATCGCAAGTCCGCATCGCGCCCATGTTGAGATTTTGGCAGATCTGTCGCTAGAGCAGCTTTATAAGGCGCATAAGGTGAGCAACTTTGTAGAGTTGCATCGATCGTGGCAAAAAACCCTTGATAGCTCAGAACTCAATAAGCGATTTTTTAAGGAAGTGTCGAACTGGTATTTTTGGGCAACGCAGCAGGTGACGTTTCCCGATGGGGCGGAGAAAAATCAGGCGGTGCGAAATGCGACAAGTGTGATTCGATTGATTACGCGGCTGATTTTTGTGTGGTTTCTCAAAGAAAAAGGGCTGGTGTCGGATCAGTTGTTCGATCGGGCGCAACTCTCCCAATTGATTGATTTAGAGAATGTTGAGTCCAGCACCTATTACAAGGCGATTTTGCAAAATCTGTTTTTTGCGACGCTCAACCAGGAGATGAACACGCTCAAACAGCCCGAAAACCGCAAGTTTCGAGGTCAGGGGAAGACGCGAGATCAACACTATATGATTCACAACGTTTATCGCTATCGGGAGTTGTTTAAACAACCGGATGCAGCGCTGGCGTTATTTGAAACTGTTCCATTTTTGAATGGAGGATTGTTTGAGTGTTTAGATCGGAAAGATCAAGACAACTCAGCGCAGATTCGGATTGATGGCTTTAGCGATCGAGCCGGCAATCCGCTTTCGGTGCCTAATTTTCTGTTCTTTTGCGAAGAGCAGAAAGTCGATCTCAATTCGATTTATGGCACCAAAAATAAGCGTTATGACGTGCGGGGATTGATTGATATCTTTAATAGCTATAAGTTTACGATCGCTGAAAACACTCCGATCGAGGAAGAAATCGCCCTTGACCCGGAACTGTTGGGTAAGGTATTTGAGAATTTATTGGCGGCATATAATCCTGAGACTGAGGCGACGGCACGAAAGCAAACGGGATCGTTTTATACGCCGCGTGAGGTGGTCGATTATATGGTCGATGAGTCGCTGATCGTCTATCTGTCTAAGGCTTGCCCTAACCCCTCCATGAAAAGAACCGGAGTTCAAAGAACCCCAATTTTGGCAGGGCTAATTTATTGTGCGAGATGTAAAAGGAGGGGAATGTCATGAGAAATAGCTCTCAACGCCTGAGTAATCGAGTCAATCCCATTCAGGCGCAGGAGATTGATCACAAAGTTG
>JBBRPT010000068.1:0-32838 GCA_038227635.1 Leptolyngbyales cyanobacterium | reverse complement strand
GGTTTACTGCTATTACGACTATTTTTGGCGAGTTGATTCTCCAATGCTTCGACCCGTTCTTCCAGCACCACAGTCCGCTGCAACAATCCCTCAACCAGGGCAATCACCGCTTCTTCGCCGTCGGCATAGGTCGCTCGGATCTCATCTCGACCGATGGCTAGTTTTTTGGAAGTGGAGTCGCTCAAGAAACTTGCCTCACTATTCCTGAGGGTTCTTCCCACCTTACTAAGGCTTCTGTGCTCTCTCGCAAATCCTTACTTTCTTTTAACCTGAGTAGTTACAAACTTTCTTACTTACCAAACATATCAGTTCGGTATCAGAGGAGATTATTACAAGTTACTTGCATAAAGTTGAAGGTTGAGAACACCCCACTACATGTATTAAATTCAACCTGGAACAGAAGGACGAGCACAAAATTTCTCTCGGCTTTGGCATGAATATAGTGGAAAGCTTCTCAACATTAACTTAGAACTTTCAATCAGTCAGATTACCAGATGATGCAATGAAATCAATAAAAATGCACAACCAAAAGCGTTCTGCTGGTTTAGTGGCAATCGCGGTCTATAAGGTGGGCTTGGCTTTCGTACTTGCTCTTGCTTCTATCACTTTATTTATAGCTTCCTATTATCGTCGAAGTCTTGAAACTTTTTCCGAGGTTTCTTATATCGAAGGGAAACTGACATTCGTTGACTGGCTGATCGATCAGATCTTCAACCTGAATCCTGCAACCTTGCAGATTGGTGCATTAGCAACAGGCATCTATGCCGTAGTGATGGTTACAGAAGCAATTGGACTATGGCATCAAAAGGCGTGGGCGCATGGATTAGTAGTAATTTCAGCCGGAATCAGTATTCCGTTTGAGTTTTTTGAACTTGTTCGAGGGGCATCATTGCTTACATTCGCCATTCTTTGCATCAATCTTGCTATCTTTTGGTATTTGTTGTGTGAGTTACCAGTCAGAAAGACAGCCCGAATGAGAAGAAGAATTTAGTGCAGTGCTCAGCGTCTCAGAGAAACAACCATGCGGACAATAAGCCCTCCAGACACAAGCCAAAGACTCACAACTACAACGGCTGCAATCCAGTTCGTTGGCTTCTTTGCTCCTATCGCGATCGCCGCTTGGGCTTGTTTGCGGCACTCTTCCATAACAGACGCAGGGATCAGATTCATGACTAATGCGATGCCCAGCGGAATCAGTACCAGATCATCTAAATATCCCACCACTGGAATAAAATCGGGAATTAAATCGATTGGGCTAAGTGCATACGCCACGATAATTGCAGCCAAGACTTTTGCATACCAAGGAACCTGGGGACTTTTGCAAGCAAAGTAAAGAGCGAAAGTCTCCTGCTTTAGTGTTTTGGCAGCTTGCTTCCATCTTTGCAGCATTTCAAGGATTCTTCTGAGTGGTGCTGGCAGGAAGTTGGACTGTGAAGCAACTCCCTTTTCCTAACTCGCTGGTGACTGTAATGGAGCCGCCGTGTTGTTGCACGATCGCTTGCGCGATCGCCAAACCAAGCCCAGATCCCCCTGCCTTATGGGAACGCGATTGATCTGCCTGCCAGAACCGATCAAACACCCGCTCCAAATGTTCGGGAGCAATGCCAATTCCGGTATCTTGCACACTGATCTGTACCTGATGATTACTACTATGAGTTTGAATTTTAACGTTGCCTTTGTCGGGGGTATAGCGAAGCGCATTTTCGATCAAATTAGCAAACACCTGGTTGAGTTGAGCCGCACCTCCCAAAACGTCTAAATCATTCGCAAGTTGAGCAGACAACTGAATTTGCTTCACATTTGCTTGAGGCTGATAGAGCACAACCAGATGATTCAGCACATCAGCTAAATCCACTATTACTGGCTTGAAATTGACAACTTGGTCAGCCCGCGCTAGCAGTAACAAGTCTTCTGTCAGGCGAGTCATTTGGCTTGTGGCACTGGCGATCGCCTGAAACTTCTCTTTATCTGAAGGGCGCATCCCCTCTGGGTACTTCAGAGCTACGGCTGCATTGCTCTTAATCGCGGTGAGGGGACTACGAAGTTCATGGGAAGCATCCCCCGTGAATTGCTTCAGCCGCTGAAAACTCTCCTCTGCGGGTTTGATTGCCTGCCGTGTTAGCCAAAGCCCTCCAATGCCGCTCAACGCTAAGGCAACCAGAATGCCACTTCCCAGCCCCCAATCCAATTTCCCGATGGTTTCTTCTACAGAATCCAATGACTCACTCGCCCGCACGTATCCAATAAGTTGCTGATTGTCACTGCTAATAATGGGTAAAGTGACAGCTAGAATCCTTTCCTTGCCGTTCTGAATTTGAATCGGCTCATCCACAGCCAGTGGCAACGTCACAAAATCCTCACCCTGTTGAGCAATCATTATCTCGTTGAGATCAAACCACTGTAAGGCTTCATCTCGAGAAACCAAACTGATTGTAGAAAACTCGTCTCCGACTGAAAGGCGACCGTGATCAAATTCAGCAGTGGCAGCCGCAGATTTTGCTAAAATCGTCAGCCCCTCTCGTTTTTGAGAATTTAAACTGTGCGTGAAAACTAGACGGACGGCGATCGCAAACACCGTCAAGACCCCCGCGAGAACGACTAGGTAAGAGAGAAGTAGCTGATAGCGAATTTTCTGAAACACAGGCGAAAAATGAAACTTCTGCAATGTAACAATGACTTTTCTAGAGGGTTTTCTAAATACTGTGAAGACGATATCCCATGCCGTACACAGTTTCGATCAAGTCCTCTGGGCTACCTGCCTCCTTGAGTTTGCGGCGCAAATTCGTAATGTGGGTTTTGACTGTCTGTTCCCCAGACACTTGATCAAATTCCCATAATCTATCCAGCAAAGCTGAACGGGTCAACACCTGAGTTGGATTTCGCAAAAAACACTCCAGAATCATATATTCCTTAGAAGTCAGGGATATAGGCTTTTCAGCGTAAGCAACCGTGCAGGTGCCAGGATCAAGCTGAAGCAAACCATGAGTAAGGATGAGTTGATATAAATCCTGGGTTCTACGAGATAAGGCACGGATGCGGGCAGCCAATTCTTCAATCTCAAAGGGTTTGACCAGGTAGTCATCGGCTCCAGCATCCAGCCCAACAATCTTATCGCTGGTGGTATCACGGGCAGTTAACATCAGAATCAGGGCTTTAGAGCCAACGCTGCGTAGCCGCTTACACAACTCAATCCCATTCAAGCGGGGCAGCATCAAGTCCAACAGGATCAGGTCGTAGGAAGCTACCTGAGTGCATTCCCACCCCTCAATTCCATCGCCAGCAATGTCTACTGCATGATTTTGATGGCGCAGGTCTTCAGCTAGCGGCTTGGCAATCCGGTCGTCATCTTCGACGAGTAGAATTCTCATAACGCTCTACTGTACAGCATCCTCTATATCTGAATTTGCAAATTTTATTCTAGCCACCAATTGTCAAGAACTTGAAAAGATTCAGACTCAGTGAAATCTTTCCGAGTTCTTGACCTTTCCCTTTTATAGTTCTTTCTTATCTGGTTTTGAATAAAACTGTAAGAAGGCAATACATGAATTCATGTAGAGATGCGCTGGAAATTCTAGAAGAGACTAGCCGAACTTTTTATGTTCCGATCAGCCGTTTACCAGCTGGCTTGCAAGAGGCAGTTGCATCTGCTTACTTGTGTATGCGAGCCTTGGATGAAATTGAGGATCATCCAGAGTTAGACAATCGTGCTAAGGCTAAATTACTAGCGGCGATTAGCTTTGATCTACAAGCATCGGGAACTCAACTGGTGCTTGATCGGTTCTTGACTGAATCAAAATCATATCAACAGGTTTTAGCAGAGGTCTCGCTCCGAATTAGAGAATGGGCATTACTAGCACCTTTATCTATTGCACCTCGAATTTGGGATGCAACAGCCGCAATGTCAAGTCGGATGGCTCACTGGGCAGCACAAAACTGGAAAATCGAGACTGAATCTGATCTGGATTGCTACACATTTGGAGTGGCAGGAACTGTAGGACTGTTGCTCTGTGACTTGTGGGCTTGGTATGACGGAACGCCAACAAATCGTGTTCATGCAGTTGGGTTTGGTCGAGGGCTGCAAGCCATAAATATCCTGCGGAACCAAGATGAAGATGATGCGAGAGGAGTTGATTTCTTTCCAAATGAGTGGAGTGAGGAGCAGATGCGAAGTTATGCCTATCGTAATCTGTTGTTGGCAAATGCTTATGTCAAAGCACTTCCACCCGGTCCAGCGCTCAATTTTTGCCAGATTCCGTTAGTTCTAGCTCACGGCACGCTGGATGCCTTAACAAAGGGGGAAGTTAAGCTTAACCGCAAGCAAGTTCTTGTCTTGATTGAGCAGGCTACTAGCGTCCTCTGTATGTAGGAACTGCCACTTCTTTGCAGATTTCTTCAGCAATTTTCAAAGAGGAGTTCTAGAAATGGTACGAGAAAAGCATTTTAGAAAATTTCAAGGTTGATATGCTGCATCTATCCTCGTTTCTGACAATTCTAGGAGCAAGTAACAGAGTTTGGGAAGACATTGAGTATGGTGTTCTACTTGTATCACTGCTCTTATCTTTATCAGCGATCGCGTACTACTGCTATGCAATCTATGCTGCAACTCAATTCTTTTCCTGCCCTCCAATCAATGATTATGACTTTCATCCACCCGTTAGCATCCTAAAACCCATTTGTGGATCTGATAGCAAGACTTACGATAACCTCGCCTCATTCTGCCGACAAGACTACCCAAAGTATCAAATTATCTTTGGAATACAGGACTGTCAGGATTCTAGCGTTGAAGTTGTTAAACAAATCATTCAGGACTTTCCAGATGTTGATGTCCAGTTTGTCATCAGCGATCGCATCATTGGGACAAATCGAAAAGTCAGTAATTTAGCACAAGCCCTTGTCGAAGCTAAATATGAAACTTTACTACTTGCAGATAGTGATGTTTGTGTCAAGCCCAATTACTTACAGCCAGCAATTCTCATTATGAAACATATGTACCAAAATCGGGACTTTTAGGCAGCTTTTTGCCTCCATTGTTCAATGACAGAATGCGGGTTTCAGCCAGTATGATTGTCTCCAACAGAGCTTTCGCGTGAGAATTATTCTCATAATGAGAATTGCTGACTTACAGCAGGTGATTCAGCCGCTAATTCAGCCCAAGATCGGTGTAGTGACATGCCTCTATCGTTCTTTGACTCAAGGATGGATTACCACGCTGGAAAATCTCCACACTGCAACCGAATTTCTTCCCGGTGTTTTAGTCAGCAATCAGTTAGAGGGCACAAAGTTTGCAATGGGACAAACAATCGCGATTCGTCGATCAGTGCTGAAGGCAATTGGTGGATTTGAGGCGATCGCGGACTATCTTGCCGATGATTTTCAACTAGGGTATTTACCTGCGCAAGCAGGCTATCAGGTAGTACTTTCAACGCATGTAATTGATCATGTGCTGCCAGTAGGCACACTTGCAGAAGCTTTACAGCGTCAAGTTCGCTGGATGGTGGGAATCAGGGTCTCACGACCTTGGGGCTATGCAGGATTAATCTTTACCTATGGAACGGCAACTAGTCTAGTATTTTTGCTGATCACAAAAGGCTCTTTTCTTGGCTGGCTCGTTTTAACTGTTACGTGGACGCTCAGACTGTCAATGGCATGGTTCATTGGTGTGAATCGTCTCCATGATCCGGTTGCCAGACAATTTCTGTGGTTAGTACCGCTCCGTGATTTTGTCAGCTTTGCCCTATGGTGCTACGGGTTCATTAGCAACACGATCAAGTGGCGTAATCTGCAATTTAGGCTGACAAAGAGCGGCAAACTCATCGCGATAACTGGCAATATGGTCGAAGTGGAGGCTGGCGTTTGTAGATGAAATACTGACATATTCGATTACGCATTGCAGCACTTGCAATGCTGACACTGTCATTCTGCCCTCACCACTCAACTGAAACACACCACCAGTCTCGGCTATCACACGTTCTATTGTCGAGAGTGTCTATCAAGCTTCAACCAACCGGTCGTGTCGCAAATACTTTTTAGTGACACGACCGGTTGATTTGAGTGCAAGTAGTCGAAGGCATGAACTGTTATACAGAACCTTCCAGAGCAGAATCAATAGACAGTTGTACTAAACTAGCGTTTCCGCCTTTGTAGATAGGTTGAAATCTGTCAATTGGCTAGACGACGCACCGCGAGTCGCTTGGATAAATTTCTTGCCTAGAACAGGAAAGGTACGGCATAGATTCACACCTAAGCTTGCCAAGTTGGGATGAATAAAGCTCTCGTGCAGTAGGCGACCCAGCCGCAGACGGGTACAGAATTCTTGATTCCAGGTTGCTTCATATTGACGCTTGAAATCAATTTCGTTGAGATCCCGTTGCAGAAACCTGATAATTAGAGGTATGGCAAGCTCTGCCGATCTCAGTGCCATTGCCATTCCATTTCCACACAGCGGCGTGATCATTCCGGCTGAATCCCCAACCATGCAAACGTCTCCATCGAACTTTCCCTTCAAGTCAAAAGAAATCTGGCTCAGTCGATGCTGTGATCGCACAACACATCGCATGGACTCAAGCCGTTCCGCAAGAACAGAGTTCTGCAACAGAGCGTCGGGAACAGTGCGATTTGTTGAGTTTAGAATCCGCTCATGAGCAATCCAGCAAACGTTAATCTCTCCCGTTTCAATTTGCGAAAGTCCACAGTAGCCCCCTGGAAAAGCATGAAGCTCAATCACGCCTGAAAGGTCGAGTCCAGTGTAGTGCGCTTTAAAAGCAACAAACGGGCTATATTTCTGGGCAAAAGAACGACTCAGATCGAGTGCTGAACGCTTCCCATGACACCCCAGCACCAGACGACTGGTAAAGTTTCCCTGACTGGACTGAACGACGAAGCCCTGCTGCAAATTGCCGGAAATCGATCGCACTACCGTACCATCCAAACAATGTGCGCCTAATTCCTGCGATCGCGCAAATAGGATCGAATCGAGTTGATAGCGGCTCAGTCCGAGTGCAACTCCAGGCAGTTCACTCTCAAAGCTTGCTCCAGTAGAAGTTGTTAGATACGTCCGCCGAATCAGATGTGCTCCAGCTTGGCGAACTGCTTCAAGGATGCCAAGCCGCTCGAATGCTGCAATCACTTCGATCGATAAGAATTCACCACATAGCTTATGCACTGGATATCGCTGCTGTTCCAACAATAGGACTCGATACCCTTGTTCTGCTAGTTGGATTGCTGAACTACATCCTGCTAGTCCTGCACCGATCACGATGATGTCGTAGTGTCCGTTGTTCATACTGTCACCGTAGTTAATAGCCAGCGAAAAGGGAAGTAGCTGCGTAGCGAGAAATTCTGCAATCCAGCGGCTTTTGCGATCGCGGCTAGTTCCGACTTTTGAAACCCGCGCAGCACCGATAAGGGACCATCATTTTGCATCATCGGCGACGCGGGTAAAAGATGGGTCAGCGCATAGATTCCATAGTAAGCAAGCGGATGACGATGGAGATCGTTGATTATGATGCCACCACGAGAGACACGCTGCATTGCTTGTACAATTGCGATCGCGTTTGCCTCGGCAAAATGGTGCAGAAACATCGCACCCATCGCAATATCAAACGAACCATCCGCGTAGGGAAGCGCTAAAGCATCTGCAACTTCGACCTGAATTTTTGCTGCCGCAGTCTCAGGAAGTCGCTGTTTCAAGGCGGTACGAGCATAATCTACTGTGACCGGATTAGCATCCACGGCAACAATTTCTATATCTAGGCTCGGAGACTGTGCCGCTGCCCATTGCACAATGTATTCTGGGAAGTCAGCGATCCCAGTTCCTAAGTCTAGAATTCGGGTCGGTTGTCCGACGCGCGATCGCAAGAAAGGCGCAATCGCCGTCATTGTTGTACTGTATCCACCCAGCCATTGATTTACCAGCCGCAACTGCTCTAAAGCACTGGTTAATCGAGTATCTGTAATCGAAAAATCATCCATCAACTCATCTTCGTTTGTGCGCGTATGAAAAGAAGGTATTCGTCGATCACTCATGTCGAAGCTCCTAAAACTTGCTGAAACAGACAGCCTTCGATCAACAATCCAGGACCAAACCCCAGTGCAAGTCCATTCTGATAGCCCAACCCCGTCTGATGCTTCTCTAGCAATCGTTTGAGGATAAATAAAATCGTGGCAGAACTCATGTTGCCGTATTGTCGCAATACCTCATAAGAATCGCTGACTAATCCACTGCTTAACCCTAACCCCGACTGAATCTGATCCACTATCTGTCGCCCGCCAGGATGAATTGCCCAAAAATCTAGCGTTTCTTGATCTAAATTGTGCCGATCGAGCAAGGCTTTGAGATAGTTGGGTAGATGCTTGGCAATGACTTTCGGCACGTCGGATGAAAGTCCCATTAGAAAGCCTGTATTACCGATCGTCCAACTCATTAAGTCGAGCGTATCTTCTACTAAAAGACTACTTCCATCCACGTAAGCAAGTTGACCTTGTGCTTCTTGAAGAGAACGAGCAGAGAGAATTGCAGCACCAGCACCATCCGCAAATAGAGCATTGATCACCACGCTTTCGATCGAGTCTTCAATCTGAAAGTGCAGAGTACACAGTTCTACGCAGATTAGTAGGACTCGCGCTTGGGGCTGACTTTGACAAATAGAATGGGCGACTTTGAATCCATTGAAAGCCGCATTGCAGCCCATAAAGCCAATCAGAGTTCTGTTAATTTCAGGCGACAATCCGAGGTGTTTGATCAAATGAATATCGAGTCCCGGTGCGGTGAAGCCTGTACAGCTTACAACAATCAAGTGAGTTAGGTCTGCGGCTTGAAGTTTGGAGTGTGCGATCGCATCTTGAGCCGCACATTCTGCAATTTCCAAAGCGGCCTGCCGATAGTACTGATTACGCTTAGCTGTTGTCGGAGTCGGCTGAAGCGACCAATTCTGAGGATAAAACTGAAAGTGTTTAGGTTCACTTTCATAGTCCGAAAGGCAACTATGCCGATAGTCAATCCCCGATCGAGCATAAATCCCAGCTATTCGACTGCGGACGGCGGGAGATATGCCTTCTACCTGCATCATAAAGTGCGATAAGTCAGATTGAGAAACTTTAAAGGGCGGGTTGGCAGTACCAATCGATTCTAAAACTGTGTACATAGGGTCAAAAATTAAAGGGCTATTAATGCAATGGAGTCCGAGCAACGTGACTAACTACTCCACTCACAAACCAGGTCTCGCGAGGGATGAAGGAGCAACATTTTAGAGTTTTATTAGAAACCAGATTTTCAGAGAAGTTATCTTTTGGTGCTTTTGAAAGGAGCGATTTTTAACGGAAAAGTAGAAGCAAATATCGGTTACATAGCACTACCATTCTAAGGTAGACTTTAATGCTTATCTTCGTTAGGAAAATATAAGATAATAGGGTAGATTTAGCTTCAATCTTATTAACTAAATACCAAGAGCAAAGCTGCTTTTGGCTTGTATTTCAAGTTACAATTCAGGAAAATTATCAGCGATAGAATGATGGATAAGTTGCCAAGATGAGATTATACAAAAATCGAGTAATATCTCGCTACTGTCAATAGGAAGATTGTATTTTATTACTAATAGAAGTAGCAAAATTTAGATTAGTTATGTTAGGGTTCCCGAGCAGTTGATTTAATCAACAGTAGAATGGCAACTCCAGCACAAATCAGGCGGTTTTTAGAGAATTGGCAAGACGAGATCGAAAGCGCCAATCTTTATCGATCGCTAGCGAACGCAGAACCTCAACCCTCGCTCGCCGAGGTCTACCGCCGCCTCGCACAAACCGAAGACGATCATGCTCGTGTTTGGGAAGATAAACTGATCAAAGCGCGAGAGCGGGTTCCGAAACGCAAGATTGGATGGCGAACCCGAATGCTCGCGGCCCTTGCAAGACGATTTGGCGCTCAGTTTGTGTTGCCCACCGTTAATGCAATGGAGCAGGTCGATAGCCGTGCTTATGACCAACAACTAGAGGCACAAGATACGCCTTTGGCGCGTGAAGAACGATCCCACGCTCGGCTATTACAAACCATCACAAATGGCTCAAACACTGGGTTGGAAGGAAGCGTCGTCGCTCAGATGGAAGGACGGCATCGTAGTGCAGGCGGAAATACTCTACGAGCCGCCGTTTTAGGCGCAAACGATGGATTGCTCTCGAATCTCAGTCTCATCATGGGAGTGGCTGGGGCAAATATCTCTGAACGATCTATTTTGCTGACGGGGTTTGCAGGCTTAATCGCTGGGGCGTGTTCAATGGCATTAGGAGAATGGCTAAGTACAGGACAAAAAGCCTGAAAAGCCCTCCCATCAGAGCTTTTAGCTAAAACGGCTGAAACCTTTGCTGCACTAGCGTTTTAGCAGAGTTCGTCCTCCCGGTTTCCATTTTTTGTCCTGTACTTAGGGAGAATGGTTATCGGTACAGAGTGCGCGAGAGTTGTACGAGCGCCAAATTAAGATCGAGCAGCAAGAACTAGAAGATACGCCAGAAGCAGAAGCAGAAGAACTAGCGCTGATCTATGAAGCGAAAGGATTACCGGCTGACCAAGCGCGATCTCTGGCGGCTCGGATTATCAGCAACCCTAAAACTGCCCTTGATACCTTGGCGCGAGAAGAACTTGGCATTGACCCAGAAGAGTTGGGTGGATCAGCTTGGGTTGCTGCAATTACGTCGTTCTGCTTATTTGCAATGGGAGCAATCATTCCAGTTATTCCTTTTTTGTTCCTACGAGGGTGGAATGCCGTGGGCGGCAGCTTATTCTTGAGTGCGATCGCGCTGTTTCTAATTGGAGCAGGAATTACGCTACTCACGGGGCGCAGCGTACTGTACTCTGGTGTTCGGCAAATCATTTTTGGATTTGGGGCAGCAGCAATTACTTATGGAGTTGGGCGACTGATTGGTGTATCGATCGCTGGATAGTCCTCTGAAAGGATAGCTTCTGCTCACATTTTTATAGGTTAGTCTCCTTAGCAATGGTTCGGACAAAATTAGGCAGCAATCATGCCGTAAGAGCGTAAGGTCTGGTAGTTGGGATGGGATTTAATCTTAGTTGGCGAGAGGTCTAACCTTGAAATAAAGGTGTCGAGGAGATGGTCGTTGAGTGCCCGTCGCTTCACACTTGCCATAGAGAAGACGAAGGGTTGATTGCCCAACTGCTGCTGATGAACCTCTAGCTTGGCAAGATTGAGCGCAGTAAAACTGGCATTGAAGTGGAAGTCGAGTTTCTGGATGTGGCGTGACTGGCAATCCCTCAGTCCCGTAAATTGCTTGGCATCGCGAAAGATGAATTCGATTTGAAAGCGCAGCTTGTAGAAGCGTTAGATTTGCGCTGCGCTCTGGGTCAGGTCAGTTGAGAATAAGACGACGGTGCTGGGCTTGTCAGGTTTGCGACTGTCTTGAAGAACAGCAAGGCGAATTTGACGCTTGAGGGAGCGATGCCAGACAAGTTGGGTGTAGAGGTCAACGCCGGGTTGGAGTTGAGTCACCCAAGCGAAGCGACTCAGGTCAGCTAAATCCACTTTGCCATCATATTTACGTCTGGCACCGCGGGCTTTTTGCTCGCCTTCGTAGACAAACTGGAGGTTGGCATCGCGTCGCAGTTTGCTGATGACATGCAGGTTTAGGGCAACTGCCCCGGTGACAAAGGGCGCTTTGGCATACGCCCCATCGACCGCCAAATATCGCACTTGAGGCGGCAGATGAGGGCGGGCAATTTCCAAGTGATACAGATAGTAATCCATCCGCGTCAGTTCAGGAAAAGCCGCCTGGTCAAAGGTCTGTTCCGCCAGCAGCGCATAGCCCACCTCGGTCTGCACATCGACCACGCCGACCAGCGACACCTCTAAGCCTTTCTCCACTCGGCTGTGGCTGCCGTTGTAAAACAGGTCAAGCCCAAACGTTTTCTTGCCACTCTTGGCGATCAATGAAGCATCCATCACCGCAATCACGGCAGCGTCCTCCCCAATTGCGGCTTGAATCACCCCCTTGTTGAACAAAGCAAAGTCAAACCGCCTGGCAAAGACTCGTCGGTAAGTTTTCTCGCTCAAGGGGCTGTATCGGCTCAAATTCGTGAAGTTCACCTTCCCACAAGCAATGAGAATGGTCGCAAACACGGTTGTTAACGCCTTGATTTGCGGTTTGCCTGAAATCCCAACCTTTGTCAGTAAGCTTTGTACAATTTCCATATCGCTATCGATCCGGTGCTTGACTTCATTAATCAGCACCCTAATGGATCGTTAGCTTTCTTGTCGATTCCAGACCCTAAAATTTGTCCGAACTATTGCTTAGGGAACCTCGAAAAATTCGTTTTTTAAGTACGGCTGTTTGGGGTAGAAGAGACAAACTAAAGCATATGTAAACCGTTCGCTCTGCATCACACAGGCTTGCTAGCAAGGAAATCACTTTGCTGAATGCACTGCTGAACGTCTTGACCTTCACCCTCATCCCTGTAGCAGCAGCGACTGTGGGTGGAGTATTTGCAGCATGGCGAACGCCCGGACCAGGCTTAAGAAGCTTTGTCCAGCATTTTGCAGCAGGTGTAGTGGTAGCGGCAGCAGCGGGTGAGTTATTGCCCAATGTCATGCACGAAAAGTCGGTCTGGGCTGTCGTCATCGGCGGTGGACTGGGTGTTGCGGTCATGCTTGCCGTCAAAGAACGGGTCTATTGACTGAATTATGCAAGTCAAACACTAAATTAGGACGATTCAACGTATTTCAGGGCTTTGAGCCTTCTTGATCAGTATGAAACGTTCATGGCGAACATCTGCATAGTGATTCCGATAGACCCACCTACAAACATAATTTTGGAACTTACAGAGTTACAAATATACAAAGTTACCGATATACGAAACAAGAGGCTTTTGCCTAGAAGAGTTGAGGACTGCAACCTGTGGCTCCTGAGTACACTCATATTCGGAAGAATTGCTATGAAACCGAAGCCTGACCTATCAGTACCCTGCCAGCCCGGAAGCAAAGAGGCACATCTGCAACTAGCAGCGAAAGGGCTTGTTGATTCGCGTGATGTCATTTATCTGGAAGAACCCGACCTATCACCTAAACCAAAGAGTCAAATTGTTGGAGGTCGTTCTATCGACTGACGAATTTTGTGGAGTGATGTAGAGCGATCTCAAAGCGACTTGCTCTACATCACCGATTTTCAGATTCCACTTCTATCGATCGCGAGGCAGGGGTATCCTAAGCCCTAGGCGATTCAACCTGGCGACTTAAAGAACTAGTCCCCATACCACAATTCAAAACCTCAATGACGACCTCCCAAATCGTTACAATTTCGGCTGCGAGAAGAGCGGCTCGGACTTATCGCTACCTCATTGAAGCTGAACCAGTCACTACAGACCTCGAAGCTTACAGAACCACAAACTTACAGAGTTTGAATGTTTGTATAGCACAACTTAACAACCTTTTGTTTGAAATCACTGTTGAGCTAAACCTCCCTGGTTAATGGCTTCGGCAGTATTCAGTCCCCAAAACCTGTAATGAATTTTAGGAGCACAGAATGTGGGGTTACTTCCTACATTTCCATTCTTCAGTTTGCTCAACCGGCAGCACTCGCCACTATCGCAGATGGACAAAAGATCTAGACAAGCATACTTGCAACCATTGCAAAAGTCTCGGATCACGGCTCTGCCATATCGCTGTGAAGCAAGAAATCAGATTCGTAGTTTCAGAAGTTTGGTGCAGCGATCGTCAACTCGAATAGCGATCGAACTTCTTGGAGAACGCCCGAAAGCTTTGTTCTGTTTGTGATTCAACGAAAGAAAGGGTTTTCACCCTGACAGAAACGAAATTATTTAATGGAAGCTGCCATGACGACAATATCTGACCGTCAAGAAGAACTGATCGCATTTCTAGCCCAATTTACGGGAACGACAACTTACCATCGGAATTTCTTCAACAAACGATTCTTTCACACAGACGGTATTCAAGCCCTTGCAGAGAAGGCACAGGCATTCTGGTTGATTGATGCAATTTGCAGCCACCAACCGAAAGCACTGCGCCACAAGCTAGATGGTTCGCAACTTCGCGAATTCCAGTTGTGGAAACTCACTGTGAACTCTGATCAAACTGCCTGCTTGGAGTGCTCTCCCGATAGCGACGCAGAAAAGCCCTCAATCCGTCAAAGAATTCCGTTCACAGATTTTCCGCTTCAACAGATAAAGCTTTATGTGGGGCGTGGAGAAGACCCAGATTTAGGACTTTACTACTGCCTGTTACTGCCGTCTGAGCATTAATCCATAGGCGAATTTCCCTCTGCGGAGGGCGATCGTGGGTCTTCTACACTGAAGATAAGCCAGAGATGCATCTACTGGGGTTACAGACTCTGTAAGTTTGTAACCTATGAAGTTTGGAATTAGCTGAAGTGAGTCATGATGAACCGAAGTCATTCGAGAAGTACATTTCCACACGACAAACTCTTCCCCTACCTCTTGGCTGTAAGCGGGGCAGGGCGTAAAAGTATGAAGAAAATGCACCACCGCAAAGCCAGATATTAGTACAGAAGGTGGTGCAGATATGGCGAGCAGGAATGGTAAGGCTACCAAAACACCCTGTACGTCACAAACTCTGTAAGTCTGTAATCTTGAGAATCTATAGCTTTCAAAGCTAGTCACTATAGCGCTTGCAGCAGCGGCTGAACTCATAAATGCGGCACTTACAGAGTCTGAAATTACGAAGTGTTGATCTGAGAAAAGTAGGGATTTCTCGCTGAACAAGGCAGAGTGCTTCAATCTAATACCTACATTGATTGAGCACTTCTAGACTCTATAAGTCTGCAACTTACAGAGTCTGAAATTTACGGAGACTGCGATTTCTCGCAGAGAGTCGTGCCGTTGTTTCAAACTCGCACATGACTTCTGACATTAAAGCCAAAGTGGTGACGATCTACGCCTTGTACAGTAGCCAGATTGTCCTTACGTTTAGCGAACATTGGGAGATGCTGGCTGATCCCTCCATTTGGGAAGGAATTGGAAAACTCTTTTCGTAGGCAAAGGGGGGTTTTGAAAACCCCCCTCATTTTCTAGCGATCGCCCAATTTAAAAGGAATAAAGCTATGACGCACGCATTACAGATGGATTGCTGGACGTTCCAGCAGGCTCAAATTCTTCAGCAGGCTCTGGTTGAGACCGGTGTGGCTTCTAGACTGGAGAACCATTCCACTGGAGCAAACGACTCCCCAAACGTTCACCTTTGGGTACACCTCAGCACTCTGGATGGTTTGAGTAAAATCAAGGCGATCGCAACTCAACACGCGATGACAACCACCGTTGACCACCATCAGCAAACGCAGCACGTCTTCATGACATTGACCGATGACGAGTTGCCTTGGGGTCAAGATATAACTGAGCGCGGCTGGCTTCAGCCTGATGTCGGCACTCGATTCCTTCGCATCTGCATCGAAACCCGTGATGGCGAGCACGAATACAGCGATACCTGTGTTGCAATCTGTCCGCCAAATATTCAGCCAGAAGATGTCGCCCACGGGATTGCCTATTCTTGGAAAGACGACTTCGATCATTTTCCAATCGATCGCGATTGCTATTGGTTTGAGAGTTGCTGCATTGCCGTCAGCGTTGAGAGCGTTGAGGTCATTTCAAAATCCGACTACGACGTTCTGAAACGCTATCTCACTGAACTCGAGCCGACAGAGCTTGAGATCCAACAGGCGATCGCGTATCGAAGAGGCGAACCAACCTATCCTGACCTCGCCGATCTGAGCATAGAGCAGGATTTCGCGGATCAAACCCTTTTCATTAGCGGCGAATCAGGGGTTGCGCGGGGTATCAGAAAGGCTGCTACGCCTTACGGGATTTCTGAACAAGACGATCTTTGCGTCGATGTTCAGACGGCACTCGCCCAATTGCGTCAACAAATTGAAGATAACAGAGCCGAAGAGTGGCAGGATGCTGAGTGGAGTCTTCTGAAGCTCCTAGAGCGGGTAGGAACGTTTCCACACATTCCTCAAATCCGTTTCATTTAGCTAGGAGCGATTGAAGCAAGGGGCGTTTGTCTATCGATCTCTAACGAGTCATCGAGGGTCATTGCCTTAAACATTTACCGTGTTCGTTATCTTACAGCAATCTTTAAGGAAGCTTGGTTCCTTAAAGATTGCTAAACAGCTTATCGCTTCAATCTTCTTCGAGAATGGAAGGGTCATTGAACAAGGTAAGCTGCTCTACCTCCTTTGATGCCAGTGTTTGTTCCACTTCGGCAGCGATCGCTTCCATTTCTTCTTCAAGATCTTCAAGCGTGGGCAGGCTCCTTTGAAACTCTTCTGGAAGCGCTGTGCCCATGTGGTAAGTGGAAATTCCAATCGGTTTATGAACATCTCGCAGAGCATATTCAGCGACCGTTTTACTCTTGGTGCGGCAGAGAATAATCCCGATCGTCGGATTCTCGTTAGCACCCCGCAGTAAGTCATCCACAGCCGACACATAAAAATTCATTTTTCCAGAAAACTCTGGCTCAAATTCTACGACCTTCAGGTCGATCACTACAAAGCAGTGCAGGCGAAAGTGATAGAACAACAAATCAATTCTGTATTCCTTGCCATCGACCACCAAAGGGTACTGACTGCCTACAAAGGAAAAACCAACTCCCAATTCCAGTAAAAACTCCCGAATATGCTGAATCAAGGCACTTTCTAGATCGCGCTCCAGAGCCGCTTTGCCCAAACTGAGAAAATCGAACGAATAGGGATTTTTGACCACCTGCTGCGCTAACTCGGATTGAGGATCGGGAAGCACACGACCAAAGTTGGTGATCGCATTGCCTTGACGACGGTAAAGATGGCTGTCCATCTGGTGGATCAAACTATTGCGGCTCCAGCCGTATTGAATTGTTTGCTGGATGTACCACATCCGTTCTTCCGAAGTTTTTACCCCATCCAAGATCCGAACGTTGTGACCCCAGGGAATTAGTGCAACAACCTGTTGCACAATTGTCTCGTCTGGGTAGGCTTCTGCAAACGCCCGCATATAAAGCAGGTTACGAGATGAAAACCCTTTGACATCAGGAAATGCCTTCCGAAGGTCGGTTGCCAGTCGGCTGATAACTTTTGACCCCCATCCTTGCTGCTGTTGTCGATAGAGAATCTCTTTTCCAATTTGCCAATAGAGAAGAACCAATTCTTGGTTAACTGCCAGAGCTGCCTTTACCTGAGCATTCCGAATCCGCTCTTTTAGCTTACGTAGAAATTCCTCGTAGCTTAACTTTGACAGTCCACTATCCATTGATCAGTCCGCTCCCAGCTTATTGATTCTATCGGAAGGCTGCATAGGAGGCGATCGAGGGTGGCGTGATCGCTATAAGAATGCAAATCGACTGCTTCAGCTATAATTTGTCAAGAGAATAAAAATATTCACTAGAAGTGCTCTATGCTCTTCAAAAAGATTACATATCAACCACCTTATACTTTCATAAAAGAGCTTGAGGCTGTTTGAAGGAGTGTGGGGCTGATAATTTCTAAATGAAAGCAGCAGAACTGACCGACCAGTCTAATCTCACCTTAGGCTCTTAGCAGCAATGCAGAGAGGGAGACAGAGAGGGAGACTGGTTTGACCCCATCGCTCAAAATTAGGTTCTTTTCATCGGTATCTTTGACCAGACTTGAAACAAAGGCAGGAGTCTCTAACTGGGCTTTTGTTCCGTCTGTATAATCTCTCAATAGTTTTTGAATAGACTTGATTCCTTTCCAAGCATTTAGCTTCTGGAGAGTCTCTCTTACCGTTTTACGATCGCACCCATCAGGCAAAGAATCCAACGTGCTGATCCGCTGCTGAATCCGATTGAGGCGTTCTGAGGTAATGGTGACATTTTCGAGCGTTTCGAGTTGAGCTAGGTCAAACGATCGCTGCTGCTTCAGTTCTACTAGCTGAGTGTAGAGTTTCTGAGCCAATGAACGCAAGTATCTGGCAGAGAAGACATCTCCGGCTTCTGGCGTTCTGACCGCAGTAGAGAGTGCCATGCCGTATCCGTCGCGCTCATCAGTCTGGTCGTTCCAGAACAATAATTCCTGTCGATCGGAAATGGCTTCACCATTGGGACCAAAATATTTCACCGTAAGCGCAACTAACCCGATCGGCTCATCCTTTTCCCCAGTCTTTCGCCCCAGCGCGATCGGGTTCGCTTGATAGTCATCTCCCATTAATTGCAGCCGTTGGCTAATGTCCTCGCTAAATACAATTTCCTGCTGGGTATAAAGATCACGCGACGTTTCTGATGTGCGGTAAAGTGTTTCTTGAAAGCTTTCCTGAGTCTGTCGTCTTGCAACAACCAGATCGCGAATAAAGTTTACATATCCTGGCAAAATTGTGTCGTCAAATAAGGTATCGCCATAAATGGAAGCGCCCAAGTCATTCACGTTCGGTACATTCTGAGTTGCACCATCCTGTCCTATTTGGTTCTCGCCAATTAACTTTTTGTTGAGGTTAGCGAGGCGGCTAGCTTGCCGTAGCAGTTGGCTTTCACTGTTGGCGTAGTAAATATAGAGGGTTTCGCAGGGGTGCTGCTTCGGACGATCGATGCGACCAATCCGCTGCTCTAGGGTCATTGGATTCCAGGGCAAATCGATGTTGATCAAGTAGTCAGCATCTTGAAGGTTCTGCCCGACTGAGAGCGTTTCTGACCCAATCAGTACCATCACTTCTTGGTCTGGATTGGGGCACTCTGCCAGAATCTTACAGTTGGCTGCTGGCGCAAATAGGCGAAAGAGATCGTAGCGTTTAACACCTGTCTGCTGCTTTCCGGCTCTGAGCATATTGTGGGGTGCAACTCGGATGACTCCTGCTCCGGTGGTGGGGAAGTATTGTTTGGTTGACCCGATCGCCATTCCTATTCCGCGACGGTTAATTGACTCATCCTGAGACATATAACGGTAGTAATCGATTACGGTGTCCGAGAAAATAGAGATCAACAAGACCTTTTTCCCCTGGTTTACTAATTCTCGAACTTTGCGAGTGACTTGCTCTCGTTTGTGATCTTTGATAAATTCGTCTGCCAGCAAGTCTTGAATCTCTTGCAGTTGCATCAAGTCATGATCGCAAGCTGACCTCATCAAGGTGTAAATCCGTTGAGCTTCTACAGGGTCAGTTTGCAATCGCCCGATCGCCAGATCAATAGTGCGGCGAAGTTGCTGCCGTTTTTCTTGCTGTTCGGCTTGAGTGTCCTCTTCGTCGTCTTCGGATTCTTCGTGATCTTCATTCCAGGACTCCCGATCGAGAATACTGGTATTAAGCTGTTCGGGTTGATCGAAGCCATAGTGCTGTAGAAGAAATTGCTTTAATCCATCCGCATCAGGAGTGGCATCCGACAAGCGCGATCGCATTTCCTCAATGCGTCCTCTAAAGGTGACGATCGTTCGGCGTAGCGCATACATACTCGATTCTGCCCGTTGCAGAAAGAATCGCCGCTGGTTTTGCAGTAGCCCACGCTGTTCTGTACTATCAGTTAGATATCGCACGGGGTCAGCGCACGGGATATAAAGCTGGGTTTCAAACTGAGTAAAGATTTGTTCTAGAGCTTCTTCTGTACTGGTTTCAAATTCAACTGGGAGCCATTCTGCTTGACGTTTAGCATAGACATTGAGGTCGGGCATGGCATCTCGGAGCATTTGGCGAGTGCGTTGCAGAAACAGCTCTCGATAGATCCGTCGGAACAGGGTCGAATCGTCGGTGAATTGCTCCACCCCAGTTTCTCGATTTTGGAACCACTGAACGACCTCTGGAGGGAAACTTGCTTCAGTAAAGCCTTCTGGTCGAGTCAGAAAGGGCTGAAGAATGTTGTAGATGTCTTCTCGGCGGTTGTTCCAAGGGGTTGCGGTTAGCAACAGAAAGTGGCGTTGTCGTCCAGAGGCACGATCGTGTTCGCGGATTTGTAGACAGAGTTTGTGAATTCGGTTTTTGTAGTTGCGGATGCCTTCATGCGCCTCATCAATGATGACTAAATCGGCACCGCCATAGCGGTTGAAGTCATCCATAAAGCCGTTCCCTTTTCGGCTCATCAGGTTTTTGTTGTAAAGCTCATAGTCGATATGGTTGCCTTTAAACCCTAGCTCTTTCATCTCGCGCTCCCAGTTAGCATGGAGCTTTCCAGCCGCCACGATCGCAACTTTGGCGTGTTGGTTTTGCTCAAGATAGAGTCGAGAGACGGCAGCCGCAAGACGAGTTTTGCCTAAGCCTACGGCATCCGCGCAGACCGAAATGCCAAAGTCTTGCATCACGCGCAGGCAGTGTTGAGCGCCGGATTTTTGATGTTCAAACAGCGTTCCTTGATTCACTAAGTCGTCGAGTAAGTCACTTCGCTCGACTCGGAACTGCCGGGGGCGTTGTTGCGCGAGCCAGTAGAGAAAGTCGCTGGGGGTGCCGTACTGCCCAGATAGAATTAGCTCTACAGCTTGCTGGAATCCTTCGATCTCATCAAAGTTTTGCAGTTCTTCAACCTGGCTGACCTGAGGCGGTTGCTTTGGCTGAACGGTGTATTCTCCACCCGCATTGTCTTTCACGCGAAAATCGGTGATGGGTTGGGGCGGATGGTCGGAGGAGACGGTGAAGTCAGCGGTAATTTCTTCTGGAGTCTGCTCGGTAATAGTGACTTCTACCAGAGTGTTGCCAGGAATGGTAATGCTATCAATTTGATCGAGGTTGTCACCCGTGATTTTAACTTCGGTGGTTTCGCCGGGAGAGAGGGCATCGGGGGTAATTTGATCAATATGTAGCTGGCGTTGCTGGGCGCGACGATCGTACTCTTGCAGCACCTGCTGGAGGAACTCTTGAGTCAGGTCATAGGCGAGGTCTTGCCGTTGCCACTCGCTATCGAACTCTTGAATGCTTTGCTCAATCGTCTCCTGATCAAGCTGCTCCCAGGAATAAAGGAAGGTGACGCTTTCAGCATTGCGAGAGTGGGCGGCACGAGTGAAGTTATCGGAGCCTTCGTGCAGGATGTGGTTATCCAGTCGGTCGCTAAAAATGCCTGTCTTCTTGTGATAGAGCGATCGCTGCTGACCCATCTTGACCAGCTTGATCTCTAAGAATTCCAACCGGATTAATTCAGCTAGAATCTGAGTTCCATTGAAGGCATTCTCTTCGAGTCCTTGAAGAAACTCTTGTAGAGTGCGCTGAATGAATTGGGCGCGATATTCGGAGTTGTGCAGCTTTTCCAGTTCTGCAACGTCAGCGCGTTTGGTGAATCCTTGCCAGTCCATCAGGAGGCGAATTTGCCCTTCGGTTTGGACGATCGTTTGCAAGGGTTCTTCGTAAAGTTTGAGAACGCCACTATCAAAGTAAGCAGTAGAACGGCGGTAAATGCTGCTGCGTTCTAGCATCTGAGCCGTAGCTTTGTTATAGTTCTCTAACTGGGAGGGGAGACTGTAGCGCCGTTTGATGCCTTTGATTTCTCGAAAGCTGCCATTGAGGAGGGCGGGTTCTTTAGTGGTGCGCTCTAGGATGAGAAATTTCTCGATGACCTTGAGGTTACCCGTGCGGAGAAAGGCGGGAGAAGGTAGATCGCCCGGTTTACGAGGATTGTAGGTATAGATTTTGGCGGTGTTGGGATCGATCCGCAGAATTTTGTGAGAAACGGCTTTGTCTTTAAAGCCCAGGAGAGAAACGATGTTTTTGAGGAAGCCGCCTTTGTCGGTGTCTCGATGCTGAAAGATCAGCCAGTGTTGACCTTCAACTCCTTTGATAGCTTTGCCTTGGGGCAAGTAGTAGGGGCGCTGCTGGCGAGTCAGGTTTTGGATGACGGCTTCGAGCATAGGTCGCGATAAATAAAAGTAGTTTTGCGGGGGCTTAAGATTTTGAAGAGGCTTAAGGGGAGTCCAGATTTTGTAGGGCTGTGACTAAAAAAGTTTGGGCTTGATTGACAACAGTTTCGGCATCAGATTGAGATAGATCTGGCTGAGGGTCATAGTCTGCACGGGTTCGTTGAGCTTGGGCATCGATGAGTTGGCGATGAAATTCGGTGGGAACTTTGCCAGGACGGGCTAGATGTTGCCCAAAGGCACTGATAACGGCGGCATGACTAGAGAAAGAGAGTCCTTCTTGGTCTAAAAGTGCTTCTGCGATGTAGAACATGGCATAGTAGGCGCGGGAAACTGCAAAGTCATAAAATCCTTGCTGAATTAGGCTCCGGGCTGCTTCTAGGCTGCGTCGTGCTTTATCTAACAGGGCTTGTTGTTCTGGAGTCATAAGACAATCCCATCAGACCGAATATTTCGCAAGAGGGGCGAGTTCTCAGTTTCAAAGCGCGATCGCGGGATGAAGAGGCGTGAGATCAGCAGGTTATGATCTAGACAAAGTTGGGCGATGAAGTGACTGGTGCGATCAAGTTCTGCACTGGCATCAACTGGGTCTTGAAGCACGATCAGCACATCGATGTCAGATGAAGTTGTAGCGTCTCCTCGCGCCTGTGAACCAAATAAGATGACGCGATCGAGTCGTTCTTGGTACTCTGTCTGAATGTACTCCCGTAAGGATGTCAGAACAGACTGTATTTCCTGGCTGAGGTGGGATGAGAGTAGAGCCATCGGGTTAGGGTTCCAAAATTTTGATTAAAATCCGCAGAAGATCGTCTAGATCGGCGGGAACACGGTAGAGGTCGAGGTCTTGGGTGACTTCACGAGAGTTGCGATCGAGCCGTCCAAACTGCCAAATGTTTCCGGTCGAAATCGCACCTTGCAGGATAGGTTGTTCAGATTCGATCCACTGATCGAGAGCAATCAGCTCGATCGCGAGCTGCACAAAGCCTCGTTCTAAATCTTCATTTTTGGCTTCAATCACAAGAAAGGTTTGGTGATTTTGTAGGAGGTAATCTAGCGAACCTTTGAGTTGATTGTTGACGGCAACGGGATATTCAACATTGAGGGTGGCTTGGGTATAGTGCAACACGTCTGTCAACACCGGAGCAATGAGAAATTCTCGCCGTGCCATTTCACTAGTGAGGCTGAGACGGGGCAGGCTTTCTTCGATCCGAGCTTTGAGATCGATGAGGCGATCGAGGCTACCAGAAAAGCGAGGCAGGTTTAAGGAGCGGCGTTGGAGAGAGACCTTGAAATATGCCAGGATGTCTTGCGGGGCAAAGTTGAGTTCAAAGTAGTCAGCAAAGGTATAAGACTGATCGGGTTGAATGATGGCAGCTCTGGGCATCGCAGTTCTACGGCTCCAAGATTTTGACGAGAATACGAACTAGGCTTTCTAAGTCATCTGGAACTCGGTAAAGGCTAAGCCCCTGCTGAATTTGTTTTTGTTCTCGGTGCAAAATGCCAAACTGCCAGATATCGCCTGTGGAGACGGCTCCTTGCAGGATGGGTTGCTCTGACTCTATCCACTGATCGAGGGCGATTAGCTCGACTGCAAGTTGAGTAAAGCCTTTGGCTAGGTCTGCGTTTTTAGCTTCAATGACGAGGAGTTTTCCGACTGAGTAAAGGTAGTAGTCGAGGGAGCCTTTAAGTTGCTCGGTGACGTTGAGCGGATATTCAATGCGAAGTTGGGCATGGGTGTAGTGGACGACATCTAGCAACAGGGGAGCGATCAGCAGTTCCCGGCGGGCGGCTTCGCTGGTGAGGCTGATGTAGGGAAGACTTTCTTCGATGCGGGTTTTGAGGTTATCAAGTCGATCGAGATCTAGGGTAGATTGGGGTAAGGATAGAGGTGCTCGTTTTAGGGTGTAGCCAAATTCTGCCAAGATGTCTTCTGGCTCGTAGCTCATCTCAAAGTATTGTCTGAAGGTATAAGACTGTCCGGGTTGGAGAATGGCGGGTCTAGTCATGGAGAAATGACTCCTATGTAGTCGGAAATCCTGATATCGTTTGCTCGTTTTAGTAAACTTACGTCCTCCTCGATCAAGGATTTAGAAATAGGGATTTTTGATTCTCTGAATACACGCTATTCAATAATCTCTTCAAAGTTGTTCCTACTGTCAATTTCTTTGTGCTTTCGCATTTCAGAAAATATACGTCTAACGACAGATTATCTGACCATTGATGGCGTTCTTTCGTGTAGTCGCCACTGCTGTTGTCAAACTGTCGGATAAATCGGATCGCGTCGGCATAACCCAGCGCGTCAACGAGTGCTTTAAATTCTTTGCGGTTTAATTTAATTAGGGTCATCATATCAAAGCTTTATTTTTCGTTCTCATCAATTGTTTCGTCTTGGGTTACTTGAGAAGATAAATTTGCTTTTCTAGCACGAATCTGCTGGATATCTTGCCAAAATTCATCTCGTGTAACTGGGGAGAGCCTCTGATGCCGTTCTGCGGTGTAGTTACCAATGCCCCAACCTGCTTGCTGTAGAAACAGGATGGCATCGATCGCACCCAAAGAATCAACGAGTGCTTGGTATCCTCTTTGTCTAAGCTCAATCGGTGTCATGATTTTGATCTCCTTCGGTTAACAAAATATCCATCAGCCAAGTTACAGGGTTATTTAGTTGAACTTGGATACTATCGTTATAGCGCTTCGCTCTTTTGAGCAGTCGATCATCTGTGGTGAGCAGAGTGTCTACCTTAAATGCTTCTGCACAAGCAATATGAAAGGAATCGTAAAGCCCAAACCCCAGGTTTTCTAGTACCTGCGATCGCTGGTCGATCTGCGCGTCGAGAATAACCGTCGTTGTTGCCAAGTTAAGCAGTTGCTTGATACTCTCCAACTTTTCAGGATTGGAGAGCCGTTCTAGCTCAGCTTCAATGGCTTCACTGCTAATCAATTGCCATTCTTTTGCACGGACTCGTCTCAAAATGGACAGCACTGCTTCTCCTTCAAAGCGAACTCGCTCTTGCCCCCAGTCATCAAAGGGACGGTTGAGACAGCAGACATCCAGATAAATTTTGTAGTTTGTCATGGGGCTGCCTACTCGATCGGGAATCCCGGTATGGCTTGGTCGATCGCTGCCATTAGTTTAATGGTTTCGCCCAGTGCGATGACGATTTGCTGATAGTGGGCGATGTCGGCGGGGCTGAGGGTGCGTCCTTTGCGGTCTTTGAGCCATTTGGCACAGACGGGGTAGCCGCCGACGTAGAAGTTCCAGACGGGTTGGGGGATGTCGGTGAAGCGATCGCCTTTTTTGTTGATGATGACGCTGCGGGTATTGATCTCATATTTGGGATGGGCGGGATCGACGATGTTTTTGCCGCCTTGCTCGATAAATTGCGGGGGTTGATGGGTTTTTAGGGTGTCGGATTTCATCAGGTGGAGGGCGACGAGTTGCTCGCCGTAGGCGGCGAGTTGGCGAAATAGGGTGTCGTCGCGGGTGAGGGGGACGCGGGGAAAGTCGATTTTGAGAAATTCGGCGTAGCGGCTGCGGTAGGTGGGCGAGTGGAAGATGGCGTAGATGTAGTAGAAGATGGCTTCGGGGGTGGGAGTGTAGCCGAGTTTGGCAGTGATGTCTTTGAGGAAGGGTTGAGAGAGGTTAGAACGACGTTGTTCTTCAAGTGTAGATTTTTGGGAATTGTCAGTGCTGAAATAAAGATAAAGAGGAAATGCCTGATTTGCTTCTCTGCTTGTAGTTGAGATTACACAATCATTTGCAGGTACATCAGTTACCCAACAGTGCCTATATCCTAAGGTTGCCTGCTGTCTTGAAGAGAGTAAACAAAGATTCTCTCTGTTTACAACATGATCCATTAACTCTCGACGGGGGCGATCCATTGCAACTTCACTAAAATAACAAGATCGATTGTCAAAAGGTCGATAAGAACAAGAAATTAGATGCCGCTTCCACTCAGAATCACTACTAATTTTCTTACGGACTTCTCTTATTTTCCAACTAGAACTATCCTTAACTTCATATCTTTCTGCATACTCAAGATCTGAAATGCTGTTATTTCGCATTTCCAGAATCTTCTGTTGCAAGGTTTCTCTATCAAAATCAACTGCAAAATGATCGCGATGCGTTTGGAAACCCAAAACATTGACAGGCATGATTTCTGTGATTTTCCAGCCTAGATCGTACTCTTTCAATAGCTGAGTATCTTGCGGAATTAAAAGATAAAACGGTGTTTGCGGCAAGATTTCTGACCAGGTAGTATCGTTAATACTGGAGTCCATCAAGCGATCGTACTTTGTCTCTCGATCGCCGTGTAGATGTGCATGAAAGATTTTAGCCATGATAAATCTGCCTCTCCTCTAGAAAGGTTGCAGGTTAAAGGTTTGCTGTTAATAAATTTGAGTAGATAAAGCCTATTGTTGGGTTAGCTTCACCATCATCCCGATCGCCACACCTTGTTGAATATCAAACACATTTTGATCCTTTGATCCATCAGGAGCCGTCTCTTTCTTCTTGCTGTTGCCGTGCAAATCCATCACATAAATCTCATCAAACGTTTGGTCAATACTGCGCCGCATTCCTCTAAATGTTGGGTTATCGAGATAGCCATGATTCGTAATAAATGCCAAAATTCCTGAGCCAGTTTTAGCAATTCGCCACTGCGAAAACCGAATGAACTTAACATAATCATCCTGCAACCACTTTGGGTTTTTCTCACCCAATGGTGCGCCATCAACCTGATAATAATCTCGTACCAAATGTTGAATCCACTCTCCCTTATTTTCGGAATGACCCGAATAAGGCGGATTGCCTACAACCACCATCACAGGCTCATCTTGCTTAATGCCCACAGCCGCATTTGCCTCATCTGCAATAAATCCCCCAAATAGGAATTCTGACTGCTGCTTTGGATCATCCAACGTGTTAGTTAAATAAACGCCCAACCGCTTACCACTATCAAACTGATAGCCCGTCTCCTCTAAAAATAATCCCAGTTTTAGATGCGCGATCGCATAAGGAGCCATCAACAACTCAAAGCCAAAAATACGCGGCAATAGATGATTGCTGACATACTCAGACCACGAGATATTGCCCACTTTAGCCACGATCGCCTCACGTTCGGCATGAAAGCGATCGTAAATAATCTGGCAAATCTTCAGCAAAAACGTGCCCGTGCCGCAAGCCGGGTCAAGAATCATCACCTCTGGATCGGCAAGTCCCAACGGCTTGTTAAACTTCTCCTTTAACAACACATCGACCGATCGCACCATATAAGAAACCACAGGCTCCGGCGTGTAATAAACGCCTCGACGCTCTCGCATATCCGGCTTATAAGCCGCCAAAAAATCCTCATAAAAGCGAATCACAATATCTTCCCGATTCTGCTTTTCCCGAAAATCTTGCAAAATCACATCCATCTTCGCCGCCCGCAAAATCGCAAAAATCTCAGAGATCGCCCCAATCAACTCATCGCCCAACTCATCCCCCGATCGCTCAGACACATCCTGAAACAACCGACGCAAAAACGGGTTAGTCTCCGGCAACTGCCGCCAAGCCGACTCTCGATCAAACAGCGTCTCCTTTTGATTGCCCTGACGCTGATCTTGCACATAGCTAAAGATCCGCGCCGTAAACAACGAGTAAGCGATCGTCTGAGCATAAATATCCGAAAAACTATAATCCTTCTCGTTCTCAGATGCCAAACTCAACGACGGCAACAACTCCTGCTGAAAACTCTTTAACAGCTTATGCAAATAGCCCTCTTCACCCCCACTCACCGGATACCGCCGCTCCTCACTCTTATAAACCTTGGGAATAATCTGCTCAATCCGCCGAGCCGCCGCCGCCAATAGCTGCGCCAACTCCTTCGCCGTTTTAATCGGTTCATAAAACGCCCGCTCCACCAACGGAATCGAAATCAACGCCTTAGTCGCGATCGGCAACTCACCCTGCCGCAAACGATTTAATCGCGTCTCTAGCTCCGCCGACCCCCAAGCAAACGACTGAATATTACGCTGCCGCAACCCGCCCTCAGTCGGTAGCACCAACGGCACCCGCCCCGACCCATCCTCAGTCGGCAAAAGCAAATACATCACGGGCTGATGCTCCAAACGGCGGTTGACATAATGTCCGTAAATCCGTTGCTGCCACTCTTTTGACGTTAAGAGGCGCTGAATTTCCTGCTCATCCGTTAAGCCATTCAGTTCGGAAGAGAAAAAGATGGCGATCGGAGCCGTTTCTTCCGCATCCGCCTCACTTACACCAGGATGCAAATACCAGAAGTCAGACCCCTGCGGATCGCGCTGCTTCATTGGATAGCCCAACTTTTGTCTCAAGGCTTCGACTCGGATCTCTGTTTCCGTAGCCGTTTTGGTACAAGTCGATTTAATAGCCATACAATTTTTGAGACGGTTGATAGGTTTGTGGACAAATTTGCAAAAATCTGTGAGTTAATTTGCACAGTAAACTATCAGCATCACCCCAAAAGATTAGGCAGCCTAAACAATTTATGTGCAGTTAGATCGCCGATTGACTGCTAAAATTTGGCAAGTAAAATTAGAGGCAACATCAGAAATTTGATGTCATCTAATCGCAAAATTCTGAACAACTCGATCGCTATTCTAATTAGTCAAAAACTTCAGTGAGGAAAATACTGAGTAAGTAAATCTTCTGCCCCTAGCTGCTCAAGTGTCGATTTGATTAGCTTAAGCGCGAGTTTGGAAGGGCGCGATTTTCGATTTTCCCAGCGATTGACAGTCGGGCAAGTAACCCCCAAACGTGCGACCAGTTGCTCTTGCGTCAAATTTAAGCGTAAACGCAAACACAAAACTAACTGAGCCATATCTTGAGTCTCATTCACGGTCTAGCTTTAACAAGTGATGTATCAAATGTAAACTTTAATACCCTGGAATCGTCATCCGTATCGTAGATTTCAAACCACCTTTAAATAGATAAAGTTTCCGAGGATACCCGGATGACGCACTAATACAGTTGAATAGTCCAAGTAAAAATCAAAAATATTGGTTCTAAGAAATTCGTTCATCACCTTCTTAGCAGTTTGCTGACTGCTCACTCAAACTCTATGGCTTCTAAACTTTTTACCCTTAACCACACCAGTTTTTCAATAACAGATTGCCTCTAGCTAAATCACAGCGAGTCGTGACAAAACACCCAACAAAGCGATCGTGATTGTTCCACTTTGCACCTAGAGAAATGCGATCAACATCCAATAGGAGTGTCTCCACTCGCTGGGGCAATCAATTGAATGGAAACATTACTGAATGCCGTCGCATCAACAGGTCGGTAGGCAACCAACCATCCTCAACGTGCAATGTTTGATGAACCCCTTCGATGACTGTTGCAGCTACTGCCAACCCGTTCGCTTTTGCCCAGTTAAACCAGTCTCTAAAGCCAGCAGGTGTGGCGGTATCGCTAGGTTGTGGTAGATTCCATCCCTCAACGATCGCTCGATACAGATAGCCAACTGGATTCTGGATCGCACGTCGCTGCTGCTGATGTCGCAGGTAGACGATCGCGGGCTGCACCCGTTCAGGAAACTCGGAGACTGCTGTCCTTAACGAGATCGGTAAGGGGGAACTTGGAGGATAGGAGATCGCTTGAGCCACCGCATCAAAGAGTTCTGGAAACTCTGAACGTTGAACTTCAAGATTCTTCCCAGAACTAGCCGGGGAAGAGTGGTCTGCTTGAGCGTTGCTGACTTCTACTCCAGAAACCTGGTCACAATCTGTCATTTCCAGAGCATTGGTGTCCTCAAAACTTTGATCAGTTTGTAAAACAACAGCCGTTTGTGGTTCTGAAAAAGAAGTGTTTGGAGAAGTGTCTGTATCTGTGGTGTGATCAGCCTGCACCTCGATCGGATCACGGTTCACAGGTCGAGGTGTGATTAGATCGCACAGGCCTGAGGCGAACGCTTCTAACTTCTCGTAGTTAATGCGATAAAACATGACTCGCTGGTACGACGTGATCCAATGCTGGGCTGTTTGGATCAGTTCTAGCTTTTTGAGATTCGCGATCGCTTTTCTCAGCCCATATTCACTCATCCAGGGAAATTGCTGCTGCCAGGTTTTAAGGGAGTTATAAATCCATTTCACGCCGTCAACCATCCAGCCTGTGGTGCCCGCGTTGAGTGTCCAGTAGTAGAGTTGTTGCAGAAAAGCGCCCTCATCAAAGCCCGTTCCTGACCTACCTAGGGTTTGTTTGAGCAATCCTGCTAGGTGAGGCGGAATTGGAATTGAGTTGGCTTCTAGGGTTTTATGACTCATGGTTGCTGCCTCCTTGCAAGCGTGAATGGTAAAAACTGGCATCAGAAAATGACCTACAACAGCGGTAGGTTCTAGAGAGGAGGGGCGCGATCGCTCAGGCACTTGCACCGAACGATCGCGCTTTAGAAAGGCTTTGAGATGTTAGAAGGGCAGCGCTGTATCGTGCAGATCTTTAGAGACCAGCACGATCCACCAGCCCCTGCGATAACTGAGGGCAACGCTGCCCAAGCCAAAGCGCTCCCGGTCTTGTTCCCAGGAGGCGACTAACTGAAGGGCAGAGTCGAGGCTAGCACTCCGGGTGAAGGCGATCAGTGTGGAACCAGCAGGAATAGAACGGCAGCCTTCGGCATAGCCTTTAAGGTAATGGAGATTGGCTTGAAATTGCGGATGGGGAACGCGGCGGTTCATCCCATCTCGATATCCGGCACTGAAAATCTGATCCGGTGCAAGGGGTGTGCCTTGCCGGAGATGTCTTGGTATCATAAGTAATAGGTCTGTAAAGGACATTTAGAGGGCGATCGCTGACTTTCCACGGCAAGCGATCGCTTTCTCATAGATTCCCTCTGCATTTCTCAACCAGACTTGGGACTGGCTACGGTTGCATTAATTCTTAGTATTTCTCGCAGCTATCTAAAAGGCGCACGTTTGGTTTATCTATTTCACTTGCTCGAATACGTTAATTCGGAGCAGTAGTTATTTCTGATGCCACGATCGCAAGCTGTTTATATCAAACTTCTCTAGGCGCTGTAGATCAGAAGTCCTAAGAAGCCCAACGCGCTAGGATTTGTCAAATTTTCCCTTCCTGTTCAGCATGTTCAACGACCTGCTTGATTAGTCGTTCCAGGAAGTTACTGACACTACGGTCTTCCAGAGCAGCAAGCTTTTCCAACTTCTGCTTCAGTTCTTCCTCTATATAGGTAGCTACTCTGGACTTATCTGTAGGCACACTAAAAATTGTCATACTTTCCCTCCATTGTCTACCGAAGCTAAACTTTTAACTTAAGTAGATTACTTTTATCTACCGTATGCTACCATGCTTCGTAAGAACCGGGACACGAACCCACCCACTTCGCATTAAGTTCTTTCTGGAGATTACGAATATGACTGAACATCCTGATTTATCGGCAGTTGAGCCGACGACAGACCCGATCGCTTTTTCCCAAGAACCTTTGAGCGAAATCGCTGTAACTTTCCCTGCCACTTCTCACGAAGGAAGTACGAATGCTCGACCTTCCCTCTGGCGACCCACCGAAGCCCAATTTACGAAAGCGATCGCCCAATATTACGACGTGTCTCGAAAATCCGTTCAGCAATGGTTTCAAAAAGTCAAAGATGCTTGCCCCTGGTTTACAGAAGCCGACCTAAAACTGCCCGATGAGCGGTACACTCCGCTCTGCATTGAACTGATGGGGAGCTACAGAACTTCTGGCTTACCGTTTGATGCCTGGAAAGCCCAACTGTGGGAGCAAAATCCTGATTTGGTGGCAGTATACTAAGCCTCACAGCCGTCACAGCCTCCTCAACAAACTCCAATTCCTGCGACGAGCTATCGCTCCGACCACATCAGGCTACACCTGGGATCAAGCCTTTTCCTACCTGCCATTCCCAGCATCACTGCGCCAAGTGACGAGACCGCCCACCTGACACAGATCCAGCAACGGATAGAGCAATTTGAAGCCCTCCAGCAGCAGGTGATTGCCCAGATGCAAGCGCAGTATCAGCAGGCGCAATCGCTCAACGCTCAATACCAAGAAGCCACCAGCCTCAACGATCAACTGCTTCTACAAGAATTTCAGCTAAAAGGCGTTCAGTTGGGATACACCGCCCTGCAACTCAAGCAGCAAGCGTTTAAAGCAACGATTCAAGCGGTGGAAGCCGGAACCCTGCCCGTGCCGGGAAAGCCTCAAGCAGAAGTCGCTCAACCGCAACCCGCCTAATTATTTTAGCGATCGGCTTGCTTCTCATTGGGCTGATTGTCCCTCACGTTTCCAAACTCTTTCACAGCCCTCAGACTCATGGAAAGCTCCACACTCGCTGACCTGATGACCGCACAGTTTGATCTGAGGAGATCGCTTCTGCACCTCCAGGACGGGCAACAAAATTGCCGCCTTGCTGAGATGAAACTCCAAATCGCAAAAGCAGAAACTGACCTCGCGCTCATCCGCCACGCCCAAACCCAACTCACCCTCAGAAGATCCCAAAATGGCAAGACCTAAGAAAAACCCCGTGACAGAGATGCCCATCACCGAAATCGAACCTATCGCAGGTGAACCCGGCATTTTTGAAGCTCAAACTCAGTGGAGTCAAAATAACGTCGTGCCGATTTCCACAGGTTCCGAATCCATTGAGCCTTTTAGAGACTGGAGTGATCTCGATCGGGTTCTCTCTAATGTCGTCAACTTCATCTAAGGAGTCATCACAATGCCGTTTAACCTCCCTCAAACCTTTGAGGTCAATTTGCCAGACCTACAAGAGTTTGCCAACAACGCCATCGGCTTTGAGCCAAACTCAGACTTGCCCCGCGTTAGCGACCCCCAGCGAGAGCAAGACGCGCTGGCGTACCGAGAACAGATGAACGCCGCTGCCAACTTGAAAGACTCGATTCAAGTAGCCAACAAATACGTAGACGCGGGAATCTCCGCCACCAAGCTTGGAAAATCCCTGATTCAGTACCAAATCGGCTTGCAAGACATCCGATCGGAAAAGGTGAACTTCCAAAAAGCCGTCGTCAAAACGGAGATCGCCCTGACTGAGCTTTCAGAATTAAATCTCAAG
>JBBRPT010000067.1:0-33962 GCA_038227635.1 Leptolyngbyales cyanobacterium | reverse complement strand
TCTTTGTGAAAAAAGTTTTAGCAATCATTTTAGGCGGGGGAGCCGGAACCCGCCTTTATCCATTAACGAAGCAACGTGCAAAGCCTGCGGTGCCCCTCGCTGGGAAATATCGCTTAATTGATATTCCAGTTAGTAATTGCATTAATTCAGAAATCTTTAAAATCTACGTTCTCACGCAGTTTAACTCCGCTTCACTCAATCGACACCTCACCAGAGCCTATAACTTTTCATCTGGGTTTAACGATGGCTTTGTCGAAGTGTTAGCCGCTCAACAAACTCCCGAAAATCCAAACTGGTTTCAAGGCACTGCTGATGCGGTGCGCCAATATGATTGGCTGTTTCAAGAGTGGGACGTGGATGAATATCTCATTCTCTCTGGCGACCACTTATATCGGATGGATTATCGCAAATTTGTGGAGCGTCACCGCGAAACGGGGGCTGATGTCACTCTCTCGGTCGTGCCGATGGATGAGCGTCACGCTTCTGAGTTTGGGCTGATGAAGATCGACAAAGCAGGGCGAGTCATCGACTTTAGCGAAAAGCCCAAAGGTGACGCGCTGAGGGAGATGCAGGTAGACACAACCGTTTTAGGTCTGTCTCCTGAACAAGCGAAGGAAAGCCCCTATATTGCCTCAATGGGCATCTATGTCTTTAAGAAAGAGGCGTTGATGAAGCTGTTGCGGCAAGACCCTGATCAGACCGACTTTGGAAAAGAAATCATTCCAAATTCTGCCAAGACGCACAACCTTCAGGCGTTCTTGTTTAATGATTATTGGGCAGACATCGGGACGATCGAAGCCTTTTATGAGGCAAATTTAGCGCTAACTCAACAGCCTAATCCTCCCTTCAGTTTTTATGATGACAAAGCTCCGATTTATACCCGTCATCGCTTTTTGCCTCCCAGCAAATATTTAGACTGCAAAATCACTGAGTCATTGATTGGCGAAGGCTGCGTTCTCAAAGACTGCCGAATTAGCCATTCAGTGTTAGGCGTGCGATCGCGCATTGAGGGAGGAGCCACGATCGAAGACACGCTGATCATGGGGGCTGACTTCTATGAAGACTACGCCGAGCGAGATTCAGGACTTGCCTGTGATGATTCCCAAGTCCCGTTAGGAATCGGCAAAGATTCGGTGGTTCGACGCGCCATCATCGACAAAAACGCTCGCATCGGCTGCAATGTCCACATCGTCAACAAAGAGCGGATCGAAGAAGCCGATCGAGAAAATCAAGGGTTTTATATTCGCAGTGGCATTGTGGTGGTGTTGAAGAATGCAATGATTGCAGATGGCACGGTGATTTAGAAAGGATAGGGACTTAACGCGATGTGCGACTTTCCTGAAACATCCACAAAGACTGCCCTCACCCTCGCCCGCAGGAGGGGGAACCAGAAATTGTTCAAAAGCTTTTCTCCTTGTGGAGAGGGATGAGGGCAAGTTAGTTTCACATCGCGTGACTTGAGAATGAGAGATGAAGCAGACAGTCGATTTTCATCTCTCATTTTTTAGGCGATCGCCAACTGCGGACTTTGCACTTCATAAACCTGACGACCGATCGCTTCGGCAACGGGCTTCACACTGCGAACTAAACTCACCATATCGTCGAGAGTGAGCGCTTGACGAGCATCCGAGACAGATTTCTCAGGCTCTGGGTGGCACTCAATGATCAGACCGTCGGCACCACAGGCGATCGCGCCACGAGACAGATCAGCAATCAATTCGCGCTTTCCAGCGGCGTGGCTAGGATCGACGATCACAGGTAAGTGAGTAATTTGTTTGAGGGCAACGACGGCTCCGAGATCCAGCACGTTGCGCGTGTAGGGGTCAAAGCTGCGAATCCCACGTTCGCACAAGACGACGTTGGGGTTGCCGTGACTCACGATATATTCGGCTGCCATGACGAATTCTTCGATCGTCGCTGCCAATCCTCGTTTGAGCAAAACGGGTTTGTTTGCCTGACCGATCGCTTTCAACAAGTCGAAGTTTTGCATATTGCGACTGCCAATTTGCAGCATATCTGCGTAGGCGGCGATTTCTTCAATTTGCGAAATCGCCATCACTTCAGTGACGACAGGCATCCCATAGCGTTTGCGAACCTCTGCCAAAATTTCTAACCCCTCTAATCCCATCCCCTGAAAGGCGTAGGGCGATGTGCGAGGTTTATAAACGCCGCCTCGCAGCGCTTGAACAGGAGCAAACTGGAGGTGTTGGGCGACGGTTTCCATTTGCGTCAGGCTTTCGACTGTGCAGGGACCGCCGATAATGACAATTTTTCGTCCCCCGATCGCGACTTGATCAGAGAGACGCACGATCGTGTTTTGACGAGACTCAGACTTGACTACTAACTTTGCATCTTTCATGGGATTGACTCCTAAACAATAAAAAAGCCCGAAACCTGTAAGTTCCGGGCTTGACGAACGTGTGCACGACAGCTTCACCCAGAACCCGTTGGGACAAAAAAGTAAAAGCTAAATCGCCAAGAATTGAGGTGAAGCATGAGAGGAAGAAGAGATTAGGACATTAAAAAACCGCAGACGTTAATCTGCGGTTCACCGGGGCGCTCACAACGAACGACTTCACCCCAAGTGAACCGCCTCGCGCCAAAAAAAGAAAAATGTGTTGTGAGACATAAAAGGTGTCGCTCGAAAACTGATTACTCTGAACTTAACAGAGAGATTAGGGTGCGTCAAGTGCCCGATCGAGACATTAACTACGAAAAAGACTTCTACCACAACTGCTAATCGTTTGCAAGTTTCTTGACGTTTTGTAACAAATCAGTTACATTAGTTTACATAAAGCAACACAACCAATAAAGACATGTACACCACCACTGATGAGCGCGGCATTCTTAACAACTACGCGATCGAGCCTACAGTGTCCTACGCTGAGTATCCAACTATTGCAGAACAGCGTCGATATTTTGTTCAATGTGCTGTTGCAACTACGTTGGTTGCAGCGTTGATGCTGGTGACGCTTTCGATTCACTAAATCAATTTGAATGTGATTAAATTCCGTTATCTGCAACGCTCATGTTATTTTTAGCTCAGAGGTTTTGTGATGGTTCTTCTAATTGCCTTATTTGTAATCGGATTCGTGTCAGTTGCTCTGTTAGGAAGCCAAGCGTATTTTCGCGGAGAGCAGACAAAGCCAATCCACGAGCGGAACTGGCGCTCTGAATCCTTTGAGAAAATGGCTGTGGCGATCACTGGGACTGAGATTGATTATAGCGATCGGGTTCCTGCCTTCTCAACGGATGCTTACGCTAGTCGCTCACTGCCCGACGCATAAAAAAAATAAGCTAAATTTTCATCAAGAAATGACAGCCCTGATAAATCTATCGGGGCTAATTTTTTGAATGTCGTCAATTATTCGGCTACCAACTCTGCCAATTCGAGCCAGCGCTCGGTAGAGGTTTTGCTCTTTTTAAGAGAGACTTGCACTAATGGAAGCCAGAGGAATTTGTGCGAGCTATGATATCAAGAACAATGCTAAGAGGGTGATCACGGTGAATGTTCAACTGGTTGAATCGATTAAGCAATTGATCCAGGCATTATCACCCGAAGAGCAGAACTGGTTGAAAGCGCAGTTGCAAGATAGCGATCGCCCCAGTCCTAAAATTGTTGATCTGAACTCGTTCAGTGGCACCATTCAACTTCAGCAAGATCCCGTGGAGTTTCAGCACCAAATGCGGGACGGGTGGGCTTGATGGCAACGTGATACGTGCTTGATACAAATGTTGGTTTGTATCTGCTTGGGGGGCGGTTGCTTCAGCCCTTGCCTGTGGGGGAGTTTTATATCTCTGTGATTAGTGAGATGGAAATGCTCTCGTATTCGGCAATTGGTGAGGCTGAGGTGTTGAGAATTGAGCAGTTTTTGTCGCAGGTGACGGTGATAGGTCTGCATGAGGATCTCAAAAATGCTGCTGTTGCTTTGCGTAAAAAGTATCGTTTGAAGCTACCAGATGCCATCGTATGTGCCACTGCTTTATCAGTAAATGCAGTGCTGATGAGCAATGATGCCTAGTTAAAAAGAGTCACAGAAATCAGTGTAGAGACCGTTCAGATTCAATAAATTTCCTGTGCTTACTTCCACTGTTGGCACTTGCATATCGCCTCGATCGTGCCCTCGGAGATCTGTGATTTTGCTGAGGTGGTGGGTTTGCTTTAACGACTTAGGAGACATGGCAGACTACACATCTGATCTTGTCAAGTTTTCTTGCAGAATCGCAGATAATGGCACAAGCCCTCAATGCAGTTCTTTGCTATGCCTCGTCTAGTCATTGCCCAGCCGCTACCGCAAGATCTACGCAATGGGTCGTTTCGAGGAATGAGCTGTGAGGGATGGGATTTTGAAGGGAGAGATATTCGGGGATGTGATTTTAGAAATGCAAAATTAAAGGGTGCAAACTTCAGTCAAGCGATTGCTGGAAGAAGTCAGAAACAAATTATTATCGAGCTACTATTCGCATTCGCACTCGCATCCATATTCGCATCCGCATTCGCATCCGCATTCGGAGACGCAGGCACAGCCACAGGCGTAGTCATAGGCGCATTCGCAATCGCATTCATAGGCGCAGTCGCAGTCGAATTATCAATCGCAATCGCAGGCGCACTCGCACTCGCAGGCGCAATCGCACTCGCAGGCGCATTCGCACTCGCAGTCTTGAGGGCGATAGACGCATTCAGTCAAGGACGAATGCTTGAAGGAATTGTCCATAGCGTGTTTGCAGTTGTTTGTTTACGCTCTTCTCTCTCCTCACTGCGCGTAGCAATTCGAGGATTTAAGAATGCTACAGGTACGAACTTCAAAGACGCAGATCTAGAGGGCGTAGACTTTAGCCATGCTACCCTCAACAGCTGCAACTTTGATCAGGCAGGTACAAGGTACGTTGACTGGAGTCATATTGAGGGAGATCGATCGACGATCTATTTCACAGAGAGCCGAATGCAACTCCTGATTGATCGTAAGGGTACCAATGGCATCTATTCTGATCTAGACCTGAGCGATCGCCATCTCGCCGGGGTAGAACTCATCAAAGCTAATCTGAGCGGTGCAGACCTAACGCGATCGAACCTGCAACATGCAGATCTCACCTTCGCAAACCTCACTAACGTCAAAGCAGGCGGCACTAACCTCCGCTCCGCCACCTTCACCGGAGCCTGCATTCAAAACTGGACTGTCAATAGCGACACCCAATTTGACGACCTGATCTGCGAATTTATTTATCTCACCCCTGATCGAAATCCGCAAAATCGCCGTCCTCTCTCTGGCAGTTTTGAACCCGGCGACTTTGAGAAACTCGTTGATAAATTTGCCGACACTCTCGACTTTATTCTTCGTCGAGGCACCGACCCGATCGCCTTCAGCCAAGCCCTCAACCAATTTAAGCAAGACAACCCCGAAGCCCGAATTAAAGCGATGGTGGAGTTGGATCACGATCGTGTCCTAGTTCAAGCCACCGTTCCCGAAGGCTCCGACAAAGTTAGAATCTACGAAGTCTTCCAAGACACTAACACCAAACTGCAAGCCGCCAATGAGAGGATTCGCTATTTTGAAGGCAAGACGGAAGCTGAACAAGAGAACAAAGAACTTCTTGTTCAACTGTTTGGTAGCTCTAAATCAGATATAAACCTTATTCAGGCAAATCGAATGACAGACGAAAGCTCTAAGACTCAAGCAGGTGGTGATATCATCTCTGCTGGCAGTCATAATTCTGGCGTGGTCGGTAAGGATCTCACGGGCGTTGCTGGACGGGATATCAGCGGCGCTTTAAACTTAAACCTTGCTGCCCTCCGCGAAACCGAAGATCCCAAAGACAAAGAACTCGTTGATCTGATTACTCAACTCCGCAGCGCGATCGAAGCTCCCAACTGTGCACTCGACGATCGCTTCAAACAACGCGCCCTCGGCTATCTCGACAACCTCGCCAGCCTTGCTAAAGACAAACCCGACGACCTCCTCAAAAATGCCAAAGACAACTTGGATGATTTAGCCGACATCGCTGACAAAGGCTCTAAGCTTGCCAACTTCGCCAAAGACCACCTCCCCACCTTCACGGCTGCGATCGCAGCCCTTCGGCTCTGGTTTGGTCTTTAATCTAGTCACTCTAGTGTGACAAGACTTCTGGATCGATCGCCTTACTCCGCTGTCAGTTCTGCCAATTCTAGCCAGCGTTCGGTAGAGGTTTCGATCGCCCTCTCCAACTCTGCCATTCGCGCCGAAAGTTTTTCCACCGCCGAGAAGCCATCAGGCGAATTGCGATATAGCGTTTTCTCGATGTCGGCTTTTTCGGCTTCCAGTTGCGGAATTTGAGCCTCTAACGTTTCATACTCGCGCTTCTCTTTGTAGGAGAGTTTTCGAGTCTTATTCACTGCCGCAGGTTTTGTTGCTGTGAGTTGCTCAGGCTGTTTCCCAGATTTTTTACCTGACCCAGTTGTTTTGCCGCTAGCCGCGTCTTCTTCTGCTTTTTTGTAGTCTAAATAAACCGAGTAGTTGCCGGGATATTGGCGAATGTTGCCACCTGGTTCGAGTGAGAAGATTGTATCGACCGTGCGATCGAGAAAGTAGCGATCGTGCGACACCACAATCACACAGCCGTTGAAATCTTCTAAATATTCTTCAAGAATCGCCAGAGTTTGCACATCCAGATCATTCGTCGGCTCGTCCAAAATTAAAACATTGGGCGCACTCAGCAAGACTTGCAGCAAAAATAATCGTCGTTTTTCGCCTCCAGACAGTTTGTGAATCGGCGAATATTGCTGACTACCGGGGAATAAAAACTTCTCCAACATCTGAGACGCGGTGATCACCGTCCCGTCTGCCAACGTGACTAATTCGGCGGTTTCTTTAAGGTAGTCAATGACTCGCTGATCTTGATTAAGCGAGTTGAGCAAATCTTCTGAGTGCTGATCAAAATATCCGATGTGAATCGTGCTGCCAATCTCCACCGTGCCAGAGTCGGGAGCCAATCGCCCTGTGACCAGATTCATCAGCGTCGATTTTCCGGCACCGTTTGCGCCGATGATGCCGACTCGATCGTCCGGGCTAAATTCGTAAGTGAAATCTTTGATCAGAACTCGATCGCCAAATGACTTTGAGACATCGACGATTTCGATCACTTTTTTGCCAATTCGCCGACCTGCGGTGGCGATATCGACCTTTCCGTTGGCTTGTTTGAACTCGCGATCGCGCATTTCGTGAACTCGATCGATCCGCGCTTTTTGCTTCGTGCTTCGGGCTTTGGGTCCGCGACTCAGCCACTCTAACTCGCGACGCAATACGCCCTGATGCTTGCGTTGAGTGCTGGCAGCAGATTCTTCAGCAAGGACTTTTTTCTCTAAATAGTAGGAATAGTTGCCAGAGTAGGCAAAGAGGTCGCCGCGATCGATTTCTAAAATTCGATTGGTAACGCGATCGAGAAAATAGCGATCGTGGGTAATCAACAGCAGCGCACCTCGATAGCGATTGAGATAGCTTTGCAGCCATTCAACCGACAGCGCATCTAAATGGTTAGTCGGCTCATCCATCAGCAGCATATCAGGCTGAGACAGCAGAGCCGTGGCGAGGGCAATTCGCTTTCGGTAGCCGCCTGAGAGATCGCCAATTCGGGCGCTAAGATCTTCAATGCCTAGCTCGGTGAGAATAATTTTGGCGTTGGTTTCAAGTTCCCAAGCTCCGGTCGAGTCCATTTTTTCAGACACTTCAGAGAACCGCGCCATAATTTGGTTCTGGTCGCCCTGCCCGTGAGCTAGTTTGTCAGAAAGCTCTTCATATTCGCGCACCAGTGCCATCTGCTCGCCACTATCGGCAAACACTTGCTCAAGCACCGTGTGGTCTTCATCAATTTCAGGCTGCTGCGGCAAATAAATAATTCGGGCGCTCGGATTGACGAGCCGTTGCCCAGAGTCGATCGACTCTAAGCCCGCAATCATTTTGAGCAGTGTTGACTTGCCAGACCCGTTGGTGCCAATCAGCCCCACCTTATCGCCTTCTTCAACCGTGAAGTTGGCATCTCTCAGCAATTCTTTAATGCCGAAGTCTTTTTTAATCGATCGTAAGGTAAGCAGACTCATGCAATTTTGGGTGGAACCGTTTATAAAAGAACGTTAACACTTCACGATCGTAGCGTGGGAGCGATCGCAAACAAATCTCTTTTGAGGAGATCAGGTCAGATGCAGAACTCAGCGCTTAAAATTGAACCCGGAGAAGTCTGCTGTTCTCTCCTAATCTGTGATCGTTCGTCATGAAGTTTCAAAAACTCCCGTTAATTCTGCTCTCTAGTGCCTTGCTTTTAGGCGGATTCGTCTATTTTTCTGAGTTGAGAAAAGAGTCTCAGCCGCAAACCGCTGAGAGTGACAGCAAATCTATTTTTGCGCTTAAGGAAGACGATATTCAGTCGTTCACGATTCAAACCTCGAAACAAACGCTGAAATTTGAGCAAATTCCGACAACGATTCCATCGGGGCAACCTGGGCTTAAAAAAACGCCGTCTTGGCAGATGATTGCGCCTCAAAGAACCGCTGCTGACGAAGCGACCGTGGCATTTTTGTTAAATTTGATCGCAACCGCAACGAGCGATCGTAGCCTCCCGACTCCGATTTCTCGTAAGGCTGAATTTGGGTTAGAGCCACCTTTTGCGACGATCGAGGCGAAGACTAGTCAGCAAACCCATCGGCTGATTTTAGGCAAACCGAATTTTAATCGGCAGTTTCTCTATGCACTTGCTGACCCGGTAGAAAATTCTGCTCAAGATTTGGCGGTTTTGCAGGTGTCGATCGAGTTTCAGAATGCCCTTGATCGTCCGCTCTCTGATTGGAAGCAAGTTAAAGAAAAGCCTAAACCGTCTCCTAGTAGCAGTGTGATTCCTGTCCCTACAGCGTCGAGTAGCCCAGGCACCCGCAACGCGACCCCAAAAGCTCCACAATAGTGACAAACCCCGACTATCGAATTTATGCTGGCTAGCCCGACTGCAACGCTGCTCATCTCCTGCCCCGATCAAAAAGGACTGGTCGCCAAAATTGCGAGCTTCGTCTACTCAAACGGGGGCAACATCATTCACGCTGATCAGCACACCGACTTTTCGGCTGAACTGTTTCTCGCTCGCATTGAGTGGCAGCTAGACGGATTTAATTTGCCCCGTGACGTGATCGAACCTGCCTTTAAAGCGATCGCTCAGCCCCTCAATGCAAAATGGCAAATTCACTTTTCTGATGCGGTGCCACGCATTGCGATTTGGGTGAGCCGTCAAGATCATTGTTTGTTTGATTTAATTTTGCGACAGCAAGCCAAAGAGTTCGTCGCCGAGATTCCGTTAATCATCAGCAATCACGAAAACTTGAGTGCGATCGCGACTCAATTTAATATTGACTTTCACCATATTCCGATTACAAAAGAGACAAAGCTGCAACAAGAAGTGAGACAGATCGAGCTTTTGCAGCACTACAAAGTCGATCTGGTAGTGTTAGCCAAATATATGCAGGTTCTCAGCCCAGAGTTTGTAGCTCAATTCCCTAACATTATTAACATTCATCACTCGTTTTTGCCTGCATTTGCGGGGGCAAATCCCTATCAGAGAGCCTATGAGCGGGGCGTTAAGATTATCGGAGCGACTGCTCATTATGTGACCGCAGATCTCGATGAAGGTCCGATCATTGAGCAGGATGTGGTGCAGGTCAGCCATCGAGATGATGTCAATGATTTAATTCGCAAAGGCAAAGACTTAGAGCGAGTGGTGTTGGCAAGAGCCGTCCGCTCTCACCTGCAAAATCGCGTCTTAGTGTATGGAAACCGTACATTTGTGATTGGATAGCAGCCATTAGAACTGATCCGAAACCTGCTCACCGCTCCTTTTTAACTTTAAGGATCGATTCAACCGCCCGAACAGGAGGAACGTCGCCTAAAACTACAATCATGCCAGACACGTCACAGATGAGATCAGTGTCACTAAGTAGGGTCTTAACCTCAACGCCAGAGAGTTCTTCGATTAGTTCAATTAGACGAGGTTTTAGGGCGGTATCTAGATGCGACCGCATTTTTTTTGCAGACTCAACTCGCTCATTTGACAATAGCAGCTGCTCAGAAGGAGTCGTGACTTTTTCGAGGGCGATCGCTATGTTTTGGTCAAAAAACTGACAGACTACTCTATCGGGGCGCACGCCTAGCTCATCTTTATAAACGGCTTGAATTCGCTGTGACAGAGACCGTTCAATCTGTCTGCTTGTTGGAGTAACCTCTGCCATGATGAGTTAATGGGGTCAATATCCCCATCTCTTTAAAAGTGAACATCTCAGACTAGACACGATCGGGCGGCGATTCCTCTATCAAAAGATAAGGCATTGATGAAATTAATTCTTTACAGCAAACCGGGCTGTCATCTGTGTGAAGGCTTACAGGAAAAGTTAGAACAGGTTCACGCAGTGGCGATCGAGCTTGAAATTCGCGATATCACGACTCGCGACGACTGGTTTCAGGCATATCAATATGAGATTCCTGTGCTTTATGTTGATGCGTCTCCTATGCCCCGACCCTTGCCTCGCCCTTCTCCTCGCGCTACAGTTCAACAATTAGAAAGTCTGTTACAGAAATTTGAGTCGTGAGCTTGATAAAAGTAGGCGCACACGGGACAAGGAGAGCACGAATGCAGTTAAACGATTTGTTAGCAACGATTTCTGGCATTGAGCCGTTTGCTGACCATCCCGCTTTGAGCGCAGAGGTCAAAGGGTTAACGACAAACTCTCTCGCGTGCCAACCCGGAGACTTGTTTCTCGGAATGCCCGGAACTCGTGTAGATGGGGGAGACTTCTGGCGAAGCGCGATCGCAGCAGGTGCGATCGCGGCGATCGTGTCTTCTCAAGCGGCGGCTAAAGCGATGGCAGATCCAATCTTCAAATCTCAGCCATCGCCCCTCGTCATAGCAGCGACTGACATGACTCAGGTGTGCGCAGCGATCGCGGTTGCGTTCTACGGCTCTCCGGCTGAGAAGCTTAACCTGGTTGGTGTGACCGGAACCAACGGCAAAACTACGACGACTCACCTAATCGAATTTTTGTTAGAAAAAAGTCAGCGACCCACCGCGTTATTTGGAACGCTCTACACCCGTTGGCAAGGCTTTCAGCAAGTCGCTGTTCATACCACGCCGTTCCCGGTTGATCTCCAGCGACAGTTTGCAGAGGCGATCGCCGCAGGCGCTGAAGTGGGCGTAATGGAAGTCAGTTCTCATGCGTTGGCACAGGGTCGTGTGATGGGTTGCCCCTTTGAGGTGTCAGTGTTCACGAACTTGACGCAAGACCATTTGGACTTTCACAAGGATATGGAAGACTACTTTCAGGCAAAAGCGCTATTGTTTAACGCTGATTATCTCAAAGGTCGAGCTATTATTAACCTCGATGATCCCTACGGACGGCGATTAATTCAGCAACTTAATCTGCAACAAGTGTGGAGCTACAGTACGCAACAACCAGCAGACTTGTGGACGAGTGATCTAACGTATGGTTCAGACAATGTGAGCGGAATGCTGCACACTCCACAAGGAGACATGGCATTTCGATCGCCGCTCGTCGGGCAGTTTAATCTAGCAAATCTGCTGGCAGCGATCGGAGCAGGATTGCACTTAGGATTAGATTTAAAGTCAATGGTCAACGCGCTCCCCGAATTTACAGGAGTGCCGGGGCGCATGGAACAAGTGCAAGTCAAGCCCGACCAAGACATCAGCGTGATTGTAGACTATGCCCACACCCCTGACAGTTTAGAAAATATGCTCAAAGCAGCACGACCTTTTATTCCGGGACAGATGATCTGCGTGTTTGGGTGTGGTGGAGATCGCGATCGTACAAAGCGTCCCAAGATGGGCAATATCGCTGCGACGTTAGCAGATCACGTTATCGTCACATCCGATAATCCTCGGACTGAAGATCCAGCGCGGATTTTAGAAGATGTGGTTAAGGGAATTCCCGATTCCGTGCAGCCGATTGTATTAGGCGATCGAGCCGTCGCCATTCGCACCGCAATCTTGCAAGCCAAACCCGGAGATGGCGTGCTGATTGCAGGCAAAGGGCACGAAGATTATCAGATTCTAGGCACTGAAAAAATTCACTTCGACGATCGAGAACATGCCAGAGCCGCCCTAACAGAACGGCTAGCTTGACGGATGCTGCTATTGCTCAAAGTAGTGCGGCGTAAAGCTACCATGCAGCCCATAGGGAACGTGATGCTTGAGATGGAGACGGGCGATCGCGCCTTTCTCTAAATCTTTGGCATCCAGGATCACAACATCGGTGCGATCGTGATCAGTGTCATACACCATCGTAAACAGCCACCCGTCATCTTCATCGCCCTCGACTTTGGTGTAGAACCCTGACTCATTCGCTGCCGCACGAGGCACAAATACAGGTTCGCCTACATATCCATTGGGTGCATTGCTCCAGATGTGACGGTCACCTGACTCAACATCGACCTTCAAGATTGCTTGAAGCGGAGCGTTTCCTTCTGAAGTGTGAGCGGCTCCCATGTATACATATCGATGCTTTCGCCCCGCCAACGCAGGATGAACAAATGGAAACTCGCAGCAGCGAGGCTCAATCAACTGCCGATCGATCGCCATCGTCTCTAGATTTATATGAAACCGCCATAACTGACCAGGGGTGAGCGCATTAAAATCAGTTTCGCGATAGTCAGCGCCCGACTCCACAGAGGGCAAATTCTCGTAACAAATCGAGTCCATGACGATCTCGCTATCTTGCTCATAAGCGTTGGCGTGGTGAAAGACAAATCCAGACTGAGTTTCGAGAATAATGGGTTTGGGGCGCGACGCAGCATCACGAGGAATCACAATCACCCGCGTTGGCTTATCGGGCTGAAACTTGATGCATTCACCGGGCGATCGGGTTCCCAGCAAAAACGGCACCGGATTGAATGCAACGGGATTCTGAAACAAGATGCAATAGTTGGGCGTGATCGCAAAATCATGAATGAATGCAAACCCCGGTACCGGATGGCTATGCTGACGGACAATGTTGCCTGCCAGATCCAACTCGTAAATATTGATCGTAAAAGACAATCCTGCTTTGATCGAGAAATTCACTAAACACGGCGCACCGTTGTCGAACTGAGAAGCCGGATCAATCCAAGGATGGGCTGCAAAGGGCGCACCAGGCTGCAAAGCACCATCAAAATATTCTTGCCCTAATGTCTCTAGCGTTCGCGGGTCGAGGCGATGAGGTTCTGCCGCTTCCCAAAGGGCGAGTAGCTTTCCACCCCAGTAAAGAATTTGGGTATTGGCAATATTTTTGATCTTAGTATCAAAAGCATTTGCCAACCAACCTCCTGGCTTTTGTGTCCCAAATACGCCACGGTAGAGAATTCGTCCCTCTGTCTGTTCTGCCACATACCCTTCAGTGCGAACAAAGCGATTGCGAAAATGTGCTCGTCCATCTTTAATGGCGATCGCGCACACCATTCCATCTCCATCAAACGGGTGCTGAATTCGGTGACCGTTTACATCCAGAAGCCCCGGTCCATTGCGGAATAGGGTACCGCTTAATTCCGGCGGAATTTCTCCTTCTACTTCATCAATCCAGTAGTCATATTCTTGATTGAGAGAGCGATATCCTTTTTGCCACTCTTGAGTGTTGTAAGGCGTAATCGGGACGGTAGAAGCGTGTTCGCCAAGCTGAAAACTTTGCATAAATACTTGTGATTCAGAGCGTTAACTTTTGGGTTGTCTACTACGAGTTAAAAATCTATAGCGGATTTACTAAATCGTAATCTATGGAATTGAATAGATTCAAATCTTATACATTCGCTTTAATACTAATTAATCAATTGGTTTCTCAATAATCACGTCTCGTCTGCGAGGTGGCACTAACTCTGATACTAAATCTGGCAAAAGTCCCAAAGGGTTAGCATTAGAATCAGGTTCTACAGCAGGGGTTGAAGACTTTCGTTCTGGAAGTTCTTCGGAGGCTCCGGGCAGCCAACCCAGAAATATGAGAGGCAATAATGTACTGAGATTTGTAATTAGCACGAGCAGCCACAATTTGTCGAAATTGGTTTCGGTTACGCCTAGCAAATAAGTTAGTACCGCTCCAGACTCGTGAGATACCAATCCTGCTAGATTGACGACTGACATCAGCAGTGCAAACAATGTCGCTTCGACTCCTGGTGGGCAGAGCCTTGCAGCCAGAACCAAAACGGGCATGAACGCAATTTGACCCATCACAGTGAGCACCAAGCTATCGCCCAAACTGAACCAACGATCGTCGATTCCGATCGCTCGATTGGCGTGAGTGACCAGCAATAACATCGTCATACCTAAAGCAGACGACAGCACGATCGACCAGCCGCAAATGATCCTAAACGGCACAGCTTTGAGAAATCTTTGATAAACCCAGATGCCGACCAGTGCCGCGATGCTAGTCACCAATCGGACTCGCCCCAAAAACTCAGGCTCAAATCCCAACTCGTTCGTTGAGAAGTAGAAAAACGCAGATTCTGCCGTAGGTGTTGCCTGCCAAAGAAATAAAAATGCTGTGGGCATCCAAATTGCTTTCTGGGTGATGGCTTGCTTCAACTGTCCTAGCTGAGTTCGTACGATCGACCAATCTGACTTTTCGGTCACTGGGGATTCGGCAATCAGCCATGCCACCGCAGACATAATCAGCGGAAAGAATGCCGTAATCTCAAAAACAGTCCGCGTATCAAACTGCGCCAGTAGCCATCCACTCAGATAGGCTGTCACCAACCCACCGACCGCAGATGCGCCCCAGCAGAGAGCTTGCAGTGACCCTGCCCCGCTGACCGATTCTGACCGCGCTCTTTCGACAACAAGCGAATCGACAATCACATCACTCACGGCGATGGACAAAGAACCTAGCGCGATCGTCAAGGTTGCTGCCCAAGGGCTGTGCACAATTGTTGCCAGTGCAACCCAAGACAGGGCACCTAAAACTCCTGAAAGCACTAAATAGGGTCGTCGTCGATAGCCAAAGATGGGCAACCCGTCAGAAACGAAGCCAAACAGTGGCTTGATCATCCAAGGCAGTGCCACAATTCCCAGCAGGGCAGACACCTCTGCTGGACTTAGCCCTAACTCATCCTTCAAGAAAAAGCTAACGGCTAACCGTGCTAATCCCAAGACTCCTTGCACAAAGTAGACTAGCAAGATTGCGATCAACTCGGCAGAGGGTTCGTGACCGAAGAACACTTTCTCAGTCAGCGATTCCTTAAGCTTTGATAAACCAGATGGGGAAACAATCATTGATAATTTTTAACAAATATCAATCAATAGTCCCCATCATAGCCTCATATTTCAGGTCTAGGATTTAGTTTCGGTCGTAAACACCCAATATGATAAATAAAACTTATGCAAAATCACTTCGCTTCAGTTAATACTTTGACATTAAACGTAATATTGGTTTACATTGTGAGTAGCTAATGCACCCTCACAGTGACCACCATGCAAGACACACAAAAAGTAACGGCTCCGATCGCTTCTGAAGACCGCAACGCTTGGAAATTTGGCTTCACTCCTCAAGCTGAGTTGTGGAATGGGCGCTTTGCCATGATCGGGTTTGTTGCTGCACTCGCGACTGAATATTTTTCTGGTGAAGGCACATTGCGCTTCTTAGGTCTACTGTAGTCACTACCTAGACTCTTAGCCATCTTAAAAGCTGACTGAGCGGGTATCCTGTAGGATGCCCGTGATTTTGTGTCTTTCCTTTTGGAAGCCACCCTGCAAAAAGGCTCAGAGTTTTACATCCGAGCCTTTGTAAATCTATCTTAGGAGAGTGTTGCCATACTCTATACCTATCAGATGATTTGAATTATCGAATGTACTCTTTTAAAACACTGTTGCGGTTAGGATGACGTAACTTGCGGAGCGCTTTAGCCTCTATTTGACGAATTCGCTCGCGAGTGACGTTAAAAATTTGCCCTATCTCTTCTAAAGTTTTCATCCGACCATCATCTAGACCATAGCGCAGTCTCAGCACATCTTTCTCACGGGGGCTGAGAGTGGCTAAAACGCCTTCCAGGTCTTCTCTTAGAAGATTTTTAGAGACTTGATCTTCAGGGGTTTCACCGTCGGACTCGATAAAGTCGCCTAAACGAGAATCTTCTTCTTTACCAATTGGGGTTTCTAGGGAGATGGGTAACTGAGCAGATTTTGCAATAAAGCGCAGCTTCTCGATCGTCATTTCCATCCGAGTAGCAATCTCTTCTTCTGTAGGTTTGCGACCCATTTCCTGAGAGAGCAGTTTGGTAGTCTTCTTAATTCGAGAGATAGTCTCGTATAAGTGAACCGGGAGGCGAATCGTGCGCGACTGGTCGGCGATCGCTCTAGTGATTGCCTGACGAATCCACCAGGTCGCATAGGTCGAAAACTTATAGCCTTTTTCGTGGTCAAACTTTTCTGCTGCACGAATCAAACCTAAGCTGCCTTCCTGAATCAGGTCTTGAAAGGAAAGACCCCGGTTCATGTATTTTTTGGCGATCGATACCACGAGACGCAGGTTAGACTGCACCATCTTGTCTTTTGCACGACGACCCAAATGTAAGCGGTGCCGGAACGCAGTTAATGGCATATTGACTTCGCTTGCCCACTCTTTGTCTTGAGGCTCACGGCTCAGCTTTTCTGTCAGCCTAACCCGAATGCGCTCTAGCTCTAGCAGGTCTGCGATTTTACGCGCTAGCTCGATTTCTTCATCGGCTCTCAGTAGACGAATTCGACCGATCTCTTGCAGATACAAACGAATCGAATCTTCGGTGTAGTGCTTTTTCTTGGCTTGTGCTCGACGGCGGGCAGCGCGAGCCTTGCCTGTCTTGGTGTCATCATCTGCCGGAGAATCCGGTTCGTCTTGGTCGTCTTCGTCATAAAGCTCGACTTCGGTGTCAAGCGGTTCATCTGAAGGGGTACCAAGACTGAGTGCTTCGAGTACGTTGTTGGCCTGGGTCATGCCGCGTTCCTCATGCTCCTTAAAGTGGTGAATTGGAAAAATTTAAGCACCGGAGAACAGTAGGTCGTTCAATCTGGTTACAGATACAGCCACGGGCTTTTTGGCATTAGCAAATGCGCCCCTTCTAAAGAGATAACTCTCTGACTAGAAGAGCGATTGATGACCATGCGGAGTTCAAGGCATACTGTGTTCCCGCAAAAGCAGTGCTGGGTAGAGATACCAATGCACAGGTCATTATTGCTAAATGTTTTAATGTCTCCCCGATTGTAGCTTTTCTCACAAAAGTTGCACCCTTTTTATCTGCTTTAATCTGCAAAGTTAGGAAAAGAAGACGAAACTTGGTCTGCCATGTACCTTTTAACAACTGAAGCAGTAAGGAACTTTTGTTGCCACGGGAGCATCACTAGCCATGTTGAGTACTTAACGCAGGGGTCTGCACTAAGCCATTGCTTCTGATAAAAATCAGCTATGGAGATGACTGGCGTTAGTCAACGCTAAATCCCGTTCAGATATCACCTTCAAATCGCACTCAAAGGTTAGACGGTTTGCTGCATCTCTATTTTGCTGCATCTCTATATTGTTACGTTAGCCCAGATTAAAGAACTTAGCTCTAGGCTATATATTAAGTTAGATGATCTTCTCAATCATTTAAGCTCGAGCAGTCTGTAAATGTAGAGCATCTTTTAGCCTGTTCACAGTTGCTTCATATGAGTAAACCCTTTGTATATCCCAGGTTGTAGAGATCGTGGGCTGCTGTCGCTTCTCTCATTTCGAGATTTGGATATCTGATAGTTCAGGATTTGACTTATCCAAAACTTGTAGTCAACTGTAGTTGTGAGGTAGATGGCTAGCTGCCACTGCTCCCAGTTGCCCATAGCTGATTGATGGTCACAAATTCATATCCTCGATCGAGCAATGCAGGGATCAACTGATCAACAGTCTCCGCTACATCTCGACCGCCATAACATCCGTCGTGCAGGACAATGATTGAGCCATTTTGCACCTGGTCTAAGACGCGCTGCACCACGATCTCAACGCCGGGATGCGCCCAATCTTCTGGAATCACGCTCCACATAACTGGACGGTACCCCCATTGTTTTAATAGGCTTAACGTCTTGGGTGTAAACAGCCCATTGGGAGGACGGACATCAATCAGCGTTGGAACCGGACTCTGACACGCGTTTACGATCGCGTCTTTTGTCTGTTTTAAGTCTTGCTTGAGTTGAGCCGGAGACAGGGTGGCAAACGAGCGGTGCTCATAGCCGTGCAACCCAATCCAATATCCTCTCTGGTGAATGGCTTGAGCGAGGGCGGGCGATCGATCCACGCAAACTCCTAGCCAGAAGAAGCTAGCAGGAATGCGATAGCGATCGAGCACGTCTAATAAAGAGGACGTATAGGGAGGATAAGGTCCGTCATCGAAAGTCAGCGCAATTTTGGCAACTTTGTGATCACCCGTCCATAAGCAGTGAGGAAATTGCGGTTTAAGAATGCGATGGATGAGCGGATAGAGGGGAGCAAGTTGCATAGAGCAGGAAATTTAAACCTCAGACATAGCTTAATAAAAATAGATGGTCTGTGGGGAGGGTGTGTTTTCCAATCCCCACAGACCATCTGTGGCTTAAAGCTTGATTCCAGAAAGATTTGTCAGTTGGCAGGGCGACAAAGTTGTCGTGCCGAAGCAGATTGAATGAGAGAAAAAAGCACATCGGAACTGAGAGGCTTGACCAAAAAGCCGTCAAACCCTGGATTCTCTTCTTGATGAAGCCAGCTTGGGGCGTGAGCATCGGTCAGCGCGATCAGCGTGATGTTGTCTACATCGGCGATCGCTCTCAGCTTGCGAACAAGCTTTTGTGACCAGATTTTATAGTTGCCTTGCACAATCATCAAGCAAGGTGGATTGCGATAGACACGATCAACAGCTTGATCTGGCGAGGTGACAATTTCTACGGAACATCTTAAACGTCCCAGAAGCGGTTCCAGCCCGTGTAAATCTTCAGCTTGCTGCGATAAGAGTAAAACGTAACTCAATGCGGATTTCATGACGCAATATACCAACCTAGCTATTACTATAGAGGCTGCAAAAATCTGTATTTCCAAGAGTTAAGTGACAGAAGCCTCTCAGCCGTTGATTTTCTGAAGTTTGGGCTTTGATGAACTACTTCCATTTTTCTTAGTTTTTCCAGTTTATTAATCTTTAGCTTGAGTTTTTTATATGTTTAAATCTTCTGTAAGATCTTGAAATTTCGACTCAGAAAGGTCTAAAGGGGCGATCGAATGTCTCTCGGTTTTTTCTAAAGTCTTTGATGTGTGAGAATTTGGATAATCTTGATGAGAAGTAAAGAGCCAAATTTGAAATTTTCTCTATAGATTTCTATAACAATTCATTTTTGTTTCAAATAGGTATGGGAGCAATTTTTTTGATCGCGCTAGAATCGTCTTTGCAAAAAAGTAAAGATTTTATTTAGAGGATGTCTTAAAAGGTAAGTGAGAGAGCTGAAACCCGTATCCTTTCGTCGGGGCACAGCATCTGAAATGCTGATTCCACCGTAGGTGAACCGGAGTTCAGTAGACTTCTCAGACATCCTCTTAGAGAGTGTCTCGAAAATCGCTGAGGATGAGAGTAGACATCGTAGATGAAGAATTGAGTCCAGTTGGTAGAGTAAAGAGCCTCGTCGTGTCTTTATCTATTGAATATCTAACGCGATGTGCGATTTTCCTAAAACACCCGCAAAGACTACCCTCACCCTAGCCCTCTCCCACAGGAGAGGGAACAAGATTTCTAGCGCCCCTCTCCTGCAGGAGAGGGGTTGGGGGTGAGGGTAAATTAGTTGCACATCTCGTTATCTATAGATTTGTACCCAACTTTGTTAATAAGTTTCTGAGTTTCCACTTTTAAGAGGCTTCAGATTTTGAAGTAATTTCTTAATAATCAGACTCAGATCTGTCCGATTTGTAAAAAACTTGCCCTGCTGGAGTGGCTAAGTCTCTGCAACCAGCCTCGATCAAGGCACGATCGCGAATCCGGCAAGAGTCACAGACCCCGCAAGGGTTTTCACCACCCTGATAGCATGACCAGGTGAGTTCGATCGGCACTCCTAACTGCAATGCTCGATGCACAATATTGACTTTTGAGTCTGCTATTAAGGGCGCGACTAATTTGGGGGCTTTTCCTTCCAGTCCAGCTTTTGAAGAGAGCGTTGCGAGGTGTTGGAAGGCTTCAAGATATTCAGGGCGACAATCGGGGTAACCCGAATAATCAACGGCATTGATACCCAGATAGACGGCTTCTGCGCTTTTCGCCTCTGCGAGAGAAAGGGCGATCGCAATAAACACGGTATTTCGTCCCGGCACATAGGTGATAGGAATGTCTTTAGATTGAGCGCCAGCACTGGGTACCGCTAACGCTTGATCCGTCAGAGCAGAACCGCCCCACTGTGCCAAATTCACCTTCATCTCAAAGTGGTCTTGAATCTTTAAGTGAGCAGCAACGTGTTTGGCAGCACCCAACTCGCGATCGTGCCGTTGTCCATAGTCTAATGACAGGGCAATTACGTCATAGCCATCTGCGATCGCCTGGGCTGCTGACGTTGCAGAATCTAATCCACCCGAGAGAAGGACGACAGCTTTAGGGTTCATAAAGATTCTTGAATAATTAGAGATGAAAAATGCTTGCACAGTCTATCAATCTTTTCTCATCCCGATTGTCACCTTTGAGCAAGTCTAGGAGCGCGTCCTGTTAGCCCTGTCATGAGTCTAAGAGCAAACGATTTGACAGGTAACACAGTTTGAAGAACCCGCAAACCTAGGCGACGGACTAGCACGATCGGAAAAACATTATTTGAGAAGGTGCGATCGAGAATATCGGTGAAGCCCAAAATAATCAGATTTTCCCACTTGCGCCAGCGCTCATATCGTTTCAGAACGTTGAGGGATGCGATATCTTCGCCTTGCTGATGAGCGATTTGCAAGACTTGCGCCAAAGCTGCCGCATCTCGGATGCCCATGTTGATGCCTTGCCCACCGACGGGATGGCAACAATGAGCCGCATCGCCAATCAGCGCCAGTCGAGGCAGCACATAGCGAGTGCTGTGCATTAACTGCACTGGAAATACATAGCGATCACCTTCTAGAGACAGCTTGCCCATATGATCGCCATATCGGCGGCTGAGTTCTTTGAGAAACTGATCGTCGTCTAGAGCTACGATCGTGTCTGCCTCCGCGCGAGGAGCCGTCCAGACAATCCGACATCGATTACCTGGTAAAGGCAGAATGGCAAAGGGTCCACTTGACCAAAATCGCTCGTGGGCAGTGTGATTGTGAGATTTCTCAGGTTTGACGGTTGCTACAACACACGATTGCCAATATTGCCAGCCATGAGTGCGAATTCCGGCTTGCTGACGGAGCGGCGATCGCGCCCCATCTGCGGCAACGACCAGTCGAGTCCGAATTCGTTGGACTTCTCCATCCGTTAATAGATCTAACGTTGCCCCATCAGGTTGAATATCAGTCTTCACCACCGTTGCGGGACACAACCAAGTGAGGTGAGAATTGTGTCGAATGGAGTCTTGAAGAGCAGTGATTAAAACTCGATGCTCGGCAACGTATCCCAATGTTTGGGCACCTAAATCTTGGGGCACAAACTGCACCACCGTTGGGCAGTCTGCATCTGAGAGGCGAATCTTGTTATATGTCTCAAGCTGAGGGCAAATCTGGTTCCAAATACCGATGCCGTTAAAAATGCGACTGGAGAGAGGAGAAATATTGTAGGCTTGCCCTCTGGTAGCTGCGATCGATCGAGTCTCAGCTTCAATCAACACCACCGTCAAGCCTGAATCTGTTAAAGCACAGGCAAGAGTTGTTCCCACGACACCGCCCCCGACGATCGCCAAATCATAGTCATAGGGTAGGGAACTCATTCTAGATGTCGCTTCTCTGATCATTTTAAGAATCGAACACGAAACTTTACATCTCATTGTGACGTGAATTATGGAGCCTATCAAGCGTTCAGACAGCAAAATTTCGATGAGCTACGGTAAGGTATTCAAGAACTGGGCATCTAAAATCTATGTTGCTGCGAGAAAAGATTGCGTTCTATTTAGAAGATATGGAGTCTCCATTAGGGAGAGGAATCAATCTTTTTATTACAGGATTGGTTTTAGTTTCCTCTGCAATCTTTGTAGTAGAAACTTACAGAATTCCGGTGTCTCTTAGACAGCAGCTAAATGTTTTAGAGGATGGAATTCTCGTTGTTTTTGTGATTGAGTATCTGCTGCGGGTTTGGGTAGCTGAGCAGAGAAGCAACTACCTGTTTAGCCTTTACTCGGTCATAGACTTACTGACGATCGTACCATTCCTGCTAGGCTTCGCAAATGTCGGATTTCTAAGAATATTTCGCTGGTTTCGCATTCTCCGTCTGATTCGTTTTATCGAAGGCGGCACTATTTTTGGCTATATCAGCAGCGAAGATAGTGTGATTATTACTCGAATATTTTTCACACTCTTCTCGATCATTTTTGTTTATTCAGGCTTGATCTATCAAGTTGAGCATTCGGGCAATTCTCAGGATTTTGGGACATTTTTGGATGCGGTTTATTTCTCGATTTCCACGATTACGACGGCTGGGCTAGGAGACATCACTCCTAATTCACAAATGGGTCGTTTATTAACTGTCTTAATGCTGCTCACAGGAGTCATTTTGATTCCGTGGCAGTTAGGAGATTTGATCAAACGATTGGTCAAAACGGCTGACCAGATTCAAATCGATTGTGCGGTTTGTGGATTATCGTCTCATGACTCAAATGCCAGATTTTGCAAGACCTGCGGCTCTTCACTTCACAAATCACTGGAAAATCACAGTCAGTAAGCAAAGAAATAGTGCTTCTGTCCATTCGACGATCGCGCCGTAAGTATCTCCGGTTTGTCCTCCTAGTTTGTGATTAAACCAGGCTCCGGTGAGAACCGAGATCGATAGCCCTCCTACAATCACGCCTGCTGCTAGAAAAGGGCGATCGTGCCAAACAAAGATGTCCAATCCAACCAATAGCAACAGAGTTGGAAAAGCCTCCCAGATGGAGTGAATGGCGGCTTTATGAAATGCGCCTTTGCCTGTAGGTTTGAGATAAGGGAATCGGGCGATCGCCACGAGCTGTCCCCAGCGCCCCCAACTGGTTGCTGCCATTAATAGAAATGCTCGATCAGTCTGTAGCTCACTCAAAGCCGCCGTTTTGAGCAGCAATAAGACAACCGCTGCCATTGCGCCAAATGCCCCTGTTGCGCTGTCTACCATGACTTGCAAACGACGATCGGGATCGGTCACGGCTAATCCGTCGGCACTATCCATTGCGCCATCAAGGTGTAAGCCTCCGGTAATGGCAATCCAAACGGCAACGACGATCACGCTTCGAGTCAGCGTTGGCATTCCTGCCCAATGCAGCCCCCAGTCCAAAAATCCCAACACTCCCCCAATTAGCAAGCCGACGATCGGAGCAATTCGAGCGATGCCATCAAATTCTAAAGTCCAGGTAGTTGGGATTGGAATACAGGTGTAGAACGCTACTCCTGCGGTAGTTTGCTGGAGGAGCCGCTTGATGAGTGACCACATTTTCCACATCTCCTACTTCATAGAATTTAAACTCTTCACACTCTGTTTAAAGTTGCAGATCGGTTTTTCCAGCCATAATGACTGTAGAGAGTTCTCCACTCAGGGTCAGCAAACCAAGGGCTTTCCAGATATGAGTCATGATCAATTTCCCCGCGATATAAGGCTTCCAGCCCCCTGCATCATTGACGTAGGCACGATCGTTGACAAACGAGATATGCACCGTCTGCTGACAGACCTGAACCGAGTTCGCTACATCCACACCCAAGATGGCGCGATCACGAGCCAGGGAGAAGGATGTCTTTTAGAAGTCTTTGCCGATGCTGAGCGATCGACCTTGATTGCAAATCACGCGCTCTATATCAATGTCCGCAGCTTTGATTATCTAGAGTTGAGCCAGTCTCCCGAGCAAGAGACTTATTTTGATTTGGTTCAAGATAGTCGTCAACTGAGGCTAATCCCGCTCTCTAACCCATTGCAGCACCCAAGTCGAAGCATCAACGCTGCGGCTCTAGAGGCAATGGTAGCTGAAGTGCTGTCTGCAAATTGGGATGTGCAGATTGACGATGATGACGCGTTTTAGAGCGATCGTAGGTTCTAGTCCTCTGTATCCCTTTAGAATAGAATGTCTGTCGATCGCGGGATCAGTCCGTTTTGAGTAATTTTTCTTTTCAGTGTCAGGCTCGCTGTAGTCACACCCATGCACGAGCCGGAATCTTCTCAACCCCTCATGGCATTGTTGAAACGCCGCGTTTTATGCCTGTGGGCACGTTGGCGAACGTCAAAACCATGACTCCCGCTCAGTTAAAAGAGACGGGCGCGCAAATGGTGCTGTCTAATACCTATCATCTTCACCTGCAACCTGGAGAAGACATCGTTAAGCGGGCAGGCGGGGTGCATCGCTTTATGGGGTGGTCAGGTCCCATGTTGACCGATTCGGGTGGGTTTCAGGTGTTTAGCTTGAGTGAGATGCGATCGATCACTGACGATGGAGTGACGTTTCGGTCTCCTCGCGATGGGCAGATGATTCACCTGACTCCAGAGCGATCGACTCAGATTCAAAATGCTTTGGGGGCAGATGTGATCATGGCGTTTGATGAATGTCCGCCGCCCGGAGTGGGACGTGATGCAGTTGAAAAAGCGACTGATCGCACCTATGACTGGTTAAAGCGCTGCATTCAGGCACACGGACGATCGGATCAGGCGTTGTTTGGCATTGTCCAGGGCGGCGAATATTTAGATCTTCGAGCCGACGCGGTGCGGATGTTGACCGATTTAGATCTACCGGGATATGCGATCGGAGGGGTCAGCGTCGGTGAAGCGCCCGAAGTCATTGATCACGTCGTGCAAGCAACGGCTCCGCTTTTGCCGCAAGACAAACCGCGCTATTTGATGGGCGTGGGCACCTATCGAGAGATGGTGAGAGCGATCGCGGCTGGAATTGATTTATTCGATTGTGTGATCCCAACTCGGCTGGCGCGACATGGCTCTGCCTTGGTGGGTGGCGATCGCTGGAATGTCAAAAACGCTAGATTTAGAGAAGACTTTACGCCGCTCGATTCATCCTGCTCGTGCTACACCTGCCAAAACTTTACCCGCGCTTATTTGAGTCACCTACTGCGTGCCCAGGAACTTTTGGCTTATACCTTGCTCTCAATTCATAACATCACAGAATTGGTGGGCTTCACCCAACGAATTCGGGCCGCAATCTTCAAGGGAACGTTTGAGGAAGAATTTGCTCGTTGGTTGGCACCGATTCCATAATTTTGAGACCCTCTGATCGTGTTACAGTAAGTGTCAATTATGAATTTTGTGTTGGAGACGATCGATTCATGGAAGCAGCCCTGCTCTTGGCAAAATTGCCCGAAGCTTACGCCATCTTTGATCCCCTGGTGGACGTTCTGCCCGTAATTCCCGTTTTCTTTTTGTTGCTGGCTTTCGTTTGGCAAGCAGCCGTCGGGTTTAGATAGTTCTATATCAAACGAAACTTAATCACAAAAAAGGGGTAGTCAACGCTGCCCCTTTTTTATGAATCTTGCTTTTTAATGAAGAGGTCTCCAATGGAAACTGCAATGACTCCTCTAGAGGCTGCTCTTAAAACCCAATATGAAACCGATTACCTGAAATGGATCGAGACGACTCTAGAAAAACTGCGGAGTCGTGACTATGCCAGTGTGGACTGGGAGAATCTGATCGAGGAAATCGAGGATATGGGGAGGAGTGAGCGAAGAAGTCTGAAGAGCAACCTGATTGTTGTGTTGGTTCATTTGCTCAAGTGGCAGTTTCAACCCGATCGTAGGAGTGGCAGTTGGGAAGGAAGCATTATTGAGCATCGTAGACGCATTCAGGAAGCGATTGACGACTCGCCTAGCCTCCAGCCTTTTCTTGAAAGCATTCTTGATGAATGCTATCTCCAAACGGTCAAGCAAACAAAAGCAGAGACTGGGCTATCGTCAGAGACATTTCCTCACCAGTGCCCTTATTCATTAGTGGAAGTTGTGAGCGATGAGTTTTTACCAGATTCACTCTATCAATCAACCAAATGACCTCTGGATTCTAGCCGCGACCCCCGATCGCTTTCTCAAAAGCCGGACGCTCTGCCATGCGCTGGATGTAGCCCGTTACACCAGGATAGGCGCTTAAGTCAAGCTTTAACATCATCGGAATGTAGGACAGCAGAGCACCCACTGCTACATCTGCCACGCTGAACTGATCACCCAGCACAAACGGCTGACGCTGAAACAGGTCGCTCAGAGGCTTCATTAAGCGAGGTGTTTCTTTTTCTCTGGTGTCTGCGCCAAATATGCCTGATGCCAACGTGGAGTTGGCAAACAAAACCCACTGCGCGATCGTGGCTCGTTTCTCTATAGAATCAAATTCTTTTCCATACTTTTCAGCGAGATACATGAGAATTGCACCCGACTCCCAGAGAGTAAAGTCGCCATCGACGATCGCTGGAACCTTGCTAAAGGGATTGATTGCCTGAAAGCTGGGCTGAGACAAATCTCCCGCTTGCAAATCCAACATGATGAACTCGTAGGGAAGATCTAATTCTTCGAGATACCATTGAACGATCGAGGCACGACTGCGCCCTACACCATAAAGCTTTAGCATGAATCAAATCCTCTAAGACAGGGCGATGAGATTGAAATGGTGGTTGAAATCTGAGTACAAATGTACTATTCTATAGCAGATGGATTTTTTGGAGTTTGCATCATGCTTGACTTAGAATTCAGACGGAGCCGTTCCAGTAAAATGTCCCTACAGCACCTTATGGGTATGCTCGTGTTGCTTCACGTTGTCCTCAGTTCTGACGATACGCTCTGAGTTTAAAACCCGCTTTCGCTCAGTAGAGTAATTAAAATCGGTGCGGTTGCTGCCCATAGCGATATGAGCCTGCGCGGTTGGCTTTGCCTTGTAAGTCCGTGCGGCAGCGGTGGCGCGATAAACAAAATCGTCACAAAACTGAGCCTCGATCGGGAACCCATCTGGCAATTGAGGCGTTTCTCCTGCAATCACTGCGCCCATCGTGGTGGCAATCGCCATCTCATAAGACGTAGGAATGCCCTTCACGATCGCTTCTAGCGCCGCTGACGGGATTGGCTCAACAATTTTGACTTGATGAACCTCATTATCGTCTTTGATAAAGCAAGTCGCTAGACCAACCACCAAATAATCATCTGAAGCCAAATCGGTCGTGTTTGGATAGGAAAATGTGGTCGTCATAAGCCGTTTTTAGAAACCAGATTAAAGCTGGCACGATCACTGGACAAGACTGCATTTTATCAACTTCTGAGGGGTCGCTGTGCTTTGGCTTGACTTCTCTCAACAAACGTTGGGCGATCGCGACAGGTTAGTTATTTCCCTCTTTGGGAATATTAATAGAGTGCAAAGCTTTTGTGAAGATGTGACTCATTTCCCGACAATCCGCATCTCACGGTGAAGATCTTTTGCTGTGAGGTGTCCTGCTGTTTTATTGCTGCTGTCTTTCTGAAATGTAGACAAGCCGGCTTGAAGTGACCTCTATCCAATCTGTTAGTGCCATCAATCAATCCAAGATCTAGCTCTAGACATACTGGTTTACAACGTGTAGGCAGAGAAATTTCAATCAGAGAGTTTATAAGCTTAAACCCACAAGCCTAGTGAGAACTGCATGAACGCCCGTACTTCGTTAAGTCGCCACAACCCAACTCTTCAGCCACTGCGTCTCAGCCATCTCAAGAGTGGAAGTGCTTACGTTCCCCGACGCGAGTCTGAGAGAAAGTTACGTCGGAATCGTCGCCAACAACTCCATTGCAGAAGATCTCTAGACTCTCTAAAGCCCAGCCCAAAATCAACCTGGTTAGAACCGACTGAGCAAGAGCGCCTGTTGCGTCAACAATCGCTCACCGAAGCGCGTCGTGGCAACTACCAAGCTGCCATTAAGGGCTTTAATCTGCTGGTTGAGCGTAACCCTCATAGTGCGATCGACTATAACAATCGGGGTTTAGTCTACTTCCAAAGCGGACAGTTTGCCGCTGCTTTAACCGACTATAACCAGGCAATTAGGCTAAATGCTCGGTTGGCAAGTGCCTATAACAATCGGGCTAACTATTACGCTGCTCAAGGGCGATTGGCGGAAGCGATCGCAGATTATGAAACCGCGATCGACCTTGATCCCACTAACGTCCGAGCTTGGATTAATCAGGGCGTGACCTTCCGAGAATTAGAAATGTATCCTCAAGCGATCGAGAATTTTGACCATGCCTTGCAAATCACTCAATTTCTCTCGACGGGTGCAAACACAGCCGTTTTAGAAGGTCATATTTATGGAGCACGAGGGCGTGCTCATCATCTAGCGGGTGACTGGAACTATGCGATCGCAGACTATCACCGGGTATTAGAAAAGATAGACTGGTTGGAGACGATCGAAGCCTCTTCGCCTCTTCGCCTCCAGTCTCAAGTTAAGAATTGGTTAGATCAATTGATGTCTTCGTCAGGCACAATGATGACTGACGAAGGATGAAATTTCTGTTAGTCTAGGTTTCTACTTTGGACTCACTTTACCAATCACTTCTAACGAGCCGTCGTCTTTCACCGTCCAAACATCATAGTTACCGACTACATCACCGTTTTCATCAATATCGACATTGCCGCTTGCGCCTTGATAGTTAATCTTTTGACCCTTGCGGAGCAAGTCTAATCCTTGGCAAACGTCGGTGACCTCGGTGCCCGGTGCATTCGTAACTTCGCGCAGTTTGCTCTTGATGCCGTCTCCCGTGTTAGATTTTGCAGACTGGGCAGCTAACACTAAGATCGCCGCTGCATCCCAAGAGTGAGCCGCATAGGGCGCGAGAGGTCGATTTTGCTTCTCCTTCCAGAGTTTAGAGAATGCGTCGAGAGCTTTGCCATTGGCACCCGGAACCGTTCCGATCGCGCCCGCTAAAATTGATTTACCATCGCTAGTTTTGCCCACTTTGGTAACAAAATCGGGCGAATATACCCCGTCAGTTAGTAGAAGTTGGGTGCCTTTACTCGCGCCTTGCTCAAACGCTGACTTCACAATTAGACCGCCTGTCTCAGCATAGAGAACCGCAGCCACAGCTTGAGGCTTGCCAGCAAAAGCGGCACTGGCTTCTGTGGTAAATGTGGTGGCTTTGGGGTCATAGCGCGTCGGCTTGCTGTTATTGGTGATTGTGCCACCGAGTTTCTCAAAGGCTTGCTTGAATTCTTTCTCAAACCCAACGCCATAGTCATTATTGATGACTACCGTTCCTGCCGTCTTAAAGCCTCGCTCACTAGCTAGTTTTGCTAAAGCCTGTGCCTGATAAGTATCTGGTGGAGCCGTCCGTGCCCAATACCCTTGATACTTGCCTTCTTTTGCCTGTTGAGTAAACACGGGGCTGGTGCTGCCTGGAGAAATTAAAACGACTTTGTTGCGAACAGCGATCGGGAGCGCAGCCGTTGAAACACTACTTGCAAACGAGCCAACGACTCCGGCAACTTTATCGACTTCTGCGAGTTTTGTCATGCCTTCGGTGCCTGCTGAAGGCTCAGTCTGGTCATCGACTGATGACAGAGTGACAGGCTCGCCATTTACACCGCCACATTTATTCACAGTCTCAACCAGCAGAGGCACAGTAGCGATCATTTGTTGTCCGATCGAGCCTAGATCACCCGTTGCTGGAAGCAGAGAGCCAAGCTTTAAGCCTTTTGTGTCACTGGCAGCCGTCGTCGCTGCACCTGAAGAAGTCGTCCCTTGTGAGGTTGGAGGAGCCGCTTCTTGACAGGCAGCCGTCAAAAATCCGGCGGCAATCGTTACTGCTGCGAGAGCGATCGCCGCACCAGGGTTTGAACCCTTTGCTGAAGCCAATTTAGTCATTTGGATTTTAGATTCCTCACGTCTCATCAGTTGAAATGAGCCTCATCTTAAACCAATTGACCCCCAAAGGGTAGAGAAGCCCTTAATTTGGTATTGATCAGAAAAGCACCGGATGTCATTTTATCCAGTGCTCAGCAAAGATTAAGAACGGAGAGAGAGGGATTCGAACCCTCGGATAGACCTAAATCCATCAACAGATTAGCAATCTGCCGCTTTCGACCACTCAGCCATCTCTCCGGGTGACGATTTACAATCTTACCAAAGTTTACGCTAAAACGGTCAACTGGTTAAGAGTTTGGTAAACCGTAGCAAAATCAGTGAATCGACAGGCTTAAAACGGCAAGAACAGCAGCGATCGCATAAAACCAGCCGACGACTTGAGTTTCTGTCCAACCCATCAACTCTAAGTGATTGTGGAAAGGCGACATTTTGAACAACCGTTTCCCAATGCCATTCGAGTCTTTTGTAGCTTTGTAGTAGCTGACTTGAGCAATCACAGAGAGGGTCTCTAAGAAAAACAATCCGCTCAAAATCAGCAGTACGAATAGAGAGTTTGTGATTAGAGCAACGGCTGCTAACCCACCGCCGAGCGCCAACGACCCCGTATCGCCCATAAATACACGAGCCGGATTGCGGTTGTGCAACAAAAATCCTAAGCAACCGCCGCTCATAGAGGCGCAGAAGATCATCAAATCGGGAGAACTGTGCCCGATTAAGGCACCTAAACCGAGGAACGCGATCGCCACCGTTCCGCCTGCTAAGCCATCCATGCCGTCCGTTAAATTCGTAGCGTTGCTCTCAGCCACCAGAGTGAAGGCAGCGAGAACCCAGAATAAGGCTCCGAGGGGAAGGGTTAACCCTAACGGGAGTGCCAGAGTTGTAATACTGGCAGGGTGGCTGACATAGAGCCAAACGCAAAACCCGATCGCGAAGAGGATTTGTAGCCCCAATTTCAGTCGGGGAGAAATACCTTTATTGGATTTGTAGCGAATGATTTGCCAATCGTCTATGAATCCAACGAAGGCATACGCCAGCGTCAACGCTGATACCGCCACTACGTTGGCTGAAAATCCAGATAAGACGAGGGCAAAGACAACCGCGACGGGAACAAAGAAGGCTCCTCCCATCGTCGGGGTTCCTGCTTTCTTGAGATGAGATTGCGGTCCGTCCTCACGAATGACCTGCCCTACTTTTAAAGCCCTCAGCAAAGGCACTGCCCAAAACCCGACTCCTGCCGTTGCAAACGCGCTTGCCCAGAGCGGTAGAGTTAGGGAGACCACTTGCTGAAAGGGTCGTCCTGCGATCGCATCCAACGCAATCGCAGACATAGTCAGTCCGATCGTCAGGAACAAAAAAAGACGGCTTCCTGAGAGACTTAATGATCGATTTGTAAATAATTTAGCGTCCACGAGATTCTCACTTCACTCCGCACATTACACCACACCACTTCAACAACTCTCTTCGGAAACTAGTTTGGAAAAGAGTTGGAGAGTTTAACTAAAACCAATCTCTCACCGATCTTTGTCAAGAGAGGCACTTCCCGTCTCTACAAAGATTGCCCATCTTGTCTTTAGTCTTCTAGCTCTAAATCATCGTCATCATCGTCTAAATCGAACGAGTTGTCGTCTTCCGAAATGAATTGATTGATGTCATCAACGTCTTCGGTCACGCCCACTTCGACTTCTTGAACTTCACGAGCTAACAGACGACCCGACTTCTCAAGCCAGTCAAGAATCGATGACTCTTGCTGGACAGGAATCACAGCGGCTCCCTGACTTTGAGGCTCTTCACGTAACGAGGGGTTATAAATCATGGAGCGATCGAGTTCCCAACAAAAATTAACGTTGTCTTCTTAAAGTTTAGACCCTATGAAACAACCAGAGTTTACCACCGACTTAAGAAATTGGCTCAAAAAAGTTCGCATATTTCTCTAGCCATGTCAAGTTAAGTCTTTTAAGGAACGTAGATTTATTAAGATGCAACTTCTAGCCCTCACTCTAGCCCTCTCCCCGTGGAGAGAGAACAAGACTCTAACTCCCTTCTCCGTGCAGGGCTAATTTAAGGTCGAGAAAGAAAACATGTGCCCTTTATCTTGCGTCGAGGCATCATTTGATGCTGAACGAAGACCCAAGCTTGTAGATTTTATCTGGTGACAACTAATCAGCCCTGCTCCTCCGTGGGGAGAAGGGTTGGCGAGGGCTTCGCCCCACTTCGTGAGGAGGGCAGAAGACGCTCACAAGTCTGACAGGTTATTTAATTCATGATCCTAAGCATGTAAATCGTCTTTGATCCCGATCGCTCTAGTTTGAAAAACTTTGTAGCAATCTAGTCTCGATCACCCGTGACGACAGTATCTTGAAAGCAATAGCTACCACTGTCTACGAGGTGAGTGCACATGATTGGGAAATCGGCGCTGTTAGAACTAATTGCAGGCAAAAATCGAGGTTTGCTGACGACCGAGTCACAAAAACAAGCCGTTTTGTCGGCGATCGCCCAACTCGAAGATCGTAACCCCACTCCACGCCCGATCGAGGCTCTTGACCTTCTCGAAGGAGATTGGCGGCTAATTTATACAACTAGTCGCGGCATCTTGGGCATTGATCAAGTTCCGTTTCTCAAGCTGGGGCAGGTTTATCAATCGATTCGTGCTCCAGAAGCCAAAATCTATAACATTGCCGAGGTTTATGGAGTGCCTTTTTTAGACGGTATTGTCAGTGTGGCGGCGCGATTTGAACCGGTCTCTGATAGGCGAGTGGAGGTCAAATTTGAGCGATCGATCCTGGCATTTCAGCGCTCAATCAACTATGAAACGCCCGATCGCTTTATTCACCAGATTGAATCAGGTCAAAAACTAAGCGCGATCGAGTTCAGTCTTGAGAATCGCGATCAACAAGGCTGGCTTGACACCACCTATCTAGATAAAGATTTGCGAATCGGGCGCGGCAACGAGGGAAGCGTCTTTGTATTGACGAAAGGATAGACTATTATGCGCCTCTCTCAAGGACAGCTAAATCTCCTCGAAACCTGTCCTCGCAAGTTTCAGCACACGTATTTAGAACAATTGGCATCGCCCACCACTCCAGAGCAGCAACAACGCCTGATTTTGGGAAGTCGGTTTCACCTGTTGATGCAACAGAGAGAAATGGGGCTGCCGATCGAGCCATTTATTCAAGAAGATGATCAACTGCGACAGTGGTTTACGGCATTTATAGGAGCGGCCCCCAAAATTTTGTCCTTGAATGAAGCGAGTCCGGTTTTGCGGCAAAGCGAACATCAACGCACCCTGGACTTTGAGGGGCATCTGATCACAGTGGTTTATGACTTGCTGATCTTGACCGATCAACAGGCACAGATTTTAGATTGGAAAACGTACCCCAAGCCTCAAAAATCTAGGCGATTAGCAGAAAACTGGCAGACGAAGCTCTATCCATTTGTGATGGCAGAGACGAGTCATTATCAGCCGGAGCAAATTTCGATGACCTACTGGTTTTTTCAGTCTAGAGAAGCTGATCAAACCGAACCTCAAAGTCTACGATTTGCTTACGACACTGCCCAACACCGCAAGATTCAGCAAGATCTGACTCGATTACTTCAGCAGTTAACAGGCTGGCTCGATCGCTACCAAGCCACCGGAGAATCATTTCCTCAAATTCCTCACACTGCAACCTGTGACGAGTGTGGATTTGTGCTGCGGTGTCAGCGATCGCTAGACCCAACTGAAGCAGCGATCGACGCAACAAAACTTCCCGATCTCGCTGACATTGAAGAAATTCCTCTTTAATTTACCCAGGTGCGACTTAAGCTTCCGCAACCAAGTCGTCAAACTGGAGCGGATTGGGGGATGTCGATGAGTCACGATACAAGGTATGCACTACAGAGTTGGCAGTTAGCTTTCAGTCCTCAGCTTTAAACCTATCCAATACGCAAAAGTGTGTAGAAGGATTGCTGTGAGGGGGCTGTGGGGTAGAAACGTGAGAGAGTAAAGTCACGACTGAGAATTGGAGGACAAACCGATGCGAGATTGGGCGCGCTAAGAGATCAATCCCCAAGCG
>JBBRPT010000066.1:0-35627 GCA_038227635.1 Leptolyngbyales cyanobacterium | reverse complement strand
TGGTAAACAATCGGGCTTAACAAATCATTCAAGTGTGCCTCAACCACGGTGCTGCTTGGAGCAGGCATATTCCGTCGTCGAATGTGATCCGGATTGCGGTAGGCTCGGTTTCCCATTGGGTCAATCTATCCAGTCTCAGCACGTCTTATTTTGAAATAGTTGGACTGCAACCAGAGCGTCTTCAATACTTTTTTGGACTCATTGTGCTAGGGCTTGACAAATGAACGCTTTTCTTAAGTTGTCACAAATGGGTCAGAGGTCAAAGTTTTGAGGTCAGAGCACGATCGTTCAACTTCAGAGGTCAAAGTTTTGAGATCAGAGCACGATCGTTCAACTTCCCACAGGATTGCTTCAACTTCAAAACTGCGATTCTGCTCCATCCTGACCTGAAGTTCGGGCTAACGAAGTCCACTCAAGGGACTGAAAGAGAGATTGAAGCAATTCAGTCCATTTCAATGGACTTCGCAAGGCTAGCCCGGAATTCTATTCACGGGCGGCGACACAATCGTAGTGAAGCGGCTGCTGCAAGACCTCAGCGAAGTTCTCTCGCTCGACACTGAAAGTTACGATCGAAGCGACAAGTTTGCAGTCGATCGCAATACGACAACCTTCTTGCAAGACTACGAACAGATCACATCTTCACCGAACTGGTCACCGCACAACAGCTGACTTGGTGAAAAAAGGAGATTTGTCAACCCGTCAACGACTTCAAGAAGAATTTGCAGCAGAGCTTGCCACGATTCGCGGTCGCATTGATGCTAGCGCCTGTAGTGGGCACTATGCTGACCTCTCAAAGCACTACCGTCGCTACTCAAATTAGTGCCACTCTGTTGCTGAACGCGATCGCCGCTGCCGTGACTGGGGGAGTCAGTCTCTTTGGCGGACGCAACTCAGTTTAGGCAGTCGTGTTAGGTGCTTTATAACAACCTTAAAAAAGGGGCGTATTTCACTCGCGAAATACGCCCCTTTTGTGATCGGAATCAGTCAATAGTCAAACCCTAACCCATCGTGTAGGCGGACTTGAGTGCCCACAAAATCAAGACTGCAATGCCGCCTAAAATGACCGTTGCAGAAATTGTGAGAGCGACTGCACTGTCTGCACCCTCAAACTTCATGATGCCTCGATTTAAGTCCGACATTCTAGAAACTCCCTTCTGATGTAGTGTAGAAACGACCTGACCGACTCTAAGTTAGTCAAGAAAAAGGAGTTTGTTACTCTTTCTTAAGCACTATTTTAGCTTTTGTTTCTGATAGGTGCCTCTAATATCGCCATTCTATGGGATCGTAAAATTACGATCGCTCACCCTTCACGCCAAGATAAAAAGGCAATTTTATAGATATCGCTGCTGATGAAATTTGTGCTGATTGGGGGGATTCTCATTGTCGGATTGATCTTTTTAGAGGTTTTTTTGCGGTTAGCATTTGGGTTTGGCGATCCTCTGCTGTATGTGAGCGATCGTCAAATCGGCTATTTGTTAGCACCCAATCAAACGGTTCGACGGCTTGGCAATCGCATCCAAATCAACGAATACTCAATGCGAAACAGCGCGATCGCGGCAACTCGACCCGATTCAACATGGCGAATTTTGATGCTTGGAGACTCGATCGTCAACGGTGGCTGGTGGACAGATCAAAAAGACACGCTCTCTGAGACTCTGGCAAACCACCTCAAACCATTCAAATCGCCTGTAGAGGTGCTCAACGCCTCGGCTAACTCTTGGAGTCCTCGCAACGAGTTGGCTTATCTTCAGCGCTTCGGACTCTTTCAGGCTCAGATCCTTGTGCTGGTGATCAACACCGACGATTTGTTTGCGACGGCTCCGACTTCTCTACCCGTGGGGCACGATCGCAACTATCCCGATCAAAAACCATCAAGTGCTATTGCTGAGGTGATCAGCCGCTATCTGCTTCCGGCTCCGCCCATGCCAGATGAGTTAAAGGCAGTGCAAGCAGAAGGCGGTGATCGGGTGGGCATCGTTCTAGACGCGATTCGTCAAATTTATCAACTGACTCGGCAAAGAAACGCTCGATTTTTGCTCGTCATGACTCCGCTCTTGAGAGAACTTGAGCAAGCGCCACGAGACTACGAACTCGTTGCCCGTCAGCGTCTTTCAGCCTTCGCTCAGATAGAATCGATTCAATATATCGATTTCTTAACGGTTTTTAGTGCAGAAATCAAAACGCCGAAAGCCGTTTACCATGATCACATTCACCTCAACACGATCGGAAACAAATGGGTGAGTGAGGCGATCGGCGAAACGATTCGGGAATCTTAAATCTCGCGGCTGAATCAGTAAGACAAGCAGAATTTTGGAGGAAACACGATGGTTTTAGAAGGGATTGATGTCTCTACTTATCAAGGCGATGTGGATTGGGCAACGGTTGCAAATCAAGGAATTCTCTACGCATTTGCAAAGGCAACTGAGGGCGCAAGCAGCACCGACCCTTCCTTCGACCGCAACTGGACGAATATGAAAAAATTTGGCATTGTTCGCGGTGCCTATCACTTCTTTCGTCCCGCTAAAGACCCAACGGTGCAGGCAAATAACTTTTTGCAGTTGGTCAAAAATAGTTTAGAGGCATCCGATTTGCCCCCCGTTTTAGACTTAGAAATTTTAGATGGCTTAGATGCCAAGACGGTAATCAACAACGCCCTCAAATGGATCTCAGTTATCGAATCTGCCACCGGACGTAAACCGATCGTCTACACTTATCCTGTCTTTTGGGAAGATAAGCTCGGCAACCCCACTCAATTTTCTAGCTACCCCCTCTGGGTGGCTAACTTTCAGACGCGCACACCTTTTGTCCCTAGTGCATGGCGAACCTGGGCATTCCATCAATACTCAGAATCAGGAACGGTACAGGGAATTCAGGGCAATGTCGATCTCAACCAATTCAACGGCACTTTGGATGATTTGCAAAAGCTGTTGAAGGGCAAAGTTCCGCTTCGGGTCGGATCTAGAGGACAAGTGGTGCTGGAATTACAGCAATTGCTGAAAGCCAATGGGTTCGATCCTGGCACGCCAGATGGCGCATTTGGCACCCGAACAAAATCTGCGGTGGTCGGCTATCAGCAAGCAAAACGTCTCGCCCCTGACGGCATTGTTGCATCTACCACCTGGGCAGCTTTGCAATCGACTCAACCCACTCCTACCCCAAGCCCTATGCCTACTCCAAAGCCTACTCCTACTCCTGTACCCGCTCTCGGTTTGATCAATGTGGCTAAAAGCTATCGATCGCTGCCTCACCAAGACCAAGCTTTAACTTGGCTTCAAGGGCAACTTCCTCAAGAGGTAATCGACGAATTTGCGAAACGTTGGCGACAGAGCTAAAAACGATGGGTTTTGGATTTTTGAACGCCTGAGTTCTCGGAGCTAGACTCATCCAAAACCCAACATTTAGTTCCTATTGTTCTTCTGAGTTTAAATCCTGTCGCCAACAATGTTCAAGCAGATGCAACTCCGATCGTATCCAACAATGCTCTAGCTGCTGAATGTTGTGATAGCGCCAAAATCGCTTTGGACGGATGAAAAACGGCTGAGCGGGATGAAAAAGTGGCTGATTGAGATAAGCCCAAAGAGGAAAACCGAGGGCGTGGATGTCTTCAGTGTGGGAGCGGTCGTTCATGTCAATATGGCAACTAAACGGCTGATTAGAAGCTCACGCAGGAATCACGGCTAACTCTGCGTGAGATCGCGGCGGTTATTCAGAAGGCTGACACCTACCTAAAGAGTGATTTTTAGATCACCAATCAGCCAATTAGTATGGCACTGATCTATTTAAATTTGGCAAAAAAAATCGTTACTTTGTCAAGGTTTTATAGCTTCTTTAACGAAATAGTCAGGGCTTGAGTCACTTGTTAAATTTGATTGAGAAAAGCCAGATTTCTACGGAAAGATTCTGACTCTATTTCACCAGAAAATAGCTGCGATCGCCGCTTTCTTGGCTGGTCGTCAATAAATCTTGTCGTGCCCATTCATCTGCTGCCAAGATATCTTCTAAGCTAGGAGTCGCTCGGTTTTGAGCCTGATAGCGATCGCAGGTCTGCTCAATTAAACGAGGAATGTCTAAAAAGCGGATTTTCTCATCTAAGAATAGAGCAACTGCCTGTTCATTTGCGGCATTTAAAACGGCAGGCAAACAGCCTCCTGCGCGACCGGCTGCATAAGCAAGCCCCATGCAGGGATACTTCTCGTGGTCAGGCTCTCTAAAAGTGAGATCACCAGCTTTGACGAGGTTTAGTCGCTCCCAGTTGGTAGGAAGTCGATCGGGGTAAGACAGTGCATAGAGCAGTGGCAATCGCATATCTGCCCAACCTAACTGAGCCAGCACCGATGTGTCTTGTAGCTCAATCAACGAGTGAATAATGCTTTGGGGATGAATGACAATCTCAATATCGTCATAGTCTACACCGAACAAATAATGGGCTTCGATCACTTCTAAGCCTTTATTCATTAGCGTTGCAGAGTCTACGGTGATCTTGCGTCCCATCGACCAGTTTGGATGTTTGAGCGCGTCAGCGACAGTAACATCAACGAGTTTTTCGACCGCCCAATCTCTAAAGGCTCCTCCTGAAGCGGTTAATAAAATTTTTCTCAGTCCGCCCGTTGGAATTCCTTGCAGACACTGAAAAATAGCCGAGTGTTCTGAGTCGGCAGGCAGGAGCTTTACGCCATGCTTTTCCACCAGAGGCAGAACGACCGGACCGCCTGCAATCAACGTTTCTTTGTTTGCTAAGGCAATATCTTTACCCGCTTCGATCGCCGCGATCGTGGGCAATAATCCCGCACAGCCTACGATGCCCGTCACCACGGCTTCGGCATCACCATATCGAGCCACTTCGACGACTCCTGCACTCCCCGCTAAGAGAATAGGTTGCGGATCGAGGTCAGCGATCGCTGCTTTTAAGTCGGGGAGTTTGTCTTGATCACAAATAGCGACAATCTCAGGACGAAACTGACGAATTTGCTGGGCAAACAGGGTGACATTGCGCCCTGCTGCCATGCCGACGATCCGAAACTGGTGGGGATATTGGGCGACAATATCGAGGGTTTGAGTCCCAATTGAGCCAGTTGAACCAAGGAGGGAGATTGCTTTCACGATCGCTGATCCGGTAATACTTTAGGATTATCTTACTCTGTAGTGAAATCACCTTTAAAGGAAGCTACAGAGCAATAAGGTCACGCAACAACATTGTGATCATTCTGCGGATGACTCGCATTGATTGCTGACCCCCTTTTCCTGGTTCGAGGCGCTCAAGTTCTCCGTTCACGATCGCGTCTGTCTCAGTCTTGTAATAGTGCCTGAGGAATAAGGATTTATTAACGTGTCATTCGTCAGGTTCGCTTCCTAACCCCTAATCTGGGGGAGCCAGAGTTCAAAGTCACCCAGATTGGGGGATTCAGGAAACGATCGTTAGGCAAGTTGGCGTTAGTTCAAAATGACAGGTTATTTAAGGGTCTATCGACTGAATCATGCAAGTCAACCACTAAATTAGGACAATTTAACGTACTTCAGCGCTTTGAGTCTTCTTGATCAGTGTGAAACGTTCATAGCGAACATCTGCATTGTGATTCTGATAGACCCATAGTGATAGACCGTCAACGTCGCCCTATGAGCCTCGCTGCCCACCCACAAACGGGCGCATCTCGATCGGCTTGAGACAAGGTTGCGCTAACGGGAATGATGAAAAGTCCCCTAAAATATACGTATCTGTTATTTACAATGTCATATAAATTACTATCGATACGTAAGAGGGTTCAACCCCTTAAATTATCCAATTCGAGAACCTTGTTTCAAATGTCCTTGCTCAAATCACCTGCGACTACGCCCACGGTTTCCTAATCATCAACCAAGCCTAACTCCTTCCGATAATTAAAATTGCGCTTAACTCTGCGGTTGGTAACAGGAGTGAGGTCATACTTTGCGTTGTGCTTATTGACTTCCTGCTCGTGATCAGCAAACCATGATTTAATGTCTGCGACAGACTGACCACTAATCTTTTGAAGAATGCCCTGTGAGATGTAGACAGGAGGTTCTTTTTTAGACTTGTTGTAGTCAATGATGGCAGCGACTACTTCATCGATCGCGATCTCATCGGTGTCCTCAACCTCAATTTCCGGCTCTTCTGACTGTGCATCTCTCGTAGTAGAAGAATTCAGAAGAGAATCCAGGTTGCGATCGAGGGTTTTGTCATTAATAGAAGCTGTCACCGCTGGGGGAAGAGTCATCGAAGGACTAAAGCCCTTTTGAAGAATCTCTAGTGCTTGATTTCTGAGAGTGGTAACTCCGCGAGTCGAAAGATCATATTTCTTGGCGACCGTTTTGCTGGCATTCGAGTCACCTAATAATTCTCTATGTAAGCAATCTAGAGCAATTTTAACTTTCTCTGTTGGCGATAAGTCATTAGAGTTACGAGGCATGAGCGTTTATTCATTGAAGTTAGCACGTAGACTATAGCTTAATCAGGGCACATCTGAAAGAATACTTTTTTCAGCGAGTCAATAGACTGAACAATACTTTCTGATTCAATCTCTATTAAGCTTCACAGTATCCTAATATGTCTGCGAGTTCAGTCTCTTTAGTTCAACCTGTGGGGTGATGATGATACCAAAAAAGACGCGATCGTGGGCAAAGGTCGAATGGCAGGACAGAGTTGCATCGAACCACTGATGTCTAATGTCTAAAGACATGACGAACGCTCAAATTCAATCTGGGAGAAAATTCTTCACATAGGAGACAGCTTCTTTAATGTCTATCCCGTCTCCTGACTTGAGAGCCGCCCCATTTAACCGAAAACGGTCAGCCGCGCGGTCGGCGGCTTGATTGCCCGCGTTGTGCAGGTGGGTTTCTTCACCAAAGCGGGCGCGATTTTTGGCGAGAGCATCTCGCCCCTTTTTCCCAGTTGCGTCGCTGTGCCCTCGCAGATGATGAAAGGTGGCAGGAACTGATCGTGATGCCTCAAGCCGCTCCCACAAATCTCGATTCGCCACAGGTTTTCCTTTAATGGTCAACCAACTGCGCTGCTGCCAACTAGAAACCCACTGCTTATTGAGTCCGTCGATCGCGTATTGTGAGTCAGAGAAAATTGGCGTTTTAAGGGGCTGTGGATTGATTTGCAGATAGTCTAACGCAGTGATTATGCCAAGCAGCTCAACCCGCAGGTTCGTGCTATCTGGCTCATAGCCGCCTAGCTCGATCGTGGTGCTGTCAGCAAATCGCACTACCGCTGCATAGCCACATAGACCCAGATTTCCACTGCCGTCTGTATAGATTGCTCGAACGAGAGAATTAGTCACCATCGATATTCAGATTTCCGATCTATGCTCTCATAATACAAAGCAGAATGAGAATTGCATTCAGCAACTACTGCTTAAAGTCAATGAGATATCGAGTTTGGTTGAAGCGATCCATGAGTTCTACAAACAACTCCGAAACCCCATCTAGTTCGCCCAACATTGCTTTCTTCTCTAAGCGGGCTGCTGGAATTTGAATCGCGATCGCTCCGACGCTGCCACTTGAGCCTTTAATGTAATGAGCTTCATACCTAATGATGGAGCGATCGTTGGCACAAACGGCTGATTTCAGCACCTGTAAATGATCGAGCAATGTCTCAACCAATGTCTTCAAAAGTTCTAATTCAAAGGCTTTGTCTCCTCTAGAAAGTCTGCGGAGATAATCCCAATCAATCAGACCGTCTCCGACCATGCCATTCTCCTGATTGAAAGAAACGGTTATCGGACAGTCGTTTAGCTGCTCTTTTGCAGTCTTAATGATTTGACTCCAGTGGATCAGTTTAGCCGCTAGTTCCTCTTGGCGAACTGGTTTGCTGATATAGTCATTCATTCCAGCGTTTAAACAGAGGGATCGATCTTCTCTCATCGCATTTGCTGTCATTGCAATGATGATCGTGTCTTTGATCGGTCTTGGCGATCGACGAATTTCTTGTGTTGCTTCATAGCCATCGACTTCAGGCATTTGACAATCCATCAAAATCAGATCGTAGTGAATTTGTGCGATTAACTCCAACACTTCTTGACCATTGGCTGCAATATCTGCTTCATAGCCTAAGTTTTTTAACTGATTCAGCGCTACCTTCTGATTCACTAAACTATCTTCTGCGAGCAAGACTTTGAGCTTTATCTGATGTTGCTCCTTAGTCATGGTTGCCGCACCTAGTTGGTTAGAGCCTCCCGCTATCTCTGGTTGAATTAGTTTGCTATATGGTCTATTCATCACATCCATCAAGCACTTAAACAAACGCGACTGTTTGACAGGCTTTGTCAAATAGGCAGAAAATCCGAGCTTTGATTCAGACTCTGTTTCTTTGAGATCGCAGAGCGAGATCATTCTGACTAACCGACTGTCTGCAAACAATGAATTTGAGTGGATTGTCTGAACTAGCGTCTCTTCCTCTGGCATCTGCCTATCAAGCATTACGATCGTATAGGGATTCTTTTGATTAACCGCGTTTTGCATCCTGTTTAGTGCCGCATCGGCACTTTCTGCCTCGTCTACTTGCACTCCCCAAGAGGCAGCTTGATGACGAATAATTCTTCGGTTAGTCGCATGATCATCTACCACTAAGATCTTGAGTTCTTTAAGGTCAGTGGTTGTGAGGTAAGTCATCTGATTAGCAGGATAAGGCTGCTTCTTAAATGAGATAGTAAATGAAAAGGTAGAACCCTGTCCTACTTGACTTTTTACTTCGATCGTGCCTTCCATTAAATCGACTAGTTGTTTACAAATTGCTAATCCTAAACCCGTCCCCCCATACTTTCTAGTGGTAGAGACATCTACTTGAGAAAAGGGTTGAAACAATTCTCTTTGAGCATCTAAAGTAATTCCAATTCCAGTATCAGTGACAGAGAATGAAATGGTAGCGGTGGTCGAAGTTTCGGTCAACAGAAAAGCTTGAACAACCACTTCTCCAACTTCAGTAAATTTAATCGCATTCCCTGTTAAATTCATGAGAATTTGACGCAATCGACTGACATCTCCACACAAATAGGTAGAAATATTCTGCTCGAGAAATACTGCAATCTCGATTCCTTTTTTATAAGCTGAAACTGCTAACAAATCAGCGATTTCTTCGATACAACTCTCTAGATCAAAATCTACAATTTCTAGCTCCATCCTATTGGCTTCTAGCTTAGAAAAATCTAAAATTTCATTAATGAGAGTGAGCAACCCATCTCCACTCATCCGAATCGTTTCAGCAAAGTCTTGCTGCTGTGGGTCAAGGTTAGAGTCGATTAGCAAACCTGCCATGCCAATGATTGCATTCATAGGAGTCCGAATCTCATGACTCATGGTGGCTAAAAATGCACTCTTTGCGTGAGTCGCTTGCTCTGCTTCTCTACGAGCGTGCTCTAATGCCAGATTTTGGTGTGCTAATTGCTCTCGCTGCCAAATCTCTTGAGTTAACAGACGAGATTGTTCTAAAGCAATACCAACCTGATTGGCAAGTTGAACGAGAAAATCAACTTCAAACGATCGCCAGTGACGAGGGGCAGAACATTGATGAGCAATCATCAAACCCCAAAGCCCGTTAGCTCCTAGAATAGGCACCACAAGGTTCGCCTGCACCTCAAACCTTGCTAGCATTTCTTTATGACATTGCGCGAGGTCTGCTTGCATAACATGGTCGATCGTTCGCGTCCGACCGTCCTCATATCTCTGCTTATACCCATGCTGAAAGCAATTGTCTTCAATTTTTACGTCTAAAGCAGAAGTCCAATTTGCTCCAACCGCTTCGACCGCGACGGTGCCGTTCCAGTCGGAGTCAAACTGATAAAGCACCACCCGATCTGCTTTGAGAAACTGACGGACTTCTTCTACGGTTGTGTCGAGAATCTCTTGAAGATTAAGAGATTGCCGAATTCGCAGAGTCACGTCAGAGAGCAATTGCGATCGCCGATTTTGCTGCCGCACGTCTTCTTCTGCGTATTTTTTCTCAATAAATTGACCCATTTGCCGACCGAGATCAGTCACCATCTCTAGCAAATCTGGTTCAGTTTGACGAATCTTGTGGCTAAAGAACGTGATGACCCCTAAAACCTGACGATTGCCCAAAACAGGAAATCCCATCGCTTGATTAAATCCTGCTGCGAGGGCGGGGGTTGATCGTAAAAAGTTTTCATCTACAAGGTCGTTGAGCCAGACGGGTTTGTTGGTTTCCCAGACTCGTCCCGGCAACCCTATACCAGGCGCGATCGCGATTTGTCGAGACACTGCTTCAAAATTGGTTGGAGGAGTCAAAGCCGTGACCCAGACTTCTCCAAGTCGGAGAAGATTTGCTTGAGCATCGACGCTCCAAAACTCGCCCAGATCCCACTCCAGGCTATGACAAAGCGTTTGGAGAACTTTAGAGATTGCCTCACTAAGCGTAGAAGAGTCTGCTAAAACACGAGCAACCTTATATTGAATGCCTCGATGTTGCTCACTCCGCTTGAGTTGGGTAATGTCTCGTGCGACCAAAACCACTGAATCTTGAGATAGGGGAGAAATGTTCGCCGAAAAATAGACTTCTCGCGCCTCGATCGTCAAATCATATTCACAATTTATGGTTTGTTGAGTGCTTAAAGCCCTTTGAATATGGGTCAAGATCGTGTCAGCTTGTGCAAGGGGCAGCACATCATGCAGTGTTTTGCCTCTCATGTCGTGAGAAGGCTTATAGAGATGGATGGGATTGGTTGGAGCAATTTTGATACACCGCCCGTCTATATCTCTGACTAAAACGACATCGGTCATGGCAGCAAAGAGTGCGTGTAGCTCTGCCTCTGAGTTTTTTAGATCTACTTCAGCTTGCCGACGCTCTGTGATATCAATTCCACTGCTAATCACATATTCGACGTTGCCTTCTGGGTTAACTAGCGCGGTGTTAGACCAGACAATTAATCGACGATCGCCCTCTCTCGTAAGCCAATAATTTTCGTAAATATCTGGAAAATGTCCGGCTTGTAACCTGGCAAAGACCGCTTTGACTGGCTCAACTTCTTCATCAATTAAAAATATATCCCAAACAAATTTGTTTCTGACTTCCTCAAATGAATAGCCTGTAAGGTTTTCAGAGGTGCGATTAAAGCGGACAATTTTTCCCTGGGCATCTAAGACAACGACCACGGCTCCGATCGTATCTAAAGTTGTTTCGATAAAGTCGCGCTCTTGCTCTAACGTGTCTTCTAATCGCTTGCGATTGAGAATTTCGCGGTGAATGGCAAAATAGACCCAAGCCAGAATCACAAAATCTAAGCCAATGCCTAACAGAGAAGCTAGGGTGGCTCGGTGAGCGTTCACGATCGTGGTAGTCGATCGCTGGTTTAGCATGACATTTTCTTGAGTCTGCAGTTCGTTAATGGCAGAGCGAACTTTAATCATGACGTCTCTGCCATAATCAGTCTCTACAATCCGAGCGGCGGCATCAAATCCTTGCACTCGTCGAACAGTGAGAGTTTGGTCAAGCTCACCTAGCCTGGATTGGATCAAACCTTCAAGCGCATCAAGTTGATGATGTTGAGAATTAGCAAACGGTTGCGATCGTAAATCTTCTAGCTCTTGGTCAATCTGTCGAACCTTTGTGTAATAAGAGCCTAAATACTGCTCTTTGCCAGTGATCAGATAGCCCCGTTGTCCAGCTTCGGCATCTATTAGACAAGAGAGAAGTTTCGTGAGATCTAAAAGTATCTGGTGAGACTGTGCTTCTAACACCTTGCCTTGAAGAACTTCGGAATGGCTCTGATAAGATGCCACTCCAACTGTTGCTAAAATTACGGAAGCTAACACAAACCCGATCGCGACTTTAGCAAAGAAATAGCGGCTTTTTCTCCATTTTTGTTTACGCGCTGTCTGAACAAGCTGCAAATCTCTAAGGCTGTGACGTAACTCAATTTGCCGAACGACTTGATGCGCCAAGACTTCAAGAGCTTGAATCTGCTCATGAGTTAGCGATCGAGGAACACAATCGAGGACACACAGCGTTCCCAAGATATAGCCCTCAGAGGTAATTAAAGGTACACCAGCATAAAACCGAACGTAAGGCTCACCTGTCACAAGAGGGTTATCAGCAAATCGTTCATCTGCCAAAGCCTCCGGCACGATGAAAGGCTCTGACTGCAAAATGGCATGAGCGCAAAATGCTACTTTACGCGGAGTTTCGGTTAATGCTAGCCCCACTCTTGACTTAAACCACTGCCGCTCAGAATCAATCAAACTGACCAGAGCGATCGGAGTTTGACAGAGGTAAGCCGCCAGATGCGTGATGTCATCAAATACTCCTTCTGTTGGAGTATCTAAGATCTTGCACTGAAAGAGTGCTTGAAGTCTAGCTGCTTCGTTGAACGGGAGGGAAGCTGAAATCATATTCTTTAGCCAGCAAAATCTAAGGAAAACGGTCAGGACTCAATAACTCAGCTTAAAACTACGTTAATAACAACTTGTTAGTCAAAGCAAAGAGCAGACTACCAGGTTACCTAGTGCAAGACTTTGATAGTTTGACGCGATCGCTAGCTAGAATGCCCAGTGATCAATGGAACTCAACGGATTATGTTACAAAAGTTTTCAAGCAGAGAAGCTTTAATTATCGCGTCAGGCAGCACCTTTAGAGAACATTTGAAGGGTGAATCAGAGACTTAGTGAATTATTAAATTCAATAGATGAAGAGCCGTTTAGAACTGATTTTAAGCTGTCGAAGCAGCCATTATATGTGGCGACAAGACGGATTAAAATGCTCGGTTTACTTGAGTTAGAACTGCTGACTTATATCTAATTTCTATCAGTTATTTAGGCTACATTACACGAGTTCATTTTTTATCAAAGGTCATCTTTCTAGAGAGGCTCAGAACGTGTATCTTTTGGTAAATGGTGACTTTGAGCAAATACTGATGTCGTGACGTACAAAATACTAAATCGCCCCATTTGGCAATGAGATCGATTTCAAATTCAGAAGCTCTCGCTAAAATTAATGTAAGTAGACGCAGCAAAGCCACGGACTCACAAGGTTACGGACTCACAAGCGAAAATATTCGTGATTTTCTCAGTTCACAAATTAACTCAGCTCAATCAGGAAAATTGTTCTGATTAGATGCCTTGCTGATTGAACGATGCCACTTCTTAAAATCGTTTCAGTCAGACCTGGTTGCAGATTTACGATAACATCGAGTAGTGACGTGATAGGGGTGAAAAACTTCTAGAAAGTTGCCCTGTAGTGTGGTGAAAAAATGTTCCACCAGGCGCGGATCATCTAAGTGAAAGGGAAACTCCTGGTTGAATCCTTTCGAGAAATACCAATTGAGAATCAAAATAGCGGTCTCAGACTGCATTTTATGAAACTGCAATAGCTGCTGACTAGGGGCGGGTAAATGTTCTACCACGTCAAAGCAAATAATTGTGTCAAATATTTCATCAGCCGACACTTCCGCACAGCAGATAATTTTTGATTCTAGCCCCAGTTGAGCGGCTCGATATTCAACAAAAGCACGATTCGTTGGATTGATGTCACAATAAACTACCTGTTGCACCTGCTGACACAGCGCCGCCCCGATCGTATGTGTGCCAATTCCGCCGCCAAAATCTAACACGCGCCCTTTAGCGTAGTCTGCAACTAGACGCAACGTGTCTCCAATATATTCTTGGCTCGTGAGATGCCAAATCCCTAGATCAAAAAGATAGGCTTCGCCCACTTGATCGCGATAAAACTCAGTCGCCTGCTCCCAGTCAAAATCGCGATGACCCATCTCGGCTAGTGCTTGCAAACCAGCATTTAGCTTATGTTCTAAGTCTTCTGACTCAAGCTGCAGAAACTCTTGCAAATGCCGCTTTAAGCTAAACGCATCTTGCCAATAAGCAGTCAAGGACGGAGGAGGAGCAAGGAGGGTCATAAATAATCTGCGTAGTGGTTTAAATAGGTTTCCCGTTTGATGGAGATATACCTGTCTCAGGAGGGATTTTCCCACAGAGGAAATCATTGCAGATTAATGCTCTTTTAGCAATTTAGCAGACCCGATAGTCAACGATTGCTCTGTGAAGGTGGGTTCATAGCAAATCGACTGGTCGTGTGCCACGATCGCTACTTTAGTTTGCACAGAGTTAAGAAGACTCGACTTCTACTTCACCTAGCTCATTCCTCATCTTTATGTGTTCCCCGCTCATGCTTCAAATCGTTAGGCTTATAACTTTGGCGTTGATGAGCATAGCGTTTTTTGCATCGATTCAGACCTGTTTTGCCACACAATCAGGTCACACGCCGGAACCTTAAGAACTTCGAGAGAGTTAGGCAGATGTCATCAAGACTAAAGCCCTCTGCACCACAGCAGGATGTTAATGTAGAAGGCTAATAAGATGCTGAATTTACTCAATCATTCTCGTTGCCCCTAAATTTTGTGCTGCGAAAACACCGCTTACGACTTCTAATATTCTGCTTGGGGGGATGGTTTCTATTAGATAGGATTGCTCATCTAGGAGCCGAGGCTTTTTGGTTTCAAGAAGTGGGCTACTTATCAGTATTTCTGTTGCGACTGACGACTCAAGGTGCTTTGTGGTTAGGAGTAACTGCCCTAACGATCGTATACTTTCTCACGAATTTAAGGGTCGCTCAACGATACCAATATTCTCAACCTATAGAGAATGCCACAAACCCGATTGACTCAACTAGTCCGTTCAGACTGACGACTCTTCTGGCGATCGCAGCAGGGTTAAGCTTGTTAATCGGCTTGACGTTAGCACACTATAGTCGTATCGCATTCAACTATTGGCACGCAGAGCCAACTCGTCTATCAACATCAACGTTTGATTCCCTCGCTCTTTGGCAAATCGTTCAACATTTTAATGCTCAATGGTATTTAGGTATTGCCGTCGCTGCTTTGATTGCATTACTAATTTATCCTCGATTCTTACTCACTGCCATTGCAATCGTGTTGAGCGTCTTATTCGGATTCATTGCCTCTCAGCATTGGGCAACGGTTATGCAATACTTTCACCCTACTCTCTTTAATACAACCGATCCTCTATTCAATCGTGACGTTAGCTTTTATATCTTTGCGCTTCCCATTGGTGAACTGATTTCATTTTTAAGTACTGGGCTTTCTCTCTATGGGTTTGTGTCTGTGCTCCTGACCTACTTGCTATCGGGCAATAGTCTTAGTCAGGGAAGGTTTTCAGGCTTCTCACCTCAGCAGCAACGTCACTTATATGGAGTCAGCGCAGGATTAATGAGTGCGATCGCGCTTAGCTATTGGTTGAAGTGTTATCAACTCCTTTATTCTACAAATGGGGTCATTTATGGAGCAGGTTACACTGATGTCAGAGCGAAATTACCTGCTTACATTATCCTGAGTCTGAGTGCCTTGGCGATCGCGCTTTATTTACTCTGGCATTCTGTTTTTTGGCAACCGAGATCAAAGCATCGTCGTTGGGCTGTCATTGCGCTGTGGCTGTTTAGCGGGCTTTCTATAGCGGGAGTTGCCTTGCCGGAGGCAGTTCAATATTTGATTGTTCAACCCAATGAGCTAGCGCGAGAGCGACCTTATATTCAACGCACGATCGCCTTGACTCGGCAAGCGTTTGGACTGGAAGTAATCGATACTCAGACCTTCAACCCTCAAGGGCAACTCACTGAAGCTGATCTTCAAGCAAATGACCTAACCGTTCGCAATATTCGCCTGTGGGATCAGCGCCCTCTTCTGGCTACCAACCGTCAGCTTCAACAGATTCGCCTTTACTATCGCTTTTCTGATGCCAATATCGATCGCTACACTCTGCCTACTAAAGTGGCAACTCGCAGACCCGATGACCCCAATCAGCCCTCGCCATCTGTTCAATCTGAGGCAGAACGCCGACAGGTGTTTATCGCTGCACGAGAGTTGGATGCTGATGCGGTGCCCCAACAAGCACAAACGTGGATCAATCGTCATCTGATCTACACTCACGGATATGGGTTTACGGTGAGTCCGGTGAATACGGTTGGGGCGGGGGGGTTGCCAGAATATTTTGTCAAAGATATTGGTGACACAAACGGTGGAGCGCTCGTGACCTCGAATGAGGCAATTCGATCGGGCATTCCGATCGGGCGACCCCGAATTTATTATGGTGAAATCACAGACGACTATGTGATGACCGGGACGCGACAGCGAGAGTTAGACTATCCAAGTGGCAGTGATAATGTCTATAACAGTTATGATGGGCAAGGTGGACTCTCGATCGGCTCATGGTGGCGACGGGGGCTGTTTAGCGTTTATCTAAAAGACTGGAGAATCTCTCTAACACAGGAGTTTCAACCAGAAACAAAGGTTCTGTTTCGTCGCAACATTAATCAGCGAATTCGAGCGATCGCGCCGTTTCTCCATTACGATAGCGATCCTTATTTAGTAGCGGCAGATGCAAATTCTGGTGACAATAAAGGTCAATTTCCAGCTAATCAGAACTATCTTTATTGGATGGTTGATGCCTACACAACCAGCAATCACTATCCCTATTCAGACCCTGCGAATGGCGATGTCAATTACATTCGCAACTCTGTAAAAGTTGTGATCGATGCGTATAACGGCACGACTAACTTTTATGTTGCAGATCCCAGCGATCCGATCATCAAAACGTGGTCTAAAATCTTTCCCACCTTATTAAAGCCACTGACAGCGATGCCAGAAGCGCTACGTGCTCATATTCGTTACCCGACTGACTTTTTTAACATTCAGTCTGAGCGATTGATGACCTATCACATGACTGATCCTCAAGTATTTTATAACCGTGAGGATCAATGGCAAATTCCAAACGAAGTCTATGGAGCAGAATCTCGTCCAGTTGAGCCATACTACCTGATCACCAGTCTCCCCACTGTCCCGTTTGAAGAATTTATTTTGCTGTTGCCCTACACGCCACGAGAGCGCACTAATTTAATTGCCTGGTTAGCGGCTCGATCGGACGGTGAAAATTATGGGCGATTGTTGCTTTATACCTTTCCTAAAGAACGGTTGATTTATGGCACCGAGCAAATTGAGGCACGCATCAACCAAGACCCTGTGATTTCTCAACAGATTTCGCTCTGGAATCGGCAAGGGTCAAGAGCCATTCAAGGAAATTTGCTAATCGTTCCGATCGAGCAATCGCTGCTGTATGTAGAGCCGATTTATCTAGAAGCGACTCAAAATAGTTTACCGACGCTCGTTCGTGTTGTGGTTGCCTACGAAAACCGGATTGTAATGGCTCAAACGCTAGAACAAGCCCTGCAAGCAGTTTTTCAACCAGAGGTAACCCCTGCTCCTGCAATCATCCGTCCTTTTGAGGAGCCTGCGTTGAGCAAATAAACCTTATTGTTGGTCTAACAAACTTTAATGTTGTATCTCCTGATTCACCTTTAAATTCAATGCAAAAGCTACCTGAAACGCTAGAGAACGTTTTGATGGATACCAGCGATCCGGATGCTGTCTTTTCTGCCTTGTTGCCCGTGTTGTGTGACGTGTTGCAGTGCGATCGCTGCTTCCTCTATTTGCGAAATCCTTACACGAACACGGGGCATACCCCGTACTGTTGGCGACGAAATCCGACGGTTCCTGATGTCACCAGCGAGGAGATAAAAGTAGAGCCAGACTCTTTGCGTCAAGAAGACCCACTTTTTGCCGCGGCACTAGACGCGAAACCTTCAATCTATATCGAAGATGTCGAAACCGCTGATCCAAGCGTTGTCAACTTGGAGTTTGAGCAAAAATCTTTTGGGCACAGAGCATTAATTCACGCTCATTTACGTCAAGACGGGGTGACATGGGGGATTTTGCAACCCTGTGTCTTTAGTCAGCCGAGAATTTGGACAGAGTTTGACCACAGTGTCATGACGCAACTAGAGCAAAAAATCACTCCGATCGCAGTTGCATACGTCAAGAAAAACCTCTCTGTATGAGCGTCTCAACAGCTGGTGCGTGATTAAAAGCTCTCGATCGCTAGCAAACGTGGTCACGGTTCTGCTAGCGATCTCAGTGATGATTAAAGACTAATTGAACCAGGCAATAAAACGGAATCAATTACATGAATCACTCCATTGTCAGCTTCAACGTCAGGCATCGTGACAACTGCATCGTTGATTTTGACACTGCCACTAGAAGCATCAATGGTGACATCTTCTCCCTCAGTAGTCGTTGCGCTTTTCATATTAACGACATCCGCCGCCATCACTTTTCCAGAAACAACATGATATTCTAAAATCTTCCTTAGCGTTGGAAGATCTTCTAGCAGCGATTCAACGGTTCCCGATGGCAGCTTAGAGAAAGCGTCATCAGAGGGTGCAAATACCGTGAACGGACCTGGGCTTTTAAGTGCAGTATCAAGACCAGCGGCTGTAATGGCTGCAACTAAAGTGCTGAAGGTTCCCGCACTCATCGCAGTATCAACAATGTCAGGCATATATTTTAGAAGTAATACGTGTTCAAGTGTACGATACGTCGCAGACTATAAAAATATATGTCTAAAGACAAGTCAGAAAATCTATCGCTCGAACTAATTAACAAAATCAATTAATCCATCCTTTGGAGTAGTTGATTTTGTTAATTATACCCGACGTATCTTCATCAACTTCAAATCAGTTAGGTCATGAAAGGGTCTGAAGGAGCTGCTCTGACGTAGTGACCCAACCGATCGCGCCATTTTCTGCCGATACTATCGCGATCGCAGCATCATGCTCAGCAACCTCAAACGCAGCACAGCAATCTTCTAGCAATAGCGCATAGAAGCCTAAATCGTTAGCTTGGCGATAAGTCCCCAATACACAGCATTCGGTCGTCACTCCAGTAATCAGTAAGTGGGTGATGTGGCGATCGTGCAATTGTTTTTCTAGTAGAGTGCCGACAAAGGCTGATTGAGCGGGTTTATCCAACTGCCAATCGTCCGCTTGGGGAGCCAGTTCGGGAATAATCTCGGTTCCCGCTTCTCCCTGAACTAAAAATCGCCCTCGATTGCCAGCCCGACCCACGGGGTATCCAGCATTGGTGTAGCGCACTTGCTTGCTAGGAGGCAGATCTGATAAGTCGGGCTTGTGACTCTCGCGAGTGTAAATAACCCAAACTCCTTGATTTCGTGCCCATTGAATCACCTGCTGCAAGCGCGGAATTAGGATCTGCATTGCGGAGACATCAGCGTTTAAGTTAACGCTACAGAAACCAGTGCGATCGCAGAAATCAATCTGCATATCAATAACCAGCAACGCTGTCTGTGACAACACTAAATCGAAGGGATGCTGACGAGTAGGGATACAAATAGTCGCTCTGTCCAATTCGTTAGCCATGCAAAACCTTGAATCAATTTACAGCTCAGTCGTCAAGCCAATCACGCCAGTGAAAGCGATTCTGTAATGATCGATACTGATTGTATCAATGGGAACTTTGCTTTGAAGTCGGCTTAAGTATTCAACCTAAACTAATAAGTCAGGAATATTACACTCATTACCCTTACTAAAATTGTTCATGAAGTTGCTAGTGGTTTAGAAGCGATTGACCTAACATAGACCTTTGATAAGTTGCAACTAGCGATAGAGAGGATTGAGAGTTGGGTAGTCAAGCGATCGAAGACGCTGCGTGGAGCGCTCTTGAGAAGTCTATTATTTATTACCGAGGGGAACCGATCGGCACGATCGCGGCCCTCGACCCAGAAATTGCAGCACTCAACTACGATCAGTGCTTTATTCGGGATTTTGTCTCTTCAGCATTGCTTTTTTTAATCAAAGGCAGGGGTGAAATCGTTCGCAATTTTTTAGAAGCGACCCTGATTTTGCAGCCCAAAACAGGACAGCTAGACTGCTCAAAACCGAGTCGGGGGTTGATGCCCGCTAGCTTCAAGATTCAGTCTTTTAACGGGCAAGAATATTTGAAGGCTGATTTTGGCGACCATGCGATCGGACGGGTTGCTCCTGCCGATGCGTGTTTGTGGTGGGTGATCTTGCTGCGCGCTTATGCAATTGCCACTCAAGATACTGATCTAATTGAACGAAGTGACTTTCAAGAAGGCATTCGCTTGGTATTGGAGCTTTGCCTAGTCACCCGCTTTGATATGTATCCGATGGTGCTAGTTCCTGATGCAGCAAGCATGATTGATCGTCGCATGGGGCTTTATGGTCACCCCTTAGATATTCAGTCTCTGTTTTATGCGGCACTCAAAGCAAGTCTTGAGATGTTGGTTCCCGATGAGACCAATCAATTTATGATTCGAGCGGTGCAAAATCGTATGGAGCCACTGACCAAACAGATTCGAGAAAATTATTGGCTAGACCCCGATCGCCTAAACGTAATTTATCGCTTTCAGGTTGAGGAATATGGCGAAGAAGCTCTCAACCAGTTCAATATCTATTCAGACTCCATTCCGTTTTATCATCTGGCAAAGTGGGTGCCCGAAGCGGGAGGCTATCTCGCAGGTAATTTAGGTCCATCTCAGCTAGATTGCCGCTTCTTCTCGCTGGGTAATTTGATGGCAGTGATTTCATCCCTGACTGACGAACAGCAGTCTCATAAAATTCTCAACTTGATCGAGCTACGTTGGCACGACCTAGTGGGACACATGCCAATGAAGTTGTGTTATCCCGCTCTAGAAGACAGCGATTGGAGAACCGTGACAGGGGCAGACCCTAAAAATCGTCCGTGGTCTTATCACAATGGGGGAAGCTGGCCTGTCTTGCTCTGGATGTTAGCTGCCGCCGCCAAAAAAATGGATCGCGGCGAATTGGCGCACCACGCGATCGCCGTTGCCGAGCGCCGACTACTACAAGACCATTGGCCTGAATATTATGACGGTCCTGATGGTCGATTGATTGGCAAAGAGGCTCGTAAATGTCAAACCTGGACGATCGCAGGTTATTTGCTAGCAAAAGAATTAATTGCGAATCCTGCGCATCTTAAATTGATGACCTTTGAAAGTTAAAAATTTGACAACGCATTTGACATCACTAGGGGCAAAAAACTATCCCATTGTAGTGAGGAGACGATAATGACAAATGCTTAACCTGAATGATGAAACTGGAAGCAAAAAACGGTCTCACTTTTATGCAGGAAGCAACACAATGAAAACGGGACAGTATTACGCCTTAATCACAGGTATTTTCTTTATCTCACTGGGAATTCTAGGATTTATTCCAGCGTTGCAGCATCCGATTAACGTTATCGAAAATCGTGAGGGCGTTGAGACGCAGCTAGGCTATCTCTTCGGACTGTTTCCGATCAATGCGGCTGAGAATGGAGTCTATATTACTGTTGGAATTTTTGGACTCGTAGCCGCGATCGGGCTAGGCGGGTCACGAATCTACGGTCGCGGACTTGCCCTCTTTTTCGGGCTGCTCGCCGCCTTCGGATTAGTCCCAGGGTTTGACACCACGTTTGGGTTAATTCCCGTGTTTGGCAATGATGTTTGGCTACACGCGATCGGCGCAGCAGTCTCGTTCTATTTTGGGTTTATCGATTCACCAGGGCTGCTAGAAATCGCTAGCCAGCCGCCAGTAGGCGCGTTACCCGTTGACCGTTCATAAGGAAATGAAGGGTCAGGGTTGACTCCTGACCCAAATCGCTAGTCCGCCGCCTCGACCTCTCGCCGCGATTAAGTTGTCAGCAACCAAGAAGAATGCAAAGAAGGGGAGATTAGCGATCGGTCGATCTGCGAACGGTAGTGACTTTGTTTTTCCCAATCGAAAGCCTCCGGTGTAGAGAGCACGATTGAAGATGCTGATCTGCATCTGCGTAAAGTCAAACGCCAGCAGATTCTTTTTGCCTAAGTATCTCGCAGAACCTGTCAGCTTAAGCTTCAAGCTACCTACCTGAATCTGATTGGTAATCTCTAGGGGATTAGAGGACAAATCATGGGCGTGAAACCCGATCAATGCGGGAGTCAATCGAGGCGTGTAGAAGCCTTTGCCTAATGCAATTCCGCTTCTTTGCTTGAGTTTGCGGGTTCCTGTTGAAAAACAGAGCTGCCACTCTCCAAGCAGGTTCTCTAAGGGGTAAGATAATCGGTGCTGTTTGGCAACTTTCTCAGCTTGCAGCAGAGCATCCACCACACTTTGAGACTGAGGACGCTCGCCAAGCGCGACTTCTTTCAATACATCCCGGTAGTCAGGAACGCTCATCGTTAATTCAACCGTCATTCAAGCCTCTCCTCAGTTTAGTTCTACCGCATAGTTGAAGTGCTCACCGATTTCTAGGCTATCAATCACATCAGTAGAAAGCATATAACTTCTATGAATTTATCGCGCAACTCATTTACACTCAGTAAAAACGCCAAAGAATTACGATCGCGCAACTCATTTGCAAATCGCGCAACATAACCTGCTCACCCACACAAACTTAGAGCAAATTCAGAAAAATAAAGGCGGCACCCAGATTCGAACTGGGGATGAGGATTTTGCAGACCCTTGCCTTACCACTTGGCCATGCCGCCGATCGTGAAGCCAAAGGCTTTTACTCACGGTGACTCTTATGATATCAAACTTCAGCTAAGAGTTTTGCAATCAGTCATAAATTGGTTGTTTACTTGGTGCCAAACAAGCGATCGCCTGCGTCGCCTAATCCTGGCAAGATGTAGCCGTGTTCATCAAGCCCTTGGTCGATCGCTGCCGTGTAGATCGGTACGTCTGGGTGCTGCTCATGAAAGTAGGTAATGCCTTCGGGAGCGGCTAGGAGGCAGAGAAACTTCATGGATCGAGGATTGGTCTGCTTAAGGCGATGCACGGCAGCCGATGCTGAGTGTCCGGTTGCCATCATGGGATCGACGATCAGCATATCTCGGTCTTCGATGTCATGAGGGACTTTGAAGTAGTATTCGATCGGGGTCAAGGTTGTCGGGTCGCGATATAAGCCGACGTGCCCCACTCGCGCTGAGGGAATAAGCTGCAAAATTCCGTCTAAAAGTCCTTGTCCGGCTCGCATGATTGAGACAACGACTAGTTTTTTATCAGATGCTAAAACCGGAGCCTCCATCAAGGTCATGGGGGTTTTGATGGTTTCTTGCTTGAGCGGCAAATCGCGAGTCACTTCATATGCCAGCAGCATACTCACCTCGGTCATTAAGGCGCGAAATTTGGCAGTGCTGGTTTCAACTCGCCGCATTAAGGTGAGCTTGTGTTGAATGAGGGGATGATCGATGACGGTAATGTTGACGGACATGGGAAAAAGGGTGAAGAACTGAGAAGAACTACACGTTTCTAAAAAACGGTGCCATCGCTTTCGATTTGGATGGGAGGAATGCCTCCAGGTCGCTTTTGGGAAGCGATTTTGCGTCCGGCTGTCCAAGTGCCGCCTTGTAGAACTTTGACCAGGGGAAGATCAGCAGGAGTCAGACTGAGGCGTTGGCGCATGGTGTCAGCAATGCGATCGAGGAGACAGACGGTGAGGGCACGCCATTCGACGATCGCTTCTGATCCGGGTAGGTGAGGCTGCTGCAAAATTAGTTTGTCTTTGATTCGTAATAATCCCAGGTCGAGGCACAGTCCACCATTTCGATATTCTGGAAGTCCAGTCAAAACATCCAAATCGGTGATTTCTAAGCCTAGCTCTTGCAGAGGTTCTAGCAGAGAATAGGTGAGCCACTGGGAGAGTTTGTGAAACGGCACTAATTTGTCGCTGATCTGGGTTCCGGGGAGGGCTGGGTGCAACCAAACGTCTCCCAAGTTGACTCCGGCTAGAGAGACTCGTCCAGACCAGATGTCGCCCAAGCTTTCTAGAACGGCATTGAGGACGATCGGGGCAGAGAGGCTGCCATTTTCTGAACGCTGCAAAAGGTAGCTGACCAGGTTTCCGGGGCGGGGATTGTTGGCTCCAAACCAGGTTGGGTGCTTTTGGAGCGCTTGACCCAGTTTTTGCAGGAGTTGGAATCGCCCTTCAAGTCCCACGATCGGATTCTCAGAGCTGACTTGAAAGCCCTGAGCGAGAGAGTCGGATGTGAAGTGGCGCAGTCCTTCGGCGTTAGTTTGATAGTGGTTTGCGGGATCTCCAGAAAAGCTGCCCTGACAGAAGAGATGAAAGCTAGCGACTGCTAACCCTTCCGATCGTGACCACACTTGTCCGGTTTCAGCTTCGAGATAGTGCCAGCGATCGCCTGCTCCGGCATCGAGCAACACGCTGGGAATGACGAGATCGAACTTTGCTTTAGCTTTTTCTAGCGGAGACAGATTGGCGAAGGCGCGATCGAGATAGGTCAGTCTCTGCACATTCCCGACTTCAAAGTGTCGCCAACGGCTATGAAAGGGAATCTGCAAGTCTGGATAGTGTTCACGAGTCACGGCAATCACATAATCGGCAACGCGATCGATCTGCGTCAAGTCACACCGAAAGTAGCGAAGCTGATCCGCTTGTGCAAGCTCAAACAGGTTGCCGCATCGCTCTCGAATGGCTTGAGGAGAGCGGAGATAGGCGATCGTATCTGCCTCAGAGGAGGGTTGAGAAACCATTAATCGCCTAGTCCTCGTCCTTTGATCTCTGACAGCGATTCTTCGGCGAGAACGTCGCCCTCGGTGTAATAGCCAGCCGCTTTCTTTGCCTCAATCTCGACCTGAGCATCGGCTGGAATCAGGTTGTCAGGAATGGCAACTCGCTTGATAACCTGAATGCCAGACTGGGTGATGGCGTTGTATTTCAGATCGCTCATCGAGACTAAGTGATCGATGCGAGTGATGCCCAGCCAATGCAGCACGTCGGGCATGAGTTCCTGAAACCGCATATCCTGCACTCCGGCAACACACTCAGTTCGAGCAAAGTAGGCATCGGCGCGATCGCCGCCTTCTTGCCGTTTGCGGGCGTTGTAGACCAGAAATTTGGTGACTTCTCCGAGCGCTCGACCCTCTTTGCGAAGATAGACGATGACTCCTGCGCCCCCTTCTTGAGCGGTTTGAATGCAGGCTTCGATGCCATGCACCAAATAAGGGCGACAGGTGCAGATATCTGAGCCAAAAACATCAGAGCCGTTGCACTCATCGTGAACCCTGACTGCGAGAGGCTTATCGGGATCAGCAATGGTGTCTGGGTCGCCTATAATATAGACTGTCATGCCGCCGATTGGGGGCAAAAAAACCTTGAGATCAGGGCGGGTCACCAGATCAGGAAACATTCCACCCGTGTGCTCAAACAAGGTGCGCCGCAGGATATTTTCTTTGACGTTGAGGCGTTTGGCAATGCCCGGTAGGTACCACACAGGCTCGATCGCCGCTTTTGTGACGACGAGATTTCCGCCCTGCTTCATGATTTCGCCATCTTCGACCAAGCGCCCTTTGGCGATCGCATCCTGAAGCTCTGGCATATTGATATGCGCTTTGGTAATTGCGATCGAGGGGCGAATATCATACCCTTGCTCACAGAGATCGTGATAAGCATCTCCCACCACTGCCCCAAATGGGTCGAGAGAAACGATACGATCGGGGTCTGCCCAGGCAGGATGGGGTCCAATCTTGGCGGCAGGAGAGGTGTTGGTCAAATCAGCCCGATGGTCTGCTTGAAGTTTGCCACTTGCCACTGCTAATGCTCGATACACCGCATAAGACCCTGAATGGGTGCCAATTACGTTGCGGTGCTCAGGATTTAAGACCGTGCCGATAATCGGACCTCGCTGAATCGGGTCAGCTTCTCCCCACTTGAGCACAATCGACTGATGACCAAATCGTGAGGGGTGGGATGTCAGGACAATATGGTTCTGCTTTGGACTGATGGGCTGACTGACCATAGACACTCCCCAATAGGACTAATGAAAAGATTCTAAAGTTAATTGCGTTGCGATAGTCTCTGATGTTAGCAATCCCCATTCAGATAGCGAAGTATTCTACAAGGCAGAAATCACTCAGATTGGCTTGACGGAAGTGCGATCGCCCAAATTAGCCTCGTCTTGTGGCGGGTAGGGCAGATCAAGGGTAGAAATAGGAGCAGAGCTAAATCTGGTTCCCAGGTGTGGCACAGTCGCAGTGTTGACCTTTAACAAACCAGACAGGAGAGATGAAAGCATGGCAAACAATTTCTGGAAGTGCTTGAAGCAACTGGTTCCTCTAGCAGGAGTTTTACTAGGTTGCCAAGTCTTGACCGCTCGATCGAGTTCGGCGGCTGATGCAATCACGGTGCGCTATGGTCTATTCACCCAGTCTGTCTCGGTTGCCGATTTGCGTCAGTATGCTAAGACAAGTAACGCCTCGATCGCGTTGCAAAACTTCCTGCGCTATGTGAAGCGGGAAGAGCAAACGGCTTTTCGGAGTGCTCTACAAGCCCAGATACCCGTGAGCCTGGTCGCGCTCGATCGCGTCTTGAATGCTCCTACAGGAGAACGGTTTTTGGCACAGCTTGCCCAGGCAGACGATCGTCAAGACTCTGCGGGTGTGCAGGCAATCCGAGCCGCCTTAATTCTCGGTACAAAATCGGGTGAAATCAGTCTCCTCAATGTTCTAGAAGCTTACCCGAATCGGCTCACCATTAATCTCCCTCAAGCATTGCAAGTGCTTGCTGCGTCTACGCCTCATCCACCAACTGATCAACTGTCGATGATTCCGGCTTGGCAGACTTTAGTGGAATATCAAGCGATCGTGTCTCAAGAGCAGCATTATCAGAGCTGCTTGTTTGGAGATTCCATTTCATCGGGGTTGGGAAACAGCTTGGGAGAGCACCGATTTAATTTTGCCCTCGGCGGCATGAGTAGCGTCTCCCTCGTCGAACAACTTAAGACCCTTGTAGCTCGACAGGTTCACTGCCAGACGGTGATTATTGCTATCGGCACTAACGATGCGTGGTATGACATTGATCAAGAGTCATTCAAGCAGAATCTGACCCAGATTGTTACGCTCGTAAAATCGCTCTCTGCCCAACAGATTGATGTGTTACCTGCCTTCTATTCAACGTTCGCTGCCAGCCAGAACCCAGAGTTAGCAGGTTCTCTAAAACGAGTGGATGAAGTCAATGCGTGGTTGAAGGACGTGATGACTGAACAACAGGTGCCGATCGCCACCACTGCCCTTGAGCCACTCTTTGAGCAAAAGGCGTTGAAGGAGTCTCTCACGACTGACGGAGTGCATCTGAATTCTACAGGTCGAGCAATTTATCAAAAAGCTCTCTTGAAACTGATGGCTGCTCACTCTTGACCTTTTAGCGCTCTATTTGGAATCGCTGAGGGCGAAGTCAAGCACCAGAGTTAGAACGATACGAGTTGAGCGGTGCCTGTGAGCCGGGTGATGGTGTAAAGCTCAGTTTGCCCCTTGTTGAACTGAGGCACGAGGGAGAACCGATGAATCGTTGTAATCCCTTCAGTTGCGATCTGTGCTTGTTGAGTTTGATCGAGGTTAACTTGAGGTAAGAGCACGCTAAAGGACGTGGAGCCAGCATCAACAGTGAGCCGAATGGTGACGGTGACAAGGGTGCCAATCTCTAACTCGACAGTGCGAATTTGATCCCCTTTGAAGTGCAAGGTTTGATGAGTGTCCTGGTAATCAAAATGAGGCTGACCATCAATGCCTGATGCTGCATACAGAATGTGCAAGTGATGACCCTGAAGTTGGTAGAGGTTTGGGTGGGTAACAGTGGCGACGATCATGAGGGTTCTTCTTTTATGGGTTAGCAACTTTATTGTGATTAATGAGAGCGGCAAATGACATTCCCCACTTGGGTACTGTGTTGAAGGGGTTCACTTATCGGCATCTACCCGCTTTGACAAAGGCACCCTATCCAAGTTTTATTAGCCTGATGAAACGCCTCTCTCTATTTGCTTCTAAGCATCTGACCAATTTTGAGGAGCTACGGTCAAGAAGTCTTAGGCATTGATCCTCAAGCTATCGCGATCGACTAACAGTATGTTGCAACATCTTCACCGCACACATCAGCCAAATAGCAAAGTGATTTGAATCGTAATCCCACCAGTTGTTCATAGAGTGGGTTCAGTTTGCACATGGGGGGAATGTGGAGTAAACGACCAAAGCAGCGAATATCACGTTCAAACGGGCATTGGGAAGGAATGAGGCGACAGAAGAAATGGGCTGTCTTAGAGCTGTGGATTTCGATCGCATCAAGTTTTTGGGCGATGGGTTGAAGAAAGCGAACTGCGAATTGATGGGAGGTGGGGTCTAGCATAATCAATATCAATCTCCTGGGCAGTTAGTGGAACGGTTTAGCGTTGTTTTCTGCTACTGATTGATACGGTTATGTCAGGTAGTTTATGCAGCAAAGGTGGGATCATAATCATGATGTTTAATCTTCTCAACCACTACCGACTCGGAATGGCAGCCTATGACGGCTGCTACCTTTCAACCCTGCACTCTGCGATCGAAAGTTTTGAGAGTGGAGAGGAACGAATTATAAAACTTAACGCGATGTGCAACTAATTTGCCCTCATCCCAACCCTTCTCCCCAAGGAGAAGGACTTTCGGACGCTTCTATTCCCTCTCCTGCTGGGAGAGGGCTAGGGTGAGGGCAGTCTTAGCGGGTGTTTCAAGAAAGTCGCACATCGCGTAACTTAGCTATTTTGAGTTGCCTGATCACGGAGTCACAACTGCTTCGAGTATTGAGAAATCTTTCGCCACGATCTCAAACGTGTGTCAGAACCCAATGAGTGAGTTGAGCGATGGCTGTTGTAGAGTTTGATGACGATCGTGATTTCTATCACCGATTGAGTTAATCGCACTTTGATGTTGAGGAGACTGAGAATTGATGCTGAAGGTAATCATCATTGGTGGCGGAATTGGGGGATTGACCCTAGCGCGTGCCTGTCTAGATGCAGGCACTCAGGTAGAAGTCTATGAAAAGCGTTCATTATCTGAAATGCTGTCAGGATCAGGGGGTATTTTTATTCAGCAAAACGCTTTGAGGGTCTACAAACTGCTGTGGAATGGACAAATTTACGATCGCTTCTATCACCAAGGCGGTTCGATCTTAAAAGGCGGTTTCTTTAGCAAAAGTGGAGAACCCCTTTACATCAACTCTCCTGAATTTATTCAAGAAGATAACCTGGGAGTTTGCTTACTTCGATCAGAACTTCAGCAGATCCTCTATGAATCGCTGCCCGAAGGAACAGTAAAAACTGAATGTGCCTTCGAGTCGTTTGAGGAAAGCGGCGATGCAGTCCGGGTGTTTTTCCAGAACGGTGTTACCACAGAGGGCAGCATTTTAGTGGGTGCTGACGGACTCTATTCTAATGTTCGAGCACGGTCTGAAGAAAAAGACCGATTAGAACCTCCCGTTTATAGCGGAACTTGCTGCTGGCGGGGATATTTTGAGGGATCTGGGCTACCACTAGACAATCGGTATAGTTGGTTAGAATACTGGGGGCAAGGCGATCGCTTTGGCTACTTTGATGTTGGTTCAGGTCGGTTTTCGTTTTACGCCTTCGCGAGTACTCCTGCTAACGGGACTGATGAAGCAGAAGGCGGTGCCTTGACTGTTTTGCGATCTCGGTTTTCTGGTTATGCTAACCCAGTGCCAGCAATTCTCGCAGCGCTGACTAACCAGGCGATCTACCGGGATGACATTTATGACCGTGAACCGTTAAGACAACCTTGGGGACGGGGACGAGTGTCTCTGATCGGGGATGCTGCGCATCCAGTTCAACCCAACCTGGGTCAAGGAGGATGTATGGCGATCGAAGATGCGTTTGAACTGGCAAAACGGCTTGCCTCGGTTCGAGAAGAAGTAGTTCCATCGCTGCTGCGGCAGTTTGAAGCGAGCCGATACGATCGTATTTCTCGTGTCTTCACACTCTCCCGTCAAATTGGTCAGATCGGACAGGCAACACATCCGATCGCCTGTTTCATCCGCAACTGGAGCTATAAATTAACTCCCACTTGGCTTGCAGACTCGCAGTTCAAATGGCTATTCGACTATCATCCTCACTGGAATAAGCTCAGTTAAGTCTCACCCTTCGCGTAATCCGAGGTGTAAATCATCTTTCTAACCTGTGTCTGCGACACGTCCTGCGGACAAACTGGCATCAATCTCAACGCTGAGGGTTCGTCATGAAATAAGCTTTACAGCTCTGCGAGTTTAGAGGATCACCGTTGATGTATGAATGACCACTCAAACCTGACAGAGAAACTCGGTTCGATAGTGCCCTATCTGAACGAGCGGCAACAACGATTGAAATGCTCACAGCGTAAGCTGCACAATAACGCCCATGCACCCGATCGTATCAAGATTATCGGTTGGGTTCAAGAAGTTTTCTGCGGCGGATGATGGGCAACGTTAGGGTGACAGGTTAGTGAATTCATAATCCTAAACGAATGAATCAGAATCGGCGATCGCTGGGAAATCAACTAGGAAACGTAGTCGGAATGGGATTGCTCCTCACACCCATTGGTTTGTACGGAATTCCGCATTTTTTGCGTCCGGTTCGTGCGCCTGAAACTCGATCGCTGTTTCAAGGCATTGACTATCGACGAGAGGTGCGAGTGCTGCCGCGTCTGATCGTGATTCACATTGTGACGATCGACATGACCGCACCTGGAATTCGCGCCTTTGTGACTCCCGGTTCAGCAACCTCCGACGGCACTGAGACTAACGCCCGCATCACGTCTAAGTTTCTGAGCGAATTCAGTTTGAAGCTCGCGGTCAATGCGAATTTTTTCTACCATTTTCGAGAAGAAACGCCTTGGGATTATTTTCCCCATGCTGGCGATCGCGTGAATAACGTTGGACAAGCTATCTCGGATGAACAACTCTACTCAGTGGGAGAAACAAATTGGGCAGCGCTTTGTTTAGATGCCAATCAACGAGCAAAGGTAGTAGAAAAAGGAACCTGTCCGGCAGAGACGACTCAAGCGGTCGCAGGAGACAAGACGCTGATCAAAGCAGGAAAAGCCGTTTCTCAACCGGGGGAACCAGATAAGCCTTATCCTCGATCAGTGGTCGCGACCGACGCAAAAGGTCAGACATTATGGCTAATCTTAGTGGACGGCAAGCAGCGTCTCTATAGCGAAGGGATGACGATCGCAGAAGTCACCGAGTTTGTCAGACAGTTGGGCGTTGACACGGCACTCAATTTAGATGGAGGCGGATCGGTGACGTTGGCAGTTGCTGCGCTATCTGGCACTAAGCTTTTGAATTCTCCCGTTCAGAACAAAATTCCGATGAATGAGCGCCCGATCGCGAACCATTTAGGGTTTTATGCAAAAGAGAACTAAGTTACCGCAGCACCCATCCTAAAAATCGCTCGGTGTAATAGAGCGCTAACTGGTTGCTTACGCCATTAAACACCGCATCAAAGGCGTGATCTGCCCAAGGAATCTCCAGGAAAACGGCGCGACTGCCCACAGACTGCAAGCGATCGAATAAGCCCTTGCCAAATTTTGCCTGAACAATGTGATCGCGACCTCCATAAATCAGCAGCGTAATCGGAAGAGGACGGGTCACATATTGATAAGGAGAAGCCTGTCGATATAAGTCTGGCAACTCATCAGGAGTGCCGCCTAGAAACGCTTTGAGGGTCGCACGAGAATCGATCGGGTCAGGATTGGGCGGATCGCGATAGCCTGAGGTCAACTCAACGGGACCATAATAATCAATGACAGCTTTAATGGGAGGCGCATTTAATTGAAATGCTGACAGCATCGCTAAATGAGCACCCGCCGATCGCCCCATTACGGCAATGCGGTCGCGGTCGATATCATAATCATCTACATGATTCAGAACAAACGTAAATGCTGTGTTGATATCCTCTAACTGAGCAGGAAACTTGAATTGAGGCGCATGACGATAGTCGATCGCGACGACCACATATCCTCGTGCCGCCATATACCGACTAAAAGATTCATTGCTGTCAGGGGTGCCCCGTTGCCATGCACCGCCATAAATCATCACGATCGTCGGATATTTCCCTCGTTGTGGCGGTTGATAGAGATTTAACGTTAACGGAACACCCTCTGGATTCGCAAATCGAATGTTTGTCGTAGAGCGAACATCACTGGCAGGAATACCACGCAACACATCCAGGAACACAAAAGGAGACGGACGGAGATCTATTCTTCTTTCTTGAGGAATTTGGTTTGAATAATCTGTTCCCAACGCTGACTGCATCGCTACAGAGAATTTCTGATTGGTAGAAGATAACTGCGCTAGAGGCAGCAGACTTAACATCAATGCAATAATGCTGCTAACTAAAAATAGCCGGGAAATTAACCCTTGATGAATCCTCAAAAGCAGGATAATCGTGATCGCATTCACACCCACCAACCAAGGACTAAGCTCTGGCACACCTACTCCCAACGGCAGCAAAAATAACGTTGGAGCTGGAAGGACAATCCACAGAGAGAGGAAGGAACCAATGAGGCTAAATGCTAAAGGAATCCAGCTAAACAGGAGAACGGCAGCAGAGCTGAGCCTTCGGTTTGCCCGAAATCTCGGCTGATTGCGAGATGCCTGATTTTCCTGAACCATGATTGAGCCTTTGATCTAAACTCCTGCTATGGTAGCAGCGTTGCTTACGATCGAGCCGTCAAGCTTCGACAGGAATTGGAAGCGATCGCGGCTCTTCGACAAACTCCGTTCTCGATCGCTGTGTTTTGATCAAAGAAAGCTGCGTCGTTAATAAAAAGCTGACAAAACTCGCAATCACAACGACCGGAACCATTGACGTATCAGAGAGAACACCCAGAATTACAGTCGTGCTAATCGGCGTTTTGGTAATCGCAACATTCACGGCTGCCATCATACAAATCATGCTGATGGTAGGGTGAATTTCAGGAAATCCAAGTGAGACAGCGAAGCCAACGGTTGCGCCAATATAAAACAATGGAAAAATAAATCCACCGCGAAAGCCTGAGTGGAGCGTGCAGCCAACTGCTAACATCTTTGCAACTGCAATCAGCAATAGCATTGTGATTCCCAGCGTTGAACCTGTCTCAATAATCGTGCCAATCTCTTTTTCACCAAAAAATAGTGTTTGAGGAATTGCGATCGCAATGAGTCCGATCGACAATCCGCCCATCGTAGCTAATAAGATAGTGTGATGCTCGATCGATTTAACAAGATAGCCAACTCCCCGAAAAATCAATACAAACAGCAACGCAGTTAACGCACCCAACGCACCTAACAATGCGCCTTGACCTAAATTCATCAACGATAGAGGAGGAACGGCTGGAAAATGATACATTCCTCCGATCGTTAGCCCAGTGTTGAATCGGAACACAAAAAAGCTGAGAATCGCTGAAAGCACGGCTGGAATCAACGCTTCATAATACTCTAGACCTCGACGGTGAGGAATCTCCAGGGCAAAAAGCGCACCGCCTAACGGGGCACCAAAAAAGGCGCCTAATGCTGCACTCATGCCGCAAAAAGTTAGCACTCGTGAGTTAATCAGCGTCAGTTTTAGAGCCTCACCCAACCAGCTTCCAAAGCTGCCGATCACCTGCACGAGTGGGGCTTCTGGACCAGCGCTGCCCCCAGCCGTGATTGAAAACAGCGACGCGACAATCATCGCAGGCGTTTGACGCAACTCAATCCGTCCCGGATCGTGCACCTTGTCAACCACCATCGCGACTTCGCCTGGAAGCCCCATAAAATGCAGCGTCAACCCAACGCAAAAGCCTCCGATCGTGGTCACAATCCACACATAGTTAACGGCAGAAATACCCTCTGGCAAGTGAGGAATGATCAATGCGGGCAGCGTGTGCCATACCAAATTAAGACAAGCTTCTAGCACGCTGTAATAAACCGTTGCCACCAGCCCACCAGCGATGCCAATCACAGCCGCGCATAACATTGTTTGTTGATAGGTCAACTCACGACTATAAAAGGGACTATTGGCAATGTTGCTATCGTCAACTTGAGGAGCGGTCTCTGAAGATTGAATTGTCATGGATCAATTTTTCCTTCATTGGGCTAGAAGGTTTCGGGCTTCAGAGAATTTTCTGTCCCAAAACCTCCATCAAATCTGCCGGAACCCTACCCGTCTCGAAAGAGAGGCTAATGCCCCGCCGTCACCACCTCTCCCTCAAGCACATCGCTTTGAGAGACTTGAGGTTCTTTGAGAATAAAGGCACACAAGAAGCAAACAATGACTGCCGCCACCCCTAAAATCTCAAAAAATGATCGATTCCCTTCTACGGTTTGGGGCAACAAGCTATAGGCAGTCGCATACAGCACCGAACCCACACTGCCAAATGCTCCAATATTGCCTGCGATTTGCCCGGTAACGCGTCGCTTGATGAGTGGCGCAATGCCAAACGTTGCGCCTGCTCCACCAAACACAAAGAAGGCACACACCATCGTCATCACGATCGAAGCTGGAAGCCACCAGTCGCCCGAAATGCGACTCATTATCAGATAACAGAGACCTAATCCGCCAATCATGACGGTAAGCGTCCATTTGCGGCTACCGACCTTATCAGAGATCAGTCCGCCAGCAGGGCGAGAAATCAGATTCATTAAGGGATAGGTTGCCGCCACAGGTCCAGCAATTTGATGACTCAGGTTAAAGGTGTGTTCAAAAAATTCAGGAAGCATTGAAACGACTGCTAACTCTGATCCAAAGCTGACCGCATAAGCGAGTTCTAAAATAAACACCTGGCTAACTTGATAGCGATCGTCAGGTGAATAATGTTTTTGCCCAGTCACGACTTCTCGGTTGACCTGATAAGCCTGATAGAACTGAATCACAAATAAAACTGCCAAAAAGCCCCAAATTCCCACCATCATAGAGGGGGACAAAAACTTCACCAACTGCAAGCGCCACGCAATCAGCGCCATCGCACCAAATAGCGGAACATTTGTCAGCATCAGTGCCCAAAAGCTTTTGCGACTGGTAACTTCCATGCCACCATCCCGCGCAGGTCGCTGATAGTCTTTGCCGGGAGGTGTATTTTGCACATTGAAATAAAAGAACACGCCATACACGGCTGAGATCACGCCGGATAGTGCGATCGCCAACCGCCAATTCTCGTGACCCGCATAGAGAAACGCAGACCCGAAGGCGATGATGGGCAACATCGCTTCAGCCGCAAAAGAGCCAAAGTTGCCCCAGCCGCCATAGATGCCTTGAGCAAAGCCAATTTGTTTGGGTTGAAACCACTCACCGACTAAGCGAATGCCGACCACAAACCCAGCACCAACAATCCCCATTGCCAGACGGCTTAACACCAACTGATTAAAGTTTTGCGCCGACGCAAATGCCAAACAGGGAATCGCAGCATAGACCAGTATTGCTGAAAACGTGATTCGAGGACCGAAGCGATCGAGCACCATGCCAATGATGATTCGAGCAGGAATTGTCAGGGCTAAGTTACACAAACTGATCGTTCTGGACTGGGCAACCGTTAGGTGCAAATCTTCGCGAATGACGCTGGTGAATGGAGCATAGTTAAACCACACTAAGAAGGTCAAGAAGAAAGCAAACCAACTAAAGTTTAAAATCCGGTAAGGACCTCTGAAAGACAACAGTCCACGCAGCATAGTTAAGTCCTTGAAGATGTAAGTGAATATTCAACCTGGCTTTTCTCAGTTCTTAGGCAAGGCAAAGCCAGTGTTTAAGGTCATTGATCTAGACATCGCAGTCTTTCGCTTAGGATCGTGGATTAAATAACCTGTCATTACGCGATGTGCAACTAATTTGCCCTCATCCCAACCCTTCTCCCCAAGGAGAAGGACTTTCGGACGTTTCTATTCCCTCTCCTGCTGGGAGAGGGCTAGGGTGAGGGCAGTCTTAGCGGGTGTTTCAAGAAAGTCGCA
>JBBRPT010000065.1:0-36437 GCA_038227635.1 Leptolyngbyales cyanobacterium | reverse complement strand
TTGCGGGGGCGCAGCAATTCGGTCGCATTCGCGGCTATATCTCGACCCTCAAGAAGCAAGGGTTGAATGTCCTTGATGCTCTTCAGCAAGTTTTCTTGGGCAATCCTACTCTGCCCACTATCTTTCAACCTGAGTAGTTACAAAAAACTGTTCTAATGTCTTCTCTCTTTACAAAAATTATATTATGTTATCTTCACGTTAAATTGCGTAAAATTACGTGCTACTTCACAGAAACTTTATATTGCAGTCAAGAAATTGGCTTTTCCCTCTAGCTAGCTTCGACAAGAGATCCGTTTACAAAGATTGTCCGTAGTAGAAAAGGCGACAAGGGTTGTGCTTGTTGGTTCGATGCATATAATCGTTGACCGAGCAGGCAAATCCGCCCTAATTGCTTGGCTTGCTCATGCTCTAGCCCTGCTAAAGCACCACGTGATACTCAGGCGACCATAGGCAAAGCTTCTGGTCTATGGAGGTTCTCAGCTCAATTAAGTACAGTAGCAGCGGTAGGTGAACCACCCCTCAATATCTTTTAGGGTCACAGCCTTGAAGGCATCCATCATTCCTTGATCTAATGCTTCGCGAGAGCGAGCCGCAACCGATCTTAAAAACGCTTTGACTTTCGACCAACAGTTCTCAATCAGATTAAAGTCAGGAGAATAGGGCGATAAATAGACCAGCTTTGCCCCTGCTGCTTCAATCAGGTCTCGAACTCCCTCTACCCCATGAGAACTCAAGTTGTCCAGGACGACACAAGCTCCGACCCATAAGTTAGGCACCAACATCTGTTCCACAAAGTATTTGAAGACATCTCCGTTGAGTCCACCCTCAAAGGTGAGTGCTGCCACCATCCCGTTTAAGCTCATCGCTCCCACTAGGGTGACATTACGTCCCTTTTTGTAGGGACGTTCTCCCGTCGCTCGGTTTCCTGGAAGGGCACGGGCATAAAGCCGCGCCATCATCAAGTTCACTCCCGTCTCATCGAGAAAGACTAAATCGTCTGGACGAATGTCTCGAATCTGCTCTCGATACGCTTGGCGTAATTCCTGAACTCGGTCTGTTTCAGCTTGACTGGCGTGTAGAGTTTTTTTTTCGCGTCAAGTTCAACTGTTGCAGGGTGCGGCAAACGGTACTGGGACTGACCCGAATCTGAACCTGTCGGTCGAGTTGGTCACATAACTCTTGCAAGGTCGCATCGTTATTTTGTTCGATTAACTGCTCAATCAAGGTGAGTTGATTCGCTAACTGGCTGGTAAAACCGCCCGTGTGAGGTTTGGGTTCAACCGTCCCTTCGGTTTGATGACGTTTGAGCAAGAGGCGCACAAAATTTGGACTGACCTTGAATCGTTTGGCTAATTCCCGTTGCGACCCTTCTTGCTGCTCATAGGCATCTACCACTTTCTGACGCAGGTCTACAGAATAAGCTTTCATACTAAAACCATGAGTGACAACTGCTCTACCTCTAATGTACTCTATTGAGCTGCAAACTGCTATAATATCGTTACAGAAACAGAGCTAGACTGGCTTGCTTTTTCGCCTAGGGTCAGCTTGGTAATCCTGATCACCAGATGACGACTCAAGCTTCTAGCTCAGCTCAGCAACAAGTCAGCCTCTGGGTGATTTCAGTGCCCGTTCAATCAGCTTTCTATCCCTCACTTTGCGCTTTAGGGGTCAACACAGAATTCGGAACATTAAACACGTTTAGCAATTAGCCATACATGACTTAAAGAGTCTCACAAACGATCGTTTGTGAGAAAGCTCGCTCACTCAACAAGATATGACGGAAAACCAAGGCTTTCAGGTTATCGAGAACCATTCTTGAAACAGAAAGCTCGTTCACTGACCACCTCATGAGTTTCGAGCATCCAATGGTCAGAACAGATAGCTCCCAAAACAGTTATTCTGTAACTGACTCAGAGAGAGAGTTACAGCCGGGACGTACTATATTTTTCCTTTTCTGCGTTGACCCGAAATAGGCGATTGCTCAATGCGGCTTCTCTCTAACTAAGAGCAACCTTCTATAGATAAGGCTTGTAGCGATCGCGTAGTGGCAAGTGATAGCTTGTTCAGTCTGAATCCGGTTAGGACTTGCTAGAATTGTGAGGAAGTTGAGTTCTCGCAAACCGATTGAAATTGAAGCAGAAACGTTCAAAGTTCTTGCTATCAGCCTTACTTAATTCTCTGGCTGATTTTGATGGAGAGCTATCTGAGGAAGCCCTAAAGCTCTTGGGTGAGTTAAAAAAACGGTCAGACAGAGTTCTGCCTCTTTATGCCGATGTTTTTGTGCTTCCCCACTCAGCCACCTGTGCTGATCTGGTTGATCGCATTACCTCTCTTTCTCAGGAGCAGATTGCCATTTCTAGCTACGCATTTCAAACGTTTCGCTTCTACGAGCAGATTTTGAAGGTGAACATCGCTGAAACATCACCACGCCAGAGAGCAGCGTATGAATCCCAGATAGGTCGAATCCGGCTTTCAGTGGCTCGAACAAAAGCTGTTTTGGCTGAGTCTCTAGGAGAGCGATTAGAGACTCCATAACAAACCACAAGACCGTGATTCTCAAAATTGGTCGTCGACCTCAGCATGAAGGATTTTGCGTGAATCGCACTCCTGTCTATTCAGTCTTGATTGCTTTTACACAAATTTACCCCTGAGAACGTCCTTCTTCAATCAACTAGTAGTCAGTCAAGGCTATTTTGAGGGGTAGCTAGAGCCTGTAGTTTCTGTGTAGAGGCTGTTTTCAAGAAAATCTATCCCTCAATTTAAGGTTAACAGTCTACTAGTCTGATATGCCAAACTCTTTAAGTTTGGCTAGAACAAGCAGCAGGTCGCTCGAATCACCCTTTTTGGCACCATCAAAGTTTGATGGTGCCAGTCCTATGAAGGCTTAATCGGTGATCAAACGTTCGTTTGTGCAAGGGTTGACCCGTCGCAAGAGAATAAGTGTTCTAGCGTTGCATAAACCTATTGCAATACGTGATTGAATGGCAATAGGTTTATGCAACAACATCATGCTCATCGAGTACGCCAGAGTCTCGAAACTAGATGGTCAAAATACCGCAACTCAAAAAAGGGCGTTGAAGGGGTAGTGGTCTAGATCGGTGGATCAGGTTGATGAAACCCACTTTCAATCAGCACTGTGGCGACAGTATACACAGGTCTAGACCATGACCGGACTTGCTGATCGTGAGATAAGCAATATCCCACAATTAGCGGGAGTGCTAAAGAAGTAGTGTTTTAAATCGCCAGAATCCCTTGGAGCTAAGGGTCTCATACTTCATCATTACTGATTTTGAGTACTACCGATTGTTTTTGCGACTACATTGGTCACTCTGGTGTTCGACCTGCGTAAGTAATTACAAACAGAATGTCATCTATAGCAGTCCTATTTGAGTTGTGAGATTATCCATAGCGCCGCAACTTGACTTTCATGGGAGTTTTAGTCTGCTCAGGATTATTCAGGTCATACCACTGGTCGGCAAACTGGATACGGAAGCTGAGGGGTCGATCGGCACTCAAGTTGGGATTGAATGTTTGAATAACTTGCTGGCGGTAGTCGAAGCTATTGAGGGCGCTTTATTCAATCGTGATCAGGACATCGGAGATCGTGCGGTAGTCGAACTGGTTGGCAGCTTTGGGCATGCGGAATTCCCAGGTGTTATCGAAACCGTTGCCCTCGAAGGGAAGCAGCATGTTGGTTTGCTGGGGTTCCATTTCAAGTACTCCGGTAGAATTTATGGGAGAGGTGAGAGCGACAAACTCAGGATCGCGGCGGATGGGGGCGGTCTGGAATATATCGGAACCGATGACGGTGCGAGATAGCCCTGAGCTGGTGAGAGTTGCGTGGATGCCCTGAGTAGGTGGAATCAGGGCGATGACGGAGGTGCGAACGCGGCGAATCAGGCGCAGGTAGTGACCAGGGAAGTCGCGATCGAACATCTCCATTGGGGTCGAGAAGATTAGGGCTCCAGTCTCAGTAAACCTTTGAAATGCGTCAGGTGCCAGCAGTGCCAGCGAGATCGTTTTGGACGGTTGAAGTTTTCGTTTATTGGTATCAAAAGCACACTGATCCAGCTCATAAATATCCCGAAGGAGTCGAGCCGAGCCTGCTCAACCTTTGCGGTCTGAAGCTTTTGCATCTGTACTGAAACCTTCGGTTGGAGCCACCCAGTAGTCGCCCTGAATGTAAGCGGGTGGTGTCTCCTGACGTTCAAAAGCAAGCTGGTTTTGAGCCAATAAGGCAAGTGAAGTCGCCTGTTGGAGGAAGAAGCCATAAACATCTTCCAGTATCCCGCTCATTCAGTCGTATAAGTCCTTGGGCTACCGCCATAAAGCGGGACAAAGAGACGTTGAGCAGACAAAATCTGCGCTGAGAGTAGAAAAGACCTTGCGACGAGCACGAGGGCAGATATTGTTTCCTCATACCCAAACAAGGGAACGATGAAACTCAATATAAGGGAACGGTGTCAAAAAGTCTTCCAGGCGCTTGCAAGTCCGGGACATCTGACGGTTCGCGCCATTGCCCAAGCCATTGGTGTTTCTAAATGAGGGTTGTAGATTTTTCTTTTCTGAATAAACCAGCCCTGGGCAGACGGATGCCTTAAGCCACATGGAGACACATTGGTGTTGTTAAAGAAGCAAAGCTATACCTAGTGCAGCGTCACAACTAGGAATTAGGGTAGGCATCTCTGGATAAAGTTTCATTGAATGAAGATTTCAGAGATCGCTAACCCTAATCTTTAGTGTTGACGCTGCACTAGCTCCATTTTTCGCTTAGAGAGGGCTTAGCAGTCTTGATGAACTGAGGCTGAACGACGCAAATGTGTCTCGATGTCCTTTAATTTGGCGCTGTACAAAAACTCTAATGGTTATCAATCCTATTGCGAGAGAGTGATCGTCAATATGAAAGATTAGCTGCACCAAGAAAAACGACTTCTAATTTGCAAAATTAACTTTGCGACGTTTAACTTGCGAAAACAGTTAAATGTCGCTTTCCAGGTCAAAATCCCTACAAGGCTTGATGGACAAGGTTCTTAGGCTGATAATTCAATGCGAAAGCAGGTTGGCGATCGCGACATTTAATGTGCGAACGTGCAGATAGATTCAGTTCTTTGTGCGTGTCTCTTGCAAGGCTAGGGGCTGCTCAAGCTGAAATGACAAAAGAGATTTATTGCTTCTTAAGCAGATTCTTTGTCCCCGATGCAAAAACCTAAGTTTCTAGAGAGATCATCCCTGAAGCTTGAATGCAGCGATTCGTCAATTGTTCTCTGAGACAGATTGCTTCACTCGTCGATCGGGTTGCGGCGATCGTGAAACCAATCCTGCAACTGTTGGCGACACGCAGATTCTAAAATGCCCCCCAGCACAGGCAACCGATGGTTAGAAGCTTCGCTATCTGGCACATTGAGCACTGATCGAACTGCACCCGCTTTCAAATCATCTGCCCCGTAAACCAGTAGCCCCAAGCGAGCCAGGATTAATGCCCCCGCACACATGGGGCAGGGTTCTAACGTCACATAGAGCGTGCAGCCGTTTAGATGCCAGCTCTGTAATGTTTGTCCTGCTGCTCTGAGGGCGAGAACTTCTGCATGGGCAGTCGGGTCGTGATCACGCTCTCGACGATTTTGGGCTTCTGCAAGCATTTGTCCATTTGCGCCCACAATCACAGCACCTACCGGCACATCTCCTGCGTTTCCCGCTGATTCTGCAAGCTCTAATGCGCGAGTCATCCAGCGGCGGTGGATTAGATAAGTGGGGTCGTCGATCGGAGACGGAGAAATCTGAAATGGCAAAGATGCGATAGTGTAAATTTTGTCCTGATCCTATCACTCTCCATAAATATGAACCTAGTCAGCACCTTAGCTCGTGACCTGTGCGGCGAATTTGACAATCGAGACCAAGCGATCGCTGATCCCATCTGGTTTGTTCATCTAAGAGCGTGGCATCGCCCGGTTAATCTCTTTACAGAAGACAGTTTTACGGTGTTTGCCGAACAAGCAAACGTGATGCAGCTCGACCGAGCCTATCGCCAGAGACTATTACGCATCCAGGCAGAAGACAGTCCTCAATTTCCATTAAAGGTGCAATATTATAGGTTCAAAGATCCTTCTGCATTTCAGGGTGCAGGACAAAACCCAGACCTGTTAGAGAACCTGTCTGAGCACCAGATAGAACTCTTGCCTGGATGCATTCTTCAAGTGACTCACGAGCAGCTTTTGCAGGGCGATCGCTTTAAAGCATTGCCCCCCACTGATGCTTGCTGTTGCTTCCCCTATCAGGGCGAAACCCGTCAAGTCTCATTGGGGTTTGAAGTCAGTCCCGGAAAATTTTTCAGCTATGACAAAGGCATTGACCCTGACACAGGCAAAGCCATCTGGGGAGCCATCTTAGGCGCTTATGACTTCACAAAGCGAAAGAACTATTAGGCAGCCTAATTAACTTGCGACTCCTCTTGGCACACCTTCTAGGGCTTCTGACTCATTTTCAAAGATCTCAAACACCGAGTCCATCATGGTCACTTCAAAGACGAGTTTGGCTTCGGGGTGAACGTTACAAATCCGAAAACTGCCTCTTACCTTGTCAGCATCTCGCATTCCGGCAACCAATGACGTTAAGCCAGAGCTATCAATAAAGTTAACCTGACTTAAATTGACAACGATGTGACGGCTAAGTTTAGCGATACAGTCTTGAAGCTTCAAACGAAACTGCCATGCGGTTGTGATATCAAGCCGTCCCGTGGGCTGAAGGATAATGATGGTCGTTCCATCTACGGTTGTATGCGTTGTTTGCTCCATGTCAGTCGCCTTCTGCTCCATTTAAACCACTAATGTTCCTTATAGGTCAATGCCTATGTTAATTCACTGATAGCTGTCTAATTAAGTCATTGTCCAGTCCTACGGTGCTATCCGATTATGAGGTTCGGACGAAGAGCACCCAGCTTAATGATGATGCCCACAAATCTTTGGTTTCTAACGCAATCAGCAGATAGGGCATGAACAAAGAAGCGGGGAGTGCAGTAGCCAAGATATACCCAGAGAAGACAGTTCTCGTCCAGGATATTATCCGACTTTCGCGCTCCCTATTTCTTCAGCCTGTGAAGGGCGAGTAGACATATAGTCTATCCTTTGGAGTTTGCTGACCAGTTTACCCAGTCTTGCGGCTTTAAGAAGGTGTCATAAAGTTCAGCTTCAGGGCTACCGGGTTCAGGCTTGAAACCATATTCCCAGCGCACCAACGGCGGAAGAGACATCAAAATTGATTCGGTGCGTCCGTTGGTTTGCAACCCAAAAATGGTGCCCCGATCGTAGACCAAGTTAAATTCAACATAGCGCCCTCGTCGATAGAGCTGGAAGTTGCGCTGATGCTCGGTGTAGTCTAAGCCGCTGCGACGCTCGACGATCGGCACATAAGCCGGAAGAAATGCATTGCCGCAACCCTGCACAAAGGAGAACAAATTCTCCCAGTTGCGCCCTTTGATCGCCCCCACATCTTTGCTGTAGTTTGCCGCTTTGGTGTCAATTTGTGAACCCGGATAAGAGATTGGGTAGAGAACCCCTTGACTATCCTGATAGTCGAAGAAAATTCCGCCCACGCCGCGAGTTTCTTGACGATGTTTTAAGTAAAAATATTCATCGCACCAGAGTTTAAATGCAGGGTAATACTCCGAGTGATGAGCATCGCACGCTTGCTTGAGCGTGTTGTGGAAGTGGGAGGCATCTTCAGCAAAGGGATAATAGGGTGTGAGGTCAATGCCGCCGCCAAACCACCACACCGGACCTGCCTCAAAATAGCGATAGTTTAGGTGCACTGTCGGCACAAAGGGATTGCGAGGATGCAGCACTATTGACGTTCCTGTGGCGTAGAAGCTGTGCCCCGCTGCTTCAGGACGCTGGACTAAAATCGAGGGGGGCAAATCTTTTCCCCATACCTCAGAAAAATTGACTCCACCTTGCTCAAAGACTTTGCCTTCCTTCATCACCCGCGATCGACCGCCGCCGCCTTCTGCACGCTCCCAGCTATCTTGTTGAAACGTGCCTTCGCCATCAACCTGTTCTAAGCCCTGGCAAATGTTGTCTTGCAGAGTTTTGAACCACTGACTGACGCGATCGCGAGAGTCAGAAGGGGGAAAAGCTTGAGTGGTGGTGGCTTCAGAGGTGGAAAAAGCTGTCATAAACTTGCGATCCCTGGAAGATTAAGTCAAATAGAGGTTGGTAACGTGGAGCACCTTATCTCCGCTTAATTGAGCAGGCGATTGTGACGAAGCTGACCGTTATCGTCTCAATGCAAGCCACTGAAGCCCTAAGGCTCTCCCAATTAGCAGACTTATCTAAGCCTATCGTGAATGGAGGCATCATCCAACCCTCACAGCCCTAGTAAGAAAGAGCTTCTCTTAGAAAAAACGGAGTTTGCGCGACTGTTAATTTCTGTGAATTTGTGAAAAGTTCGTGAATTAAGTGCAAAATTCTTGCCGTTGAGTCCAGATTTTAAGCGATCACGATACAGTTTGAATCTCTGGTTTTTCCTATCGTTGGAGAGCAAACAGCAGCCTTGAGAAGGATGTCGCTTTGATTGCTCATCCATCTAGGATAGGAAGTCCCTGTTGAGTTGCAGGAGAACGATCGCCATGCCAAACTTTCCATTGATTCCGCTTAGATTTATTCGTCGCAAGCGACGACGATTGCAATACACGCTGGCGAGAACTTACCAGACGATCAGCACTGCCTCGGTCGATGATTTGTGGAAGAAAATTATTGATTTAGCCGATGTGTCTTGGCATCCTCTTTTGTCCAGCACCAACGTTCCTCGGGGACTTGTGGCAAAACCGGGGCTAATCTATGAGGCAATGACTCGGTTAGGTCCGTTTCCGATTCGGATTTTTGTCGAGCGGGTCGATGACAAGGCACTCTTGAGCGTTCGGATTTTGGCACTACCAGGGATCGAAGAACGAGTCACTTATGAAATTAAATCATCTGTTTTAGGAACGTGTGTCTCCTATTCGGTGACGCTGCAAGGGTGGCTGTCGCCATTGGTTTGGTCGCTCACAAAGCTATACGCAGCGAGGGTTGCTTCTGAGTTGGCACAGGCAGTCGAGCATCCGATCGTTGAGCGTTCATCCCCCGATCGCGGCTGTTTTGATTTCTAAGTAGCCTTTAGAATCAGCGATGACGGCTCACCCTAGCGGTAAGATCGAGATCGTTGCCAACGTCCGATCGCCGCTCTTGGAGTGGAGAACACAATGCTCGATACGCTGAATGCTAGTTCTGTTTTAGAAGTTCTTAAACCCGTTCAAGACCCTGAGCTTCGTAAAAGTTTGGTGGAGTTGAACATGATTCGCAATGTCAAGATCGAGGATGGTAATGTCAGCTTCACCCTCGTGTTGACGACTCCTGCCTGCCCGTTACGTCAGTTCATTGTCGAAGACTGTGAACGGGCAATTAAGACCCTGCCGGGAGTCAACAAGATTGATGTGGATGTAACTGCTGAGACTCCGCAGCAGAAATCACTGCCCGATCGCACCGGAATCGCTGGAGTTAAAAACATCATCGCGGTTTCGAGCGGCAAGGGTGGAGTTGGAAAAAGTAGTGTCGCAGTAAACGTCGCCGTTGCTCTCGCTCAAGCAGGCGCAAAAGTTGGGTTAATCGACGCAGATATTTACGGTCCTAACGCGCCGACGATGCTGGGGTTGGATGGCGTGGGTGTGACTGTGCGTCAGGGTGCCCAAGGTGAAATTATCGAACCCGCGTTTAATCACGGAGTCAAGCTTGTTTCGATGGGCTTTTTGATTGATAAAGATCAGCCCGTTATCTGGCGAGGTCCGATGCTGAATGGGGTGATCCGCCAGTTTCTCTATCAGGTTGAGTGGGGCGATCTGGATTATCTGATTGTGGATATGCCCCCCGGCACTGGAGATGCTCAACTGACGATGGCTCAAGCCGTCCCGATGGCAGGCGTTGTCATTGTGACGACTCCTCAAACTGTCGCATTGCTAGACTCCCGTCGGGGTTTAAAAATGTTTCAGCAACTCGGTGTCTCGGTGCTGGGCATTGTCGAGAATATGAGTTATTTCATTCCGCCGGATATGCCCGATCGTCACTACGACATTTTTGGGTCTGCGGGAGGCGAAAAAACTGCCAAGGAACTCAACGTCCCGCTTCTAGGATGTGTGCCGTTAGAAATTCCGCTGCGAGAAGGAGGCGATAGCGGCGTGCCGATCGTGGTGGGCAATCCTGATTCTGCGTCGGCTAAGGCGCTAAGAGCGATCGCTGAGCAGATTGCTGCTAAAGTGTCAATTGCGGCGCTGACCTAGTTCTTCATCCCTTATGTTCCGAAAATCTGTTTTGCCCGTTCGTTTCAAGCATTGGTTGCAGCCCTGGCAGGAGGTTGACTGGTGGCTATTTGCAGCTCCGGTTGCGCTCACTATTCTAGGCGGGGTAATGATTCGCAGCGTTGAGCTAAACGCAGGCTGGGCAGATTGGTGGCGGCATTGGGTCACTGGCAGCGTTGGGCTAGTGCTGGCTTTGCTGATTGCTCGGTGGCGCTATGACCAACTGTTGCAGTGGAAGTGGATGATTTATGGCATCACCAATGCCTCGCTGTTATTAGTGATGTTTATTGGGCGAGAAGAGTTGGGGGCACAGCGCTGGATTAACGTGTTTGGCTTTAACGTGCAGCCCTCAGAATTTGCCAAGTTGGGCATGATTATCACGATCGCGGCTCTGCTTCATCAGCGATCGGCAGCCACGATTCCAATGATGGTTAAAGTGCTAGCGATCGCTGCCGTGCCGTGGATTCTCGTGTTCTTAGAACCCAACTTAGGAACGTCGCTCGTGTTTGGCTCGATCACGATCGGAATGCTTTACTGGGGCAATGCTAATCCTGGATGGCTGCTGCTGCTCGTCTCTCCGGTCGTCTCAGCCATTTTGTTTAACGTGCTGCTGCCGATTTGGGGCATCGGTATTGTCATTATCGCTCTTTGGATCGCCTACATCGGTTGGACGGCGTGGAAGACACTGCCCTGGAGGATTTACGGAACGCTGGTTCCTGTGGTGATTAATCTGATTGCAGGCGGTTTGGGACGCATTCTTTGGCAGTACGTGCTGAAGGACTACCAGAAACAGCGCATCACCATGTTTATGAACCCGGATCAAGATCCTCTGGGCGGTGGATACCACTTAATTCAGTCACGCATCGCGATCGGAGCTGGTGAACTGTGGGGCAGAGGACTCTATAAAGGAACTCAAACTCAACTCAACTTTATTCCTGAGCAACATACCGACTTTATTTTCACTGCGATCGGAGAAGAACTTGGCTTTATTGGCGCGGCGGCAGTTCTGCTGACCTTTTTGCTGATCTGTTTTCGACTGCTGATTATTGCTCAAAATGCAAAAGATGATTTCGGCTCTTTGTTAGCGATCGGCGTATTCTCAATGATCGTTTTTCAGGTCGTGGTAAACGTGGGCATGACCATCAATCTATCTCCAGTCACTGGAATCCCGCTTCCCTGGCTGAGTTTTGGCAATGCAGCACTGTTGATGAATTTTCTGGCGATCGGACTGGTCGAATCAGTGTCTAATTTCCGTCAACGATTGAAGTTTTAGTCGATCATTAGTGAGTTTTGAGCCATTCGTCTCCGATCACCAATGCTCAATCTTGAATGACTCCTAGTACACTACAGGTAGCCGTTCTTTTGAGAAATGATCATGATCCTGCCAGGTTCAGCCGTCCGCGTGACCAACGTCAATGATACTTACTACGGGTTTACAGGGTTAGTGCAAAGAGTGACCGATGGCAAAGTTGCCGTGCTGTTTGAGGGCGGCATCTGGGATAAGCTCGTCACCTTTCGGATGTCTGAAATCGAAGTTCTTGAACCGACCGCAGGCAAGAAAAAAGCCAAATAACCAGTTCTGCTTATGCGTCTTCCGCTGCCTCAGTTTGCGGCTCAAAACCGCCCATCTAACTACATTGCAGAAGTGATTGAAACGTCAACCACCGAATTTTTGGCGCAGTGTTTAGAGCCAGAGAACTTAAGTTTTCCGGTGATGCCGCCGTTTGGAAGCTGGGTTAAAGCCGTCGATGAAGAGTCAAAAAATCTCATTTACGCTGTGGTCTATCATGCGACCACTAGCCCGATCGACTCAGTTCACCGCGCTAGAGCCTTGGGGTTATCGCTAGAAGATTTGCGAGAGCAGCAGCCCCAGATTTTTGCCATGCTTAAGACTGAATTTCGAGCCGCGATCGTCGGTTATCGTCCCAATCCTGAAAAGCGCAACGGATCAGCCGCCTTCTATCAGCATCTTCCACCCCGTCCGCCTCAGATTCACCAGGCTGTCTATAGCTGTGACTCTGAGGAAGTCATCGCCTTTAGTGAACAGCTAGATTTTTTGAGAACTCTGCTCGACGTGAGTGGCGCACCCGTCGATGCGCTGACAGCGGCGACAATTCGGGAAGTCTATCAACTGCGAAAAGCCGATCGTCCCTGGCTTGTGCAAGCAGGGCGCACCCTGAGTCTGTTACTCAAAGATGACTACGATCGACTCCGTGTCATTCTCAGTCAGATTCACCTTTAGATAGATGGTGATGGATGGCGTTCCATAACGATCGCACGGCTCAGTTGCGACTGTGCGATCGCTTGACTCGCTGGTGAATCTATCTCAGGTGCTGACGTTGATAGGTGATGTGCAACTAATTTACTCTCATCCCAACCCTTCTCCCCAAGGAGAAGGGCTTTCAGATTCTTTTTGGTTCCCTCTCCTTGGGGAGAGGGCTAGGGTGAGGGCTGTATTCTCAAGCATTTGAGAGAAGTTGCACATCGCCTGTTGATCGAAAATCTCATCCAGCGGTTTTAAATTGATCAGGCGATAGCGATGGCTAATCAAGGACGATTCACGCTGCTACACGTCTGCGATCGCAATGCGTCTCCTAGCAAAACGGCATGGATTCGGTCTCAGCTATCTCTTGAGAGACAAAATCACTTATAAGGGTGATCCAATTATCCACATCGTTCAAGATGATGATGATGTAACCAAGGAGATCGTCCATAATTCTAAGTTTCACGACTTGGTGATTGTGCGCTTCTTCCGTCGTCCCAGGAGTGGGGAAGCGCTAGCAGTGATCATTCATGCCAAGCAGCAAACGGCTTGTTCTGTCATCTGAAAAACACACTAGAACCCTTCTAGTTGAGCAGTCACTGAGGATCGTGGATTAAATAACCTGTCATTTTGAACTAACGCTAACTTGCCTAGCGATCGCCCCCTAGATCCCCCAACCTGAGTGACTTTGAACTTCGGCTCCCCCAGAGTGGGGGCTGGGCGAACCCGACGAATCACAGTTAATAAATCCTTATTCCTAAGCCTCCTCATAGCAAGATCTCGAACAAGATATTGATAGTCTGCAATAAAATTTCAGCAGCTTTAGTTAAATTTGCTTAGTTTTAAGCACAGAGAAGTGTGAAGTTTTATACAAGTTTGAGTAGAATTTTCTTAATTCTGCCGCGATCGCTCCCGATAATTCTCACGGTTGACCGAAAATATAGTCAACTAAGGGTGCACACGCGATGACAACAGTAGACGACTCTAGGTCAGTCCCTCCAGTCCGAATTCTTCTCATTGAGGACAATGAAGCTAATCGACGTTTGATGAGTGATTATCTGAGCTATTGCGGGTATAGCGTGTTTGCACTAGAAGAGGGGACTCACCTTGCTGTAACCATAGAACGGTTTTGCCCTCAAATCATTTTGTTAGACTTAAAGCTCCCCGTGATCGATGGCTATGCGCTGCTAGAACAACTGCAGCAACGAGACGATTGGAAGAGGATTCCGACGATCGTAGTGTCAGCTTATGCATTTCAGCGAGACCAGCAGCGTGCGATCGATCTCGGTGCCCGTCGCTATTTAGTGAAACCAATTCGTCTAGCACAGTTGACTGAGGCGATCCGCGAAGAACTCGCAAATTCCTCTCTATAAATTCTTAGTTTGCGATAGCCAATACCGTTTAAGAAAGCCAAGAGTAGGTTTGTCCTTTCGTTACTCCTGTACTCCTATACTTTTTCATCGGATTAAGTTATGCCCGTTTATGTGCTCTCTTAAATAGAGCGTGAACTATCAGTATTATCTCTTTGATGGGTGATAAAAGTTTCAACCACTCTACTGAGGTCTTTTACAGTGTTTCCTGATTCTAAAATTTGCCTCTCTAGAGCAGAAAGTAACAGTGTTGCGGCTTGCAACTGGTTAAGCGCACTCTCTAACTTGTCGCGAGTTTGAGCTTCAAACTCATCAATGTCCATGTTTAGGTAGGTAGTAGGAAGTAAAAATTGATACTCAAAATATAAACATTACAGAAAGAAAGAGAGTTGATTAAGGGGTTTATTGGTTTAAAATTTAAGATGAAGGTGTGAATATGAAGATGAAGTCTTTAAAACAGGGGCAGTCGCAGCCGATTTGAGCCATTACGATGGCTGCTCGATCGCCGCAATGCAGAACTGCAATGGTCACCAATTTGTTAGATTACTGTGACTTTAACAAACAAAACAGTTCCTTTAATTCAAGACCCTGATCGTCTCGAAGCGCGTATTAAAGAGATTCCTCAAGAGCCAGGAGTCTACTATATGCGCGACAGTAGCGATCAAATTCTCTACATCGGTAAATCAAAACGGCTGCGATCGCGCCTCCGGTCTTACTTTAATGGGCACGACACTCGCCCTCGAATTGCCTTGATGCTGCGCCAAGTGGTCGAGGTCGAGTTTATCGTCACCGACACCGAAGCCGAAGCGCTGGCATTGGAAGCAAACTTGATTCGGCAGCACCAGCCTCACTTCAACGTGCTGCTCAAGGACGACAAAAAATATCCCTATCTGTGTATCACTTGGTCAGAGGAGTATCCGCGCATTTTTATCACGCGCAAACGGCGGATGGGCAAAGAGCGCGATCGCTATTACGGTCCTTATGTAGACTCTCGCACGTTGAGAACGACGCTGCACCTGGTTAAGCGAATTTTCCCCCTCCGTCAACGTCCTCAGCCGTTGTTTAAAGACCGTCCCTGCCTCAATTATGATATTGGGCGCTGTCCAGGCGTTTGTCAGGCAATGATCACGTCTGAGGAGTATCGCAAAACGGTGCAAAAAGTGGCGATGATCTTTCAGGGGCGAACCAGTGAGTTAGAAGAAACGCTGGCAGTTCAGATGGAGCAAGCCTCTGAAGCGCTTAACTTTGAACACGCGGCTCGTCTACGTGACCAGATTATCGGACTCAAATCGCTGGGTGCCGAGCAAAAAGTCGCCCTTCCTGATGACACGATTTCACGAGACGCGATCGCCCTGGCAGCAGACGAGACGCACTCCTGCGTGCAGCTTTTCCAGATTCGGGCGGGTCGTTTAGTTGGGCGACTGGGATTCGTCGCAGACTCTCAATCGGGTGAACCGGGAGCGATTTTGCAGCGAGTGTTAGAAGAACACTATCAGAGCGTTGATTCAGTTGAGATTCCGGCTGAGATTTTGGTGCAGCACGAGTTGCCTGAGACCGAGATGCTGGCAGAGTTTCTCACTCAGTCGAAGGGACGTAAAGTCACGATCGTCGCTCCTCAGCGCCAAATGAAGGCAGAATTGCTGGAAATGGTGGAGCGCAACGCTGAATATGAATTGGCGAGAACGCAGCGATTTGCCGATCGCAATGCTCAAGCCACCCTCGACTTGGCAGAGATTCTAGACTTACCAGAGTTGCCGCGTCGGATTGAAGGCTATGACATTTCTCACATTCAAGGCTCTGATGCGGTAGCTTCTCAGGTCGTTTTTGTCGATGGGTTACCTGCCAAACAGCACTATCGCCACTACAAAATCAAGAATCCAAAAGTGATGTCGGGTCACTCAGATGACTTTGCGAGTATGGCAGAAGTGATTAGTCGCCGTTTTCGGAAATATGCGGCAGCAAAAGCCAGAGGTGAGCAGATGAGCAGTGAGTCTTCGGTGTTGAAGTCGCACACGTCTGCCTACGCAGATTTTCCTGATTTGGTGATGATTGATGGCGGCAAAGGGCAGCTTTCAGCGGTGGTGGCGGTGCTGCGAGAGATGAATTTGTTAGAAGATGTCAAAGTGGTGAGTTTAGCCAAGCAGCGAGAGGAGATTTTCTTGCCGGGTGAATCGCTGCCGTTGACGACTGAAGCCGATCAGCCTGGAGTTCAACTTTTACGGCGGCTACGAGATGAGGCGCACCGATTTGCGGTGAGTTTCCATCGTCAGCAGCGAAGCGATCGAATGCGGCGATCGAGCCTCGATGAAATTCCCGGATTAGGGCATCACAAACAGAAGCAGCTTTTGGCGACCTTTCGCTCGATCGATTACATCCGAGAAGCTTCACCTACTCAATTGGAAACGGTTCCAGGAGTCGGTCCGCGTTTGGCACAGCAAATCTACGATTATTTTCATCCGAGTCAGCATGTGAGCGGTGAAGGTGCAGAAGAGCCGCCGTCTGTCTCGTAAAACTGAAATCTTGCAGCGTTTCAAAACTCTTTACTCAGAGAAGCTTTGAAATGCTGGGCTGGTTTGATGCTCGTTTATCCATTGAGGTGATGCTGAGGTAGATTCGGCGGTTCGGGCTTATCCAATTAGCGTCATGTAGCAGCGCAACCCAACGTCACCACTAATAGAAAGCGATCGCTCCCCTCAAAGAACGATCGCTCCAAACAAAACGAGTCAGAGATTATTTTTGCGGATTAGTCGGAGACTGATAGTAAATCTTTGAGCCGTTATCTGAAACGAAATGACACGCCAGATAAGAGCGAAAAAATCCTTTCCAGATCGGTTCGCTCGATTTGCGATAGTAGCCGCCTAACACAGGTTTGATCGCTTCGGTTGCGGTCTTGAGATGATAGTGGGGCATATTCGAGAAAATGTGGTGTGCCACATGGGTGCCAATGTCATGATGAATCGGATTAAAGATGCCATAGTCACGATCGATCGTAGACAACGCACCTTTCAAAAAATACCAGTCGTCGCCGCGATACCAGGGAATATCGTCTTCGGTGTGATGGAGAAAAGTCACTAGATCCAGCCAGACAACAAATCCGACGTAGCCCATCAGATAATATTTCACCAAAAATAGCAGCCCGTGCTGATAAGTTAAAACGCTCAAAAAGCCAATCATCAGGATCAAACAAACCGTACTGGTGATCACGCCATTTCGCTCAGACGACTTAAAGAGAGGGCTGCTGGGCATAAAGTGAGAGCCTTGTTTGCCGGGAGAGCGACGAAACAGATAGAGCGGATATGCCAACAGCGGCAGATAAAATCGCATTAACTTCTCTGCGTAGCCCATTTGCTCATATTGGCGCTCAGTCACTGGATACCAGCTTTCGTCAGTCTCAATATTGCCTGTGTTGGCGTGGTGGGTGCGATGGCTGATCCGCCAACCGTGAAAGGGTACCAAAATCGGTGTGTGAGACAGATGTCCGACGAGGTTATTGAGCCATTTGTGCTTTGAGAATGAGCCGTGTCCGCAGTCGTGCCCAACTACAAAAAGCGCCCAAAACATCGTGCCTTGAGCGAACCAGAATATGGGATAAAACCACCAGGAGTCTAGATAAGCGGCTAGGGCGTATAGCCCTGCAAGGATTCCGAGGTCAAGAAAAAAGTAGGAGAGCGATCGTCCCGTTGAGGGTTCAAAACAAGTATCTGGAATCGCCGATCGAACATCTTTGAGGGTAAAAGGAAGCTGATCAGATGGTAGAGAAGGGTCTACTACAGAAAACGGATCGGACGGGACAGAATAAACTTGCACGTACTTTTTGATCTGCTGAAACTTAGTTAGCTCGGTTATTTTAACGTTCGGAGGTGTTTATTATCACAGCCGGGGATCAATTTTGTAAAGAACTCTACCGTAGGCACTTAATTCTACGTAGATGTGATAGGAACTTTTGTGTGTTGAGGGACTACTTAGAAATTTAGTTTGACGGCTGGCTCTTTAAAGTGAGAGTGTTGAAGACTCGATTTCAAACGGTTCTCACTCCAAACGAGACTGCTTTTGGTCTTAAATGTAGTTTTGCTCAGATTTTTGCTCGATCGTTGCGATAAATTGCAAGACTTCAGCGAGTTCGGTTATATGTCGATGAGAGAAGCGAGAATAGAAATCCGTTTATGCTAGACCAGGAATATTCTCTGTGACCATTTCCGATCCACAACTGTCTTCTGACTCCGAATCGATCTCCACTGCGCCTGTAACTGACTTGTGGCGACAAGGAGAACTGGTCGAAGTCAACATCACCGACATTACCGAGGGCGGCGATGGCGTTGGTCGATTCGGAGAGCGCGTCGTCTTCGTTCCCGATACTGTCACGGGTGATCGAGCGATCGTTCGTCTCATTCGCACCAAGCCGACTTACGCTAATGGCAAGGTTCACGAGCTTTTAGACCGCTCTCCTCACCGAATCAGACCAAGTTGTATCGTTGCCGACAAGTGTGGTGGCTGCCAATGGCAACACGTCGATTATGACTATCAGCTTGAGGCAAAACGCAATCAAATCGTTCAAGCTCTAGAGCGAATCGGCGGGTTTCAAGGTGTAGCAGTCGATGCTGTGCTAAATGTCTCGGAGCCGTTAGCCTATCGCAACAAGGTGACTTATCCACTCACCCGTTCCGCAACGGGACAGGTGCAAGCCGGATATTATCAAAAGGGTAGTCATCAGCTCATCAACCTCAATCAATGCCCGATTCAAGACCCGCGGCTGAATCCATTGTTGGCGGAAGTCAAATTAGACATTCAAAAACGCGGCTGGGGCATCTACGACGAAAAGCTTCATCGCGGCAAAGTGCGGCACCTCAGCTTGAGAATCGGACGACATACTGGAGAGATATTGCTGACCCTCGTGTGCAAAGATGCCAACTTGGTGGGATTGAATGATCAGGCTCAAGACTGGCTCGATCGCTATCCCAACCTCGTCGGAGTCTCGTTAAACGTGAACGGTGCCAAAGCCAACGGCATTTTTGGCAAAGAAACTCGCTGCATTGCAGGGCAACCCTACTTACACGAGCGATTTTTGGGCTTAAAGTTTCAAATTCTCCCCGACACGTTCTTTCAAGTCCATACTGAGCAAGCCGAAGCTCTGATGAAAGTGATCTTGAATCAGTTAGATTTAAAGGGCACCGAGACGTTTGTGGATGCCTATAGCGGCATTGGCACCTTGACCTTACCGATCGCTCAAAAAGTCAAGACTGCGATTGGGCTAGAAGTCCAGCCCGAAGCCGTTGCTCAAGCCGCTCGCAACGCCGAACTCAATCAACTCGAAAATGTCACCTTTCTCACCGGAACCGTCGAGACGGGGTTACCTGCGTTAGAGATCGAACCCGATATCGTTCTTTTAGATCCGCCGCGCAAAGGCTGTGACGGCTCTGTCATTGAGACGCTTCGCCAGATGAACCCGGAGCGCATCGTTTATGTCAGCTGCAATCCGGCGACCCTTGCTCGTGACCTCAAACTATTCTGCGCTGATGGTAATTATCAGCTTCAGCGAGTGCAACCTGCTGACTTCTTTCCGCAAACTGCTCACATTGAGTGTGCTGCTTTCTTGAAGCGTGCAGAAAATAAGGTGTAGTGTGTAGGGTGAATAACCGTCAATCTGACTACGTTTGTGATGAAGTTTAGCGAAATCATTGAGAAACTTGGTTCCTCGGTTGTGGCTCATAGCTTGACCCTTGACTCAAATAACGATCCTGAGATCAAGGGCGTTGCGGCGATCGACGATGCGGCTCCTGGCACGATCAGCTACGCAGAAAGCAACAAATTTGCCGGGTTGATCAGCTCGACTGCCGCGAGTGCCCTCATCCTTCCGCCTAACGAAGACTTACACGCCAAAGCTGATGCCCGTGGCATTCCTTGGGTATCGGTGCGTTCTCCGCGACTTGCCTTTGCTCAAGTGATCGCGTTCTACTATCAGCCATTTAAGCCTGCGCCTGTCATTCATCCCACGGCAGTCATCGATCCAACCGTTCAGATTGCCGAAAATGTGTCGATCGGTGCTCATGTCGTCATTCAGGCTGGGGCAAAAATTGGCGCGGGTGCCATCATTCATCCTAATGTTGTGATTTATCCTGACGTGCAGATTGGCGATCGTACCGTCCTTCATGCAAATTGCTCGATCCAAGAGCGCACGCGCATCGGAGCTGACTGTGTAATCCACTGCGGTGCAGTCATTGGCTCTGAAGGGTTTGGGTTTGTGCCGACTCGCGAAGGCTGGCTCAAAATGGAGCAGTCTGGCTATACCGTGCTTGAAGATGGCGTTGAAGTGGGCTGTAACTCAGCGGTCGATCGTCCCGCAGTCGGTGAGACTCGAATTGGTCGCAATACCAAAATTGATAACTTAGTGCAGATCGGTCACGGCGTGAAAGTCGGTGAAGCCTGTGCTTTTGCATCGGGATGCGGCATTGCGGGCGGCACTCAAATTGGTAATCGTGTCATTCTCGCCGGACAGGTCGGCGTTGCTAATAACGCTAGGATGGGCGACGGATCGGTTGCCTCTGCCAAGGCGGGTGTTCATAAAGACGTGCCTGCCGGACAAACGGTTTCAGGCTATCCTGCGGTCGAGCACAAAGTTTATCTCAAAGCTTCGGCAATGTATCACCGCTTGTATGAGATGTATCTCTCGATCAAGCAAATCAAAAAGCATTTAGGCATCAACGACTAAATAATCTAGATTCTCACCAGACTAAAGCACGAAAAATTATGAATGCTTTGACCTTAAATCTAGACACGGTAAATCTGACGGACGATCAGTTTTATGAATTGTGTCGTCGCAACCAAAACTTTCGCTTTGAACGCACTCAAACAGGAGATCTGATCGTTATGCCACCCGTAGGCGGAGAAAGCGGCAGACGAGAGGCTGACTTCATCATTGATTTGGGTATCTGGAATCGGCAAACAAGTTTGGGATTCGTCTTCAGTTCTTCCACTGTCTTTAAACTTCCAAACGGAGCGAATCGATCTCCCGATGCCGCTTGGGTTCAGCGCGAAAAATGGGAAGCTTTAACGCCAACTCAACGCCGCACATTTCCTCCGATCGCCCCCGATTTTGTAATCGAACTGAGATCGGCAACCGATAACCTTCAAGACTTGCAAACCAAGATGCAGGAATATCTAGACAATGGCGTGCAGCTAGGCTGGCTGGTCAACCCTCAAGACCAGCAAGTAGAACTCTATCGATTCAATCGCCCTGTCGAAGTGTTGAATCTCCCAATTGACTTATTGGGAGAAAACATCCTACCTGGATTGGTGTTAAAGCTCGATCGTTTTAGCGATTAATCAAGCTGAAGGAACGATCGCCATCTGCTCTAATCTGATGTTTGAAAGGCGGTTAACTGCTGCACAAAGGTTTGATGATCGGTTGAATTTAACCCAGTCTGCAAAACTGACAAGACTTGCTGCATCTGCCCTGACAGCATCGCGGCGATCGAGAGCCACAAACCTGGAAATATTTGACTGCGAGTAATCTCTTGCTCATCGGCAGGCAGAGACAGATACTCTCCATCCTTCAGCCAAAACCAATCAATGCGACGATCGTAAACCTGCCAGACTATATATTCTTGAACGCCATTGCGACGGTAAGCACGTTTCTTGTCTCCTAAATCGATCGCGGCACTACTCGCGGCAATTTCTACGACGAGTTCTGGCGCACCTTCTACATAATCATCCTCGCTAATCCTGGATTGCCCACCGCAAGACGAATCGATGAGTAAGACAGCATCTGGTTGAGGCGAATTGTCTGCGTCTAATCGCACAGTCGGTTCAACCCCTAAATTCACTCCGGGGGTTGCAACTTTATAATTTCCCAGCCAAATCACCAGATTGCCATGAGGTTCGCCATGACTTCTAAACCTCAGTGCAGCAGGCATATAGACAACTCCTTCGATCAGTTCGGCTTTGCGGAGGCAGGGAAGGGCATTATAGCGGCGCTCAAATTCGTGACGGGTGAGCCGATCGCCATTCTCTAGAGGAGGCAATGCCAACGGCAGCGGTTGCGGATTGGGGTTGAGCTTAGATAAAGTCATCGATCGCTCCTGAAGGAAGGGATGTTGATTGGTATTCTAACGTCCGCATGGATGGCACTTTAGATGGGTGTGGCAAATCCGCTCTAATTCCTATCAACTCACCGCATAGCCTAAAATGTGATTGCCGTCCCGTTCAAACTCCACATGAAGTTTAATGTAACGCTTGACCGTGACGAAGACGGGATGTGGATTGCAGAATGCCCAAGTATTCCTGGCTGTGTGAGTCAAGGGCAAACGCGAGCAGAAGCCTTAGCTAACGTTCAGGATGCGATCGTCGCTTGTCTGCAAGGTCGTGCTGAACGAGGAATGCCGCTCACTGTGGAGACTCATCAAGTCGAGGTTGTCGCGTAGATTATGGGATCTGCTCTTCCAATTTTGAGTGGGCGTGAGGTTGTTTGTGTCTTTGAGTCTTTGGGTTGAGAAGTGGTTCGTCAAACTGGAAGTCACATCATTATTATGGTCAAAGATGGTCAATCTGCTACGCTTTCGGTGCCCGACCATCGCGAAGTGGCAAAAGGAACTCTGCGGAGTCTGATTCGGACTTCTGGGTTGACAGTAGACGAGTTTATTGCGGCAAAATAGCATAAGCGCTAAAGCGGCAAACGAGAGAGCAGTCAAAGCGATTTGGGGATCATTCCTAAACGATCGAGCAGTCGCTCATCCTGCGATCGCTCCGGGTTCGGAGTCGTCAACAGCACTGCCCCAGTGAAGATTGAATTTGCACCCGCTAAAAAGCACAGCGCTTGTAGTTCGTCGCTCATCTCTAACCGTCCGGCTGACAGGCGCACCATCGCCTTGGGAAACAAAATTCGGGTCGTGGCAACCATGCGAACTAGCTCGATCGAGTCGATCGCAGGCGCACCTTCAAGCGGCGTTCCGGCTACGGGCACCAAGCAATTAATCGGCACCGATTCGGGCGGCGGATTCAGATTTGATAGCGCTTCGAGCAGGTCTAAGCGATCTTGAACCGATTCACCGAGTCCGACAATGCCGCCACAGCAGACTGAGATTCCGGCTTCGCTGACGGCACGAATGGTTTCTAAGCGATCGTGATAGGTGCGAGTCGTGACAATCTTCTCGTAATAGCTGGGTGACGTGTCGAGATTGTGATTGTATGCCGTCAGCCCCGCTTCTTTAAGCTGTTTTGCCTGATGAGGCTTGAGCATTCCCAACGTGCAGCAGACTTCAAGATCCAGCGCGGCAACCTGACGCACCATCTCGAGAACTCGATCGAACTGTGCCCCATCCCGCACTTCTCGCCAAGCTGCTCCCATACAGAAGCGCGTCGATCCGGCAGTTTTGGCAACTTGAGCTTCCGCAACAACGCCTTCTAGATCCATTAGAGGTTCTGGCTTCAAATCTGTTTGGTGATGCACGCTCTGAGAGCAGTAGCCGCAGTCTTCTGGGCAAGCACCCGTTTTAATGTTGCTGAGCGTACACATTTGCACGGCACGGGGATCGTGATGCTCTCGATGTACTCGCTGCGCCTCAAATAGCAAATCGGGCAGAGGCTGATGATAGATTTTGGCGATGGGCGCGATCGAAGAAGTCAACATAGAAGTCAAACGTAGGAAGATTCAAAACTCTTAGCTATTCAGATTAGCAGCCCATCAGCGTCTAGAGAATGCAAAAATTCTGATCGCTGACCCAGTGATACAATTTCAATCACTATGCCACGGTCAACTTCTTCCTCACAACTGACTAGACCCACCATCACGCTCACCGATATGCTGTGGGCGCTGACAGGGTTATTGCTAACGATCGGGGGCACTCTGCTCAAAGCCTCAATCACTGACGTGCCGTGGACTTGGACTCCGCAAACGGTTCCGCTGCATTTTTTGGGCGTGAGCTATCAGATCGGAGCCGTGCTGTTAGTCGGCTGTCTGGGCGGAAAAAATGCGGCAGTCATTTCCCAAATTGCTTATTTGTTATTGGGGTTAGCTGGCTTTGAAATCTTTAATGACGGCGGCGGAATTCACTACTTTAGTAAGCCGAGTTTTGGCTATTTGCTGGGCTTTATTCCTGGCGCATGGCTGTGTGGATATCTTGCGTTCAAAACGCCTCCTCGCCCAGAATCGCTCGCGTTTAGCTGTTTTTGTGGGCTGTTAGTCATTCATCTAACTGGAATCTTTTACCTATTTTTATCTTATGGGTTGAAATGGACGAATGCAGACTCTCCATCCTTGTGGGATGCTTTAAAGACTTACTCTCTTACGCCTCTACCCGGGCAATTTGCGGTCGTTTGTGCCGTGACGGTGCTGGCGTTTGTGATGCGTCGTTTAATGTTTTATTAGTCCTCGATCTCTCCCCTGAATGCTCAAAAACCGTTTTTTCTGGCTAGCTGCGATCGTAGGTCTATTGCTCGATCGCCTCACAAAACTTTGGGTTGTGAAAACCATGGTGCTTTCTCAATCTATTCCTCTTTTGCCAGGTGTTTTTCACATTACGTATGTGGTCAACAAGGGAGCCGCGTTTAGCCTCTTTCAGGGCAGCGTGTGGCTGCGCTGGCTCTCCCTCGCGGTTAGCCTCGGACTGATGGCAATGGCATGGTTTGGTCCCCGGTTTGACCGATGGGAGCAGTTGGGCTACGGGTTTATTTTGAGCGGAGCGCTAGGAAATGGCATCGATCGCTTCGTGCTCAGTCACGTCATTGATTTTCTTGACGTTCGGCTGATCAACTTTCCTGTCTTTAACTTGGCAGATGCTTTTATTAACGTCGGCATCTTTTGTTTACTCATCGCTGCCTTTCGCAAGCCACCCGATGGCGTTGATCGCGCTTCAGTTAAGGGGTGAAGAATTCCCAGTTTTTTGACTGCGGCTAGCGTTCACTGTTGGCACTGATCGTGAACGTGGACTGCGAGTCACCAAAATCCAGCCTTCTTTCATATCTAAAACCTGAGTTTGTTTAGCAGGCAGGTAGCTTTGCGCTGAAGCTTTTAGTAGTTGGTAAGGGTGAAGGTCAGTCTTCCGTCGCTGCTGTAACTCTTCTTCAGCCGCCGGAATCACCACACGATCGCTATAAAAATTTAGCGAGGGACGGAAATCTGGATAAGACGTATAAATCACCTGACCACGAGGCGTATGTTGTTGAATCATCGCTGCCACGGGCTTGACTGGATAGGTTTCGGCTAGCTCCCAGACCCAATGACTCGACATCATCAGCACCACCAGGGTTAGATAAGTGCCCCAAATTAGCACCGAGATAAACTGGGTGTCTTGCCTCAGAATCAAAATTGCAGTGACCGTGATGGTGAACGCTAAAGTCGAGGAAACAAGCTGAATATCTTGCTGAGGAGCAAAGAAAGTGAAATAGGCACTCAAGCCCCATATCATCAGCCCAAACCCTGCAAATACGGCAGACCAGATTCGGGCATGAACGATCGGGCGCGGCTGTTGAATTCCCATCATCCGGGGGTTCCACATTCTGCTGAGTTGGGCACCTACCATCAGCGACAGAGCCGGATAGATGGGCAAAACATACCAGGGAAGTTTAGTTTGCATGGCTGAAATGATCAGCAAATAAACCCCGCTCCACACGATCGCCAAACGTGCCCAGCTTAAACCGCGATTTTCCCAAACCAGATGCAACCCCTGAGGCACAAACAGCAGCCACGGAAAGCCATATTTCAGAATTTCCAACAGATAATACCAAACCGGACCGTCGTTATTGCCTACCGTTCCCCAAACCCGCACAAGAGACTGGTTCAATAAATGGGCATCGACAAACTGTTGGTGATAGTGTGACCACTGAGCGCCATACCACATCCCCACCGGAGTCGCTCCGATCGCCATGCCGAGCCAGAGATAGCGACAGGTCAAAAGACGAGGGGTATCCCAGATTAAAAATAGCCCCCCAATCGCCGCCAGCAATAGCCCCAAGATGCCCTTCGTTAGGCAGATTAGCCCAAACCCAATACCGACCCCTAAGCCCCAGCGCAAATCGCGACGCGATCGCAATAGGCACGCCATCATCAGCAAAAAGAAACACAGCACGGCTCCGTCGAGCATCGCCATCCGTCCCTGTCGCGCTACGGGCAGCCAGGTTAGATAAACCAATGCCGAAAAGATGGCTGCTGTACGTTGAAAAAAGATTTCCCGTCCGATCCAGTAGAGAAGGGGGACAGAACAGGCAGTCAGCATTGCTCCTGGTAGACGAGAGGTTAATTCGCTTACCCCCGCGATCGAGTAGGTCAATGCCACCAGCCAGTGCATCAGAGGCGGTTTGTTAAAGTAGGGATTTCCAGCTAGATCTATGGGATAAAGCCAGGTTTTAGACGCAAAGGGCGATCGCCACATTTCACGAGCGACCTGAGCAACGATGCCTTCATCCCAATCTCTGAGGGGCAAGTCTCCAAGATTCACGCCAAACAGCACCATTGCTGCAATCAGTAGTCCTAGAAGCCAAGCTCGATCGACCCACTGTTCAAGCCAAGGTTGTTCCATCCCAAATCGGCGACTCGCAGAAATTTCTTGACCCATACCTAGCCTTTTACCACACTCCAGAGAGACCCCGTTTTCCTCCTCAATCCGCTGCTGATCGGAAGAATTTGGCAAGCTGGAACATGGGAGAGAAAATTTCCATGTCCAATCATAAGTCATGAATTCAAAGGTTGGCGCTTTGTAGGCAGATTCAGAACTCGACTAGCAAGCCAATGATGGTGTGAATTAAAAATGTTGTGGTGATATAGATAGCTGCCAGTGGTCTAGAAAATACAAGATACTCGCTTATAGTAGAAACCGCTAGGTTTGTGATATAAAACCCAGCTAGTTATACAGTCTTCTGGCGATTTACCAAACAGGTTCTCCCTGACATTGTCATCTGCGATTCCGCCTCCACATCGAAGGTTTGCATCGTCTTCCAAAACAGCTTGATCAACTTGAGAAGAGCCAGCCATCGGAATGAGTCCAAACTGCTTTTGGGTTGTAACCCTTTGAATGAACCAAGCCTGGATCTTTTTAAAGTTTTTGGATGAACAGGTTGATGAGATTCCGAATAAAGATTCGTCTGATAGATTTGCAGTGGTGTGAACCCGCATCCAAACATCTCGCCCGCTGTCTGGTGGAAAAATGTATCCCCCTCCTATAAGTTGATCGCCAACAATCTTGTTTACTCCCTGTTGATCCTCATACAGCACGTCTCCCTCTACAGGGATTGGAATGCCCCAAAAATACACGATGAATACCAACACTCCGAAGGCGATCGGCGGACTGACCAAGATGCTAATTAAAATTGCCGTCTTCTTCATCGTTCTCTAGTCATCGTCGTGGTCTAGGTTGACAAATGAGTTGTCTTCTACGTGAGCGAGCCAAATAACGGCGTAAGCGAGTGGTTTCTCCTTCAACGCTTGTCAGCTAAGTCTTGCTGACAATCTGATCCCCTTCTGGAATGAACCCAGGAGCAACCGACCAACCATTCTGGAGAAACCCCGATCGGAAGTCCGTGATTCATGATGTCTCCAGTTGCCACACTCTTGGAATGCAGACAGATCGATTGAGAGACCACGATCGCACCAAGCGCCAGACCTCGATCAACCACTGTCGCGCCTCCCTTGTAGACGTGCCTCGATATCGACACAGTAGCCCAGACATCAGACGAGTCACACCGATCTCCCCACTACCCAACCAAACAGAACGAGCTTTTTCAACCAACTCAGGATCGACTGATCGCCCAATCCAGGCAACGCTTGCCACGACTGGATAGTTTGCCAACCCGTGAGGGCTGGTAAATAACTCCTCACTGCCCGGTAGCCACTGACGATCGACCCAAATCGGACGATCGCGCTGCCAAACTTCGGTGTGCGATCGCCACTCACCCTCAATAAACCGTTCGCCTCTAGCGCTGCGACCAAAGCGAGTGATTTCCCAACCGAGCCAAGTCGCATCAGGCGCGAGATTGACCCGCATTTCCTGGCGATAAATGGCTTGGTTAAAGACGATCGTCTCTTGCGGCAACCACTCTAAGCAGGCTCCACTTGCCACGTCTACGTGAACGATTTGTCTAGCTTCTTTTCCATTTGTGCGATAAATCTTGCTGGCTGCTGCTGTTGTGATCAGTGCATGAGCGTTTGGATGGAGACGAATATCAACAGAAAGCCGATCGCCCCCCACAACTCCGCCTGCGGTGTGCATGATCACGCTCTGACAAACCTCGGCTCCCTCTGGATAAAAGGGGCGCTGTATCTTTAGAGGCGCTTTTGCCTGACTGTGAATGATCTGAGTCGAACCTTGACGGTTTGCAAACTCTAGATCTAGGCTACCGTGCCAGTCGGTGGGGGTTATTTCTGTCAAGACAGAGCGAGGTTGATTCACAGAATAAAGCGAACAAACAGCACAGTGTAGATAGCTTCTCGCAAACTCCAGCATTTCTGCAAGAACTTGCGAATCTCTTAAACTTTTTGGTTCTCATAGCAGCTTGTATGCTGTCTAGAATCTCAATTTGTTTAGAGAGCCGCGAGAGACTGAGACACGATCGTAGTTTTGAGCAACCAATCTACTTTCTTGTGCAAGAGGTGAATTTTTCGAGACATTCCTGAACTAGACGCAAGAATCAATAGTGTGGACAGACTATTTAGCTGCGTCTCAACTATGCCAAGACTCCGTTTAGGAAGATGTCAGCCAACCCTTCTGCCATTTCTTTCATCTCACCGGGAGAGCTATCAGATCCCAGAATGGTGTCTTGACTGAAGCCTGCGATCGCGAACATGCCCAAAAACACTCGCGCTATCAGTTTCGGATTCATCTGGCGATAAACGCCTCGATCCATCGCGGTTTGAAAGAAAGCTTCTGCTACATCCGTCATTTTGATGATCACTTCTGATTGGATGTGTTCACGCAGGTCGGGGTGAAACTGGGCTTCCATAAAGCAGACTTTGAGCATATCTGCATTTTGGTGTAGGTGCAGCATTCGTCGGCGCATCACTTGTGCTACGGCTTTATAGCTGCCCATTTCGCTCAACTCAGTCAGCAAATCTGTGAGAATCTCGATCCATCCCTGAGTAGCAATCTCAATTAAAATCGCCTTCTTGTTTTCAAAATGACGAAATAGCGTTCCTTCTGCAACTCCAGCGTGTTCTGCTAAGTCGCGGGTCGTGGTGCCATCGTAGCCATTGCGAGCAAACAGTTTAAGCGCAGACTTGAGAATGCGAGTTCGAGTTTCGGTTTCAGTTTGGGGCGATCGATTCAGAATTGACATGATAGTTAGCGGCGCGCAAAAAAGCGAGTGTCTCTATTCTGCAAGGAAAATCATACGATCGCGCTGAGTGTTACAGAGTTTATAGATTTTATCGTCGTCTCCACCAAACAAAGCCCGCGCTCGTTAATCCTACTAGCGGAACTGCAACCAGGGCAATGAACCCCAAAACGTTGGCTTGCTCGTTTGTGAGGGTAATGCGCCGATTTTTAAAGTCTTTAGGGCGAATCGATAACGGCTGCTGGTCTTGCTGACTCAGCCAACTGACCGAGTTAACAAACACGTCTCCATTCAGATATTGACCAAACAGTCCGTCGGTAGCAAAGGTAGAGTTTCCGAAAACGACGAGTCGAGATTCTCTCGTGCCTTGGGCGAAAGGCGGAGCCGATGGAGTTGAAGTCGGACTTGGAGATGCTGAAGGGCTGACCGACGCAGACGGACTCGGAGACCCCAAAACCCTCGAAGACGGAGTAACAGACGCTTGAGAAGATGGGCTAACCGATGGAGACGGGCTTGGTTGAGGAGAGGGCGTAACTTGGCGAGTGAACGCTGCGCCGATCGCGATCGGTCCGGGTCGATCTCCCCCATCCAATTTGAGCGGCTGCTCTTTGAGGTTACTTTCTGCCCAACTATTGGGATCAGTCAATAACAGGGGCGTTGATTGCACTCCCGGAACCGGAGTGATTTCTAAAGGGCGTGCGAGTGGATAAATGGAATTGCTGTTGCGAAAATCTTTAGTGATTGGATGGTCACCATACTGCGCGATCACGATCGCTGTCGGACCCTTGCCGCGAACCTGACGATCGGAGGCGTTGATTACCACTCGATCGTCTAGATTAACGCCCCACCCATTGAGCAGAGTATCTAATCCCGATTTAATCGTGGGGTCAACCGCGACGAGTAGATTTCCGCCTTGATTGAGATAGGTTTGCAGCGCAGTGATCTCTGCCTCTGGCAACGGGCGAACTAAACCTACGACCATCACTGCCACCGCATCGGCAGGCACTTTTCCGGTGAGTCCTAAATTGAGCGGTTCACCGACAAAATTCTTATCTTTGAGCGCTTGCGTCGCTTGTGAAATTGCCCCTTGTCCCGCATCAAGCGATCGTTCTCCGTGTCCTTGTAAAAAGTAGAGTTTAGACTGGCGATCGCGAGTCAGTTGTAGGATTCCGCTAGTGATGCGGTTTTCAGAGAGGCGAATCTGAGGACTGATGCTCTGCACAAACTGCCTGCGCTTGCTCGACTGCAACTCTAGATAGACATCCCGGTTTTCGCCACTATTTTTAATGCCAAATGAACTGGCTAACCCGGGGTTAGCTTCGGGGTCAATAAACTCAAACAAGAACTTAGGATTTTGTCGCTGATAGTTCTCTAACAAATCTCGGTCTTGAGAGTTTTGCTGACCGTCAAAAATCCACACTTTTACCGCTTGAGACAGCTCACGCACTACTTGCTGAGACTCTGGCGAAAGGGTAAACAGTTGACCTTCGGTTAAATCAATTCTCGTCGGATGACGGCTCACTAAAAAATTGAGCAATCCTAAAATCACAAAAACCGCGATCGTGCTGACCAAAGCATTGGTGCTAACCTGCGTCGATCGCCGACTCCAAAATTGAGGTTGCCGTGCATCGCCGCCACGACCTAAAAACACTACCCACAGCCCCATAATCACGATACCAGTGATGATCAGCCCTAGCGGAATCGAAGTCCAACCTCCTGAGACGACTCCGGCTGAGAGACCCATAATGGTCAGAAGCGGACCTGCCCAAAACAGAGTTCTCCAGTATTTAAGGAATGCGGGACGAGGCTGCGAGGTCTTCATAAAAATCACTAAGAACGTTGGAATCGCAATGCGTCGATCGATTGGGCAGTCAGAAATATTCCGAGAAAAATATAGCTAGCAAATAACACTAGACTACTCGTGTCAACTACACCTTGAACTAAGTTTGTGTAATGCTTCAGCAGAGATAAATTAAATAGCGCATCTCCTACGATGCCACCAAAATTTTTGGCTAATTCACTGACAATCCACAGACAGAGAACTAACGCAAAGGTGAGAATCGCTGCCAAAATTGTGCTGTCCGTTAAAGAAGAAACAAACATTCCGAGTGAAAGCACTGAAGCAGCTAATAAGATTAATCCTAAATGACCCAAAAGAATAACGCTGAGTGGAACGGGAGGACTCACACCATTAAGCGCGATCGCTTCATACACCAGCAACGGCAGCGACATCGTGATAAAGAATGTCAGCACTCCTAATAATTTCCCGATCGCAACTGCCCAATTGGTGATCGGAGACGTTGCCAACAATTCGAGTGTGCCGCGTTTGCGTTCGTCAGCGTAAAGCCCCATTGACAAAATCGGTAACACAAACAGCGATAGCGAACCCATCACACCTAAGTATGTGCGAAGCAACTCATAAGGCACATCGATCGGAGGAATCGGAACCCCAGATTGAGCTTGCAAATCCACAAAATTACCTTGGTCAATCACACCATCAAAGGCGGCTTTGAATAAAATGCCAGCCAAGATCCAGTAAATGGTTGCGATCACATACGCCAACGGAGACGCAAAATAGCTTTGCAACTCGCGTCGATAAATCGCCAAAACGTTATACGTTAGCAGTTTCATTTAAGGTGCCTCCTCGAATAGCTCCGCTGCGGGAAACCCGTTCGCTGCATCAGATTCAGATGGATTCTCGATGGGCGTTTCTTCGGTTGTAAGCTGCAAAAACACCGTTTCTAAACTTGCCTGCACTCGCCGCATCTCATACAGTCCTAACTGATGACTGACTAACGCCGTCGCAATCTCTGAGCCTAGCTCCGTCTCGGACTCGGAGACGACTTTGATTTTGAGACGGTTTTGAGGCAGCAAATCGCTAGACATTGGCTCGATCGCTTTCACGCCCTGCACCGCTTGCAAACATCGCTGCACTGACTCAAAATCTCCCTCGACTTCTAACTCATAACCTGAACCGCCCATCAGTTGCGTCATTAAACTTTCGGGCGTATTAGTTGCCACTACCTGACCGTGATTGATAATCGCAACGCGGCTACACGTCATGCTGACTTCGGGCAAAATGTGCGTCGAGAGGATCACGGTGTGATCTCCTGCCAGATTTTTGATCAGATTCCGCACCTCGATGATTTGTCGGGGATCGAGTCCGACGGTCGGCTCATCCAAAATAATGACGGGGGGATCATGGACGATCGCTTGAGCAATGCCGACTCGTTGCCGAAACCCTTTTGACAGTTTGCGAATAATCGTTTTGCGTTTTTCAAGCAGATTGCAGCGCGTTAACGCTGACTGGATGCGCTGAGGACGATCGCCCGCGTTCACGCCTTTAATTTGAGCCACAAAGCTGAGATATCCCTCAACCGTCATATCAGGGTAGAGCGGTGGGGATTCGGGCAGATAGCCGATGCGCTGTCGCACTGCCATCGAGTTTTCATGCACCTCAAATCCGGCGACTTTTGCTGTGCCGCTCGTGGCAGGTAGATAGCCCGCCAAAATTCGCATCGTCGTTGTTTTTCCGGCTCCGTTGGGTCCCAAAAAGCCAAGAATCTCACCTGGCTCAACTGAGAATGTGACATCAGCGATCGCGGAGGTGGAGCCATAAACCTTACTGAGATGTTCGACTTCGATCATAAAGTGCAGGTTGAAAAGGTTGCCCTTGCAGTTTGGCAGAATAGCAGACTTTGAATGCCATTAGGCAAAAAGTTAACACCCCGATCGAGACGTTGAGCGAACCTGAGTCGTTGCCACACATTAGCTCTCCTCGTCCGGGAAACCTTCTAGAAGGGCATCAACATCTCGCATCTCTGGCAGCACTCGGAGAATCTGAATCTCGTCTTGCTTGACCCGGTACACCACGATGTAAGTTGTCTTGCCGATTTTAGGCGTGTTCAACTCACGAGTTCCAAACACCCGTCCTGGCTTGCCCAAGTTGGGAAATGCTCCAGCCTATTAATCGGTTTTCTAAGCCAGAAATTCAGTGATGCAACAATTCAAGCTCAATGATTCGATTGAGTCTGCAACGGCTGGGAGGACAAGAAGAACCAGCTTCATCATTAATTTAGAAATGCGTCCTTAGAAAATGCGCTAAATTTAGTGGTGTCATAGTAGCGGTTGTACCTACCCATAATCAAAGCATAGTTGCGTGAACCCCAAAATATTTGAACAACGATTAAGCAACCTGTTAAACAATATTGCTGGCGATGAGAGCCTTCTGGGAGAACTTGAGGAAACCTTAAGGTACGAGGATGATCCACTTCGTAAGGGCAAGTACCGTCGTGAGATTGTGCGTCTTAAGGAATCCATCTCTCAGCATCAGCAGGAATATGAGGAGCTTAGTCAGAAAACATCTGTAGAGGAACAGCCTGCTGAGGTAAAGGCTGCGGGAACCCAGCTACGACAGATTGGTGAAAAGCTAGATCTTATTCTAGAAGGGCAAGTTGCAACTAATCAAGGTTTGACCGAAATGAGGCTGGCTCTCCTGTCTTCATACAGTCAAACAGAAAAAGCTGTGATTGAAGGTATTGCTGAACAGCTATCCCAAAGCCAACTAGCACTGACCCAAAATCTACTCAATGCTCTTGAAGAAAACAAGCTGACTGATTCTGAAATGAAACAGCTATTATCTCTTCTAGAAGAACGTCTCCCTTTATTATCTGTTCCTAAAACTGCTGCTGAAATAATTACAGATCCTAGTCTAGATGTAAAACACAAGTTGAAGGTTGCTATACCTATCATTCCATTCCTCTTGGATTACGAAAGTGAAATAGAGTTGGGCACAGGGTTCAATATTAAAACAGCATGGGAGCAAGTACAGGCTAAGTTGGGAGTACGTAAAATATGATTTCCCATCGAGAGCATAAACGATATTTAGAAAATGAACTTAAGAAGGACTTTGAATTACTGACCAAGATGCAGAATAGTCTTCGCTATGAGGATCATCCTATTCGTAAAGGTCAGTTGGAGGGGCAAATTGAAGGGATTAAACGAAGAATAGATGGATTGTCAAAAGAACTTGATGCTTTAGAAAAGCAAAGTGAAGAAGCCTTGGCAAGTGGGAGAAAAGCTCAGACAATCTGTGAAAGTTTCAGTTCTACATCTCCTCAAGTGCCTTACCTTGAAACTAAACCCATTTCATCAAATCAAACTATTAAAGTTTTTGTCTCTTTTGCTTCTAAGGATGATGGCTTAAGAAAGAAATTTGAAGAGACATGCTTGAGCAATTTGAAACAAGAAGGAACAATATCAGTTTGGCATAAGGAAATGATCCGTCCTGGGGAGATCAGAAAGACACGTATTGAAGAACAATTGAACTCTTGTCAGTTGTTCTTACCTCTGATTAGTCCTGACTACATACATTTTTACAATCAAGGAATTGAAGAAATTTATCAAGAGGTTAGTAGGGTGCACCAACGGAACGTTCGCATCATCCCAATTCTTCTCAAGCAAACCTCATCTTTGAGAAGCCTAAAGTTTGGAGAGATCCAACACCTACCTAAAAACGGAAAAGCAGTTGTCAGTAGCTGGAAAAATCAAAATCAAGCACTTTGCACTATTGCCGAGGAATTAGAAGCCGAGATTCAAGAAATGTTATCTGATTTTGCCAGCTAGGAGACGATAGGAACTTTCTAATTCAATTTAAGAGTATTCTTATAAGCTATCATTTAGCAAATGACTACTAAAAACTTTAAGTTTTTCTTCATCTATCGAAACGAGCGTCTAGACGTGACTTCACAAATTGAACTGGGTAAGCATCTTAGTGGGATTGTGAATCCCGAAGATGTTTTTTGGTTCAGTGATTCTCCCAATCGTAATCAGGAAGAAGCTCGTGCGAAGCTACTTGAAGCTGACATTATCGGTCTACTAATTAGTTCGGATTTTACGTCACTATATCGACAACAAGACACTTTATTTCATCCCATAGTGAAACTTGCTATACAACGTCATCTAGATGAGAAGGTTGATCTTGTTCCTATACTTATTCGCCCAATACATGCATGGCAAGAGGCACTCAATCTTCAGGATGATATCCAATTTCTTCCCAAAGAAGGTAAAGCAGTAAAGGATAATAGTTGGACGAAAGATGATGCATTTGTTTCAGTCGTGCAATCTCTTGAAAGGTTAGTCGATGAGCTACAAGAGTATCGGCAGAGACTTAACGAATATACTACTGAAGCCTTTAATTTAATCCAGAAAGTGTATCCTGAAGTCAATGACATTTCTGATAAGTTAAAAGAAATTCAAACTTCATTGAATGTCAAAGATAGAGATGCCTTATCGAGCTACTCTCAGATTCTTCAACTTAAGAAAGAATGGCAGGAAAACTATACTAACGCGTTTATTCAGTCTATTCAGCATGAATATCCAATTTCTGATGATTCACGTAGAGAGTTACAAGAAGTTCAAAAGAGATATTATGTAACTGACAAAGAAGTAGCACTGATTGAAGAGCCAATTCTTCAGAAATTTGTTCAATATCAATCAGAAGTTTCCCACTCAAGTGTTAGAAGAATCCAGAATGCCACCTCTGATCCATCATTAATGATTGGTATCGTAGCTATGTTAGTTGCTGGTGTATTCGCAGTAGTTTATCCGAAGTACCAAAGTATGACCCAGCCACTCTCTTCAGAAAAAAGCTCTACCGTTTCTCTAGAAACTGGTCAGTTTTCAACGATTGATGGTTGGATCTTGTTAGGCGACACAAGTAATAATTCCGGTAACGCTTCAACTAAATCTCCTCTCGATATAAGCGCGAACATTAGACCTTCTCACATTCCCTCAAGAGGAGAAGTAGTTACTGTTATAAAAAAAGTAAATTTACGCAACAATGGGGACGACATAATAGGTGAGATTCCTTCTGGCGAAGAGCTAGTTATACTAAAGACTCAAGCCGTCCCTAACTTAAATAGTGCCTCACGTGTCAACAGAATTTGGGCAGAAGTTCATAGATGTGGTCAATCTTGTAAGAATGCATTTCTAAAATAATGATTAAGTTGTTTTATCCTGTTCCCCTAGCCGTTGCAGACTCAATCGAATCGTTTTGAGGCAAAACCTATGCTGTAGAAACCTTAAATCAATAGACTTCTTGCAAAAGTCTGAAAAAGTCAGTACAAGTAGGTCAAGGAGGTAAAGCAAATGAGCTACGAACAAGTCCAAGACCTTAAACCCGAAGCCTTCAAACGACTATGCGGCGTGCGCCCGGAAACGTTTGCCG